>NZ_JBOFIN010000095.1:0-11947 GCF_051650185.1 Scandinavium sp.
AAACCGTCCTCCATCTTATTCCATCAGGCATTCTTCGTGACAATGTGACCAGCATCATCGGTAACGGTGTTGTGCTGTCTCCTGCTGCGCTGATGAAAGAGATGAAAGAACTGGAAGACCGTGGTATCCCGGTTCGCGAGCGTCTGCTGCTCTCTGAAGCTTGCCCGCTGATCCTTGACTATCACGTAGCCCTTGATGTGGCGCGTGAGAAAGCTCGTGGCGCGAAAGCTATCGGCACCACCGGTCGTGGCATCGGCCCGGCTTACGAAGATAAAGTGGCCCGTCGTGGCCTGCGCGTTGGCGACCTGTTCGACAAAGCGACCTTCGCCGAAAAACTGAAAGAAGTGATGGAATATCACAACTTCCAGCTGGTGAACTACTACAAAGCTGACGCCGTTGACTACCAGAAAGTACTGGACGATGTGATGGCGGTTGCCGACATCCTGACTGCGATGGTCGTGGATGTTTCTGACCTGCTGGATCAGGCGCGTAAGCGTGGTGATTTTGTGATGTTCGAAGGTGCCCAGGGCACCCTGCTGGACATCGACCACGGTACCTATCCGTACGTAACCTCTTCCAACACCACTGCAGGTGGCGTGGCGACCGGTTCCGGCCTGGGCCCGCGTTATGTGGATTACGTTCTGGGTATCATCAAAGCCTACTCTACCCGTGTCGGTGCAGGTCCATTCCCAACCGAACTGTTCGACGAAACCGGCGAGTTCCTCTGCAAGCAGGGTAACGAGTTTGGTGCGACCACTGGCCGCCGTCGTCGTTGTGGCTGGCTGGACGTTGTTGCCGTTCGCCGCGCTGTGCAGATTAACTCCCTCTCAGGCTTCTGCCTGACCAAACTGGACGTCCTGGACGGCCTGAAAGAGGTGAAAATCTGTGTCGGTTATCGTATGCCGGATGGCCGCGAAGTGACCACCACTCCGCTGGCAGCCGACGACTGGGAAGGTATCGAAGCGATTTACGAAACCCTGCCGGGCTGGTCTGAAACCACCTTTGGTGTGAAAGAGCGTAGCGGTCTGCCACAGGCAGCACTGGACTACATTCAGCGCATCGAAGAACTGACCGGTGTGCCAATTGATATTATTTCAACTGGCCCGGACCGTACTGAAACCATGATCCTGCGCGACCCGTTCGACGCATAATCATGTCAGGGGCGCACTCACTGCGCCCCTTTGTTCCCGCTTTCCACCTTCCCCCGCTTAAATTAATTAACCGCTACCTGGCTGGCTGGTTTATCATCAAAGGTAATAACACCCCGTTTTTCCCTGCTTTGAGGTTGATGTGCAGTTAACGAGTTTCACCGATTACGGATTGCGTGCGCTAATCTATATGGCATCGCTGCCTGACGGTCGCATGACGAGTATCTCCGAAGTCACGGAGGTCTACGGCGTATCCCGTAATCATATGGTTAAAATAATCAATCAGTTAAGCCGTGCTGGCTACGTCGATGCCGTGCGTGGAAAAAACGGCGGTATTCGCCTTGGCAAACCGGCAAAAAGCATTCGCGTCGGTGATGTGGTTCGGGAACTTGAACCGTTATCACTGGTGAATTGCAGCAGCGAGTTTTGCCACATTACGCCTGCCTGTCGGCTTAAACAGGCGCTTTCTCAGGCCGTGAACAGTTTTCTCAAGGAGCTGGATAACTACACGCTGGCCGATTTGGTTGAAGAGAATCAACCGCTTTATAAATTATTGCTGGTGGAGTGACCTGTCACTTCACTGGAGCTGACTACGGAGGAACCGCTATGTCACAAGATCCTTTCCAGGAACGCGAAGCAGAAAAATACGCGAACCCTATCCCGAGCCGGGAATTTATCCTCGATTTTATTTCAAAACGCGAAAAACCCGTCAGCCGTGATGAGCTGGCCGTTGAGCTGAACATTACCGGTGAAGAGCAGCAGGAAGCGCTGCGCCGCCGCCTGCGCGCGATGGAGCGCGACGGACAGCTCGTGTTCACTCGTCGTCAGTGCTATGCGCTGCCGGAACGCCTTGATCTGCTGAAAGGCAAAGTCATTGGTCATCGCGATGGATTTGGCTTCCTGCGCGTGGAAGGCCGCAAAGACGATCTTTATCTCTCAAGCGAGCAGATGAAGATGTGCATGCACGGCGATTTAGTGCTGGCACAGCCGCTGGGGGCCGATCGTAAAGGCCGCCGTGAAGCGCGCATTGTTCGTGTGCTTGAGCCAAGAACCGGGCAGATTGTTGGCCGCTACTTTACCGATGCTGGTATCGGTTTTGTGGTGCCGGACGACAGCCGACTGAGCTTTGATATTCTCATTCCACCAGAAGAACTGATGGGTGCACGAATGGGCTTTGTGGTGGTGGTGGAGCTGACTCAGCGTCCAACTCGTCGCACCAAAGCCGTCGGTAAAATCGTTGAAGTGTTGGGCGATAACATGGGCACTGGCATGGCGGTCGATATGGCGCTGCGCACCCATGAAATCCCTTACGTCTGGCCGCCAGAAGTTGAAAAACAAATTGCCAGCCTGAAAGAACAGGTACCGGAAGAGGCCAAAATCGGCCGCGTGGATTTGCGCGACCTGCCTCTGGTCACTATCGATGGTGAAGATGCGCGAGACTTTGATGATGCCGTGTACTGCGAGAAAAAACGCGGTGGCGGCTGGCGTCTGTGGGTGGCTATCGCTGATGTCAGTTATTACGTCCGTCCGCCAACGCCGCTGGATACCGAAGCCCGCAACCGCGGAACGTCGGTTTACTTCCCGTCTCAGGTTGTGCCGATGCTGCCGGAAGTGCTCTCCAACGGCCTTTGCTCGCTGAACCCACAGGTCGATCGTCTGTGTATGGTCTGTGAAATGACCATTTCGGCAAAGGGCCGTCTGACGAGCTACACCTTCTACGAAGCCGTCATGAGCTCCCACGCGCGTCTGACCTACAACAAGGTCTGGCATATGCTGCAGGGCGATCAGGATCTGCGCGAGCAGTACGCGCCGTTAGTGAAGCATATCGAAGAGCTGCATAACCTCTACAAAGTGCTGGATGTATCCCGTGCTGAACGAGGCGGGATTTCGTTTGAGAGCGAAGAGGCGAAGTTTATCTTCAACGCCGAACGTCGCATTGAACGTATCGAGCAGACGCAGCGTAACGACGCGCACAAACTTATCGAAGAGTGCATGATCCTCGCCAACATCTCGGCAGCGCGTTTTGTCGAGAAAGAGTCTGAGCCTGCGCTGTTTCGTATTCACGACAAGCCAACCGAAGAAGCGATTACCTCCTTCCGTACCGTGCTGGCGGAGCTGGGTCTGGAGCTTCCAGGTGGCAGCAAGCCGGAACCGCGAGATTATGCCGAGCTGCTGACGTCCATTGCCGATCGCCCGGATCATGAGATGCTGCAAACGATGCTGCTGCGCTCAATGAAACAGGCCGTCTACGATCCAGAAAACCGTGGTCACTTTGGCCTGGCGCTGCAGTCTTACGCGCACTTTACCTCGCCAATTCGTCGCTATCCGGATCTGACGCTGCACCGCGCGATCAAGTATCTGCTGGCGAAAGAAGAAGGCAATAAAGGCAACTCCACCGAGACAGGTGGCTGGCACTACAGCATGGAAGAGATGCTGCAACTCGGTCAGCACTGTTCGATGACCGAACGCCGTGCCGATGAAGCGACGCGTGAAGTGTCTGACTGGTTGAAGTGCGACTTCATGCAGGATCAGGTGGGCAACGTCTTCCCGGGCGTTATCGCCAGCGTCACCGGCTTCGGTTTCTTCGTGCGTCTTAATGACCTGTTTATTGATGGCCTGGTGCACGTTTCCTCGCTTGATAACGACTACTACCGTTTCGACCAGATTGGCCAGCGCCTGATTGGTGAATCTGGCGGTCAGACTTACCGTCTGGGCGATCGAGTGGAAGTGCGCGTGGAAGCCGTCAACATGGACGAACGTAAAATCGACTTCTCCCTGATTTCGAGTGAGCGTGGCCCACGTAACGTCGGTAAAACGGCGCGTGAGAACGCGAAAAAAGCCGGTAATGGCAAGCCGAGCGGCAAACGCCGTCAGGCAGGCAAAAAGGTAAACTTCGAGCCGGACAGCGCGTTCCGTGGCGAGAAAGGGCAACCTAAAAAGCAGAAGCCGAAAGCGGCGAAGAAAGAAGCGGCCAGTAAAAAAGCCAAAAAGCCGTCGGAAAAAACGCTTAAAATCGCCGCCGCCACCAAAGCTAAGCGCGCAGCGAAGAAAACGACAGAGTAATTTTGACCCTCACCCTAACCCTCTCCCTGAAAGGGAGAGGGGACAGTCTGGTGCATACCCTTGATTTTCTCCCTCGCCCCTTTGGGGAGAGGGGAATCAGCGATTAACTATTTACGAGTATATTCATGAGTGAAATGATTTACGGCATCCACGCGGTGCAGGCCCTGCTGGAACGTGCCCCGGAGCGCTTTCAGGAAGTCTTTATTCTGAAAGGCCGCGAAGACAAGCGCTTGCTGCCGCTGATCCACGCGCTGGAAGCGCAAGGCGTGGTGATTCAGGTGGCGAACCGCCAGTTCCTGGACGAAAAAAGCGACGGAGCCGTGCATCAGGGGATCATCGCCCGTGTAAAAGAAGGCCGTCAGTATCAGGAAAACGATCTGCCGGACCTGCTGGCTCAGTTTGATAATCCGTTCTTGCTGATCCTCGACGGCGTGACCGATCCACACAACCTCGGTGCATGTCTGCGTAGCGCTGATGCGGCTGGTGTGCATGCGGTGATCGTCCCGCGCGATCGCTCTGCACAACTGAATGCCACGGCGAAGAAAGTTGCCTGCGGTGCTGCGGAAAGCGTGCCGCTGATCCGGGTCACCAATCTGGCACGTACCATGCGTCTGTTGCAGGAAGAAAACATCTGGATCGTCGGCACGGCTGGCGAAGCGGATCATACTCTGTATCAGAGCAAAATGACGGGCCGTATGGCGCTGGTGATGGGCGCAGAAGGGGAAGGCATGCGCCGCCTGACCCGTGAACACTGTGATGAGCTGATCAGCATCCCGATGGCGGGCAGCGTTTCTTCGCTGAACGTGTCTGTCGCGACAGGCATCTGCCTGTTTGAAGCGGTACGTCAGCGTAGCTGATGGTTTGCCGGGTGACGGCTTTCGCCTGACCCGGCCTACAACTGCGGTTTCCGTAAGTCGGGTCAGGCGTTGCCGCCACCCGACAACGTGTTTTACTCATCCAGCGACCGCAAATGGTCGTCCTTTCTCAGCGTCATCAACGCAACAATACTCACCACGGCGGTTGCCATCACGTAGTACGCAGGAATATCAAGATTGCCTGTCTCTTTGATTAAACCGGTGATGATGAGCCCAGCGCACCCTGAAAAAATGGCGTTCGACAGCGAATAGGCCAGTCCAAGCCCGGTATAACGCACCCTGGTGGGGAACATTTCGGACAGCATTGCCGGGCCAGGGCCTGCCAGCATGCCCACTAATCCGCCCGCGATTAACACCACAACGGCTTTGACCAGCAGCGTGCTCGATTCCGCCTGAAGAATTTTCAGCAATGGCAGCGCCAGAACCAGAAGCAACACAGCGGCCAGCACCATCACTTTTCGACGGCCTATTTTGTCACTGAGTATTCCCGAAGGAATGATGGTCATGGCGAAACCAATGTTCGAAATAACGGCGATCAGCAGCGCCTGGTAAAACCCGGTATGCAGGGCCGACTGCAGGTAGGAAGGCATGATAACCAGATAGGTATAACCGGCGGCAGACCAGACCATCAGGCGACCAATACCGGTGACAATGGCTTTGAATGTGCTGCTGACGCTCGCTTTCACCACCGTCGCCTCTTCTTGTTGCTGACGGACAAAGCTCGGTGTTTCCTCCATATGCATTCGCAGCCAAAGTGCCACGACGCCCATCGGCAAGGCGAGGAAGAAAGGAATGCGCCAACCCCAGTCATGCAGCTCTTCAGGGGTCAGCACAAAGGACAGCAGTGCGACGATACCGGCCCCCGCCAGCAGGCCAAGTGCGACGGTGAACGATTGCCAGGCACCGTACAACCCACGTTTTCCACGCGGTGCAAATTCCGTCATCAGCGACACGGCACCGCCATACTCCCCGCCAGCAAACAAGCCCTGAAGAATGCGCAGGCAGGTCAGGATCAGCGGGGCGGCAACGCCAAGCGTGGCGTAAACCGGTACAAGGCCAATCGCAGTAGTGGCGAGTGTCATCATCACCAATACTAAAATCAGCGTCGGCTTGCGGCCGATTCTGTCGCCGAGTCGACCGAAAACGATGGCACCCAGCGGGCGGAAGAAAAAGGCGACGGCGAAGGAAGCGTAGGTCAGTATCAATCCAGTGAGCGGTGCCTCACCGGCCAGTTGAAAGAAGTTTTTGGCGATAACCGTTGCCAAAAAACCGTACACCGCAAACTCGTACCATTCGATGAAATTCCCAATCGAGCCTGCGATAAGCGCGCGCTTATGCGCCTTTGCTGCCGGTGATCCTGATTGCATAGAGAGTCCCGCCGTAACCATCGTAGTAACAATTGAATAAATTATTCCACACATAAAACATAAGAAAATTTAAAATTCTTATGGCTGTGATGGGGTTCACGAAGGAAAACGCCCTGAGTGCGAAGGTTTTCAAAAAGCAATTTCGCCTCGCTGTCTTTCAATGGCCGATCGCAACGGGTAAACTCGCACAATGAGTTCATGTAACGATATGATTTTATTAAAAATAAAATTTAAATTTTTAAAAATGACCCTTCTGACGATCTTCCCTGTTCCCTTTGCTTCGAGCATTCCGGTAATGAAAGCCTGATGCAAAGTACTCCGGTGTCTGAATTCTGCCTGCGGCATCTGGCTCGCCTGACCTGGCCGGGCCTGCTGCTGCTTTTTCTTTGCCACTACAGCATTTGCTATCTGGTGCTGCGCTGGCTGCATGAGAGCCAGCTGACGACGCCGCTCAGCACGTTTATTTATTACTGCTCGGTCGTCGGATCGTCGCTGGGGTTTGGGGATCTCAGCCCGAACAGCGAAGCGGGCAGGCTGTTTACGGGGCTGTGGCAAATTCCGGTGGGGGTCGTGCTGTTTGGCACGCTGTTAGGGAAGGTGGTGAATGCGGTCAGAGGGGCTTTTACAAAAGGACGCAAAGGCATGGGGAATTTCAGCTACCTGAGAAATCATCTGCTGCTGGTGGGGTGGCGCAGCCAGCAAACCGAAAAGATGCTCTCTTTGTTGTTGTTTGATAAGAAGCGTACGTTCGGTCGGGTTCTGCTTTGCGCGCAGAATGAGTTGCTGCACCATCCTGCGCCTGACGTTCAGGGAGTCGATTTTATCCGGGTCAGCAATTTTAATGCGCCGGAAGAGCAGCAGCGAATCGGACTCGGGCACTGTAGCCGAATCATTATTTTCGCCCCGACGGACGAACAAACATTCACTATCGCATTGTCTCTTGCTGAGAACGTGCCAGAAAGCTGCCATATGGTGGTTTATCTTGAGGATGAGCGTTATGCCACACTGCTCAGCCAATACTGTCCTGAGATAGAGGTGGTCAGAAATCTTTCTGCTGAACAACTGACGCATTCCGCGATGGAGCCAGGCTCTTCCCATTCCATAACTTCAATGCTCAATCCGATGATTGGTGACACTGGCTGTGTGGTTGACGTGCCGAAAGGTATAACGCCCGTGAAATACGGTGCGATGATGCAATACCTGAAAATTCGTCACAATGCGACGCTGCTGGGGGTTAGCCGCTCCCGGAATGGCCGTAATCTTGAATTGAATCCGGATATTAACACCCTAATCGTAGGGGGGATGTGGCTGCATATGATCAGTAACGGGCCGCTTCAGCCCAGGGCTGTCGAGTGGGCTGACATCGCAGCAATACCGGAATTTACACTGCGCTAAGGTCACGTTTTCTGCCTTTCCTTTCGCGTGAATGAAGGTGACTGACCATACTTACGGCTAACGCCGATAAGGAGGGATGCACCTTGGAATGGCAGACTCATACCGTATTCAATCAGCCCCAGCCTCTGAACAACAGCAATCTGTTTCTGTCGGATTCGGCATTGCGGGAAGCCGTATCTCGCGAAGGCGCAGGATGGGACAGTGATTTACTGGCAAGTATTGGTCAGCAGCTGGGCACGGCGGAATCGCTGGAGCTGGGGCGGCTGGCTAACGTGAATCCACCCGAGCTACTGCGCTATGACGCTACTGGCGAACGGCTTGACGATGTGCGCTTTCATCCGGCCTGGCATTTGCTGATGCAAGGGCTGTGTGCCAATCGTGTACACAATCTGGCATGGGAAGACGACGCTCGTGAGGGCGCATTTGTGGCTCGTGCTGCGCGTTTTGTTCTGCACGCCCAGGTTGAAGCAGGCACGCTCTGCCCGATAACCATGACGTTTGCCGCCACGCCGTTACTCCAGCAACTCCTCCCCAGGCCCTTTGCCGACTGGCTGACGCCGCTGATGAGCGATCGCTATGATGCCCATTTACTGCCAGGCAGCCAAAAGCGGGGTCTGTTAATTGGCATGGGCATGACCGAGAAACAGGGTGGGTCAGATGTGCTCAGTAACACTACGCGAGCCGAGAAGATTGACGGCTCGATGTATCGCCTGATCGGGCATAAATGGTTTTTCTCTGTGCCACAAAGTGACGCACATCTGGTGCTGGCGCAGGCCAAAGGGGGGCTCTCCTGTTTCTTCCTGCCGCGCTTCCTGCCTGACGGGCAACGCAATGCGGTGCGCCTGGAGCGGTTAAAGGACAAACTTGGCAATCGCTCAAATGCCAGCAGCGAAGCCGAGTTCACCGATGCGACAGGCTGGCTGCTGGGCGAAGAAGGGGAGGGCATCCGCCTGATCCTGAAAATGGGCGGGCTGACTCGTTTTGACTGCGCTTTGGGCAGTCACGGGTTAATGCGCAGGGCGCTTTCCGTTGCGCTGTATCATGCCCATCAACGCCAGGTATTCGGCAAAACCCTGATCAATCAGCCTTTAATGCGTCAGGTTCTCGCCCGTATGGCTTTACAGCTCGAAGGCCAAACGGCCTTTCTGTTCCGGCTGGCGCGTGCGCTGGGCAATCGGGTCTCCCCTGAAGAGATGATCCTGGCCAGATTGTTTACTCCCGTCGCCAAATTCGCGGTCTGCAAAGCGGGCATCCCCTTCGTGGCTGAAGCCATGGAGGTGCTGGGGGGGCCCGGATACTGTGAGGATAACGAACTGCCGCGCCTTTACCGCGAAATGCCGGTGAACAGCATCTGGGAAGGCTCAGGCAATATTATGTGCCTCGATGTCCTGCGCGTGCTGACAAAACAGCCGGGCGCGCTGGAGGTGCTAAGCACAGAGTGTAACGAGGTTAAGGGGCAGGACAGGCATTTCGATCGAGCCTGGCGTCAGCTCCAGCAGCGATTACGTAAACCGGATGAGGCGCAGGGGCGTGAAATTGCTCAACAGCTCTCTCTGTTGGGAAGCGGTGCGCAAATGCTGAAGTCTGCCTCGCCAACCCTCGCTCAGGCGTGGTGTCGAATGATGCTGGATACGCGTGGGGGTGTGTTGCTCAGTGAACAAACTCAGGATGATTTGCTGCTGCGCGCGACAGGCGGTGTTGGATAATGTGCTTGGGCAGGCGGTGAGGGCCTGCCCTTTGCCTCAGGCATACAGAATCGCCTGCACCCGCCAGTTGTCGGGATGCTGCTCCTCATACATCTGAATAATGCGGTACCAGGAAGCCCCCTGCTCATCTGCTTTGAGAGCAATAACGTGCTCGACATCCTGCAGGCTGCCTTCAATGTTATTGACGGAAATCAGGCCGATTTCATTCAATCCGGTCACGCAATCGGCGCTGGCAAACTCCGCGGACTGAGCCGTGGTTCTTGAAAATCCAGGTAAGAAAGCAAAGGCATTTTTCATCGTCGTCAGCTCCATTTCACGTAACCCGTGGGTAATCCGGGCATTCCATCGCAGACGTGCATCCTTCCAAACAGCATGACGTCATTGTGCACAGAGAAACGTGAACGGCTGAAAAGCAATGTAAAGCTGGCTAAATAACGATCGCCTAGGGTTTGCGATACAAAATGGCCTGCGAATACCATTGCCCCGGCACGACGGTGTCATCAACCATGACGACGACGTAGTAGTCTGCTTTGGCGGCTATCACTTTTTCCTTGAGAGCGGCCTCGACATCCATCGGCGAACCATATACCAGCGCGCTGGCGGTGCCTATTTTTTGCAGGCCTTCCGTTTGATTCCGCTTAATTTCCTGCGGATGACTGGTCAGCGGCGGCGGTGCTTCAGGTGTACCCTGAAGAACCGTGCAACCACTCAGTAACACCGCCAGCAGCAGTGGCGCAAAACGTCGCATAGCCATATCCCGTTTCCTGTTAATCATTAGTGTAGTGATGAATTGATTTGCCTTTGGGGGAATGTTCCCGAACTGTTAGCTCTCGCGCTTTTTTCAAATGAAAAAAGCGCAAAAGCGTAATCCACCTCTCAACATTAGCAGGCCTGAGAGGCGCGATAAACTTGCACCTGCCACAGCCGCATGTCATACCAGCATAAAAGAAGGAGACGGCGAATGATTGAACTTGAAATGCGCAACCTGGCGGGCAGTGAAGTTTTGCACGCATATCCAAAGGTGGCGGCAACTTCCGCTTTACCCTGCATCGTGTTTTATCATGGTTTTACTTCGTCAAAAGTGGTCTACAGCTACTTTGCTGTCGCGTTGGCGCAGGCCGGGTTCAGGGTCATTATGCCCGATGCGCTCGATCATGGTTCACGGTTTGAAGGCGATGCGGCGCAAAGGTTACAGCGCTTTTGGCCTATCCTGCTTAATAGCATTGAGGCGTTTCCCGCACTACGGGAGGCGATCATTTCTGAAGGCTGGTTAGCGAATGAACGGTTAGCCGTGGCGGGTGCTTCGATGGGGGGGATGGTCGCATTGGGTATTGTAACGCACCATTCGGAAGTCAAATGCGTTGCGAGCCTGATGGGATCAGGCTATTTCTCCTCGCTTTCCCAAACGCTTTTCCCTTCACCGGATTTCCCGCAGGCGCTGCATCAGTGGGACGTTGGCCAGAACCTGGCAGCTCTGGCTACGCGCCCCTTGTTCTTGTGGCATGGCGAAGAGGATGACGTGGTGCCTGCGATAGAGTCGTTTCGTTTGCAGCAGGCATTACAGCAACAGGGAATGGACAACAATCTGACCAGCCAGTGGCAGGCAGGTGTTAAGCATCGCATCACCCCGGAGGCGCTTGACGCTGCGGTGAGTTTTTTTCAGGGGCATTTGTGACGCCAAAAAAAAAGCCCCCGGAGTCCGGGGGCAGGGTTCAACTAAGACAAAGTGCGTTTTTGTGTTGTCCTGGTGCTAGCGGTAAACGTCAGCGCTGGCATGAATCAAGCCATTGCTGCCGGGTTCATGGAGAAGAATTGGGTGATAGTATCTGGCGCCGCGCGCGTCACTCTCTTCACTCAAGGCTTGATCTGCTTCGCTTTCGGTGGCGATGTTATGGTTGATATAGATAACGCCTAAGCTCTGCACATCGTCCATATTTCTGGCCTGTCGGCCGTCTATCTTGATGGCTGCCATCGCGTTTGCACTGAGCAAAACCGCAGCCATTACGGCGATTGCGATGTTTTTCATGATAGTCACTCCATACAGCCTGCTGTGTTTAGGTGGGGCTCCTTCTGCGTCCAGATGGGGTCTGATTTAAGTGTAATCGTTACCCTTAGATCCTTAAGCGACCATTTCTGATGCAGTTGTTCAAAAAAATGGCGCATTCCGTGTTGATTAATTTTAAGCCACTGAGCCAGCGAAGCTTTGCGCTTAGTGCGAATTATTTGCGCAATCACCTTGAGTTTCCTGGGTAGCGCAAGTATGATTACGCGTCAATTTTTCAGCCGCCCTTTAACACGTTCCTTGCCTCCATGGGCCGCGGCTGACCCAGACAGGAGGCTGAATAATCCGTAAGGAGCAATTCGATGCGTCATTACGAAATCGTTTTTATGGT
>NZ_JBOFIN010000096.1:0-28458 GCF_051650185.1 Scandinavium sp.
TGATGAGAGCTTTGTTGTAGGTGGGCCAGTTGGTAATTTTGAACTTTTGCTTTGCCACGGAACGGTCTTCGTTATCGGGAGGATGCGTGATCTGATCCTTCAACTCAGCAAAAGTTCGATTTATTCAACAAAGCCTCAACCGAGGTAAATATGAACACAACATTCGACGATTTGCTTAGTGATTATTTTTTCACAAAAGCGCTGCGACCAGCGACGGAATGGAGTTACAACAAGGTTGTAAAATCTTTCCAGCACTTTATTGGTGAACTGGTTACGCCAGAGCAGGTGGACAAGAAACTGGTCCTGATGTGGCGTCGTCAGGTCATCAGTGACAGCCACCTGAGCAAAATTACCTGGAACAATAAGGTGACGCATATGCGGGCGCTGTTCAATCATGCTATCGCTCAGGGTCTGGTCACGGCTGCCGAAAACCCCTTCAATGGTGTGCTGGCCCGTCCGGATATCAAACGTAAGAAGACGCTGACCGACGGGCAAATCAAGCGTATCTACCTGCTAATGGAAGCTCGTGAAGCGGATGAGAGCATCGGGATTTGCAGAGAGCGGACCCGCAGTGCATTGCGTCCGGCATGGTTCTGGCTGACGGTGCTGGATGCGCTTCACCGTACCGGTATGCGACAAAATCAGCTTCTGCACATTCGCCTGTGCGACGTGGACCTGGATAATGGCTGGATCACTCTGCGCCCGGAAGGGGCAAAGAACCACAAGGAGCACCGGGTTCCCATCACGGCAAGCCTTCGTCCACGCCTGGAGAAGCTTTATCATCTGTCGCTGGAGCGTGGCGCGCAGAAAGATGAGCAGCTGTTTAATATTTCGCGCTTTGTAGACGGAAAAAATCTGACCAGCATGAATATGGATCATCCGCCGCTGAGAGCATTTTTCCGCAGGCTTTCTAAGGAGTGTCAGTTTACGGCCAGCCCACACCGGTTCCGGCATACGATTGCCACGAATCTGATGAAACAGCCGGACAGGAACATCAAGATGGCGCAGGATTTGCTCGGACACTCAACACCGGCAATCACGCTTGAATATGTGGAGGCGGATCTGGATCGCGTAAGGGCGCTACTTGAAGAGATGGAAAACGTATGAGCGGGGTACTTAAGTCAAATCTAAGCGATTGATAATGAAAATGGTAGTTTTTTGGACGCTCGAGATTGACACATTCAAAAACTGAGGGTAAATAGATTCCTGAAGTGTAATGGATGCAAGAAATCCAGAGGATGCTTGAACATCCTCCGGATTCTTAAAGTCCCGTATTCAACATCGATGCGGTAAGCAAACTACCATATGATGCTGGGGACCACTGTCTTGATCGTTGGGTATCCAACTACCTTAACGAACAGGCTCTGAAGAGTGGTGCCCGGAGGCGGAATCGAACCACCGACACGGGGATTTTCAATCCCCTGCTCTACCGACTGAGCTATCCGGGCAACGGGCCGCATTAAACTAAATTCAGCCGGACTCGTCAACGAAATTTGTTAATTTCGCTACGGAGTGCGCATTCTCTCACCATTCTGGTCGATTCTTGTTTTTCTTTAGCTCGCAGTATTGTGATGTTTTATGTGATTTTTGTGCATTGATATGTTACCGCCATCAATGCGAGGGCAGGGCTGAAAACGCCTGTCACGGGTTGCACGCTCTGGCGAAAGGTGTAATCATTGCGCGAATTTTCTCCTTCCACCTCTGGGGGCGCCTGAATGGTTTTATTCACTCATTGTTGCCATCGCCGCATTGCTTATATGCAACGGTTTCCCCGCCATTCTGCTGAATCCTCTATGCTCACCATGCGGTGAGGCAAGCGTATGCTCACTGCAGGACAGCAGTAAAATCAGAGCGTTTCTGCTTTTACTGATGTCTGGCGGTCGGAGCTGGTTACCAGTCGGACCCTGACAGTTTATGGGCGCGGTGTTGACCGCGTCCGGGCCTTTTACTCTCCCGATTTGGGTATTCGCGCTTATGAAATCATTGCACATTGCCGCAAGCCTCGAACTTGTCTCACGCCTTTCTACGCACCGTCGTGTCGTCGCGTTGGGCAGTACTGATTTTACCGATGTGGCGGCAATCGTCATCAGTCTCGCCGACAGCCGTAGCGGCGTTCTGGCTTTGCTTAAACGCACCGGTTTTCATTTACCGGTCTTTGTTTTTTCCGACGAAGAGCTTGCAACCCCTGAAGGGGTGAATGCGGTGATCAACGGCAGCGTCCAGCAGTGGCTGGAAGTTGAAGCCGCCGCTGTCCGCTACGAAGAAAATCTGCTGCCGCCGTTTTTCGACACGCTGACTCAGTATGTTGAAATGGGCAACAGCACTTTCGCTTGTCCCGGGCATCAGCACGGCGAGTTCTTCAAAAAGCACCCGGCGGGCCGTCAGTTTTATGATTTCTTTGGCGAGAATATTTTCCGCGCCGATATGTGCAATGCGGACGTAAAACTGGGCGATTTGCTGATTCACGAAGGGGCCGCCAAGCGGGCGCAAAAGTTTGCGGCGAAGGTCTTCAACGCCGATAAAACCTGGTTCGTGCTGAACGGCACTTCTGCGGCTAATAAGGTCGTGACGAATGCGTTACTGACGCGCGGTGACCTGGTGTTGTTCGACCGCAACAACCATAAATCGAATCACCATGGCGCATTGATTCAGGCTGGGGCTACGCCTGTTTATCTGGAAGCGGCGCGTAACCCTTTCGGGTTTATCGGCGGTATTGATGAACACTGCTTTGATGACAAATACCTGCGCGAACTGATCCGCGAAGTTGCGCCTGAGCGTGCAAATGAAGCCCGACCTTTCCGATTAGCGGTGATCCAGCTTGGCACTTACGACGGCACGATTTACAACGCCCGGCAGGTGATCGACAAAATCGGCCACCTGTGCGACTACATCCTGTTTGATTCCGCATGGGTTGGCTACGAGCAATTTATTCCGATGATGGCTGATTGCTCGCCACTGCTGCTCGATCTCAACGAAAACGATCCGGGGATCTTCGTCACTCAGTCGGTTCATAAACAGCAGGCCGGTTTCTCGCAGACTTCGCAGATCCACAAAAAGGACGACCACATTCGCGGCCAGGCGCGTTTTTGCCCTTATAAGCGTCTGAATAATGCTTACATGCTGCATGCCTCGACCAGCCCGTTCTATCCGCTTTTTGCTGCCCTCGATGTGAATGCCAAGATCCACGAAGGGGAAAGCGGCCGTCGCCTGTGGGCGGATTGTGTGACGCTCGGAATTGAAGCGCGTAAAGCCATTATCGCCAACTGTAAGATGATCAAACCGTTTATTCCGCCCGTGGTGGAGGGGCGGCCGTGGCAGGATCATGCGACGCAGACCATTGCCAGCGAGCGGCGCTTTTTCAGCTTTGGCCCTGGCGACCGCTGGCATGGTTTCGAAGGGTACGCGCAGGATCAGTACTTTGTCGATCCCTGCAAACTGCTGCTGACCACGCCGGGGATCAACGCCGATACGGGCGAGTACAGCGAGTTTGGCATTCCGGCCACCATTCTGGCGCATTTCCTGCGTGAGAATGGCATCGTGCCAGAGAAGTGCGATCTCAACTCGATTCTGTTCCTGCTGACCCCGGCAGAAAGCTCAGAAAAGCTGGTGCAGTTGGTGGCGATGCTGGGTCAGTTCGAGCAGCATATCGAAGACGACACGCCGCTGGCCGACGTGTTGCCATCGGTCTACAACAAATATCCGGTGCGTTATCGCGACTACACGCTTCGCCAGCTTTGTCAGGAGATGCATGACCTGTACGTTAGCTTCGACGTGAAGGATTTACAGAAGGCGATGTTCCGCAAAGCCAGCTTCCCGGCGGTGGTGATGAATCCTCAGGATGCCAATATTGAGTTTATCCGTGGCAACGTTGAGCTGGTGCGTCTGAGTGAGGCAGAAGGGCGCATCGCGGCGGAAGGCGCACTGCCTTACCCGCCAGGGGTGCTCTGCGTGGTGCCGGGTGAAATCTGGGGCGGGGCAGTGCAGCGCTATTTCCTCGCGCTGGAAGAGGGCGTCAATCTGCTACCTGGCTTCTCCCCGGAACTACAGGGCGTGTATAGCGAAAAGGATGCCGATGGGATTAAGCGGTTGTATGGGTATGTGCTGAAGAATTGAGTTGCCTGATGCCCTCTCCCCCAGCCCCTCTCCCACAGGGCGAGGGGAGTTTTTAAGCTCCCTCTCCCTTGGGGAGAGGGCCGGGGAGAGGGGAGAATCAGTGCGCGACAGTCTGCGTTTGCGCACCCGGCGCAACACGCACGTGTTTGTACTTGAACAGCGCAACGAACGCGAAAGCCAGTACCAGTGAGTAAGCCGCGAAAATCAGCCACACGTTCTGCCAGTCAGTAATGCCGTTTACGGTGTACATCTCCACCACTTTACCGCTCGCAATCCCGCCGAGAATACAGCCGAAGCCGTTGGTCATCATCAGGAACATGCCCTGTGCGCTGGCGCGAATTTCTGGCTTCACTTCTTTTTCGACAAACACCGACCCGGAGATGTTGAAGAAGTCGAACGCACAGCCGTAGACAATCATCGACAGCACCAGCAACACGGTGCCAAACGGCGTTGGGTCGCCATATGCGAACAGGCCAAAGCGCAGCATCCACGCGAAGATACTGATGAGCATCACGTTCTTAATGCCGTAACGGCTCAGGAAGAACGGGATGGTCAGGATGAAGAGCGTTTCGGAAATCTGCGAAATCGACATCATCACCGAGGCGTGCTGCACGATAAAGCTGCTGGCAAACAGCGGATCCTTATCGAAGCTGTGCAGGAAGGTGTTGCCGAACATGTTGGTGATTTGCAGCTCCGCGCCCAGCATCATCGAGAAGATAAAGAAGATGGCCATGCGTTTGTTTTTGAACAGCGCGAAAGCATCCAGGCCCAGCATGCTGCTCCAGCTCTGCTTCGCCTGCTGGTTAGACACCGGAATGTGCGGCAGCGTCAGGGTAAACAGCGCCAGGACCACGGACAGCGCCGCGCCGATGTAAAGCTGCATGTGGCTTAACTCGAAACCTGCGAAGCTCACGGCCCACATCGCGATGATAAAGCCGATGGTGCCCCAGATACGAATCGGCGGGAAGTCCGTGACGATGTCCATCCCTTCTGATTTCAGGCGATAGTAGGAGATGGTGTTGATGAGCCCAAGTGTTGGCATGTAGGCCAGCGAGTTGAGCAAAATCACCATGAACATCGCACTTGGCGTGGTGACTTCGGCTGCCATAAACAGCGTACCTGCCCCGACTAAATGGCACAGTGCGTAGACCCACTTAGCGCTGATCCATTTGTCGGCCACAATCCCCAGCAGGGTTGGCATGAACACCGCAGCGATCCCCAAAGAGCTGTAAACAGCGCCAATGGAGGCTCCGTCGAATTTCAGGGTGACGAACATATACGAGCCCAGCGTGGTCAGCCAGCTCCCCCACAGACAGAACTGCAGAAACGACAATATTTTAAGCTGCAGCTTAAGGTTCATGTTAATTTCCTCACAAAGGTATTGGGGGTTGTGTTGTTATTAAAACATTCATGGCGGTGATTTGAGGCGATTCTAGCGGTGAGGCGTCCTACGTTTTGTTAGCTGCCGCAAGAAAATGCAATGATTATTCTTTTGCAGAGCAGTTTAGTGACGCAAATAACATTTTCGTATGACGAAGAGGCGAGGGGAGAAGACTCAGGCCCGGAATCGAGCCTGAGTTAAGTCGGGTTTTACTTCCGACGGTAGCTTTTCTGTGCTGTGTTAACTTTATAGAGATAGCGACGGGATTCAGCGGACGGATGGCGCGTCGTCAACGTCTGATATACATCGCCCGGCGCCATGCTGTTGATGATGGCTGCCGCCTGCACTTTATCGCTTGAGAAGACGCGAAGCACGCTGCCCGCGCCGCCGTTGTAAGCGGTTATCACCGCGTAGCGACGTGAGGTTGGGTTATCAATCCCGCCCAAATAAACGTTGCTCAACATGGCCAGATAGGCGGTGCCGGTATCGATGTTGCTGGCTGGATCAAACAGGAAGCTGCGACTCGGTGTGCCAGATTTACCCTGCGCTTTAAACACGTCCTTCCCGGCTGAGTGTTGAACCACCTGCATCAGGCCCAGTGCATCGGCGTTGCTGACGGCGTAAGGGTTAAAGGAGGATTCAGTCTGCATAATGGCCAGAATCAGGGATTCATCCACGCCATATTTACGCGAAGCCTGACGCACCATGCCAATGTATTTATGCGCACGTTTGTCGAGGTGGTTCGGCACCAGGTTGAGGGTCACGCTGTAGATAATGTGCAGCCCGTTGTTGCGGCTTTTCAGGCGATTTTGCAGCAGCCAGTCGGCGTAATTCGACGCCCGCCCTTGCCAGCGAATCGGCTGACCGGTGTTATCCACCACCTGCCCGTATAAGAACGGTTCTTTGGAAATCTGGATGTCATCGGCATCGGAATAGAGATCGACCGAGCCCGGATCGTCGCCCATCAACAGTGTTTTGATGATCGTCTGACGCAGACGGCCTGTCGGATCGGTTCCGGCGATGGTTTCGAAGGTGATCGTCCCTTCGTCAAAGTTGATGTGGCTACGGGTGTAATACTGGTCGGAATACTTCACGTAGTCCTTCGGCCCTGCGACCAGCACTTCGTTGTACCCCCAGATATTCTCGATGTTGTGGGCGAACTGGCCCATCAGGATGTCAAAACCGTTGGTGTCCTTAACCCAGGCCTCGTTATAGGTATCGTTTTTTTTAGAGCCTGAACACGAAATGAGCAACGGCGCAATCAGGGCTAGCGCTAAATATTTTTTCATCATTCCGGGAGTGCTTGTGGTGTGGTGATAAATGCAACGGCCATGCCGGGTGGCGCTACGCTTACCCGGCCTACGTTACCGCTGTGGGCAATCCTGCTTACTGTTTTTCCGGTGGCGTATAGCCTTCGATATGCACCTCTTTGCCTTCGAACAGGAAGTTGATCATCTCCTGCTCCAGCAGCTTGCGGTGCTCCGGATTCATCATGTTGAGTTTTTTCTCGTTAATCAGCATGGTTTGCTTGTGCTGCCACAGCGCCCAGGCTTCTTTCGAGATTTCGTTATAGATGCGTTTGCCGAGCTCGCCCGGATAAAGCTGGAAGTCCTGACCTTCGGCATCGCGCTGCAGGTAGGTACAAAAAATGGTTCTGCTCATGACTCTTCCTCTTTTAGGCCGTCGCTCAAACCAGAGCGCCGGCGCGTAACTGCTGTAACAGGCGTTCAACGGGAGCTGCAAGCCCCACGGACTGTGGCTGGGCTAAGTTATACCAGAGAGCGTTGCCTTCATCCATGCATGCGCCAACAGACTGCCCGCTGAGCCACATTGGCACGATATCCAGATGGAAATGGCTAAAGGTGTGGCGGAAGGCGGTTTGCTGTTCGAGCTTATCGGCCTTTATCTGACGCGCAGCCAGCCATTCCCGCAACTCTTCTTCCGAGGCAAACTGTGGGAAACAGAACAGCCCACCCCACAGGCCACTTGGCGGACGCTGAAGTAAAAGCACTTCGTTATCTTGCTGCATGATAAGGAAGTAACCTTCGCGCTCAGGGAGCGTCTGTTTCGGTTTTTTGCCGGGATACTGCGCCCAGCTGTGCCTGGCGTAGGCCACGCAGCCAGTGTTTAAAGGGCAGAGTTCGCATTTCGGTTTCGAGCGCGTACAAACCATCGCGCCCAGATCCATCATCGCCTGATTAAAGCGCTCCACGCCTTTCGCGGGCGTGACCTCTTCGCTGATTGACCACAGGCGCTTTTCAACATCTTTCTTGCCCGGCCAACCGCCGACGGCGTAGCAGCGAGCCAAAACACGCTTCACATTGCCGTCGAGGATCGGGAAATGTTTGCCTAAAGAAAGCGAAAGGATTGCGCCCGCGGTCGAGCGCCCTACGCCCGGTAAATCGGCCACTTCTTCAAACGTCTCAGGGAACTTGCCTCTATGAAGCGTGGCAACCTGCTGAGCGGCTTTGTGCAGATTGCGGGCGCGCGCGTAATAGCCAAGGCCTGTCCACAGATGAAGGACTTCATCGAGCGGGGCATTGGCTAAATCGGTGACTGTCGGAAAGCGCGCCATAAAGCGTTCAAAATAGGGAATGACCGTCGCCACCTGCGTCTGTTGCAGCATCACCTCAGAGAGCCATACTTTGTACGGCGTTTTTTCTATTTGCCAGGGCAGGGTCTTACGCCCATATTTGTCGTACCAGTCCAGCACCTGGGCTGAAAATTGAGAGGCTTGCATGGCGACCGTTCCGCTGTATCAGGGACGCAGATTGCAGCACAGCGACAGCCTCGCTGTAAACCGGATCTTTCCCATGCTTGCATCCTCTCTTTAACTTTGGATAATGCCCGTTTCCTTAAATACTCATCAGGTAGACTGAATTTTTATGAACAACGACGTCATTTCACCGGAATTTGATGAAAACGGCCGCCCGTTGCGCCGTATTCGCAGCTTTGTCCGCCGCCAGGGCCGCCTGACCAAAGGGCAGCAGCATGCGCTGGATAACTATTGGCCGGTGATGGGC
The DNA here is from genome assembly GCF_051650185.1 of Scandinavium sp. Classification (GTDB taxonomy): domain Bacteria; phylum Pseudomonadota; class Gammaproteobacteria; order Enterobacterales; family Enterobacteriaceae; genus Scandinavium. The sequence goes on from NZ_JBOFIN010000096.1 coordinate 8,518, forward strand.
GTTGAATTCAGCGAAACGCCGGTCGACTTTGTCGACTTATTCGGCCGTGAAGCGCCAACCACGCTGGAAATCGGTTTCGGCATGGGCGCGTCACTTGTCACCATGGCGAAAGCCAAACCTGAGCAGAATTTCTTAGGCATCGAAGTGCATTCCCCGGGCGTTGGTGCTTGCCTCGCTTCTGCGCACGAAGAGGGCGTGGATAACCTGCGCGTGATGTGCCACGACGCGGTGGAAGTGCTGCACAAAATGATTCCTGACAATTCTTTGAACATGGTTCAGCTGTTTTTCCCTGACCCATGGCACAAAGCACGTCATAATAAGCGCCGTATCGTTCAGGCGCCGTTTGCCGAGCTGGTGAAAGCTAAGCTGAAGCTGGGTGGTGTTTTCCACATGGCGACCGACTGGGAACCTTATGCGGAGCATATGCTGGAAGTGATGTCCTCGCTCGAAGGGTATAAAAATGTCTCCGAGAGCAACGACTATGTTCCGCGTCCGGAATCGCGTCCGGTAACCAAATTTGAACAACGTGGCCATCGTCTTGGTCACGGTGTATGGGACTTAATGTTCGAGAGGGTGAAATAATGGCGAAAAACCGTAGCCGTCGTCTGCGTAAAAAAATGCACATCGACGAATTCCAGGAAGTAGGATTCTCTGTTGCGTGGCGTTTCCCGGAAGGGACTGACGTTGAGCAAATCGACAAATCCGTCGACCGCTTTATTGATGAAGTGATCGAGCCGAACAAGCTGGCGTTTGACGGCAGTGGCTATCTGGCCTGGGAAGGTCTGATTTGCCTGCAGGAAACCGGCAAATGCACCGAAGAGCATCAGGCCATCGTGCGTAAGTGGCTGGAAGAGCAGAAGCTTGAACAGGTACGCACCAGCGAACTTTTCGACGTCTGGTGGGACTAAGTAGCTATAAAGGGCCAGCAATCGCTGGCCCGTTTTGTCTTTACAGGAGTTTCTATGATGCGCAAAACGTTGCTGGCGGCGGCCCTCTCCGTTACGGCTTTCGCCGCACAGGCGGATTATCAGTGCAGCGTCACCCCGCGTGACGATGTGATCCTCAACCCGCAAACCGTGCAGGTGAAAGGCGAAAACGGCAATCTGGTGATCACCCCAGACGGCAACGTGATGTTCAACGGCAAGCAGTACGCGCTGAGTGCAGCCCAACGCGAACAGGCGAAGGATTACCAGACCGAACTGCGCAGCGCGCTGCCGTGGATTGACGAAGGCGCCCGCTCCCGTGTGGATAAAAGCCGCGCCGCGCTGGATAAAATCATCACCGAACAGGTGGGCGCCAGCAGCAGTATGCATGGGCGTCTGACCAAGCTGGACGCACAGCTCAAAGAGCAGATGAACCGTATTATCGAGCACCGCACCGATGGCCTGACGTTCCACTATAAAGGCATTGATCAGGTGCGAGCCGACGGCCAGAACCTGGTGAATCAGGCGATGGGCGGACTGTTACAGGACAGCATCAATGAAATGGGCTCGAAAGCGGTGCTGAAGGGCGGCGGTAACCCGCTGCAAAACATTCTCGGCAGCATGGGCGGTTTACAAACCGCAGTGCAGAACGAATGGAAAAACCAGGAAGCAGATTTCCAGAAGTTTGGCAAAGACGTCTGCGGCCGGGTGATTTCGCTGGAAGAGAGCCGTAAAGCGCTGGTGGGTGGGTTGAAGTAATATTGTGCCAGCCCCTCTCCCCGGCCCTCTACCGAAGGGAGAGGGCCGGGGAGAGGGGGAGCAGGCAATGAGATGTTCAAGAATACTCGTCAGTACGCCTTCCTCGTTCTCTCTCAATTCATTATTCCAGAAGCGCAGCACTCTCCATCCTCGGGCATTTAGCCACGCCGTCCTGTGCCTGTCATAGTCTGTATTTTCAGCGTGTTGTCCTCCGTCAAGTTCAACAATCAATCGAGCTCGGTAGCAGACGAAGTCCGCGAAAAAGGGGCCAATTGGCATTTGCCGTCTGAACTTATAACCATAAAAGCGTTTTGCTCTTAGCAGATACCATAGCTTCTGCTCTTCTGGTGTTTGGTTAGTGCGAAGTTGCTTTGCGATTTCCATCCTCCCACTCTGCCAGCAAAGCAAACCACTGCCAGAGTGAGATGAGAAAACTGGAAGCCCGCTTCCAGGGTATTTACATCAGCCCCAGTGCTTGCGGGATAAACAGTGAGATCTGTGGGATGTAGGTGATGAGCATCAACGCGACCAGCAGGGCGGCGTAGAAGGGCAGAAGCGGCTTGATCAGATGCTGGATTTTCACCCCTGAGATCGAGCAGCCGACAAACAGCGCGCTGCCAACTGGCGGTGTCAGCAGGCCGATACACAGGTTAGCGACCATCATGATGCCGAAGTGAACCGGGTCCATACCCAGCTCTTGCGCGATCGGCAGGAAGATCGGCGTGAAGATCAGTACCGCTGGCGTCATATCCATAAAGATGCCCACGATCAGCAGCACGATGTTAATCAGCAGCAGAATGATCAAGGGATTCTCAGAGATCCCCATCAGCGTGTCGCTGATCATGTACGGGATATCCGCGTTGGTCATCGCCCAGGACATGCCGACGGAAAAACCAATCAGCAGCAGAACGATAGAAGTGGTCACCACCGATTCCAGAATCAGCTTCGGCAGGTCACGCCACTTCACCTCACGGTAAATCAGTACCGAAAGGATAAAGGTGTAAACCACGGCAATGGCTGAGGCTTCCGTGGCGGTAAAAATCCCGCCCAGAATGCCGCCCATCACAATGACGACCAGAAGCAGGCTCGGCAGCGCGTCCAGTAGCGCTTTCGCTGCCTGTGCGCAGGTTGGGCGCTCAGAGAGCGGGTAACCGCGACGTTTAGCGATAATGGCGCACACCACCATGATGGCAAGGCCCATCAAAATGCCGGGCAGATAGCCCGCCATAAATAACGACGCAACCGACACGCCGCCCGCTGTCAGCGAGAAAACAATCAGTACGTTTGAAGGCGGGATCAGCAAACCAGTGATACAGGACGACACGTTAACGGCCGTCGAAAACGCCGGGTCGTAGCCTTTTTTAGTCTGAATAGGATTCAGCGTGCCGCCAACAGCGGCTGCCGCTGCCACAGCAGAACCTGAAATAGAGCCAAACATCATGTTCGCCAGCACGTTTACATGCCCGAGCGAGCCGGGTACGCGGCCGACCATCACCTGCGCCAGGTTGATGAGGCGTATGGCTATTCCGCCGCTGTTCATCAGCGTGCCTGCAAAAATAAAGAACGGGATAGCCAGCAGCGCAAAGTTATCCAGGCCGTTCGCCAGACGCTGGGATACAGTGATCACCGCAATGTCCCACGGGAACATCAGCAGCATGGAGGCGACGGTGGCAATGCCGATAGAGAAAGAAATCGGCACGCCGATAAAGACCAGCACGAAGAAACAACCGAACAAGGTCAGAGCAATTGAAGCTTCCATTATTGCGAGGCCTCCTGCGGATGGGTCAGGCGCGTGATGCCCTGATGAATAAAGAACAGGGCGTAAAACATCATCACAAAGCCGCACAGCGGCAAGATGAAGTAGATGTAGCCCATCGGGATTTGCATTGCCGCAGAAACCTGCGTGGTGGCCAGCGTTTTCTCAATCAGCTTGAGTCCTCCGGTGACGATGACCAGCCCGGAAAACGCGAAGATCAGCACATTGATAACGACGCTAAGGATGGCCTGGCGATGGGCATTCAGAGTCATCGCTAAGAGATCGATAGAGAGATGACGTTGTGCGCCCACGGTGTAGGCCGCACCGAGAAGACCCACCCAAATCATCAGAAAGCGTGCCAGCTCGTCCGTTATCGTGCTGGGCTGGTTCAGCACATAGCGGCTGAACACCTGCCACACCACGCAGATGACGAGTGCGACCATGACCGCCACGGAAAAGGCCGCAATGGTGCGATCCACACCTTGCTTAATGCGGTTTAACATCATGATTATTTTCCTGAAAAGGGCCTGAGACAGGCCCATGGCAGATTACTCGGCGGCTTGTTCGAATTTCGCCAGCAGTTCGGCTTGCTTCGGATCTTTTCTGAAGTCGTCATACAGCGGCTGTACGGCAGCACGGAACGGTGCTTTATCGACGCTGACAAACTCTCCGCCCATCGCTTTGGCCTGAGCTCGGGTCTCTTCTTCCACTTTGTTCCACGCCTGCTGCTGCCAGGCTTCGGAATCTTTAGCGGCTTTTGCGAGGATTTGCTGTTGTTCAGGCGTCAACTTGTTCCAGGTCTTGGTGGAGATAACGAGGAAGTCAGGAATGGAGGCGTGTTCGTCCTCAGAGAAGACTTTGGCAATTTCGATGTGGCGAGTCTGAACCCAGGACGGTACGTTGTTTTCCGCACCATCCACCACGCCCTGTTGCATCGCGGTATAGACCTCACCGAAAGAAATAGGGGTAGGTGCGCCGCCCATCAGCTCAATCATTTTCAGGGTGGTTGGGCTTGCCTGAACGCGAATTTTCAGCCCTTTTAAATCTTCAGGTTTAGCGATCGGTTTTTTCGCATAAAAACTACGGGTGCCGGCTACATAAGCCGACAGCGCAAAGAAACCTTTATCTTTGCTGGAGTCCATAATTTCTTTGCCGACGCTGCCAAAGACCACTTTATTAAAATGACCCTGGTCTTTAAATAAATAAGGCAGATTATAAATGGCGTAAACATTATCAAATGATTCCAAATCGCTGGCAGACCCTTTGGTCATATCCAGTGCGCCATTTTGTAATAATTCCATGGTTTCACGGGCGCTGCCCATTTGGCTGCTGGGATAAATACGAATCGTCATTTTCCCGTCAGAAAGTTCTTTCACTTCTTTTGCCATATGTTCAAACGTCTGGTGTACCACATGGCTGCGTTCGAGGTTATGTGCCAGTTTTAACGTGACTTTTTCAGCGGCCTGCGCGCCCGTTGCAAACAGGGCAAGCAGAGAAGCACCCAGCAGCGTGCGGGTAAAAGAGGTCTTTTTCATTGATGGCTCCATGCTCATTGATACTCAGGGATGGTTTACAAATAATGCAATGCAAGAAAAATCTGTATGACATCTTATCCTGGTTGTCAGACATGCAGACGCCACCGAGTTCACAGTTTTCTGTATTTAAAAAGTCTGTTTTTATTTTTGTGCGCTGGGTTGGGTTTATTTATCGACTGTGGAGAAGGAATATATTCAGCGGGTAATTATTAGTTGAATGACTAACAAATAATAACGAAATAAATACTCGGTTTTTGCGAATAGATGAGATCGGCATGATGCAGATCTCATCTATAAGTCTTATTCCTCGCTAAGGAATATTTCCAGTAACGAGTTTAAAAACAATTTACCCTGATCGGTAATTTGCCACTCGGTGGCGGTTTCCGTCAGGTAGCCCTGAGCCAGTGCCTGATCAATCTGAGGTCGAAGGAGTGATTCTGGCAGGCCAGTGAACGCGGTGAACTCTGCACGCGGTGCAGGCTCCAGCAGGCGGAAGCGGTTCATAAAGAACTCAAACGGCTTATCCTGAGCTTCCACATCGTGCTGGCGTTCCAGATAACGGCCTTCCATGTATCCGCGAGGATGGCGTGTTTTTGCCGTACGCAGAATGCGGCCGTCCGGGAAAGTCACTTTGCCGTGTGCGCCACAGCCAATGCCGAGATAATCGCCAAAGCGCCAGTAGTTCAGGTTGTGCTGACACTGGTAGCCCGGTTTAGCGTAGGCGGAGGTTTCATACTGCTGATAACCTGCGGCAGTCAGCAACTGATGGCCTTGTTCGAAAATATCCCACAGCGCGTCGTCGTCTGGCAGCTTAGGCGGACGTGAGCCAAAGAGCGTGTTGGGTTCGATGGTCAGCTGATACCACGACAGATGCGGTGGATTAAGCTCAATGGCCTGGCGCAAATCATCCAGCGCCTCTTCCAGCGTCTGGTCCGGCAGGCCATGCATCAAATCGAGGTTAAAACTACGCAGGCCAAGGCCGGTTGCCAGATGTGCCGCGCGTTTGGCTTCGCCGGAATCGTGAATACGTCCGAGGCGCTTGAGCTTTGGTTCGCTAAAGCTTTGCACGCCGATGGAAATTCGGTTTACTCCGGCGCGCTGATACTCCACAAAGCGATCCGCTTCCACGGTGCCCGGGTTGGCTTCCATGGTGATTTCCGCATCCGCAGCCAGATTAAGGCGAGCGCGAACACCATCCAGCAGCTTGTGCATGGCCGGGCCGGACAGCAGGCTTGGCGTTCCTCCGCCGATAAAAATCGTTTTTACTTCGCGTCCCTGCGCGTAAGGCACGTCAATATCCAGGTCGGCGAGGAGATGCTGCACATAATCATCATGCGGCACTTCGCCTTTCAGGGCGTGCGAATTGAAATCGCAGTACGGGCATTTCTGCACGCACCAGGGAATATGAATGTATAAACTCAGCGGAGGTAACACGGTCATTAACGCAGGGCTTCCAGTAACAATTTCAGCGCCTGTCCACGGTGGGACACAGCAATTTTCTCTTCGCGGCTCAGTTCAGCTGCGGTTTTACCCGCCTCCGGCACGAAGAAGATAGGGTCGTAGCCAAAGCCGCCGTTGCCTGCTGCTTCGCGGGTAATGACACCCGGCCAGCTGCCGTGGCACACCAGCGGCGTCGGATCTTCAGCATGGCGCATATAGACCAGCACGCAGTGGAACTGAGCCTGACGTTGGTCTTCAGGCACATCTTTCAGTGCAACCAGCAGCTTTTCCAGGTTCTGCTGATCGGTTGCGTCCTCACCGGCATAGCGTGCGGAATAGATGCCAGGCGCGCCGCCAAGCACATCGACCGCCAGGCCAGAATCGTCGGCAATGGCTGGCAGGCCAGTGACTTTCGCCGCGTGGCGCGCTTTCAGAATCGCATTTTCGATAAACGTCAGCCCGGTCTCTTCCACCGACTCAACGTTCAGCTCAGTCTGTGCGACGACGTCGAGCCCGAAATCACTCAGCAGCGAGGAAAGCTCGCGCACTTTACCGGCATTACCGGTAGCCAGAACTACTTTTTGCATGGGATGTCCTGCTTTATGAGCGCTTCCACGCCCGAAGGGAGGTGTTGCGGATGAAGAATTTTTACCTGTTTGTGGCGGCCGAGCTCACCTTTCTCAATTATCACCTGGCTTTTCGCCACGCGAAACTGTTTGCCGAGAAATTTCACCAGGTGGGCGTTGGCCTGACCATCAACCGGCGGGGCGGTGATGGCGACTTTAAGTTCGTCGCCATGCAGCCCGATAATGCTGTCACGGCTGGCTTTCGGCTGAATATACAGCCGTAAAACCAGCCCATCGTCGCAGAGGTCGACGGCACTCATAGTGCCATCCACAGCCCCGGCAGCAGCATATTTCCGGTGGCCTGAAGCAGTTCGGTGATGCCCATGTTGATGACATACAGCAGCAACACGAGGATCATCGGCGAGAAATCAATGCCACCCATTGAAGGCAACAGGCCGCGAATCGGACGCAGCAGCGGATCGGCAAGCTGCATCAGCACGAATTCAACCGGGCTACGGCCGCGGCTGACCCAGCTCATGATAGCCATCAGCATCAGCACCCAGAAAATCAGCAGGCCGATGGTTTTCACCAGAATCAGCACCGCAGAAATCCAGATGATCGGCTCGAAGGTGACGACCATAAACAGCACGATAGCCTTCAGCACGCACAGGACAAACGCAACCAGCAGAGAGGAGCTGTCGATAGGCCCCATCGCAGGGATAACGCGGCGCAGCGGCCCGACAATCGGCTGAGTGGCTTTCACCACAAACTGCGAAAACGGGTTGTAAAAATCACAGCGGGCCCACTGCATCCAGACGCGGAGCAGCATCACCATAGTGTACAGCTCAATCACGGTCGAAAGCAGGAAAGTCAACGTCTTCATGGCGTTCCTCAGTTTTCCTTATTTATTGTTTTGTGTAATCGCGTGCGCCAAAAATGGCGGTCCCGATGCGTACCATTGTGCTGCCAGCGGCAATCGCGGCAGCCATATCGTCTGACATGCCAAGTGAAAGCGTGTCCACGTCAGCGTAGCGTGTTTTCAACCGGGCAAATGCTACCGCCATTTGTTGGGCGACCGCAAATTGCCTTACATATTCTGACTCAGGAGCCGGAATCGCCATCAGCCCGCGCAGACGCAGATGAGGCAGTGCGGCAATGGCTTCTGCCAGCGCATCAACTTCCTCCGGCGCAATACCTGACTTGCTGGATTCGTCGCTGATATTAACCTGGATGAGCACGTTTAACGGCGGAAGATGCGTCGGGCGCTGCTCGCTCAGGCGCGTGGCAATGCGCAGGCGATCAACGGTATGGCACCAGTCAAAATGCTCGGCCACCTGACGGCTTTTGTTCGACTGCAAAGGGCCGATAAAGTGCCATTCCAGATCGGTCTGACCGCTTTCCTGAAAATAGCGGACCTTCTCCACGCCTTCCTGAACGTAGTTTTCACCAAAGACTCGCTGGCCTGCACGGATAGCTTCTTCGATCGCGCTCGCAGGTTTGGTTTTACTGACTGCAAGCAGAGTAATTTCTTCTGAAGCACGGCTGCAAAGGGCAGCAGCGGCTGAGATTTTCTCCCTGACCTGTGCCAGGTTATGCGCAATGTCGTTCATTTTCAGGGTGATCATATGGATATGCAGGAAATTGTGGCCCTTAGTGTAAAGCATAACGTCTCGGATCTACACCTGTGCAACAGCGGTGCTGTGCGCTGGCGGCGGCAGGGCAGGCTCGAACCCGCCCCCTTCGAGGCACCCGATCCGCAAATTCTGCTGCTGGACTGGCTCAGTGATGCCATGCGGCTTCAGTGGCAGCATGAAAATCAGTGTGACTTTGCGGTTCAGGCGTGCGACGGCAGGCGGCTGCGAGCCAGCGCTTTTCGGCACACGGAGGGCGTTTCTCTGGTGCTGCGCCTGTTGCCTGAAAGATGCCCACAATTAGCCGAACTGGATGCCCCAACTGCCATGACCGAGCTGTTAAACGAAGAGAGCGGATTGATTCTGGTGACGGGCGCAACGGGCAGTGGCAAATCGACGACGCTTGCGGCGATGGTCAATCATCTGAACCACCACCGTGACGGGCACATTCTGACGCTGGAAGATCCGGTGGAATTTGTTCACCACAGCGAGCGCTGCCTGATCCATCAGCGAGAAGTAGGTGCTCACTGCGATTCTTTCGCTGCGGCGTTACGCGTTGCATTGCGGCAAGACCCCGATGTGATTTTGTTGGGCGAATTGCGGGATACCGAAACCATCCGCCTGGCGCTTACGGCGGCAGAAACAGGGCATCTGGTGCTGTCCACACTACATACGCGCGGCGCGGCACAAGCAATCGAGAGGCTGGTGGACGTGTTTCCTGCCGGTGAAAAGGAACAGGTACGCAGCCAGCTGGCTGGCAGTTTGTGTGCGGTGTTAGCGCAGAAATTGCTGCCCGATAAGCAGGAGGGCAGAGTCGCGCTGTATGAGCTGCTGGTTAACACGCCTGCGGTTGGCAGCCTGATTCGGGAAGGGAAAACGCACCAGCTACCCGGGGTGATGCAAACCGGGCAGCTGGCGGGCATGTTGACGTTTGCGCAGAGCTATCAGCAGCGGCAGGCGGCCGGGAGGCTCTAAGCAATGTTCAGCGAATAGACGGCAGGAAGCGCGCCAGCGGTGGCGAGAATCTCCAGCCGTATGCCGCGGGTGCGCAGCGGCGTGCTAAAGCGGTGAGTGCAGACGGAATGATGATTGTCGGTGACTTCCGCCAGCAGCGTTTCACCCGCCCACAGCCGATAGTGCGTAATGCAGTGAGGTGTCACTGCGTTGACATGGCCCATTTGCACGGTTTCCATCGCGTTGTCGAAATCGTTGTCCTGAATGAGCGTCAGGGTGTGGATGGTCTGGTCATCGTCCCACTGCCATTGCACTGTAGGCGTTTTATCTGTGAGGGCAGGCACCCAGGCATGGGTCTGTTGTTCCGGGCGAAGATGCCCGTTTAGCAGGTGGGCGGCGGCGTAGCACGTAAGCGGTGTATCAAAGCGCAGCGCGGGGAAGAGGGTGTGAGGGAGGCGGCGGGGCAGCCAGAAATCAAACTCATCCACGCCGTAGTCTCCATCGGCCACCTGTCGGGCGTGTTTCGCCACCCTCGCATTAAGACTGTTGAAGACGGTCATTATGCCGGGAAGCTGAATGTCGGTCAGGGCGATGCTGATCTCTGGCTGTGCTTCAAAAGCCAGGAAGACGTATTGATCACGGTCGCTGCGCCAGGCGAACTGGCAGATATAATCGCCTTCATCGCGGACGTCGACGCGACACTTGTCGTAGTGCTGATCCGGGGTAAAGTTGCCTGAACGCTGGCTGCCAAGCAGTTCAATATGCAGGCTCGAGGGCTGAGTGCCGCGAAGCGGGAGCCTGATGGCGGGCAGCGCTTGTCCTGCTTTGATCGGCAAAAGTACAGCCATGCGTTCAGTCAGAGAATGCCACTGACCATTGGCAGGCAGCTCGGATAACTGAAACTCACTGCTGACGCTGACATGTGCGCCACGCGAGGGGTTGTGCAACCTCTGACGCGGAATATAACAGCCCGCCGTCTGGAGACGTTGCTGAAGTTCGCCAATTCGTTCGTGGCTTGCCAGCGCTTTTGGTGAGATGTGTTGTTCATGGCAAACCGCCGCGCCTCGGCCAGCCACTTCACCGAGCAGGCCGCAGGTGCACATTACGCGTGCGCTGCCAAAGGCGACGTGCGAAGCCGAAATCAAACGCCCGGTGAGCAGCAGGTTTTCCACGGAACGGCTGTAAAGACTGCGCCACGGGATGGTGTAGGTGCCTTTACTGTGAAACTGACGGCAGCCATCGTGGGTGCTGTACACGCCATCGGCAGGGTGTAAATCAATCGACCAGCCGCCGTAACCCACGGCGTCGTAATGGTCGCGCTGTTCGACAATATCCTGCTGGCTCAGCAGGTGATCGCCCATAAACCTTCGGCTTTCTCGCTTACCCGGGATGGTGCCGACCCATTCAATCGTCATGTTGGCGGCTTCAGGAAACTCGCCGGAGTTCTTGATGTAATCCCAGACGCCCCAGACGATTTTCCACAGTTCCCACTTGATGGTTTCGCTTTCATAGACGGTATCAAGCCGGCCGCCCCATTCGAGCCACCACAGGTCGCAGCCGTTAAGCGTGGACGTCAGGCGTTTGTATCGAGGAATATCGGTGATGTCTTTTAGCGCAAAGGAGGGTGGAACGAACCTTACCGGCGCGTTGGTTTGTCGGGTATAGAAGTAAATGGAGTGCCCAAGCTTGTGACCAAAGCTGTCGCCAGGGGCCATTTTTTCCCCGAGCTCTGCCTCATCTTCGGCCCCTTCCCGAAATTCTGCACCCGCCAGATAGCCCAGCACACCGTCGCCAGTGGCATCGCAAAATTGCGGAGCGGAAATCTGATAAAACGTTTCGTTAATAGCATTGAAGGCCTTGAGTTGGCTGATCCGCTGGCCTTCTTTTTCCAGTTCGTACACCGCGGTATTCAGCAGCAGCGTGAGCCCTGGCTGACTGCGGGCCAGGTCCAGCAACACCAGATCGAACATCACCGGGTTACCTTCTTTATTGCGCCACAGGTTTTCTTCGAGGATCTCGCCCATGATCCCGCCCTCGCGTGCCCAGCGGTTATTGTTGCCCATATGCGAAGTCGCGCCGTTGGCCCACAAACGAACCTCGCTGGAGGCATTGCCCCCCAGTACTGGCCTGTCCTGAATCAATATAACGTTCAGACCTTCGCGCGCGGCAGCGAGGGCGGCGCATAAACCTGCCAGGCCTCCTCCTGCGACAACGAAATCAGCGTGCAGTTGCTGTTGGGGAAAGCTTCGGTTTTCACTCTGGCTGTAGATGTTCATCACCTTGTATCCTTTTGAACTGACGCTAAAATCATTGCTCTATAAGCCTGCTAACGGACGATACCCAATGTCATCTCAACCGAATCAAAGCCTGATCGATGGCATTCGCTGTCTGCAATACCTGGTCTCCAGTGGCCGGGCTATTGGCTGTCGCGAACTCGCACGTCTGATGGGTATCAACACCACTCGCGTCAACAGGCTGCTGATGACCATGGCCTCTATCGGGTTGACCATGCAGGATGAGCAGCGGCGCTATCTTCCCGGCCCCGGCATTCATGCACTTGCTGCGCAGGCCATTCGCGGCTCTGCGCTGTTTTCGCGCGCACTTCCCATTCTTGAACGCTCTGCGCCAAAAGATATCGTGGTGGCGGTTGGCGTGCTGTGGGAAGACCAGGTTATCTACATCTGGCACTCTGAGCCGGGTCATCAACTGAGCCAGGCGCTGGCGGGCTTCCACATGTTGCCTGCCTGGCAATCTGTCATCGGGATGTCTTTGCTCGCCCATGAAAGTGATGAGCAGCTTCAGCAGCGTTTTTCTGCGGAGCAGTGGCAACAGCTGGCGCCCCATGTTCATCAGCAGCGAGAGCTTGGGCATGTGGTCTGGCATCACAGCGATGGCGAAGTGTCGATGGCACAGCCATTGGGTGCTCACTCCGCCGCGCTCGCTTTCGCAGGCTTATGGCATCCCAACATGGATGAAGTTGAGCACCGGCTGCAGTCTCTTCATACGCTGTCTCAGGATCTGATGGCGTACAGCTAGTATGTTTCTTCTATAGAAACAGTTAATGATATGCAAAAAACAAGGCAAAGAACTGTGAGCGTGATCGCGTGTCTGTGCCGAAATAGCGTGTTGTTTGGGGAATAATTAATCTTTATTTGGAGAGTATGGGGGAATTAAAAGATTGTGTTAGCGTTATTTATACTTCATTAAGGCTAATGTTATATTGTTGTTGATATTAAGCCCGGCTAATGCAATTGTACGGGAACCCCTCCAAACTGGTGAGCGATTAATAATGTCGCAACACCCCCTCCTGCAATATAAGTATGAGACAAACCCGCACTGAGCATGAGATTATGTTGCTTAAAGCTGGAAAAAAAGGGTGATAATCTTTTGACACTTATCAGGCATTCGTTCTATTCTATTTATGGGGAATAGGACTTTTCTCATGAAATAGTGTTTTGATTTGTTAGTTACATTTTTAAATATTAATCACGTGGCTTGTTTTTATTTGACTCATTTAATCACCATGATGGTGAGTTTCAACTATGGAGAGTTTTTAAATGCTTGATGTATCAGAGAGTGCGGGCAAATCACGTCAGTTGCTTCTTATCACTCATCCTTCGGTTCAGGCGAATGCTTTTGCTAGCTATCTGTCTGATCTTCTTTCTGTTTATGTTGATGTTCATAATATCAATAAGCCGTTGACGCAGCGCCTGATGCGGGGCTCTGTCATCCTCTTTGATATTGCGGTATCGAATAAAAAACTGAATGGGATCTGGCGGGATATTATCCAGTCGCAGGTTGAAAACCCGCGTCTGCTTATTATCAATAGCGCCCAAAAGTACGAGCTCTACGAAATGGCCAAATGGCCAGCGCTGTATGGTGTATTTCGCCATGACGATGATGAATCGCGCTTAATTGAGGGCGTCAAAGCTGTGCTTCACGGCGAGCAGACGGCTGAATTGAGCGTGATGCACCCGGCAATGTATGCTGCGGAACACACATCCAGCGATGTAGACAATATTCCGCTGACAGAGCGTGAGTGCGAAATTCTCAATGAGTTGCGCGGTGGCGCAACGAATATGGATATCGCGCGTGCGTTGTTTATTAGTGAGAATACGGTGAGAACCCACCTGTACAATGTTTTTCGCAAACTGAGTGTGAAAAACAGAACACAGGCGGTGAGTTGGGCGAACGAGAATCTACGTCACTGATTTTTTTGCCAGTTTCCCTCTCCCCGAAAGGGGAGGGGGATTAAAAACTCTGCTCGAAAAAGCTTTCCAGAATGACGACCGCGGAAGCGGAGTCGACCTTTCCTTTGTTCAGCGCCCGATAGCCGCCTTGTTCAAACAGGCCTGCTTTCGCTTCTACCGTGCTGAGACGCTCATCATGCAGAATGATTTTCACGCCAAAGCGACCATGGATTTTATTGGCAAAGTTACGTGCGCGCGCGGTGAGCGGTTGTTCGGTGCCATCCATATTCAGCGGCAAACCGACGATCACCGCTTCAGGCTGCCACTCTTTTAGCAGTTTTTCGATAGCGTTCCAGTCCGGCGTACCATCCTGCGCCTTAAGTGCGCCAAGCGGACGAGCTGTGCCGGTGATGCGTTGCCCAACAGCAACGCCTATGCTGCGGGTACCAAAGTCGAAACCAATCAGTGTGCCGCTCATTATGCGTGCCCCGCCACACCGGACATGGTCTGGATATCAATCCCAATCAGACGAGCCGCATCACGCCAGCGATCGGCAATCGGGGTTTTGAACAGAATGTTCATATCTGCCGGTGCGGTCAGCCAGGCATTGTCGAGGATTTCCTGCTCAAGCTGGCCTCTCTCCCAGGAAGCGTAGCCCAGCGCAACCAGCACTTCTGTCGGTTGTTCCGCTGTGCCAATTGTCTCCAGCACATCGCGGGAAGTGGTGATCACCGTGTTGTCCGAAATGCGGATGCTGGAAGAAAAGGTCGACGGAGGCGTATGCAGAATAAAGCCGCGATCTTCTGCCAGCGGGCCGCCGAGCATGACGGGCTTATCGAGACGAATATCGGGATCGCGAGGATCGGGCGAAATCTTGAGTTTTTCCAGAATCCCTTCAACCTTCAGATTTTCCATCGGTTTGTTGATGATGATCCCCATCGCCCCGTCGTCATTGTATTCACAAATGTAGACTACCGCGCGGCGAAACATCGGATCCTGGAGAGCAGGCATGGCAATAAGAAAGTGGTGCTGTAAATTCATTGTCAGAGGTTCTGTTTCCTGGTTTAAAAAGCAACAACGGCCAGTATGCGGGGAAAGTGGGGCGCTGTCGAGTGAAGGCGGGATCCCTCCCGCCTTAGCGGTTACTTGCCCAGACGCTTTTCGATAGCGTCCATCAACATCCCGGTGATGGAGACAGGGAACTCTGCTTCGATTTCGCGGATGCAGGTCGGGCTGGTGACGTTAATTTCTGTCAGGCGATCGCCGATAATGTCGAGGCCAACGAAAATCAGCCCTTTCTCTTTCAGCGTTGGCGCGACTTTACGGGCAATTTCCCAGTCGCTTTCAGACAGCGGACGCGGTTCGCCACGGCCACCGGCAGCCAGGTTGCCACGGGTTTCGCCACCCTGTGGGATACGCGCCAGGCAGTACGGCACGGGTTCACCGTCAACAACCAGAACGCGTTTGTCACCGTCTTTAATGGCTGACAAATAGTTTTGCGCCATGCAGTAGCGGGTGCCGAGTTCGGTCAGGGTTTCAGCGATAACGCCGATGTTTGGGTCATCCTGCTTCACGCGGAAAATCGATGCGCCGCCCATGCCGTCCAGCGGTTTCATAATGATGTCACCGTGCTGCTGCCAGAAGGCTTTCAGCTGTGCTTTGTTGCGAGTGACCAGCGTTTCCGGCGTCAGGTCAGAGAACCACGCGGTGAACAGCTTTTCGTTACAGTCGCGCAGGCTCTGTGGTTTGTTAACGATCAGCGTGCCTTTTTCTTCCGCACGCTCAAGCACATAGGTTGCGTAGATATATTCGGTATCGAACGGAGGATCTTTACGCATCAGAATGACGTCGAGGTCGGCAAGCGCCAGATCCTGCTCGCCGTTGAAGCTATACCAGCCGTCATAGTTCTGCTCAACGCTGAGCAGGCGAGTCTGTGCGCGTGCTTCACCGTTAATCAGATAGAGATCGTTCATCTCCATATAGTGGAGTTCGTAACCACGACGCTGCGCTTCCAGCAGCATGGCGAAGCTGGAATCTTTCTTGATATTGATCTTCGCGATGGGGTCCATCACGATGCCGAGCTTGATCATTACTCTTCTCCTGTAACGCGAGTATTAGCCCAGATCGCCAAAACGCACCTGCAGTGCGGTGATGGCGGTGAGCGCAGTGGTTTCAGTACGCAGAACGCGAGGCCCCAACAGAATATCAGTAAACTGGTAACGCGCAGTCATGGCAATTTCCTCTGCCGACAGCCCGCCTTCCGGCCCAATCAGCAGGCGAACACGTTCCACCGGTAGCGGCAGCGTGTTGATGCTGGCGCTGGCGCGAGGATGCAGATTCAGTTTCAATCCACGCTCTTCTTCCGCACACCAGGCTTCCAGATCCATGGCCGGGCGAATTTCCGGCACCACGTTACGGCCTGACTGTTCACAGGCGGCGATGGCAATTTTCTGCCACTGCTGGAGCTTCTTGTTCAGGCGTTCGGCATCCAGTTTAACGCCGCAGCGCTCGGAAAAAAGTGGCGTAATGAGGCTTACACCCAGTTCAATGGATTTCTGGATGGTGAATTCCATTTTCTCCCCGCGCGACATGACCTGGCCGAGGTGAATGTGCAGCGGCGATTCGCGGTCATCGAGTTGAGCATTGAGCACATTCACCCGAACGCTCTTTTTATCCGCCTGAGTAATTTCAGCCTCAAAGACCTGATTGCTGCCGTCAAAAAGCTGAATCGCCTGGCCTTTACCCATGCGCAGCACACGGCCAACGTGATTGGCGGCGTCATCGCTCAGGGCAATTTCATGGCCTGCGGTAACAGGATCAGGGTGATAGATGCGGGGAATGCGCATAGGCTCAAAATTTCCGGATATCAGTTAACATTTGACGCTAGTGTAGGGTAGCTCTTTTGCGCCTGGCAAGCCTGCTGGACGTAAGGGTTATGATTGCCCTGAATTTCCGCGATTCGGGCATCGCGCTTGCACTCCCAGGCCGTGACCGGGTACATCTTATTCCAGGCAGTGAAGAGCTGCGTTTGCTGGCGCGAGAGCGTGAGTTTGTAGCGGTCACGCATATAGAAGTAGGTGCGGGCAATCGCACCGCGTGCGCGTTCCGGTGGCTCGGCAATTTTGCCTTTGAAATCCACCTTCATGGCGCACTGACCGTACTGGCCTTCGCCGCCATTCCACTGGCCGTACATGAAGTTATTACGATCGCCATTCACTTCACCCACTGCGGGTTGCAGATTGTGCATATCGCTTTCCATCTGGCGGTAAACCGGATCTTTCACGCAGTTTTTCCTGCCGCCATCTTGCCAACACTGACGCTGATGGCCGAATTGCCAGGCGGGCACCACGTGTTCCCACTCGACGCGGCTGGCGCGGGTTTCATTTTTACGCACTTTATAGCCGCACGACTCCAGATCGATAACGCCTTTTTTACCCTGCCAGTTGATTTTACAACCGCAGTAAAAATCGCCTGGGGCGTTGGCATTGACCTTCACGCCCGCCGCTTTGGCCTGAGAAAATGAGGTGATTCCATCGGCCAGGGCATGGCCTGAAAGGGCTGAGCTAATCAATGCCAGCGCCAGAAAAGATTTACGGGACATCACGAACTCCGTAGTAAAACGAGCCCGCAACGTACCGAAACAGATTGTCAGATGCAATCAGTCAGATCAGGAAAGTTCCAGTTATTTCCGAAGGTTACTTCTCAGCCACCAGAGGATCGCCGCAGTGAACGCAGCGGTAGACCGCCTCACCGCGCAGCACGCGATTGTGCCGACGAACGGTAAGCTGATGCTGCTGGCAGCCGCAGCGATAGGGGAAGGTGTTTTTGCGCACTGACTCCAGTTCAAACTGATGCGTACGACGTGCAGGCACACCAAGCACGCTTTCCATCATCCATTTCCACTCTTTTCCGTGCGGCGCGACACGGCCAAACCGCTTCCACACCAGCAGGTGTGCCAGCTCATGCGGCACGACTTCTTCAATAAACGCCTGTTGGTTTTCGAGGAGTAACACGGGGTTCAGACGGATTTCATAGTGCTCCAGCCACGCGGTACCCGCTGCGGTGCCACGCTGTTGCCAGGTGAGCTTCGGCTCCGGGTAATCGCGCCCGAGCTTCAGGTTTGCCTGGGCGAGTTTTTCCCGCAGGCTGCGCATGACAGCTTGCTGAACGGCGATGGGAAGGCGTGGGGTTTTCATAGCGGGGAAGGATAAAACCGCGGAGGTAAACAGTAAAGCCTTCTCATGCAGAGAAGGCTTTTTGTATTTACGCGCTCTCCCTCAAGGGTGTGTACGGTCCGGGGAGAGGACATCAGACCGCAACGATCTTAACTCTGCGCCCCAATCTCACGCAATGGACGGCCTTTCATCAGGTTGCGTTCGATATGTTCCAGCGACACGTGTTTGGTTTCCGGCACCAGCCACAGCGTCAGGATGATGAAGAACAGGTTCAGCGCGCCGTAGACCCAGAAGGTATTGGCGTTGCCGAGCGAGTTCAGCATGGTCAGGAAGGTCGCCCCGACAATCATGTTGGCAATCCAGTTGGTGGCTGTGGAGCAGGTGATACCAAAATCGCGGCCTTTCAGCGGCTGAATCTCAGAGCACAGTACCCAAATCAGCGGACCCGCACTCATCGCAAAGCCGACAATAAACATCAGCAGCATCGCGACAGCGAAGTACTGCGCAGAAGGCGAGTGGATGCCGTTGTGCATCATGGTGCCCAGCACGCCCATGCCGATGGCCATGACCAGGAAGCCCAGCACCAGCGTCGGCTTACGGCCCCAGCGATCCACCAGACCGATGGCGATAAAGGTCGCCAGCACGTTAGTGAGGCCGACAATCACGGTGCCCCACATCTGCTCTGTGGTGTTGGCGTAGCCCGCCAGTTCGAAGATTTTTGGCGCGTAGTACATGATGACGTTCATCCCGGTGAACTGTTGCATGACCTGCAGCAGCACGCCCAGGAACACCGCGCGGCGGAAGTTGCTGTTCTCTTTAAACAGCGCCCAGCCAGATTGTTTCACTTTCAGGCTTTCGCGGATTTCTTCCAGCTCGTTCTTCGCTTCGGCGCTGGTATCACGCAGGCGCTGAAGGACGCGCTCGGCATCGTTGAAACGACGTTTTGCGGCATACCAGCGCGGGCTGTCTGGCAGGAAGAACACGCCAATCAGCAACAGAACGGCTGGAATGATGATGACGCCCAGCATCCAGCGCCATGCGCCACTGTAGCTGAAGGCGGTATCTGACAGGTAAGCCGCGAGGATCCCGATGGTTATCATCAACTGGTACATCGAGATCATGCTGCCGCGGATTTTTTCCGGGGCGATCTCAGACAGGTAAAGCGGAGCCGTATAAGAAGCAACGCCGACGGCGAGGCCCAACAGCACGCGGGAGATCAGCAGCACTTCTACGTTAGGCGCGGCAGCAGAACACAGCGAGCCAGCAACGAACAGGATCGCGCCGATCATCAGGCTTTTTTTGCGACCAAGACGATAGGAGAGCCAGCCACTGCCGACGGCACCGACGGCGGCACCGAACATCATCGAGCTGACGACCCATTCCTGGGTGTGTGAGTCAATCTGGAATTCATGGGCGATGAACGGCAATGCGCCGGCAATCACGCCAATATCCAGGCCAAAAAGTAATCCCGCCAGGGCTGCGAGGAAGCAGACAAAAAACGTAATCGCTTTGTTGGAATATCCCTGTTTTTTATTGTCAGGCATTATGCCCTCCAGTTGGGTTATCAGTTTTATCAATGTAAAGGGTAGGTTAGGCAACCGTAAAAAGATGTGAGATAAATCACATTGGTGTAATCGGTTACACTAGTGTCAGGTTATGTAATTTGAATAATTTATTATTAATCAATGGGATGTTATGAATTTTCAAAGCGGGTAAAGTGCTTTTTTGAGACTTACCTGAAATGTGATGTAACAGCAGAACAATTCGGTTATCGCAAAGCGAAAAATCTTAAATTTGGCCTGAAGATATCAGTGTAATCGGTTTCATTGTTGTGCCCGGCGGCGCTGGCGCTTGCGCGGGCCTACAAGATTCAGTGTAGATACTGTTATGCCACGCAAGCATTTTCCATATGCTGAGTGGCATCGAAAGGGCGTCCTGATTTCAGGACGCCATACGCCACCTGCGCCAGCTTCCGCATCATCGCCCCGATTATTAGCTTCCCATTTTTCCCG
>NZ_JBOFIN010000097.1:0-25770 GCF_051650185.1 Scandinavium sp.
ACAATAAGAACAGCATGTGGGCGTTATTCATGATAAAAAATGTGAAAAAACAAAGACCTGTCAATCTGGATCTCAAAACGATCCGATTCCCCGTAACGGCGATAGCGTCCATCCTCCACCGCGTTTCAGGCGTGATTACTTTTGTGGCGGTTGGCATTCTGTTGTGGTTATTGGGTACCAGTCTCTCCTCTCCAGAAGGTTTTCAGGTGGCAAGCTCAATCATGAGCGGCTTCTTCGTCAAATTCATCCTGTGGGGCATCCTGACTGCGCTGGCGTATCACGCAGTGCTGGGTATTCGCCATTTGATGATGGATTTTGGCTATCTGGAAGAGACATTCGAAGCAGGTAAAAAATCTGCGAATATTTCCTTTGTTATTACTGTCGTGCTTTCACTTCTCGCAGGAGTCCTCGTATGGTAAGCAACGCCTCAGCACTAGGACGCAACGGCGTACATGACTTCATCCTCGTGCGTGCCACCGCGATCGTCCTGACTCTGTACATTATCTACATGGTTGGTTTCTTCGCGACCCACGGTGCCCTCACCTGGGAAGTCTGGACGGGTTTCTTCTCTTCCGCTTTCACCAAAGTCTTCACCCTGCTGGCTTTATTCTCCATCTTGATTCATGCCTGGATCGGCATGTGGCAGGTGTTGACCGACTACGTTAAACCGCTGGCAATCCGTTTGACGCTGCAACTGGCTATCGTCGTTGCACTGGTGGTTTACGTCATTTATGGATTTGTTGTGGTGTGGGGTGTGTAATGAAACTGCCAGTCAGAGAATTTGATGCTGTTGTTATAGGCGCAGGCGGCGCAGGTATGCGTGCCGCACTGCAAATCTCCCAGAGCGGCAAAACCTGTGCGCTGCTCTCGAAAGTCTTCCCGACCCGTTCCCATACCGTTTCTGCGCAGGGTGGCATCACCGTGGCGCTCGGTAATACCCATGAAGATAACTGGGAATGGCACATGTATGACACCGTAAAAGGGTCAGACTACATCGGTGACCAGGACGCCATTGAATATATGTGTAAGACCGGCCCGGAAGCGATTCTGGAGCTGGACCACATGGGCCTGCCTTTCTCGCGTCTTGACGATGGCACCATTTATCAACGTCCGTTTGGTGGCCAGTCAAAAAACTTCGGCGGCGAGCAGGCGGCACGTACAGCGGCGGCAGCTGACCGTACCGGTCACGCACTGCTGCACACCCTGTATCAGCAGAACCTGAAAAACCACACCACGATTTTCTCCGAGTGGTATGCGTTAGATCTGGTGAAAAACCAGGATGGCGCAGTGGTCGGTTGTACCGCGCTGTGCATCGAAACCGGTGAAGTCGTTTACTTCAAAGCGAACGCCACCGTGTTGGCCACAGGCGGCGCAGGCCGTATTTATCAGTCCACCACCAACGCCCACATCAACACCGGTGACGGCGTGGGGATGGCCATCCGCGCTGGCGTGCCAGTGCAGGATATGGAAATGTGGCAGTTCCACCCGACAGGCATCGCGGGCGCGGGCGTTCTGGTAACAGAAGGCTGCCGTGGTGAAGGCGGTTACCTGCTGAACAAACACGGCGAGCGCTTCATGGAGCGTTATGCGCCGAATGCAAAAGACCTGGCGGGTCGTGACGTGGTGGCGCGTTCCATCATGATTGAAATCCGTGAAGGTCGTGGCTGCGATGGCCCATGGGGCCCGCACGCTAAGCTGAAACTCGACCACCTGGGCAAAGAGGTTCTCGAATCTCGTCTGCCGGGCATCCTCGAACTCTCCCGAACCTTCGCGCACGTCGACCCGGTCAAAGAGCCGATTCCGGTTATCCCAACCTGCCACTACATGATGGGTGGTATTCCGACCAAAGTGACCGGTCAGGCGCTAACGGTGAACGAACAAGGTGAAGACGTGGTGATCCCGGGTCTGTTCGCCGTGGGTGAAATCGCGTGCGTCTCTGTACACGGTGCGAACCGTCTGGGCGGTAACTCTCTGCTTGACCTGGTGGTGTTTGGTCGTGCGGTAGGTCTGCATCTGCAAGAGTCTATTGCGGAGCAGGGTGTGCTGCGTGATGCAACTGAAGAAGAAATTGATGCTTCCCTGGAGCGCCTGAACCGCTGGAACGGCAACCGTAACGGCGAAGATCCGGTCGAAATCCGCAAAGCCTTGCAGGAATGTATGCAGCACAACTTCTCGGTATTCCGCGAAGGCGACGCCATGGCGAAAGGGCTTGAGCAGCTGAAAGCAATCCGCGAGCGCCTGAAAAATGCGCGCCTGGATGACACCTCCAGCGAGTTCAACACCCAGCGCGTTGAGTGTCTGGAGCTGGATAACCTGATGGAAACGGCGTATGCCACCGCGGTATCAGCCAACTTCCGTACCGAAAGCCGTGGCGCACACAGCCGCTTCGACTTCCCGGAACGTGACGATGAAAACTGGCTCTGCCACTCCCTGTACCTGCCGCAGTCCGAGTCCATGACGCGTCGTGAAGTGAACATGGAACCGAAACTGCGTCCGGCATTCCCGCCGAAAGTGCGTACCTACTAATTGCGGAGACAGGAAAATGAGACTCGAGTTTTCAGTTTATCGTTATAACCCGGATGTCGACGATGCTCCGCGCATGCAGGATTACACCCTCGAAGCGGAAGAAGGGCGCGACATGATGCTGCTGGATGCGTTAATCCAGCTGAAAGAAAAAGATCCGACACTGTCATTCCGTCGCTCCTGCCGTGAAGGCGTGTGCGGGTCCGATGGCGTGAACATGAATGGCAAGAATGGCCTTGCCTGCATCACCCCGATTTCCGCTTTGCAGCGCGCAGGGCAGAAAATTGTGATTCGCCCACTGCCGGGTTTACCGGTGGTGCGTGATTTGGTGGTGGACATGGGGCAGTTCTATGCCCAATATGAGAAGATTAAGCCTTACTTGTTGAATAATGGGCAAAATCCACCCGCTCGCGAGCATTTACAGTCGCCTGAGCAGCGTGAAAAACTGGACGGTCTGTACGAGTGTATTCTCTGTGCCTGCTGCTCCACGTCTTGCCCGTCCTTCTGGTGGAACCCGGACAAGTTCATCGGCCCGGCCGGTCTGTTAGCGGCTTACCGCTTCCTGATCGACAGCCGTGACACCGAAACCGACAGCCGCCTGGAAGGATTAAGTGATGCTTTCAGCGTATTCCGCTGCCACAGCATCATGAACTGCGTCAGTGTCTGTCCGAAAGGGCTTAACCCGACGCGCGCCATCGGTCATATTAAGTCGATGTTGCTGCAACGCAGTGCGTAAGATGTAAGAGGGGGCGCGATTCCCCTCACCCTGACCCTCTCCCCAAAGGGGAGAGGGGAACAAATGCAGGAAACCTTTAAAAACTGCCGATGTACTTCCCCTTTACCGGTATGGCGAGGGCAGGGAAGAGGGTAAAGGCCCTAAGACAGTTTCTAAAGGTTCCTTCGCGGGCCCGGAATAGAAAAGAGCTCGCAAGTGAACCCCGGCACGCAGACCAGGTACCCCGGTGTGCGTGGTAGTTTCTACGGCGAAAGTAAGCATAAAAATGCTTAAGGGATCACGATGCAGAACGGCGCAATGAAAGCCTGGCTGGACTCTTCTTACCTCTCTGGATCTAACCAGAGCTGGATAGAACAGCTCTATGAAGACTTCTTAACCGATCCTGACTCTGTCGACGCTAACTGGCGTTCACTGTTCCAGCAACTGCCTGGCACCGGAGTCAAACCCGATCAATTTCACTCTACAACGCGTGATTATTTCCGTCGTCTGGCGAAGGATGCCTCACGTTACTCCTCCTCGATTTCCGATCCTGATACCAACGTCAAGCAGGTTAAAGTCCTGCAGCTGATCAACGCCTGGCGTTTCCGTGGTCATCAGGCGGCGAATCTCGATCCGCTCGGGCTTTGGAAACAGGAGTCTGTGGCCGATCTGGATCCTGCGTTCCACGACTTAACCGACGCCGATCTTCAGGAAAGTTTTAACGTGGGTTCTTTTGCTATCGGCAAAGACACGATGAAACTGGCTGACCTGGTTGCTGCGCTGAAGCAAACCTATGGCGGCTCCATCGGCGCGGAATACATGCATATTACTTCCACGGAAGAAAAACGCTGGATTCAACAGCGTATCGAGTCCGTGGTCGGTCACGCCAGCTTCACTGCTGATGAGAAAAAACGTTTCCTCAGCGAACTGACCGCAGCTGAAGGTCTGGAGCGCTATCTGGGTGCGAAATTCCCAGGAGCGAAACGCTTCTCGCTGGAAGGCGGCGACGCGCTGGTTCCGATGCTGAAAGAGCTCATCCGCCACGCCGGTAAGAATGGCACCCGTGAAGTGGTGCTGGGCATGGCGCACCGCGGTCGTCTGAACGTCCTGATTAACGTGCTCGGTAAAAAGCCGCAGGACTTGTTCGACGAATTCGCCGGGAAACATAAAGAACACCTGGGCACCGGTGACGTGAAGTACCACATGGGCTTCTCGTCAGATATCGAAACCGAAGGCGGCCTGGTACACCTGGCGCTGGCGTTCAACCCGTCTCACCTCGAAATCGTGAGCCCGGTAGTTATCGGTTCCGTCCGTGCGCGTCTGGACCGTCTGGAAGAGCCAAGCAGCAACAAAGTGCTGCCCATCACCATTCACGGTGATGCGGCGGTTGCAGGTCAGGGCGTGGTTCAGGAAACCCTGAACATGTCCAAAGCGCGTGGTTATGAAGTGGGCGGTACCGTTCGCATCGTTATCAACAACCAGGTTGGCTTTACGACTTCTAACCCGCTGGATGCGCGTTCCACACCGTACTGCACCGATATCGGTAAGATGGTGATGGCGCCGATTTTCCACGTGAACGCGGATGATCCGGAAGCGGTGGCTTTTGTCACCCGTCTGGCGCTTGATTTCCGTAACACCTTTAAACGCGACGTGTTTATCGATCTGGTCTGCTACCGCCGTCATGGTCACAACGAAGCGGATGAGCCAAGTGCGACTCAGCCGCTGATGTACCAGAAAATCAAAAAACACCCGACGCCGCGCAAGCTGTACGCTGACAAACTGGAAGGCGATAAAGTCTCCACGCTGGAAGATGCTACCGAGATGGTCAACCTTTACCGCGACGCGCTGGATGCTGGCGAGTGTGTGGTGAAAGAGTGGCGTCCGATGAACATGCACTCCTTTACCTGGTCGGCGTACCTCAACCACGAGTGGGATGAGAGCTACCCGAACAAGGTCGAGATGAAGCGTCTGCAGGAGCTGGCTAAGCGCATCAGCACCGTGCCAGAAGCGGTTGAAATGCAGTCTCGCGTTGCGAAAATCTACGGCGATCGCCAGGCCATGGCCGCCGGTGAGAAGCTGTTCGACTGGGGCGGCGCGGAAACGCTGGCTTACGCCACGCTGGTGGATGAAGGCATTCCTGTGCGTCTGTCCGGCGAAGACTCTGGCCGTGGTACGTTCTTCCACCGTCACGCGGTCATTCACAACCAGACCAACGGTTCTACTTACACCCCGCTGCAGCACGTGCATAACGGTCAGGGCCAGTTCAAGGTCTGGGACTCCGTGCTGTCTGAAGAAGCGGTGCTGGCGTTTGAATACGGCTATGCCACCGCAGAGCCGCGTATTCTGACCATCTGGGAAGCGCAGTTCGGCGACTTCGCCAACGGCGCACAAGTGGTTATCGACCAGTTCATCAGCTCCGGTGAGCAGAAGTGGGGCCGTATGTGTGGCCTGACCATGCTGCTGCCGCACGGTTACGAAGGCCAGGGGCCGGAGCACTCCTCCGCACGTCTGGAACGTTACCTGCAGCTGTGTGCTGAACAAAACATGCAGGTTTGCGTGCCGTCCACGCCGGCTCAGGTTTACCACATGCTGCGTCGTCAGGCGCTGCGCGGTATGCGCCGTCCGCTGGTGGTGATGTCACCGAAATCCCTGCTGCGTCACCCACTGGCCGTCTCTTCCCTGGAAGAACTGGCAGACGGTACCTTCATGCCAGCCATCGGTGAAATCGACGAGCTGGATCCGAAGGCCGTGAAACGCGTAGTGATGTGCTCCGGTAAGGTGTATTACGACCTGCTGGAACAACGTCGCAAAAACGATCAAAAAGATGTCGCCATTGTGCGTATCGAACAGCTCTATCCGTTCCCGCATCAGGCGATGCAGGACGTGCTGAAAGCTTATGCTCACGTGCATGATTTTGTCTGGTGCCAGGAAGAGCCGCTTAACCAGGGCGCATGGTACTGCAGCCAGCATCACTTACGTGAAGTGATTCCATTTGGGGCCGCTCTGCGTTATGCAGGTCGCCCGGCCTCTGCCTCTCCGGCAGTAGGGTATATGTCCGTTCACCAGAAGCAGCAACAAGATCTGGTTAATGACGCGCTGAACGTCGAATAATTTAAGGATACAAAATGAGTAGCGTAGATATTCTTGTTCCCGACCTGCCGGAATCTGTAGCCGACGCAACGGTTGCAACTTGGCACAAGAAGCCAGGCGACGCGGTTGTTCGCGATGAAGTTCTGGTCGAAATCGAAACTGACAAAGTGGTACTGGAAGTACCGGCGTCGGCTGACGGCATTCTGGATGCAGTCCTGGAAGATGAAGGCACGACCGTGACGTCTCGCCAGATTCTGGGTCGTCTGCGTGAAGGCAACAGCTCGGGTAAAGAGTCTGGTGCGAAAGCTGAAGCGAAAGAGTCTACCCCGGCTCAGCGTCAGCAGGCTTCACTGGAAGATCAGAGCAACGATGCCCTGAGCCCGGCGATCCGTCGTCTGCTGGCTGAGCACAGCCTCGATGCCGCTGCCATCAAAGGTACCGGTGTGGGCGGTCGTCTGACTCGCGAAGATATCGAGAAGCACCTGGCGAAAGCGCCGGCGAAAACCGAAGTCAAAGCCCCAGCCGCTGCGACTGCTGCTCCAGCACCGTTGGCCGGTCGTTCAGAGAAACGCGTTCCAATGACTCGCCTGCGTAAGCGTGTGGCTGAGCGTCTGCTGGAAGCGAAAAACTCTACCGCGATGCTGACGACCTTCAACGAAGTCAACATGAAGCCAATCATGGACCTGCGTAAGCAGTACGGTGACGCGTTTGAAAAACGTCACGGTATTCGTCTGGGCTTTATGTCCTTCTGCGTGAAAGCCGTGGTTGAAGCGCTGAAACGTTATCCGGAAGTGAACGCCTCTATCGATGGCGAAGATGTGGTTTATCACAACTACTTTGATGTGAGCATGGCGGTATCCACCCCACGTGGTCTGGTGACACCTGTTCTGCGTGACGTTGACGCATTGGGCATGGCTGACATCGAGAAGAACATCAAAGAGCTGGCGCTGAAAGGCCGTGACGGCAAGCTGACCGTTGAAGATCTGACCGGCGGTAACTTCACCATCACCAACGGTGGTGTGTTCGGTTCCCTGATGTCTACGCCGATCATCAACCCGCCGCAGAGCGCGATCCTGGGCATGCACGCCATTAAAGATCGTCCAATGGCGGTGGATGGCAAAGTTGAAATTCTGCCAATGATGTATCTGGCACTCTCCTACGATCATCGCCTGATCGATGGTCGTGAGTCCGTGGGCTTCCTCGTGGCCATTAAAGAGCTGCTGGAAGATCCGACTCGTCTGCTGCTGGACGTGTAGTAAGCCCTGTATCACCTGTCCTCCAGGCCAGTTGTGGCCTGGAGGTAAAATGATAACGATTACCTGAAAAGTGGATAGAACGCATGAACTTACATGAATACCAGGCCAAACAGCTGTTTGCCCGCTACGGTTTACCTGCGCCAGTCGGCTATGCCTGCTCAACTCCGCGTGAAGCAGAAGAAGCGGCTTCAAAAATCGGTGCAGGCCCATGGGTCGTTAAATGCCAGGTTCACGCTGGCGGCCGCGGTAAAGCGGGCGGCGTAAAAGTGGTTAACAGCAAAGAAGACATTCGCGCTTTCGCTGAACACTGGCTGGGTAAACGCCTGGTAACCTATCAAACAGATGCGAGCGGCCAGCCGGTAAACCAGATTCTGGTTGAAGCGGCGACCGACATCGCGAAAGAACTCTACCTGGGCGCAGTCGTTGACCGTAGCTCCCGTCGCGTGGTGTTCATGGCTTCCACCGAAGGCGGCGTGGAAATCGAAAAAGTGGCGGAAGAAACCCCGCACCTGATCCACAAAGTTGCTATCGATCCGCTGGCAGGCCCAATGCCTTACCAGGGACGTGAGCTGGCATTCAAACTGGGTCTGGAAGGTAAACTGGTTCAGCAGTTCACCAAAATCTTCATGGGTCTGGCGAACATTTTCCTGGAGCGCGACCTGGCGCTGATCGAAATCAACCCGCTGGTTATCACCAAGCAGGGCGATCTGATCTGCCTCGACGGCAAACTGGGCGCTGACGGCAACGCATTGTTCCGCCAGCCAGATCTGCGCGAAATGCGCGACCAGTCTCAGGAAGATCCACGTGAAGCGCAGGCTGCACAGTGGGAACTGAACTACGTTGCGCTGGACGGCAACATCGGCTGCATGGTTAACGGCGCAGGCCTGGCGATGGGCACCATGGACATCGTGAAGCTGCACGGTGGCGAACCGGCTAACTTCCTCGACGTGGGCGGCGGCGCAACCAAAGAGCGCGTGACCGAAGCGTTCAAAATCATCCTCTCTGACGAAAATGTGAAGGCCGTACTGGTCAACATCTTTGGCGGTATCGTGCGTTGTGACCTGATCGCTGACGGCATTATCGGTGCGGTCGAGGAAGTCGGCGTGAACGTACCTGTCGTGGTGCGTCTGGAAGGTAACAACGCCGAACTTGGCGCGAAGAGACTGGCTGACAGTGGCCTGAATATTATTGCAGCGAAAAGTCTGACCGATGCGGCTCAGCAGGTCGTTGCCGCAGTGGAGGGGAAATAATGTCCATTTTAATCGATAAAAACACCAAGGTTATCTGCCAGGGTTTCACCGGTAGCCAGGGGACTTTCCACTCTGAACAAGCGATTGCTTACGGCACCAACATGGTTGGCGGCGTAACGCCAGGCAAAGGCGGCACCACGCATCTGGGTCTGCCCGTGTTCAACACCGTGCGTGAAGCCGTAGAAGCGACTGGCGCAACCGCCACCGTTATTTACGTTCCAGCACCGTTCTGCAAAGATTCCATCCTGGAAGCGATTGATGCAGGCATTAAGCTCATCATCACCATCACCGAAGGCATCCCTACGCTGGATATGCTGACCGTGAAGGTGAAACTGGATGAAGCTGGCGTGCGCATGATTGGCCCGAACTGCCCAGGTGTTATCACCCCGGGTCAGAGCAAAATCGGCATCATGCCTGGCCACATCCATAAACCAGGTAAAGTGGGTATCGTTTCCCGTTCCGGTACGCTGACTTATGAAGCGGTTAAGCAGACCACTGATTACGGTTTCGGCCAGTCCACCTGTGTGGGCATCGGCGGTGACCCGATCCCGGGCTCTAACTTCATCGATATCCTGAAGATGTTCCAGGAAGATCCGCAGACTGAAGCGATCGTGATGATCGGCGAGATCGGCGGTAGCGCAGAAGAAGAAGCGGCTGCTTACATTAAAGATCACGTGACCAAGCCGGTTGTCGGTTACATCGCAGGTGTGACGGCGCCAAAAGGCAAACGTATGGGCCACGCAGGCGCGATTATCGCGGGCGGCAAAGGCACGGCAGACGAGAAATTTGCTGCTCTGGAAGCTGCTGGCGTGCGTACTGTTCGCAGCCTGGCCGACATCGGCGAAGCGCTGAAAACCATCATTAACTAATGATCCTCTCTGCTCCCCGTTTTCACTGGGCGGGGAGATTTGATACAGATCCATTTTCGACATGGTTGGCCACTGTATAGTGGCCTTTTTTATGGGCGCCATGGGGTAGCGGCGAACCGGGAAGTTCAATCATGGCGCAGGTGGACACAATGGCTAAAGGAAAAAACAAGCTGTACTGGGCGCTGCTGCTGGGGGTCGCAGTTGCGCTGGCGGTATCGTTCGATCTGCATCAGGCGTTGAGCCTTGAGAGCCTGAAAACAAACATGACGCAGTTGGTGCTCTGGCGCGAGCAGTCGCCGGTGCTGCTGTTCACTGTGTTTTTCGTGATTTACACCCTGGTGACCGCGCTCTCCATTCCCGGAGCGACGGTGATGACCCTTGCCGCCGCAGCGCTGTTTGGCCTGTGGAAGGGGCTGCTGCTGGTCTCTTTTGCCTCAAGCCTTGGGGCGCTGCTGGCTTTTCTTCTCGCCCGCTATCTGCTGCGTGATGCCGTGAAGCGTCGCTTTGGCGCAAAGCTTGCGTTAATCAATGCGGGGATGGAGAAAGACGGGGCTTTCTATCTGTTTACTCTGCGCATGGTGCCGCTGTTTCCGTTCTTCTTAATCAATCTGCTGATGGGGCTGACGACGCTCTCCGCCTGGCGTTACTACTGGGTCAGTCAGCTGGGGATGCTGGCCGGAACGGTGGTTTATGTCAATGCGGGCACCCAGCTCGCTGAAATTAAAAGCCTGGCGGATATCCTTTCGCCAGGGCTGTTGTTCTCCTTCGCGCTGCTCGGGGTGTTCCCGTGGCTGGCAAAGATGGGAATTAGTCGCTGGAAGCGCCGCCAGCTCTACGCCCGCTGGAAAAAACCGGTGGCATTCGATCGCAATCTGATCGTGATTGGCGCGGGGGCAGCCGGGCTGGTTTCCGCCTATATCGCCGCCGCCGTCCGGGCGAAAGTGACGCTGGTGGAAGCCGGGAAGATGGGCGGAGATTGTCTGAATACCGGCTGTGTGCCCAGTAAAGCGCTGATCAAATCGGCCCGCATAGCGCATGATTTTCGCCACGCTGAGAGGTACGGATTAGCCGCGCAGGAGCCTGTTTTTAGCTTCCGTCAGGTGATGGACAGCGTTGCCGCCACCGTTCGGGCGATCGCCCCGCACGACAGCGTTGAGCGCTACACCGCGCTGGGCGTGGAGGTTATTCAGGGCTACGCGAAGCTGGTCGATCCCTGGACCGTGGAAATCGCCTCCCCCGGCGGTGAAACTCAGCGTTTAACCGCCCGCAGCATCATTCTGGCGACGGGCGCGAAGCCGCGGGTGCCTTCACTGCCTGGCCTTGAAACTGCAGGCTATCTCACTAGCGACACGCTGTGGTCGGCATTCTCCCAACTTGATGCGATCCCGCAGCGGATAGCGATCCTCGGCGGTGGCCCGATTGGCTGCGAGCTGGCGCAAAGTCTGGCTCGGCTGGGGGCGAAGGTGACGCAGCTTGAGAAGGGCCCGCGCCTGATGAGCCGGGAAGATGAGGAGGCTTCTGAGCTGGTGAGAGCGGCGCTGGAAGGCGAGGGTGTCCAGGTGCTGACCGGACATCAGGCGCTGCGCTGCGAAAATGAGGGAGAGCAAAAAATCCTCGTCGCCCTGCGTGATGGCGTGGAAATCCGGCTGGCGTACGACGCGCTGATCTGTGCCGTGGGGCGGGTGGCGCGTCTTGAGGGCTATGGCCTGGAGGCACTCGGTATCCCGACGCAGAAAACGATCGTCACCAATGACTATCTGGAGACGCTGTACCCCAATATCTACGCCGCAGGCGATGCGGCGGGGCCTTTCCAGTTTACCCACGTAGCGGCCCATCAGGCATGGTATGCGACGGTCAATGCGCTGTTTGGCAATCTGAAAAAGTTTAAAGTCGACTACCGGGTTGTGCCGCGAGCCACCTTCGTCGATCCCGAAGTCGCCAGCGTCGGGCTAAATGAGCAGACGGCAACCGCGCAGGGGATTGCCTTTGAGGTGACGCACTACGGCATCGACGATCTCGATCGTGCGATTGCCGACAGCGCCGCCTGCGGATTTGTGAAAGTGCTGACGGTGCCGGGCAAAGATCGGATCCTGGGCGTCACCATCGTCGGAGAGCATGCGGCGGATCTGCTGGCCGAATTTGTGCTGGCGATGAAGCATGGCCTGGGGTTGACGAAAATTCTCGGTACCGTCCATACCTACCCGACGCTTTCTGAGGCCAATAAATATGCCGCCGGAGAGTGGAAACGCGCCCACGCGCCGCAGCGTGTGCTGGAATGGCTTGGGCGTTATCACCGCTGGCGTCGCGGTTAGGCGCTGCGTCTGCGCTTCGCCACCAGTGTGAATTTGTAGTCGTCGCTTTTGAAGGCGTTACGGCTGTATTCGAAGACCCGGCCATCACTCAGATAGCCGCGGGAAATTTTCTCCAGTATCGGGCGAGTGGGATCTAATCCCAACAGACTTACCGTTTCGGATGAAGGCATCACCGGGACAATTTCCTGCTCGCTGCGGTCGATAACCATCTTCTTGACCTGCTCAATAAAGTGATATTTGGAGTTTTCCATCACGGCCCAGGTTAAATCCGGAAACAGGGCCAGCGGCATCCAGGTCTCTTCCAGAGTGACGGGTTTTTGCTTGATAAAGCGCACTCGTTTAACGTGCCAGACTTTCTCCCCCGACGAGATTTGCAGGGTTTTGGCCAGCTCTTCACCGGCACCGATCGCCTCAAATACTTTAACGTCGCTGTGGGTATCCACATTTCTGTCGGCCAGTTTTTCGTAAAAGCTGGTGAGCTGATAGATATCGTAATTCACCCGCTCTTCTTTGACGTAGGAGCCGCTGCCCTGAATGCTTTCGATGATCGCTTCCTGGGTGAGTTGCTTGAGTGCCTGGCGCACGGTCACGCGGCTGACGGCAAACTCTTCCTGCAACGCAGACTCCGTGGGAAGCGCATCGCCTGGTTTTAGCACGCCTTGCTGCACGCGTTCACGCAGAGTGTCTGCAATCTGCCGGTACATCGGTTTCCTGGTCATCGTTTTACTGCTCCCGGATGTAATACATCAATAATACCAATGGCAGGATTATGCCTGGCTTCTGTGACTTGTAAATAATACAAATAAGATACAAATTGTGAGTAATAGAGAAAGTGATCACATAAATGTATTAAATAATCTGGCAGGATAAAGGCAACTTAACAGCTCTGGGGCTGTTTTTTTCACCTTCACAGTGAGGATCGTGATGAACCTGACAGCATTAACGCACCCGAACGCCCTCTTTCTGCAAGCGACGTTTAACAGTCGCGACGAGGCGATCCGAGCGCTGGCCGAACGGCTGGCTGCGCTCGGCAAAATCAACAATCTGGAGGATTTCCTCCGTGATGTGCATCTTCGCGAAAGCGAAGGCCCAACGGCGCTCGGCGAAGGGCTTGCCGTTCCCCACGGTAAAAGTCTGGCGGTGAACGAGGCCGCCTTCGCCGTTGCAACGCTGCCAAAGCCGATCCTCTGGGAAGGCGTTGACGGTGAAGAAGAGGTTAACCTGATTGTGCTGCTGGCTATCCCACCGGCGGAAGCTGGTTCGACGCACATGCAGTTGCTAACCGCATTGACCACCCGACTAGTGGACGACGATGTTCGTGCTGCCGTCTGCTCGGCAACCACCGCTGAAGCACTCTTTGCCGCACTGATTGCTCCGCAGGGAGAATCGAACAGCACGATGGATCAGAACGCGCCGACTATCGTCTGCGTGACGGCCTGCCCGGCGGGGATTGCCCACACTTACATGGCGGCTGAATACCTTGAGAAAGCAGGGCAGAAGCTTGGCATCAATCTGTATGTCGAGAAGCAGGGCGCTAACGGGATTGAAGGGCGTTTGACTGCCGGGCAGCTCAATGCGGCTCAGGCCTGTATTTTCGCGGCGGAGGTGGCCATCAAAGAATCTGAACGCTTCGCTGGTATTCCCTCCATCACCGTGCCGGTGGCCGAACCCATTCGTCATGCAGAAAAACTCATTGAGCAGGCGCTGGCACTGAAACCCGCAAGCGGAACTCGTGAAGTACAGCAAGACGCTCAGCAGAAGCAGAGTGTGAAGACTGAATTGAAACAAGCATTGCTGAGCGGGATCTCTTTCGCCGTGCCGCTGATTGTTGCGGGTGGCACGGTGCTGGCGGTGGCTGTGTTGCTGGCTCAAATGCTCGGGCTTCAGCATTTGTTCGATCAGGAAAATTCGTGGCTGTGGATGTACCGCAAATTAGGCGGAGGCATGCTCGGCACGCTGATGGTGCCGGTGCTGGCTGCCTATACCGCGTATTCGCTGGCGGATAAACCTGCACTGGCTCCGGGGTTTGCCGCCGGGCTTGCGGCCAACATGATTGGTTCAGGGTTTCTAGGCGCAGTTGCGGGTGGTTTGATTGCCGGTTATCTCATGCGCTGGGTGAAGTCACATATTCGCCTGAGCAGCCGCTACAACGGCTTCCTGACTTTCTACCTTTATCCCGTTCTGGGCACTCTCGGCGCAGGCAGCCTGATGCTGTTTGTGGTTGGCGAACCCGTTGCGTGGATTAACAACGGGTTGACCGCCTGGCTCAATGGTTTGTCAGGGGCCAACGCGTTACTGCTGGGCGCTATCCTTGGGTTTATGTGTTCCTTCGACCTTGGCGGCCCCGTCAATAAAGCGGCCTACGCCTTCTGCCTTGGCGCGATGGCGAACGGTGTTTATGGCCCGTATGCGATTTTTGCCTCCGTCAAAATGGTTTCTGCCTTTACCGTCACGGCTTCGACGATGATGGCGCCACGGCTGTTTAAAACCTTCGAAATTGAAACCGGAAAATCCACCTGGCTGCTGGGCTTAGCGGGGATCACCGAAGGGGCCATACCGATGGCGATTGAAGATCCGGTCCGCGTCATTGGCTCGTTTGTGATGGGCTCGATGGTCACCGGTGCGATGGTCGGCAGCATGAACATTGGTCTCTCTACCCCCGGGGCAGGCATTTTCTCCTTGTTCCTGCTGCATGATGGAGGCCTCGGTGGCGTGCTCGCCGCTGTTGGCTGGTTTGCTTCTGCCCTTATCGGCGCAGCCATCTCCACCTGCATCTTGATCCTCTGGCGTCGCCAGGCGGTCAAAACCGGGAAATACATTCCAGACAGCGTAATGCCTTAACAGAACTGAACAGGAAACGAAGATGAAAGCTGTATCTCGCGTTCACATCACCCCGCACATGCACTGGGACCGTGAGTGGTACTTCACCACCGAAGAGTCGCGCATTCTGCTGGTCAACAACATGGAAGAGATCCTGACTCGTCTTGAGCAGGACGAGGAGTACAAGTACTACGTACTCGATGGACAAACGTCGATTCTTGAGGACTATTTCGCGGTCAAACCGGAAAACAAAGAGCGCCTTAAAAGGCTTGTGCAGGCCGGGAAATTGATTATCGGCCCATGGTATACGCAGACGGACACCACCGTTGTGGCGGGTGAGTCGATAGTGCGTAACCTGATGTACGGCATGCGCGATTGCCTGGCGTTTGGCGAACCGATGAAGATTGGCTATCTGCCGGATTCGTTTGGCATGTCCGGACAATTGCCGCACATCTATAACGGTTTCGGCATTAAGCGCGCGATGTTCTGGCGTGGGTGCTCTGAGCGTCATGGCACTGATAAAACAGAGTTCCTCTGGCAGAGTCAGGACGGCAGCGAAGTGGTCGCGCAGGTGCTGCCCTTGGGCTACGCGATTGGTAAGTACTTACCGGAGGACGAAGCGGGGTTACGCAAACGCCTCGACAGCTATTTCGACGTGCTGGAAAAAGCCTCACAAACCAAAGAGATTTTGCTGCCGAACGGTCACGACCAGATGCCACTCCAGCAAAACATTTTCGCCGTGATGAACAAGCTGCGTGAAATTTATCCGCAGCGTGAATTTGTGATGAGCCGCTTTGAAGAGGTGTTTGAGCAAATTGAAAAACAGCGTGAGCAACTGGCGACGCTAAGCGGCGAGTTTAACGACGGCAAATACATGCGCGTTCACCGCACCATTGGTTCAACGCGGATGGACATCAAAATCGCCCACGCGCGGATTGAGAACAAAATCGTTAACTTGCTGGAACCCCTGGCCACACTCGCCTGGACACTGGGCTTTGAGTATCACCATGGCCTGCTGGAAAAAATGTGGAAAGAGATCCTCAAAAACCACGCGCACGACAGCATCGGCTGCTGCTGTAGCGACAAGGTTCACCGGGAAATCATGAGTCGCTTCTGGCTGGCGGAAGACATGGCCGACAGCCTGATCACCTTCTATATGCGTAAAATCGTCGACAACATGGCGCAGAGTGATGGCGACAAACTGACGCTGTTTAACCTGATGCCGTGGTCGCGTGATGAGGTGGTGAATACGACACTCCGCCTGCGTGCCAGTAAATTTCGTCTTGTGGATAGTGAAGGGCAGGACGTGCCGTACTTCATCCGTGATAAGCGTGAAATAGACCCTGGGCTGGTGGACCGTCAGATTGTCCATTACGGCAACTACGAGCCGTTTATGGAGTATGACATTCAGCTGCGTCAGGTGTTGCCAGCGATGGGCTGGCTGACGTTGCGCATTGTGGCGGGTGAAGATGGGCCGCAAGTGACGGTGCCGAAGGCCAGCGAGGCATTGCTGGAAAACAGCTACTGGCGAATCACGCTCAACGGCGACGGGACGCTGAAGCTGGAGGATAAAGAAAGCGGTCTGGTTTATGACCGTGTGCTGGAGTTTGAGGATGGCTCTGATGATGGCGATGAGTATGACTACTCGCCTTCACGTGAAGAGTGGTTGCTTACCAGCGCTCAGGGGAAACATCGTCATACCGTAACGCACGATGCCTGGCAGAGCAGGGCAGTCCTGCGCACGACAATGGCGGTGCCAGCTAATCTGGCGGAACGTTCCGCTCGCAAAACCAGTGGTTCTCTGACGTTTGAAACAACGGTTGTATTGAGCCATCACAGCCGCCGTGTGGAATTTGACGTCAAAATCCTCAATCAGGCCGACGATCACCGCGTTCGCGTGCGTATTCCTGTGCCTTATAAAACGGACCGTGTGCTGACAGATATTCAATTCGGATCGCTTTCGCGCCCGGTTCAGGATGAGGCGATGAACGTCTGGGAAGCGGAAGGCTGGAAAGAAGCGCCGGTTCCGGTATGGAATTTCCTGAATTATTCAGCCTTACAGAATGGACGTAACGGCCTGGCGTTGTTCAGTGAAGGCCTGCGTGAAGTTGAAGTTATCGGCGAAGAGAAAAGTATGTTTGCGCTGACGCTGCTGCGCGGGGTAGGGCTGCTGGGTAAGGAAGATCTGCTGCTGCGTCCGGGTCGTCCTTCCGGCATTAAAATGCCGGTTCCGGACTCGCAGGTTCACGGAGAGCTGGTTTGTCGCTTCAGTCTGATGCCATTCAGCGGCTCGCCGCTGGATACGGGAGTGGCTCAGCAGGCGAAAAGCTGGCTGACCCCGGTGCAGTGCTACAACAAAATCCCGTGGGATGCGATGAAACTCAACCGCACTGCGATTACGGTGCCAGAAAGCTACAGCCTGTTCACGTTACCGGCCACCGGTTGCCAGTTGAGTGCCATGAAGAAAGCAGAAGACAGCGAAGCGTTGGTTCTGCGTTTGTTCAACCCTTCGGACAGCGAGGCGTGTGAAACCCGTGTGGCGTTTAACGAGCGCCAGTTGCAAGGCATCGAGACGGGAATGGATGAGCATCCGTTGCCACAGGGTTGTGATATGGCAGACAAGCCGGTGGCGTTTGCCCCCAGCCAGTCACGCAGCTGGCGTTTTGAGCTTGCTTAATATCCCGGCAAATGAGTCATGGCCGCGCACTGCGCGGCCTTTTTGTTTTCTGAGGTAGTTACGCTGCGGTGTTAATTATTAAATTCTTTATGGTGAATGAAATGTAATAAAAAGAGGCTATACTTAGCCGCCAGCTAAAAACATTTGTTTTCCGCTGGCTTTCTAATGCATCCCGGTTCCTTGCCGTTTCGCTTGAGCCGTTAA
The DNA here is from genome assembly GCF_051650185.1 of Scandinavium sp. GTDB lineage: Bacteria > Pseudomonadota > Gammaproteobacteria > Enterobacterales > Enterobacteriaceae > Scandinavium. The sequence goes on from NZ_JBOFIN010000097.1 coordinate 17,717, forward strand.
ATTTGAATAGCCTCACACTCTACTTCCCTCTTATTTGATAACCATCAATGTCATGCTGAAAACATGTTTTTAACATTGATTTTACTATGCGCCATCAAATGCATACACAATTAACATGTGATTGTAAAATTGATTTAAATCAAAGCGTAATCCTTGGAAAAGAGCCATCAAAAGCGGTAAATTGTCGTCGATCAAAGTGGTCGAAAACTGGCATCTTAGCTATAAATTGATCAGCGTCGAAAAACGCAAAAATGGGTCAAGAAAAACCTGTTTATTGTAAGGGTTTTACGGCGTAATATATTGACGGGATCAATTTGGGTTTTTTATTAACGTATTTGCAACCTTTACTCAGGGTCTTTTTCACTTTGTGAGGAATGCCGTGAAGCGGGAGCAAATCATTTTGTATTGGGGCATGCGTGTGAATCCTTTCTAACGGGGATCACTCTCGGAGTCTTCATGCGATGAGCAAGGAGTCATGATGTTTGATATAGTCGAACTGTCGCGCTTACAGTTTGCCTTGACCGCGATGTACCACTTCCTTTTTGTGCCACTGACGCTCGGTATGGCGTTCCTGCTGGCCATCATGGAAACGGTTTACGTCCTTTCCGGCAAACAGATTTATAAAGATATGACCAAGTTCTGGGGCAAGTTGTTTGGTATCAACTTCGCTCTGGGTGTGGCAACCGGCCTGACCATGGAGTTCCAGTTCGGGACTAACTGGTCTTACTATTCCCACTATGTGGGCGATATCTTCGGTGCGCCGCTGGCCATTGAAGGGCTGATGGCCTTCTTCCTCGAATCCACCTTTGTAGGTCTGTTCTTCTTCGGTTGGGATCGTCTCGGTAAAGTTCAGCACATGGCTGTGACCTGGCTTGTGGCGTTAGGGTCTAACCTGTCCGCGCTGTGGATCCTCGTCGCTAACGGCTGGATGCAGAACCCGGTCGCCTCAGACTTCAACTTCGAAACCATGCGCATGGAGATGGTGAGCTTCTCCGAGCTTATCCTGAACCCGGTTGCTCAGGTGAAATTCGTTCACACTGTCGCTTCTGGCTATGTCTGCGGTGCAATGTTCGTTCTGGGCATCAGCTCTTACTATATGCTCCGTAACCGTGATTTTGCTTTCGCGAAACGTTCTTTCGCCATCGCGGCAAGTTTCGGTATGGCGGCAATCCTCTCTGTTATCGTGCTGGGTGATGAATCCGGTTACGAAATGGGCGACGTACAGAAAACCAAACTCGCCGCTATCGAAGCAGAGTGGGAAACCCAGCCTGCACCTGCGGCATTTACGCTGTTTGGTGTTCCGGACCAGGACGCACAGAAAAACCATCTGCAGATTCAGATCCCTTACGCGTTGGGCATTATCGCCACCCGTTCTGTGGATAAGCAGGTGACCGGCCTGAAAGAGCTGATGGTTCAGCACGAAGAGCGTATTCGTAACGGCATGAAGGCTTACAAACTGCTGGAAGAACTGCGTGCTGGCTCGGCCGATCAGTCCGTGCGTAACGAATTCAACGAAGTGAAGAAAGATTTGGGCTACGGTCTGCTGTTGAAACGTTACACCCCGAACGTGACGGACGCTACAGAAGCGCAAATTCAGCAGGCAACCAAAGACTCCATTCCTCGTGTCGCACCGCTGTACTTTGCCTTCCGCATCATGGTTGCCTGCGGCATCCTCATGTTGGGCATTATCGCCGCCTGTTTCTGGACGGTGATTCGTAACCGCATCGGCAGCAAAAAATGGCTGCTGCGCGCCTGTCTGTACGGGATCCCTCTGCCGTGGATTGCAATCGAATCTGGCTGGTTTGTTGCTGAATATGGCCGCCAACCGTGGGCGATTGGTGAGGTGTTGCCAACCGCTGTAGCGAATTCCTCGCTCACAGCCGGTGACCTGATCTTCTCGATGGTGCTGATTTGCGGCCTGTACACCGTGTTCCTGATTGCTGAACTGTTCCTGATGTTCAAATTCGCTCGTCTGGGGCCTAGCAGTCTGAAAACCGGTCGTTACCACTATGAGCAGACCCCAGTGTCTGGTCAGCCGGCACGCTAAGACAGGAGTCGTCAAATGTTCGATTATGAAGTATTGCGTTTTATCTGGTGGCTGCTGGTTGGCATTCTGCTGATCGGCTTTGCGGTCGCCGACGGGTTTGACATGGGGGTGGGCATGCTCACCCGTTTCCTCGGTCGTAACGACACCGAGCGTCGAATCATGATTAACTCCATCGCTCCGCACTGGGACGGTAACCAGGTGTGGCTGATTACTGCAGGTGGCGCACTGTTCGCTGCCTGGCCGATGATCTATGCCGCCGCGTTCTCCGGCTTCTATGTGGCGATGATCCTGGTCCTGGCGTCTTTATTCTTCCGTCCGGTTGGTTTTGACTACCGTTCCAAGATTGAAGACACCCGCTGGCGTAACCTGTGGGACTGGGGCATTTTCATCGGGAGCTTCGTGCCGCCGCTGGTTATCGGCGTGGCCTTCGGCAACCTGCTGCAGGGTGTACCGTTCCATCTGGATGAGTACATGCGACTTTACTACACCGGTAACTTCTTCCAGTTGCTGAATCCGTTTGGCCTGCTGGCGGGGATTGTCAGTGCAGCAATGATCCTGACTCAGGGCGCAACCTATCTGCAGATGCGTACTGTGGGTGAGCTGCACTTGCGTACTCGTGCGGTCTCTCAGGTTGCCGCGCTGGTCACTCTGGTGTGCTTCGCTCTGGCGGGCGTTTGGGTTTACTACGGTATTGACGGTTATGTGGTGAAATCCGTTCTGGATCATCACGCAGCATCTAACCCACTGACCAAAGAAGTGGTGCGTGAAGCAGGTGCATGGATGGTGAACTTTAACAACATGCCAGCCCTGTGGGCGATCCCTGCTCTGGGTGTGATTTTGCCGTTGCTGACTGTGGTGACGTCTCGTGCAGATAAGGGCGCCTGGGCGTTCCTGTTCTCCTCACTGACGCTGGCGTGCATCATCCTGACTGCCGGGATTGCGATGTTCCCGTTCATCATGCCGTCCAGCACCATGCTGAATGCGAGCCTGACGATGTGGGATGCGACGTCCAGCCAGCTGACGCTGAATGTCATGACCTACGCAGCGATGGTGTTCGTACCGATTATCCTGCTGTACACCACCTGGTGTTACTGGAAGATGTTCGGGCGTATCACCAAAGAAGATATCGAACGCAACACCCATTCTCTGTACTAAGTAAGGAGCAACATATGTGGTACTTCGCATGGATTCTGGGAACGCTTCTGGCCTGTGCATTTGGTGTCATCACCGCGCTGGCGCTGGAGCATGTTGAGTCCGGACAGCAAGAAGATCATTAATGACTAAAATTATCGCAACGTTATATGCGGTAATGGACAAGGGCCCTTTAAGGGCCCTTTCCTTACTGATGGCATTAGTGCTGGCAGGATGTATTTTCTGGGACCCATCACGCTTTGCGGCCAAAACCAGTGCGCTTGAAATCTGGCACGGCTTTCTCATCATGTGGGCTGTTTGTGCTGGCGTGATCCACGGTGTGGGTTTTCGTCCGAAAGCGGTTCACTGGCAGGGAATTTTTTGCCCGCTGCTGGCTGACCTTGTTCTCCTTGCCGGGCTGATTTTCTTTTACGCCTGATTCAGAAACATCCGTTAATCGCTATGGGCTTGTACAAGCCCATAAAAATTTACTCTCCGTTTACTTTCCCCCATTCCAAACCATCATTCCCGCGCGTATAGTAGCGAAGTTTGAAAGCCCTAAATATTTTTTGCATTACCGGGATGTAAAGTGAATACAACGCTGTTTCGATGGCCGGTTCGTGTCTATTACGAAGACACCGATGCCGGTGGTGTGGTTTACCACGCCAGCTACGTCGCTTTCTATGAAAGAGCACGCACTGAGATGCTGCGCCACCATCACTTTAGCCAGCAAGTTCTGCTGGCTGAACGCGTTGCCTTCGTGGTACGCAAGATGACGCTGGAGTATTTTGCCCCCGCCAGACTCGACGACATGCTCGAAGTCCAAACGGAAATTACAGCGATGCGTGGCACCTCTCTGGTTTTCACGCAGCGGATTGTCAACGCGGAAAATACAGTACTCAACGAAGCTGAAGTCCTGATTGTCTGTGTTGATCCACTCATAATGAAGCCTCGTGCGCTTCCCAAGTCTATTGTCGCGGAGTTTAAGCAGTGACTGACATGAATATCCTTGATTTGTTCCTGAAGGCAGGCCTTCTGGTTAAACTTATCATGTTGATCTTGATTGGTTTTTCTATCGCTTCCTGGGCCATCATTATCCAGCGAACGCGTATCCTCAATGCGGCAGGCCGCGAAGCTGAAGCGTTCGAAGACAAGTTCTGGTCCGGAATTGAACTGTCTCGTCTGTATCAGGAAAGCCAGGGGCGCCGCGATAATCTGACGGGTTCAGAGCAGATCTTCTACAGCGGCTTTAAAGAGTTCGCTCGACTGCATCGTGCGAACAGCCATGCGCCCGAAGCGATTGTGGAAGGGGCGTCGCGTGCGATGCGTATCTCCATGAACCGCGAACTGGAAAACCTCGAAAACCACATTCCTTTCCTTGGCACCGTAGGTTCCATCAGTCCTTATATCGGTCTGTTTGGTACGGTGTGGGGGATCATGCACGCCTTTATCGCGCTCGGCGCGGTAAAAGTGGCCACGCTGCAGATGGTTGCTCCGGGTATCGCCGAAGCGCTGATCGCCACCGCGATTGGTCTGTTTGCCGCTATTCCGGCCGTTATGGCGTATAACCGCCTGAACCAGCGCGTGAACAAACTGGAACTGAATTACGACAACTTTATGGAAGAGTTCACCGCGATTCTGCACCGTCAGGCGTTTACCACCAGCGAAAGCAACAAGGGGTAAACCATGGCCAGACGTGGACGCGGACGTCGCGAACTGAAGTCCGAAATAAACATCGTTCCGCTGCTGGATGTGTTGCTGGTGCTGCTGCTGATCTTCATGGCGACAGCGCCGATCATTTCGCAGAGCGTGGATGTGAATCTGCCTGATGCAACCGAATCGCAGGCCGTCAGCACCAACGACGATCCGCCGGTTATCGTGGAAGTTTCCGGTGTCGGACAGTACAGCGTCAATGTGGGTCCGGACAAGATGCCACAGTTGCCGCCAGAGCAGGTGGTGGCTGAAGCTCAGCGCCGCCTGCAGGCGAATCCGAAAACGATCTTCCTGATCGGTGGCGCAAAAGACGTGCCGTACGATGAAATTATTAAAGCGCTAAACCTGTTGCACAGCGCAGGCGTGAAATCCGTGGGTTTAATGACCCAGCCGATTTGACCTGGCTAACAGGCTAACAGTTTTTGGGAACCGAGTGTGTTAAAGGCAACCGAACAAAACGACAAGCTTAAACGCGCGATCATCATCTCGGTCGTACTGCATATCATCTTGATAGCAATACTGATTTGGGGTTCGTTCGATGAGCACATTGACGCATCGGCAGGCGGCGGTGGAGGTTCCTCCATCGACGCTGTGATGGTCGATCCAGGTGCTGTCGTGCAGAACTACAACCGTCAGCAAAATCAGCAGGCGAGTGCTCGCCGGGCCGAAGAGCAGCGTGAAAAACAAGCTCAACAGCAAGCGGAAGAGATGCGTGAGAAACAAGCCGCTGAACAGGAACGTCTGAAGCAGCTTGAACAGGACCGTTTGAAGGCGCAGGAAGAGGCTGCGAAGCAAGCTGATGCGCAGAAACAGGCAGAAGAAGCCGCGAAGCAAGCGCAACAGCAGCAGAAGCAAGCCGAAGAAGCGGCTGTGAAAGCGGCTGCCCTGGCGAAAGCGAAAGCTGACGAACAGGCTAAAGTGGCTGCTGAAGCGGCGAAGAAAGCCGCTGCAGATGCACAGAAAAAGGCGCAAGCCGAAGCAGCAAAAGCTGCTGCGGATGCGCAGAAGAAAGCCGAAGCGGAAGCTGCTAAGAAAGCTCAGCAGGATGCCGAGAAGAAAGCAGCTGCCGACGCTGCGAAAAAAGCCGCAGCAGCTGAAAAAGCCGCCGCTGCCAAAGCTGCTGCTGCCGAGAAAGCCGCCGCAGAAAAAGCCGCTGCTGATAAAGCTGCCGCGGACAAAGCAGCCGCTAAAAAGGCCGCTGCTGCGAAGAAAGCTGCGGAAGCCAAAGAAGCTTCAGGTGTTGACGATCTGCTGGGCGATCTTAGCTCTGGTAAGAATGCACCGAAATCTGGCGGTGGGGCGAAAGGAAGCGGGCAACCAGCGAAAGACAGTGGTACTAGTGGGGCTAATGGCGGCGCAACCGGAGCTGATATCAGTGGCTATGCTGCACAGATAAAAGCTGCGATTCAGAGTCGGTTGTACGATTCAAGCCTTTATGCGGGCAAGCAGTGTGATTTGCACATTAGCCTTGCGCCAGATGGCAGGTTAAAAAGTATCGAGTCTGCCGGAGGCGATCCTGCTCTTTGTCAGGCTGCATTAACCGCGGCTAAAACCGCAAACATTCCTAAACCGCCGAGCCAGGCTGTTTACGAAAAAATAAAAGATTTCACTCTGGGCTTTAAACTGTAATTGCTTCGCGAGTGAAGCCTGAGACTGGCCTGGGCTGGTCACAGGGTTTTGGTAGTTTTGTGTATTTGAGTTTGTTAACATTCTGCTAAATTATCGTGGGCTTTGCGCCTGGATAAGGGAGAAATGATGAAGCAGGCATTAAAAGTAGCATTTGGTTTTCTGATGCTGTGGGCAACCGTGTTGCACGCAGAAGTACGTATCGAGATCACCCAAGGGGTCGACTCGGCACGCCCAATCGGCGTTGCGCCGTTTAAATGGGCAGGCCCGGGCGCGGCACCTGAAGATGTCGGTGGCATTGTTGCGGCTGATTTGCGCAACAGTGGTAAATTTAACCCGCTTGATCGCTCTCGCCTGCCACAGCAGCCGGGTTCTGCTCAGGAAGTTCAGCCTGCGGCCTGGTCTGCGCTCGGTATTGATGCCGTTGTGGTTGGGCAGGTTACGCCTAACCCAGACGGTTCTTACACCGTGGCTTATCAGCTGGTCGATACTGGCGGTGCGCCAGGTACCGTTCTGGCTCAGAACTCGTACAAAGTAAACAAGCAGTGGCTGCGTTACGCTGGCCACACCGCGAGTGACGAAGTGTTCGAGAAGCTGACAGGTATTAAGGGCGCTTTCCGCACTCGTATCGCTTATGTGGTTCAGACTAACGGCGGTCAGTTCCCGTACGAACTGCGCGTGTCTGACTATGATGGCTACAACCAGTTCGTTGTTCACCGTTCACCACAGCCGCTGATGTCTCCGGCCTGGTCTCCAGACGGTTCTAAACTGGCTTATGTGACCTTCGAAAGCGGTCGTTCTGCACTGGTCGTACAGACACTGGCAAATGGCGCTATCCGCCAGATTGCTTCGTTCCCGCAGCACAACGGTGCACCGGCGTTCTCTCCGGATGGGACCAAACTGGCGTTCGCTCTGTCGAAAACCGGTAGCCTGAATCTGTACGTGATGGATCTGGGTTCTGGTCAGATTCAGCAGGTGACCAACGGTCGCAGCAACAACACCGAACCAAGCTGGTTCCCGGACAGCCAGACCCTGGCCTTTACCTCTGACCAGGCGGGTCGTCCACAGATTTATAAAGTAGGCATTAACGGCGGTACTCCACAGCGTATTACCTGGGAAGGTTCTCAGAACCAGGACGTTGACGTGAGTTCTGACGGCAAATTTATGGTAATGGTGAGCTCGGCCGGCGGCCAGCAACACATTGCTAAACAAGATCTGGCAGCGGGTGGCGTACAGGTTCTGTCGTCAACGTTCCTGGATGAAACGCCAAGTCTGGCACCGAACGGCACAATGGTTATCTACAGCTCTTCTCAGGGGATGGGATCTGTGCTGAATCTGGTTTCTACGGATGGGCGTTTCAAAGCGCGTCTTCCGGCAACTGATGGACAGGTAAAATCACCTGCCTGGTCGCCGTATCTGTAATAATAATTAATTGAATATTATAGGAATCAAAGAAATGCAACTGAACAAAGTGCTGAAAGGACTGATGATCGCTCTGCCAGTTATGGCTATCGCGGCGTGTTCTTCCAACAAGAAT
>NZ_JBOFIN010000098.1:0-8679 GCF_051650185.1 Scandinavium sp.
ACCGGAGCACAACTATGAAAAGAGCATTACTGATGAGCAGTTCGCGGATGGGGCAGCTTGGCTATCTGGAGCATGCGGAGCAGCAGTTACACACCCTGTTTCAGCACGATGCTGATGAAGTGCTGTTTATTCCTTATGCCGCCGTCTCTTTCAGCTTTGACGACTTTGAAAACATCGTCAAAACCGCCTTTGAACGCTACGGCTATGGCCTGCAATCCATTCATCGCTTCAGCGACCCGGTTGCGGCGGTGAAAAATGCCAAAGCGATTGCAGTGGGCGGGGGAAATACCTTTGCGCTGCTCAATCGTCTGTATCAGAACAACATTGTTGAGCTTATTTCACAGCGAGTGAATGACGGTGAGCTGCCTTATGTCGGCTGGAGTGCGGGCAGCAACGTCGCAACGCCGACGATCCGTACCACCAATGATATGCCCATTGTTCAGCCGCCATCCTTTAACGCGCTGAACATTACCCCTTTCCAGATGAATCCACATTTCATTTCCGGCAAACCGGTTGGGCATAACGGTGAAAGCCGCGAAGAGAGGCTGAACGAATTTTTGAGCATTAACACCGGGGAAGAGCTGCTGGCCTTGTATGAGGGGTCAGCACTTTATATTGAGAATCAGCAGGGGCGTATTTTGGGTGAGAAAGAGGGGCTGTGGTTCCGTGCTCCTGAGAAGATTGACAACATTGCCCCAAACCAGTCGTTTGAATTAAGCATGATTAAAGGAGTGAACTAACATGTCATCGAAATTTGTCAGCGCTATTTATGAACTACTCGACGATCCAGGCATTAATGGCCAGAAAGTGGTGGATGAACTGACCGCCCTTGGTGCAACCGATGCGACGATCACCACGACACCGGTTAATTATGAGGCGCCGGAAGACACCACTCAGATTTGTGATTTTATCAAGGTGGTGATTAAAGGCAGCAACGGAAAATCGGCGGGAGGCGAAACGCCAGCGCCAACCATGGGTATTATTGGTCGACTGGGGGCGCAGCAGGCTCAGCCTGACAGAATTGGCAAAGTGTCAGATTCTGATGGCTCTATTGTGGCGCTGGCGAGTGCCATGAAGCTGCTGGATATGTCCGCGAAAGGGGCGAAGCTTGAAGGTGATGTGATTATTACCACCCATATTGCAACGCATGTTTCTATTACGCCGCACGACCCGGTCGATTTTATGGGCATGCCGGTTTCATCTGACACCATGAATGATTATGAAGTGGATGATGATATGGATGCAATTTTGTCGGTGGATACCTCGAAAGGGAACAGCATCATCAAACACCGCGGAATTGCCATTTCTCCAACGGCAAAAGAGGGCTATATTCTGCGCGTTGCACCAGACCTGGTGACGTTAATGGAATATGCTACCGGCAGACCGGCCAAAACCTTCCCGATAACCTCCCAGGATATTACGCCATACGATAACGGTGTTTATCACTTTAACTCCATTATGCAGCCGCATGTGGCGACAACAGCGCCGGTTGTAGGGCTAGCCATTACAGCCAAAACCGTCGTTCCTGGCAGTGAAACGGGCACCAGTTATGAAAGCGAACTGGTGGATGCGACCGTATTTGCTGTCGAAGTCGCTAAACAGTTTACCTGGCAGAAAGCGGCGTTTTACGATGCGGACGAATATCAGACATTGTTTGATATGTACGGTAGTCTGGCATTTTTGCAAAAATAAGAAATTCCATCACAGATAGCATATTGTTTGTTATCTGTGATGGTGCTTTAGCGCGAAAATGACCTGTTTACCTCAACAAGGTAATGGTCATTTTTGCTTTTGTTCGCCTGGCCTTTAGATTGTCAGCAGGCCTGTGATGATTAAAGATCATCAATTCTGTATGCACTTCAATGTAAATACTTCATTCCTGCCTTTATTCTTCTCCTGGCTGATTTGAGTTTAATGACGTAAACATTCTCGTTTTTTTCCATGCTGTTCCGGTTTCTTCAACCGGAGTACGCCCATGCCTATATCCCGAATTTCCCTACCCACCATTGTCTTAATGCTCTCTGCCTGTGCCACTGAGATACCTGTGAGTGCAGCCAGTCCCGCACATCCTCAACCACCAGGGGCGACACAAGCAGCGCAAGCAGAACGCGATGTGATACATACCGCTCGCTACACCCTGGTAAATCTGACGCCTGATGATGCACTGCGTCAGCCGCTGCATCAGATAACCCGCCATACCCTACAGGGGCATACAAAATCAGCACGTCTGACCCGCGGTGACGGGCTACATGCCTGGCTTGCAGGAACGGGATATGGCCTGTGTCTGCCGGTGAGCAGCGATTCCCGGTTGTTCTACAGCAGCCCTTTGCCGGATGTCTGGCGTAACGCCGGGCCGATGCGGGTTGAAACCGCCCTGCAGGCGATTGCCGGTTTAGCATGGAAAATGACCGTCGATGAAGTCTCCCGCACGGTCTGTTTTGTGCCTTACTGGCAACTTCAGAGTGGAGTGGTGAGGGGATGAAACTACGCTACGGATTGATCCTGTTAGTGTCGATTATATCGACAGCGCAGGGAGCCGATGAAACTACAACTCCAATCACTCACAGCCCTGATACGCCTCTTGTTACAACCCAATCAGCACATGATTGGGGACTGACGACACTGGAGTGGACGCGTTACCAGCAACTCAAACGGGGCGAGCGCGGTATCTGGTCTCCGGCACTCGACCCGCTGACCACGCTTGGTGTTGAGGCGACAACTGACGCTGAGCGTCGCCACTATGCTGACCTGCTGGTGGAGAAAGAATCGCAGCGCGTGGACAAGGAGCTGGCGTTTCAGCGGGCCTATGACAAGGCCTGGAAGCGGCGCTTTCCGGTGCTGTCACCCGTTAACGACGTGAGTTCAGCGCCGGATGTGCCAGTAAACCGCAGACTTGCGGTGTTTGTGCGTGAAGGCTGCACGGCCTGTGACCATACAGTCAGTGGGCTACTGAAGGCCGGCAATCCCCTTGATATCTATCTGGTGGACAGTAACGGCGACGATACGAGGCTTCGTCGCTGGGGCGTCACACATCATATCGACGTTGCGCGGGTGAAACGCCGGGACATCACACTCAACCACGATGGTGGGAGATGGGAGCATTACGGTCACGGGAAAATGCCTGCAGTGTTGGGTAAAGAGGGGGCGACATGGCAATCTGTCACCCGCTGATACTGGCAACACTGTTTGCATTTCTGCCCGCAGCGTATGCTTCGCACGGTGTACCAACAGGCTATCAGCAGGTAGCACAGCAGGCTGCGGTGCCTGCCGGGGTACTCTATGCTGTAGCACTGACGGAAAGTGGCGCCAGCGTGCAGCAGACTCTCCGGCCCTGGCCGTGGACACTGAATGTGGCGGGGCGCAGCTTTCGGTACGCCACGCGCTCAGATGCCTGCCGCGCGCTGCACCAGTTTTTGCGTACCGTAAGCCCTCAGCACATTGATGTCGGGCTGGGACAGCTTAACCTTGGCTGGAACGGTTATTACTTTCGCACCCCCTGCGATGTTCTTGCCCCGTATCCCAATCTGAAAATCGCCGCCCGTCTGTTACGTCAGCATTTTGAGCACTGGCAAAGCTGGTATGAAGCCGTGGGACGTTATCACCATCCGACTGGCGGAAAACCCGCGCAACAGTATCGCCAGAAAGTCCGTCGCCACATGCTGAACCTGTCCTCATAACATCATGAAATCAGGAATGAAGGAGTTCATGCAATGCTGAAAGTATTCACGCTTGTCCCGTTATTATTTTCTGTCAGTGCCAGCGCGGCGCTGACTGTGGTTGCCGACCTCGGCGGTGAGCCGATGGCACCGCTGTTTGCTGCCATTGCTCCCGTACCGGAAGACCGGAGCGAGCCTGCGCCAGTGCCCCTGACGCAGGCCATTTATCCGGTGGTATCAACCAGGCTGCATCCGGGCAGTGTGGCACTGCGTTCACTTTCGTTACCCGGAATGCCGCCGGTCTTTTTACTGGGTGACGATCCGCTGTCGATTCACTGGCTGGAGAAAAAACGACAGGCACTGTCATCCCTGCATGCGGTGGGGCTGGTAGTGAATGTGGCCTCCGCAGCTCGCTTTCAAGTGCTGCAACAACATGCCGGGAAGCTACTGCTGGTGCCGGTCAGCGGGGATGATATGGCGCAGCGCCTGAAACTGGAGTTCTACCCGGTGCTGATCACCAATAACGGCCTGTCACAATGAGCAACCGGCATGCAATCGAGTCTCTGTTGCGTCCCGCGGTTGAGCTCTGGAGTACGGTAACGGGGATTGCAGCAGGTAGCCTCTGCATACTGGCACCCTGGTCGCTGATGCTGTCACCCACGGTCAGCTGGTCACTGGCTGCCGGTTTTTTTGTGTTTGCCGGGGTACGTGGAAAGCAGGGGATGACTATTCTGCGCTACCGGCGCAATATCCGGCGCTTACCGCGATACACCGTGGTCAGTGCGAAGATCCCGGTCAGTCAGCACATACTGTTTCTCGGGCGGGGATTTCGCTGGGAGCAGCGTCATACCCAGCGTCTGCTGAACTGTCGTCGCCCCGATGTGGCACACTATATCCATCCAGGCAGGCTGTACCGGCTGGCACGACGGCTGGAAAAACTCAGCGATCCGCAACTGCCGCGCCTGCGGCATCTGCTGTCCAGGGACACCTGGCTTAACCCGGTACGACCGTTGCCGCCTGTCGGGGGCAGTGCCTTGTTGCACGGCATTGAGCTGGATGAAACGGATGTGACTTTACCGCTGGGCGAGCGGGTCGGACATATGCTGGTAATGGGCACTACGCGGGTGGGGAAGACCCGGCTGGCGGAGTTGTTAATCACTCAGGATATCCGTCGTGGTGAAGTGGTGGTGGTCCTTGATCCGAAAGGCGATGCGGATCTGCTCAGGAGAACTTATGCCGAGGCTAAGCGCGCAGGGCGGGAGGATGAGTTCTATATTTTTCATCTGGGCTGGCCGGATCTCAGCGCCCGCTATAACGCGGTGGGGCGCTTTGGGCGGATCTCCGAAGTCGCCAGCCGTATTGCCGGGCAGTTGTCGGGAGAGGGGAATTCCGCTGCATTTAAGGAATTTGCGTGGCGTTTTGTGAACATCATTTCGCGGGCGCTGATTGCGCTGGGCCAGCGCCCGGATTACCTGCAGATCTCCCGCCATGTCATCAATATCGACGATCTGTTTATCCGCTACGCACAACACTATCTGCCAGCACACGAACCTAAAGCCTGGGAGGTGATCGCACAGATTGCGGGTAAGATAAATGACAAAAACACGCCCCGTAACCTGCAGGGTCGCGATAAATATGTGGTGGCGCTGGAGCAGTATCTGGCGGCGACCAGAATTCACGATCCGGTTCTGGAGGGGCTGCGCTCAGCGGTGCGCTATGACAAGACCTACTTTGACAAGATTGTCGCGTCCCTGCTGCCGTTGCTCGAAAAACTCACCACCGGCAAGACGGCACAATTGCTGGCCCCGTCGTACAGCGATCTGGATGATCCGCGCCCCATCTTTGACTGGTTACAGGTGATCCGCAAACGGGGGATCGTCTATGTCGGACTGGATGCACTGTCAGATACTGAGATAGCCTCGGCTGTGGGGAATTCGATGTTCGCGGACCTTGTGAGTGTGGCGGGCTATATCTACAAATTTGGCGTCAACGATGGATTACCGGGGAGCGACGGAGCAGAGCAGTTGCCGATTAACCTGCACTGTGATGAGTTCAGCGAACTGATGGGGGATGAGTTTATCCCGCTGATTAATAAAGGGGGCGGCGCGGGAATTCAGGTCACGGCCTATACCCAAACGCTCTCTGATGTGGAGGCCGGCATTGGCAGCCATGCCAAAGCCGGACAGGTCATTGGTAACTTTAATAACCTCATCATGCTGCGCGTGCGGGAGACCGAAACAGCCGAATTGCTGACAGGCCAACTGCACGAAGTGGAGGTGTTGACCAGCACGGTGATATCCGGGGTGACGGATTCTTCGGTGCCGGGAACGGGCACGGATTTTACCAGCAACACCCAGGATATGGTGAGTTCAGTCAGTGTGCCGCTGATTGACCCGGCGGCGATTATCCAGCTCCCCAAAGGCCAGGCATTTGCGCTACTGGAAGGCGGGCAGTTATGGAAAGTACGTATGCCGCTGCCCGCAAGCGAGAATGATGCGCTGATGCCGGAGAGTATTCGCCAGCTGGCGGCATTGATGCAGGCGAATTACCACACCGGCGAGCAGTGGTGGAACAATGTCGCTGTGCCGGAAGGGGAGCGGGATAACAGCGCCCTGATGGCGGCGTTGCAGGAGGGGCTGGATGGAGGATAAATCCCCGCCCCAGCGGGCAGCACCGAAAGGCATAATTTCCCTGTTACTTTCCTCGGCAGGCCGGGCGATGACGACACTTCTGGCATCGCTGTTGTTCAGCCTTATCACCGGGTGGGTGGGGATGGCCTTTTTCTGGCCGGATCAAGGTGCTCAGCACAGCCACCTGCTGATGAACCATGAACTGCACTGGTTTTCAGCGAACGTACGACAAAGCCTGCTGATGGCCGATCCGGTTGGACAGCTTAACGTGGTGCTGGTACATACCTGGCAGTGGCTATTCATCGATACGAAGTTTGTGGAGTGGCTGGGCTGGGTGAAGGGCAGCCCTGATGCGGGCTGGCTCTACCGGGTGGATGATTATCTCAGGGCCGCCATCTATATCACGCTGACCTTTGTGCTGCGGGTGTTCATCCTTCTGCTGACAGCGCCTCTGTTCGTTCTGGCTGCATTCACCGGAATTGTGGATGGGCTGGTGCGGCGTGATATTCGGCGATTTGGCAGCGGCTATGAATCGGGGTTTGTCTATCACCATGCAAAACACATGGTGATGCCGGTTTTTTATCTGGCCTGGATGGTGTATCTGACGCTGCCTTTCTCAGTGCCTCCGTTTATGATCCTGTTACCAGCAGCTTTTTTGTTTGGGCTGTCGATAAGCATTATGGTCGGTACATTCAAGAAATACATTTAATTGTTTAATAGGGTTTTGAAATTGTTATAAATTAACCATATTAAACCGGAGGTGAGATAATTAGGTGGGGGGTTATTTCACATTTTATTTTGTTTAGGTCATTTTGCAAGCCAACAGGGTTTCTAATGATGTGCTCTGGATCGTATACGAAGAAAATGATATCTTTGCAAAGTGGATGCGAGCTATAACGATGAATGTCTGTAATTAATTGTTCTGCAAGTTTACTATCCCTAATGCTCTTGCTTGCTTTTTTTACTTCAATTCCAATTCCTTTATCACGAATTAAAAAATCAATTCTTGAGTTTGAACCTAATTGGTATGGAGCTGCGCTTTCTGGGTTCACATCATCAAAGTGTAAGGCCAGTATGGCTCGCAGTAAATCTTGTACGTCATACTCATCATCAATTGGTAGTCCCCGGCGGTTGTTATGTCTGTTATTTATCTCTAATTGAAAAGAATTGAATTTTTTAAGTAATGATTTTAAATGGTCAATGTCGTTATGTTTTGATTCGTTTAATGGGCTTGCGAGCATATTATAATAGCTGCTGATGATTTTATCATCGAAATCATGTTCATATTTTGATTTTAGATTGAAATGTAAGTAGATAAAGGCAAAGATAAACAAAGATTCTAGTAACAGAAATAAAGTCAAATCCAGAGGGGATATACTGATGCGGTATGTGAGATTGTAACGGTATCTGGTTGGGGATGACGTTTTTGTCAGTGTATTTGCTAATGCGGGCTTGAGTTCTCCATGGATATGTACAGTTAAAGCGTTATAACGGGTTGGGACAAAAGCATAGTAATCACCTGATGGTTTTGTTTTGGATTCACCGCTATTGTATTTTTCAAGAGCATCGATCGTAGAGGTAGTAATAGATTTATAATCCTTGTCCACTAATGCATTTATAATAGACGGATTGGTAGGGTCATTTGGTTGGAAATAATCAGAAATTAGAGTGTAGTAACTAAGGCCAGTTAATACCATTGAGAATACAATGCTGAATTTGGTGAAGAAAATCAGTTTTCGTGTTGTTAATATTGTTTTTGCATAGCTTTTGATCTGCGAAAATTGACTGCTCATTTTTACCTTTAATTGATGCCGATACCGTTTGCTATATGTTTTACCATGATTGGCTCCTTACGTCACGTTAAAGGCATCATTACAGCCTGAAGAAGGGGCAATAGTTCTTGCGGGAAATTAAAATTTAATAATGCAGGGTGTTGCATTAACCTGCAGCCATTAAACTCAGGTTCAGAATTGCCCAGTCACCGATGTATTCTTTTACCGCAGTCGTTAATTCCTGTGTAGCCATTGTCTGAATGAGAAAATCACTGTCTCCTTTCACCAGAAAGTCCAGTACTGCCACCTGAGTGCCATCATCGGAGAAAGCCTGAATCAGTGCCGATTTCTTGATAAGCATCACTGAATCTTTCTCACCAAACTCCTCAATCAATTTGTCGGCATGCCATTCACCATCAGGCAGGGAGATATTCTGCCAGCCAGCGGCTTTCAGCGCTTCAATGGCATACGTCAGCCGGAATAAATCAGATTGCTGCTTCACGGGCGATGAACAGGATTCATGGAGGTATTCCATTCGTTGCTGAAGATTGGCTGCCGGGCCTTTTTTCCTGCCGAGCGCCAGCAGGCTCTCAATATCCGGGGCGACCGTTTTGGGAAAAC
>NZ_JBOFIN010000099.1:0-9604 GCF_051650185.1 Scandinavium sp.
GCGGGTTCGGCCCAGGTTTGGGTATCGTCGAGCCAGGAAGAAAGCATAAAAAAGCCCCATCAGAAAATTGATGAGGCTATTGTCGTCTACCCGCCGGATCGTTCAACCGATCATTCTGCTTAACCGATCGGTGTTAGCCTGAGGGCGGATTTTTTTGTCTGTTGGGAGGTGTGGCGCTGCGCTAACCTACAAACTGCTGGCCCGCGCAAACGAAGTGCCGCCGGGCGCTTCTGATTAACGAGTCGAAGTCTCAAACACATCCGTCCCGAGATGATCGTATTCCACTTTTTGTAACTGGAAGTTAGTGACGTACACCGGGCCCGCTTTCTGATTTGAAACAAAGCGGTACGGCGTCGCAATTTCTTGTGCCTGAATCCCTGTCCACTGTGAGAAGAAGCTCAGGAAATCGTTGGCTGAACGCCGCGCCTTAATAATGCGATGCGCTTTATCGTCGCTCGAGAGCACCATAAACGGCACCTGGAAGTTCTGCTGGAACTTATCGTCGTGCGCCAGGTACTGTACCGCTTTGCCCCGTTCTTTGAAGGCCAGACCGTGGTCAGAGAAATACACCAGCGAGAAGCTGTCTCCGGCATTGCGCAACTGATCGTAGAGCTTGCTCAACAACTGATCGGTTTGCGTCATGGTATAGAGGTAACAGGATGTCTCTTTCGACTGTACAAAATCCGTGTATTTCCCCTGCGTTCTGTCGCAAGCCTGCGGATGCGATCCCATCAGATGCAGCACAATCAGCTGTGGCTGAGTGCGTTCGGTCGCCAGCACCTGCGCTGTCATTTTGAGCAGCTCTTCATCGCGGGTATTTTTATCTGCTTCAAAATCACCGTTTTTCAGGAAATGCACTTCGTCGGCACGTTTGGCGATGCTGGCAATCGCCGTATCGTATTCGCCAATTTGCCCCTGATTAGAGAACCACCAGGTCTGGAAGCCCGCGCGGTTAGCCAGCGTCACAAAGTTGTTTTGATATTGTGGTTTACCATCCACCACGTGGTTGAGGGTCAGACCCAGTGATTTTTGCGTCGAGCCGCTGGCGGAGACATAGTTGGTGAAGAGGTAGCCATTCACCTGGCTTTCAAACGGGGTGTTATCCCAATGGCCGCCGAATGCGCCCATCGCATCCCGGCGCGCGCTCTCGCCAATCACCACCACGTAAGTGTGATATTTCGGTTTGACCGCCACCACGTTCCAGGTGTCTTTTTGATTAGCAAACTGCGCCAGACGAGCCTGTTCTTCCAGCACCTGATCGTTACTTACCACCACATCATGCACAAAGCGCGCAACGGGATAGCCCACTTTACTGATGCGGAACACGCCATCCCAGGCAATCTCCTGAACCGGCCGCACGAAAATCATGCCGACGGCAAACAGCAGACACAGAATATCGATTTTGCTCCAGGCACGTTTTTCTTCTGCCTTACGGCGAATGGCGATGACGCCGAGCGCGAAAATAAACAGCGAAATAAAGTAGCTGTACCACGGGAAGATGGTCAGAATTTCCGTCGATTCCTCGGCGTTGGTGGAGTGCAGCGCCAGCAGGGTATTAAAGTTCGGCGCGCCGTAAGCCTGGCCAAACGGATAATAGAAAGCGGAAATAAGCGAAATAATCCCAAGCAGCACTTTCTGCGTGCGAGGTGCGGCACGCCATACCACATGCAGTACGCAGGTAAAGGCGATGGCATACAGGAGGCTGAAAGGATATCCCAGCGCCAGATTAATCAGCAGTGATTGTAAAAAGTAAAATCCGGTCCACGGGTTAAGCGCCAGACCACGTGCGGCCAGCGATTCTTTCAGCGTTACATTCATAGGTCACAATCAAAAAGCCGCCATGTGCGTCCCCTGGCGTCAAAGGGTAAAACCTGCTGTGCAGTGCGTGAAGAAAGGGTTCAACGAGGCGCAAGATCCGCAGGGATGCCAGAAGATAAATTTGATGAATGGGAACGTCAACTACTCATAACAAATTGTTTTGCGAGGATGATTACAAATCCAGAAAAAAGAAGGGGGTTTTTAGGCCAAACGACCAGTCTGACAGGGTTTGATGACAGCAAAATGAAGCGGCGTACCGCGACGCCGCATTTAGTGAGTGGGTTTGTCCTGCTGGGGTTTGCCGTTGAAAATGTCACACAGCATGTTAATCAGCATCAGACGGACTTTAAAAGGAGAATGGGTAAACACGTTTAAGCACCTCTTGAGTTCGTTCATCTTGACCTCCTGAACGTTCAGCCCCTTCGTTCCGTGAAGGATGTTCGTATTACATACAGATATAGCACAGGCTATATTGTATAGCTATTGCTAAAACGTTAATTTTTTGTGCCTGGCTCACGATCCTATACAATGGACGCATCTTTATCTGATGCTGTGACGCGTCACCTCGAAGAGGAAGCCCCATGAGTCATCGCCCGGGAAAACCAGGATTAAAAAAAGTGGCGCAGTTAGTGAATGTCGAAGAACACGTTGAAGGATTTCGTCAGGTGCGGGAAGCGCATCGCCGGGAGCTTATTGATGATTACGTGGAGCTCATTTCTGATTTGATCCGCGAATCAGGGGAAGCCCGGCAGGTGGATATGGCTGCGCGATTGGGCGTTTCCCAGCCTACGGTAGCTAAAATGCTTAA
Source organism: Scandinavium sp. (assembly GCF_051650185.1). GTDB lineage: Bacteria > Pseudomonadota > Gammaproteobacteria > Enterobacterales > Enterobacteriaceae > Scandinavium. The sequence goes on from NZ_JBOFIN010000099.1 coordinate 2,627, forward strand.
ACGGCTGGCTGGAGTGGGTCTTATCGAACAGATCCCCTGGCGCGGGGTGTTTTTGACTCCGGAAGGGGAAAAACTGGCACAGGAAACCCGCGAGCGTCATCAAATCGTCGAAAACTTTCTGCTGGCAATTGGTGTGAGCCAGGAAATTGCCCGCCGCGATGCAGAAGGTATGGAACACCACGTCAGCGAAGAAACGCTGGAACGCTTCCGACAGTTTACCCTTCAGGCGGGATTTCACGCTGAATGAACCTCCCTTTTCTGCGGTCGCTACTGAGTGACCGCTTCTTACACCTGCTGATGGTTATCGGCGCTATCCTCTGCTTTTTTGTTCCCTTTCACCCCAGGGCCTGGCCTGCGGCGATTGACTGGCACACGATTATTACCCTGAGTGGCTTAATGCTGCTGACCAAAGGTGTGGAGCAGAGCGGTTATTTTGACGTGCTGGGCCGCAAAATGGCGCGGCGCTTTGTGACTGAACGGCAATTAGCCCACTTTATGGTATTAGCCGCGGCGCTGCTGTCGACCTTCCTGACCAACGATGTGGCGCTGTTTATCGTCGTGCCGCTGACGCTGACGCTCAAGAAGTGGTGCGCGATCCCGGTGAACCGGCTGATTATTTTTGAGGCGCTGGCGGTCAATGCCGGATCGTTATTAACCCCGATTGGCAACCCGCAGAATATTTTGCTGTGGGGGCGTTCCGGGCTCTCTTTCCTCGACTTTAGCTGGCAGATGGCGCCGCTCGCGTTGGCGATGATGCTGACGCTTCTGGCGCTGTGCTGGCTCTGCTTCCCGGCGAAAGCGTTGCACTTTCAAAGTGGCGATCGAACCCCCGGCTGGAAGCCTAAACTGGTCTGGAGCTGCCTGGCGTTCTATCTGGTGTTCCTGCTGAGCCTGGAATTTCATCAGGAGCTGTGGGGGCTGGCGATCCTCGCCGCAGGCTTCCTGGTGCTGGAACGGCGCGTGGTGATAAGCGTCGACTGGACGCTGCTGCTGGTGTTTATGGCGATGTTTATCGACGTCCATCTGATGACGCAGTTACCGATCCTGCATCACGCGTTAAACGGCGTGGCCGGGTTATCAGACGGTGGACTGTGGCTGACAGCAATCGGCTTATCGCAGGTGATCAGTAACGTGCCGTCTACCATCCTGCTTATTAACTACGTCCCGCCTTCACTGTTGCTCGCCTGGGCGGTGAACGTCGGCGGATTCGGCCTGCTGCCCGGATCGCTCGCCAACCTGATTGCGCTGCGAATGGCGAACGACAAGCGAATCTGGTGGCGTTTCCATCTCTATTCCCTCCCTATGTTGCTGTGGGCTGCACTGGTCGGTTACGGGCTGTTGAGGGTTGTCAGATAATGCTCATTTGTCAGGATTTCCTGGTAATTTCCTGGCAAATGGTAAGCAACGACCTAAGTTTAGTTAACGGCGAAACTGTTACGCCGTTAACCAACAGGACCGTTGCGACACTATGGCTGACACCCACGACATCCCTGAAAACGAACAAAATACTGACTCCAATGCTTCCCGCAAGCGACCCGGCAAAAAGCCCTTAATCATCCTCGGCGTTGTGGTCGTGGTGATGCTGGTGGTGGCGCTCATCTGGTGGTTCCTGACCCGCAATGAAGAAACCACCGACGATGCATTCACCGACGGCAATGCGGTCACTATCGCGCCTAAAGCGTCGGGGTACGTCACGGAGTTAAAGGTGACGGATAACCAGCGAGTGAAGCAAGGCGATCTGCTGGTGGTTATCGATCCGCGAGACAACACGGCCCAGCGCGATCAGGCTAAAGCCCAGTTAGGGCTGGCTGTCGCTCAGCTTCATCAGGCTCAGGCGCAGCTGGATTTGTCGAAAGTGCAATACCCCGCGCAGCGCGATGAAGCCAGAGCAAATGTGTTGAAAGCGCAGGCTGATCTGGCCAATGCGGAAGCCGCTTACCGTCGCCAGCGCGGGGTCGATCCTCGTGCCACCACGCAACAAAATATCGACTTGGCGAATGCTCAACTGCGCAGCGCGCAGGCGGGATTAGCCAGCGCCAAAGCCCAACTGGAAGTGGCCGATCAGGTTCAGCTGCAAATTCGTCAACAGCAAACCAATGTTGAAGCGCGTGAGCGCCAGGTCGATCAGGCCAGAGCACAGCTTGAAACCGCAGAGCTGAATCTTTCTTACACCGAAGTGCGAGCCCCGTTTGACGGCTTCGTCACTAAGCGTAACGTGCAAAACGGCACGCTGGTACAGGCCGGTACCGCGCTGTTTTCGCTGGTTTCAGCGGACGTCTGGGTGACTGCCAACTTTAAAGAGTCTCAGTTAGAACGCATGAAGCCCGGCAACAAGGTGACGGTATCGGTCGATGCCTGGCCGGACATGGAGCTGGAAGGGCATGTCGACAGCATCCAGCAGGGCAGTGGCTCTAAGTTCTCTGCGTTCCCGGCGGAAAATGCGACCGGCAACTTCGTGAAAATCGTACAGCGCGTACCGGTAAAAATCGTTATCGATAAAGGGCTGGATGCGAATCATCCTCTTCCGCTCGGCTTGTCCGTTGAACCGAAGGTCACGGTTGAATGACTGAGTCCAGCCATGAAAACTGGCAGCCTGCCAGTAATCCGTGGGCGGTGGCGATTGTCGTCACGCTGGCGGTGTTTATGGAAATTCTCGACACCACCATCGTCAACGTGGCGCTGCCGCACGTCGCCGGGTCGCTCTCAGCCAGCTATGACGAATCCACCTGGGTGTTGACCAGTTACCTGGTGGCAAACGGTATCGTACTTCCCATCTCAGCCTTCTTAAGCCGCCTGCTGGGGCGTAAACAGTTCTTCATCATCTGCATCGTGATGTTCACCATCTGCTCGTTTCTGTGTGGGATAGCCACCGAGCTGTGGCAAATCATTCTGTTTCGCGTCATGCAGGGCTTTTTCGGCGGCGGGTTACAGCCCACTCAGCAGTCCGTTTTGCTCGATTACTTTAAGCCGGAAGATCGTGGCAAAGCGTTTGGGCTGTCGTCGATTGCGATTATCGTCGCGCCCGTGATGGGGCCGACGCTTGGCGGCTGGATCACCGACAGTTACTCCTGGCGCTGGGTGTTCTTTATCAACATTCCGGTCGGCATTCTGACCGTGCTGGCGGTGTATCAACTGCTGGAAGACCCCCCGTGGGAGAAAAAGGCCGAAGGGAAAGCGAGCATCGACTGGACGGGGATCGGGCTTATCGCGCTCGGCCTTGGCTGTTTGCAGGTGATGTTAGATCGCGGCGAAGACGATGACTGGTTCCACTCCAGTTTCATCATCACGTTTGCGGTACTCACGCTCATTGGCATCGTCGGTGCGATTTACTGGCTTCTCTACGCCCGTAAACCGGTGGTGGATTTACGCTGTATGGCGGATAAAAACTTTGCCGTGTCCTGTCTGCTGATGGCGGGGATGGCGATGATTTTGTACGGCAGTTCTGTGGTTATCCCGCAGCTCGCTCAGCAGGATTTGGGCTACACTGCCACCTGGTCGGGGCTGGTGATGTCGCCCGGCGCGGTGCTGATTGTGCTGACGATCCCACTGGTGCTGAAACTCATGCCGATTGTGCAGACCCGCTGGATAATCGCCTTCGGCTTTACGCTGCTGGCGGTCTCCTTTTACTGGTCGCGAAACTTAACGCCCGCCATCGATTTTGAAACGCTGGTGCTGTTCCGCTGCGCGCAGTCACTGGGGCTGGGGTTCCTGTTTGTGCCGCTCACCACGATTGCGTTTATCTCCATTCCGCGCCAGTTGAACGCCGATGCTGCCGCGCTGTTTACCATGTTCCGTAACGTGGCGGGGTCCGTGGGTATCTCGCTGTCTACCGCGGCGCTGACCGAAAGGGCGCAAACGCACAGTGCGCACCTGGCTTACAACGCCACGCCGCTGAGTGAGCCGTTCCAGTTGACGCTAAAACAAGTAGCGCAAGCCATTCGCGATTTTACCGCCCAGGTTGGCGAGCCCCTGAGTCTCGCCAGCGGGCAGTTGTACAAAGAGATGATCGCCCAGGCGCGATTCCTCGCCTATGTCGACGTTTTCACGATCCTGAGCGTGGTCGCGCTATGCCTGATCCCGTTCTGTTTACTGCTCTCGCCCGTCAGGAGTGAAGGCAGCGCAGGAGCACACTGACCATGCAAAAAACTTCGCCTTATCTCCTGATCCTGTTGCTGACCGGCTGCGCCGTAGGGCCAGATTATCAGCCGGCGCAGCCGAAAACGCCGTCGCACTGGAACGATCCGGGGGACAAAACCGCTCAGTCGCAAACGGCAACCCAGGCGGTGAATACGCGCTGGTGGACGACCTTCAACTCCGCTGAGCTCAACAGCCTGATTGAACGGGCGATCATCGGTAATCTTTCCCTGCAGCAGACGGCGCTGCGCATCGCCGGGGCGCGTGAACAGCTTAATCAGGCCAACGGCGCTTTCTACCCGTCAGTGAACGGCTCGCTTCAGGCCACGCGCCAGCAGTTGGGCATTGAAGGAGAGCTGAAATCACACGGCGTTTACGACCAGATAGACAGCGTCAATCCGGATTTGAAAGGGGCGCTTCAGCCGCTGACGCAGCCGATAAATCTCTATCAGGGCAGTTTTGATGCTCAGTGGGAACTCGATTTATGGGGCAAAGTACGCCGTCAGACAGAAGCCGCAGCGGCGCAGCAGCAAGCGGCGATAGAACAACGTAACGACGCGCTGGTGTCGCTTGAGGCTGAAGTGGCGCGAGCGTGGCTACAGCTGCGCGGTACGCAAAGCATTATGGCGACGATGAACACCCAGATTGCCAGCGCGCAGGAAACGCTGGAGCTGACGGAAAGCCGCCAGAAGGGCGGATTGTCGCCCCAAATGGACGTGGAAAATGCCCGAGCACAATTGGGCAATCTGGAAGCACAGCTCCCGCAATATGAAGCGCAAGAGCGCCAGGCGATGAACGCGCTGGCTATCCTGCTCGGCAAACCGCCAGGTGCGCTGGATAACGAACTCAGTACGCCACAGCCGCTGCCAAATCTGCCTGATGTGGTGCAAACCGGTATTCCTTCTACGCTGGCACGCCGCCGTCCTGACGTGCGTGAAGCAGAGGCCAATCTGCATGCGGCAACGGCGCAAATTGGCGTGTCGGTGGCGGAACTGTTCCCGAGCCTGACGCTCAATGGGCAGTTTGGACTTCGCAACTCGGAAACCAACTGGCTGACCGACTGGAGCAGCCATTTCTATAGCGTCGGCCCGCAGATTTCGATTCCGATTTTCCAGGGCGGGCGGCTGGTGTCGAGCGTCAAACTGGCGCGAGCGCAGCAGGGGGCGCAGGTGCTGCAATATCGGCAGACCGTTCTGACGGCGCTCGGCGATGTGGAGAATGCTTTGGTGAGCTATCGCAGCGACCAGAAGCAGGAACAGGCATTACAGAAAACAATCGACGCGCTGCAAAGTGCGTTCAGTCTTGCCAGCAGCAGCTACAAACAAGGGCTGGCGACGTTTATCGATGTGCTCGATGCTCAGCGACAGCTGGCGCAGGCGAAGCAGCAACACGCTCAGGCGCAGGTTCAGAGCCGAATCGATTTGGTAGCGCTGTACAAAGCGCTCGGCGGCGGCTGGGAAACTTACCAGAACGTCTATCTACCGGACTACTCCGTCTTTGGTGATGCTCCGCGCGGGTGAGTTTCGGAGGATTGGGCAAGAAACAGGCAGGAACGCCCCATTCGCAGTTTCGTGAAGCTGGCTAGTCTTTATACGAGTCAACGTTCACGAAAGACATCCCCTGAGGAGGCGGTTATGCGTTACCAGAAATTAGGCAATACCGGATTGTTTGTGTCTGAATTGTGCCTTGGCACCATGACCTTTGGCGGCGAAGGCGGTATGTGGGGCAAAATTGGCCAGCTGCAACAGGCCGACGCTGAGCGTCTGGTGGGCAGCGCGCTGGATGCTGGCATCAACTTTATCGATACCGCGAATGTCTATTCCGAAGGGCGTTCGGAAGAGATAACCGGCCAGGCGCTGAAGAACCTCAAAGTACCGCGTGAAAATGTGGTGGTGGCAACCAAAGTCTTTGGCGAAACCGGCACCGCAGGCGTCAATTCACGGGGCAGCTCGCGGTATCACATCATCAACAGCGTGAAGGAAAGCCTGCGCAGGATGCAGCTCGATCATATCGATTTGTATCAGCTGCACGGTTTTGACCCGGCCACGCCGATTGAAGAAACGCTGTACGCGCTGGATAACCTCGTGCAACACGGGCATGTGCGCTATATCGGCGTCTCGAACTGGTCAGCCTGGCAAATCATGAAGGCGCTGGGGATCTCCGACAAACTCGGCCTGTCACGTTTCGCCTCTTTGCAGGCGTACTACACCATCGCCGGGCGAGATCTGGAACGCGAACTGGTGCCGATGATGCGCAGTGAAGGCGTGGGCCTGATGGTCTGGAGCCCGCTGGCAGGTGGCTTCCTTAGCGGTAAATATGGTCGCGACGGGCAGAATGAAGCGGGCGGTCGTCGTCTCGAATTTGATTTCCCTCCGGTTGATAAAGAGCGCGGTTTCGACTGCATCGATGTGATGCGCAACATCGCCGAAAGCAAAGGTGTATCAGTGGCGCAAATCGCGCTGGCGTGGCTGCTGCATCAGCCTGTGGTAAGTAGCGTGATTATCGGCGCGAAACGCCCGGATCAGCTGGCGGATAACATTGCTGCCACTGAAATTCGCCTCACTGATGAAGAGCTGAAACAACTGGATGCCGTTAGCGCGCTGCCGCGTGAATATCCAGGCTGGATGCTGGAGCGTCAGGGCGAGTATCGCCGTAATCAGTTAAAAGGGTAACTGCGTTGCCGGGCTAATTGTCGGGTGGCGCTGGCGCTGACCCGACCTTGTATTATCCCCCACGTGCAGAAAGAGCCGGCCAGTTCTTTCTGCCTGCAGTCCGGACGCCGTACCTGACCTTAGATTCTCAAATCTGTGGCGTAGATAATTCGCGCCGGACTGCACTTCTCCA
>NZ_JBOFIN010000100.1:0-58717 GCF_051650185.1 Scandinavium sp.
GGGATCAGGTAAGGGTGAAAGGGTGCGGTAAGAGCGCACCGCGCGGCTGGTAACAGTCCGTGGCACGGTAAACTCCACCCGGAGCAAGGCCAAATAGGGGTTCACATGGTACGGCCCGTACTGAACCCGGGTAGGCTGCTTGAGCCAGTGAGCGATTGCTGGCCTAGATGAATGACTGTCCACGACAGAACCCGGCTTATCGGTCAGCTTCAACTTCTTCTAAAACAATACGTTGGTGTGTCTCAGGCCTTAACAGGTGAAAATATGACACAGACTGTGATACAGACGAGGCACACCAACGGCTGTTCCATCCCGAATATCTTAAAGCGTGGCAACCGCTACAGCCTTCATTTCAGACTGCCTTCAGGCGGTTTCTTTCGTGCATCCCTGGGATGCGATTCTGCCAGTAGAGCAAGGTTCATACGCTGTTGATATTTTTTTCTGTGTGCAATTTCGGGAGGGGGTACTTCTGGAATCTTTGCGGCGGGGGGGAGTTGGGTAAATCGCCGGGAATTTTACCCGGCAGACGGTATGACGTACTAATTAAACGTACAGTTGCCGCCAGACGGCGCACCAATGAAAAGCTGCATCTTTTCGCAAGTCACGGTGATCTTCTGACCCTTCTTCAACTTCGATGCTTGCGCCTTCTCTGAATCAGCCATGCTCAGACTGACAGGCATGAATCGATTACCGCTCTCAAAACGAAGAATAACGTCATTCGTGAAGTTTTTGGTTATATCCTGAACGGCCCCCGTTACCTCCACCTTTCGACCTCCAATCTTGTCATCGGCTGCGACTTCATTTTCATCGTACAGCGCTGCCAAATCTTTTGCCGTCGTCCGATAGACACTTTCATCTGAAGCCATCGCCTTTGGTTTTGCAACGGCGGGTTCTGCTGGAGTTGGATAAAGCAGGCTGGAAACAAATATCGTCATAAACTCCTTTTGCATCGCGATATCAGCCGCAACCCCCTGACAGCTATCAATTACAATCTTGTCTGTTTTGGTGATTATCTTCCCTTTTTCTTTAAGTGCATGACCTGCCGCCGCGCCCATGATGAGCGAATCGTGGATTTCGTAATAGCTCGGAGTATCTTTCTTCATGCCCTGCGTTGCTTGCTTTATCAGCTCATCCTCAGAACCCCCTTTCAACGTCTGCTCACAACTGGCAGTAATCAGCGTTCTTACGTAAGCCGCCAGATATTCAGGATATGCCTGTACTTCGCCTGACGGAACGCCAGCAGCAATTGAAGCAAACGAAGCGAGCACTAAAGGTAACGCTATGACTTTTCTCATTTTCACTTTTCCGTATGTAGTTTCCCTGATGACTTATAATAGATTTAATCGATCGAAATCAATTAAATTGATCGTTTTTACAGATCAATAATTGAGACGTATCTTACATACGCCGCTTGCAGGAAAGCGGCAGAAATCAGCTTCAACGGAGGTTTAGAGATGGTAAGAAATGTGTTGTTGATGGGGATTATTTTTGCTGCGTTTAGTGCCACCGCCGGACGCGTGACAATGAGCAACCCGGAACAGTCCACCACGGCGAACGGGCAGACCCTGTGCGTCTACTCCAACAGCATCTACACCTTTACTTATGTCACCAGGTCGAAAAAATGCCCGTATAGCAGAACTTTCGACACTGCCGACAGTGAATAGAAAAACCGGAAATATTCACGAGATGAATAATGTGAAACGCAATTTCATTTTGAGGAAAAACCGCTTCCTCTGTATGGATGTTATTTGTACAATTTATCTTTCGGGATTTTTCACAAATAAGTACAGGACGTTATGAGCAAGAAGATTCATTTTTACGCACCAGCGACAAACGATTACATCAGCCCGACTTCGCTTTTCTCAGTCGCCCGAATGACAGTAAATGATGATGGGGTCCAGTGGTTAGAGACTCAATGGGTTGGCGGTGGTGAGTATCGTGGAATGGCTCTATACACCTCAGCGCTTGATGCGGCGATTGCTGCCGAGGTACTGAACCAGAGTGAAAGCCCATCAGAATGGCAGGTTTACCCCTTCTCTGATATCAACATCACAGAGATGATGAGAGATGATGATCAATACGAAAACTCAAAAATCACATTACGGTATCATGCTTGTGTTTGGCTTCTCAATTGACGATTTCAGAAACCTTGTCCTCAATTCGGCACTCTACCGCAGCCTGCAATTTCCTGAATCATTCCCCATCGGTGACGGCTTAGACCCCATAACGAATAAAGCTATCCTCAAGTTTGATGAAAGCCTGTTCGAGGGGATGAATGGTTACTGGCATGAAGAATTTGCAAACTATTGCGACGCGATGGACAAGCAGAACGCTCTGCCTCTCGAGCTCATCAAAGAGCACGCCCGAAATGCAGTATCAACGGCGCTTGTCACCTCAACACCAATGCTCAGCACTTCCTCGCAATACTGCGTAACCAGCTATTCCATCGAAAAACAAATGTGGATTGTGTCTTCCCTGGCGGTGAATGGCGCTAAACCCGCGAACAAACTTCATTAAGGATGATTCTATGCCAACTGGTCATTTTCTACGTATCGGCGATAAAACCTCATGCGGTGGCAGTATTCTCTCAGGCTCCCCGAATCACAGCTTTGGTGGCATTGCGACCGCGAGGAATGGTGATTCTGTATCGTGTGGAAAAGATAGCAAAATCTATCATATCGCTGGCGGCATCCCTTCCTACTCTATTCACGGCGTTGCAGCCGCTGGAACTTTGCACAGCCGCAGCACATGCCCCTGTAGGGCAAGATTCATTTCATCATTTCCAAATGCTTCTTACTGGGTTGAAGAAGAAAAGAAAGTTAAAGCCGCTCCTGCTGCTGCTCCACTGGTAGCCGCTGCACCTGCTCCTGAACCTGCAAAAGTTGCTGAACCTGAACAACATGCACAGGTAGCAAAGAAGAAGGTAGAAGCAAAGCGCGACCCTGTAGACTCTGGTTTTTGCGTTCTTCCATACGGTGCCGAAACCGGAGCCTATGAACCGTGGTTATTCGAAAGCGAACCACCAGCGGGAACACGTGAACTTTACCGCTCGCTGAACGGTGCAGGTAAGGAATACAAAGCCGGGTCTATTCTGCTGGTGGTCGATCCTGATAAGCAGGACAGTGAGCAAATCGCACATATGCAGGCCGCAAAACAGCGTATTGATACAGCGTTAGCGCCTCTCTCACACCAACAGGCGAATTTTCTTTTCAAGCACAAAGACACCATTGAGATGTTCGCCGCTGCTGCCAGTACGGCGAGCGATACCTACGGATATTCAGGACAAGCGACCGAGGCCGCGAAGGGGTATTTCGAACAGGTAGAAAAAATCCTTGTCGAGATTGAAAAAACCTACAAAAACCAGTACATCACCAGCGGCACACTGATCGGAGAACAATTCTTCGTTGAACGCCGTCGCCTGTTTGGTCAACTTGATAGCGTCCTCAAGATGTTCATGAAGCATCGTTTCATGTTCAATGAATACACCGACCTGAAAAGCGCCCTTGGTCTGTCCAGCAGTTCAATCACTCATCGCTGGAATGAAACAGGCGTTAGTGATATCGAAGGTTACGCGACACACATTGAGAAGCTGGCGAAGTACGTCAAGTGGATGGAAACCGCCGGGAAGATTGGCATCGGCCTTTCTGCCTTTGATACCGCAGCGAAGATCACCGAAGCCTGCACCGTAGGGCGAGATTGTGCCAAAACTTCGTTTACCTCCATTGGGGAATTTGCGGGTAGCTTAGCTGGGGGGGCTTTGGCAAGCAGAATTATCCAAAGCAGCGCAGCAAGTTCAATCTGTGCCGTAGTACTGGGGGCTGCAACCATAGAGGCAGGTGGTGCAGGTGCCTTGCTCTGCACGATCGGCGTAAGTGGTGGTATAGCATACGGAACTGATAAAGCTCTAAGCGAACTGTCCGGGGCTACTGGCGAATTCATTGGGGAAAAACTGGGCCTTTATGAGGTAACCAGCAATGATTGATATAAAAATGATTTTTATAATAACGATGTTTATAGGCTTATTATTCTTGGCAGCCAGCGTTATAGCCTCACTTCTGAACAGGAAGAGATTTAAGGAGGTCTGCCAGCTATACAAAGAGAAGTTCGGCAGTCTTCCCGATGCCGTATTACTGTTCGAAAACGTTAACTCGCTTTACTTCAAGGGCGCATACGGCATAAAAACGCAGTTCATAATCATGCCGCTATTGTGGAATAAAAGCTCAATACTGACCAAAAATGATGATAAAGATTTCATCCGGGGACTACCAAAACGGATTATCAGACCATTTTATGTAGAGGCAATTCTTGGTCTGATTAGTATAGTATTTTTTGTCATTGCAGGGATTTTGATGTTGGCGATAAAACGCGGTTGGGTGTGAAAGGCGCGTGCCTTGGCTGGCTTTGCACTGCAACACAAAGTGCGATACAGTCTGCGGCACAAGACAACTCCAGCGCCGCAGATGCCTGACGTATGGTTGAACGAAGCCGCCTTATCGGTCAGCTTCACTCATATAAAGACGCCCGCAGGTGAAAACCTGTGGGCGTTTTGCTTTTCTGGGCCAGAGATCAGTACTCCCGAACACACTGAATGTATTTCTGCGTCGACCGCTGAACAATGCCTGCGGCATCGCTCGGGATATCTTTTCCTTCAAATGCCCCATACAACGCATCGAACGGCACGTTTTCCAGCCTTTGTGCGATATCGGCGACGGTCGTTTCGGAAAGGGGGAGCATGTTGGGATAACTCCACATAAATGACACGCTCTTCGCTCCCGGTGCCACCTGAATAATATCCCCGGAGAGCAGCACGCCATTATCTTTCTTATGATGGAGCACACAGCCGCCAGCAAAATGGCCGCCGAGGCGTAGCAGCCTCACATGGCTATTAATATCGAATGATTCCCCCTGCCATAAATGAATATGAGGGCTGTCGCGTTGGGTCCACGCTTTGTCATCGGCATGCAAATAAATGGGCGCGTCAAATGCCTCCGCCCAGTCCTGCATCGTGGTGTAATAGTGAGGATGTGAAATCGCAATAGCTTTCAGTCCTCCCAGCGCGGTGACAATAGCCCTGGTGGCATTATCCAGATTGGCGATGCAGTCCCAGAGAATATTGCCTTCAGCACTTTGCACAATAAAAGCACGTTACCCGATGGCAAAGTCGGGCACGGTTTCAACGCTCAGAAGCCCCGGAGATATCTCTTTCCATTTATTAACGTGACTCGCATGAAGCGCAGAAGGCGTTATCCACGCCTGCCCGCTTACCGGAATATATTGCCGCTCGTCCTCGCAAATCGGACAGCATTCAGGCTGGCTGCCGCTCATCTCATAGGAAGTACCACACGCTTTGCATAACGTTATCATCGCGATCCTCGATGCCTGTTTACGGATAATCGAGCATGGCACAGTGCCGGTCGGGGATGTGTTGTATCGTGCTTAAGGCATACTTTTCTACTCTCGTTACGCCTTGAAATCTCTCCCCGACAATCCTGACATTTTCATTAACGGACTTTGCATTGCTTATATTTCCTCTGACGAAGCGAGGAGCATAATTATTTTGCAAATGCTGTTATCTCTATAAGCTTTTCCATCAATGATGAGAGGATGTAAAAATGAAAGTGACTTCTCTGCTGGCGGGTGCTGTATTTGTTTTTCTTTCCGGGGCCGCGCTGGCGGTGACACCGGAGCATATCAATTCCGATCGCGCTGACGGGTTGCAAAAAGTCGGCACTGTTCAGGTCTCGGGTGTCCCCGGTTCACCGGATGATGCGGTGAATGCGCTGAAAGCCAAAGCGGAGCAGCAGAACGCCCGCTACTTCCGGGTCGTTGCTCTGGGCAATTCTGCCGACTCCAGCCTCTGGCGCGGCAGTGCCGTACTTTACAAATAATGTCGCGGTTGCAATGCGTTGAGCTGTCCGCATTGAAGACTTCTCTAAAAAGCTCCATTCCTTCTCATGGAGCTTTTTATTTTGACCGCTGCAAGCGCAACGCGAAACGCATTGAAACCCCTTCTCCACAATCCTGTCACAAAGATTAACTGACTTTGCATTTGTCTTATATCGCCTGACTGAGCGGGCGACATACTTATTGATGTAAACGCTTCTACATCTCTTCTTCGAGGGTGATAAAAATGAAAACGACTTCTCTGCTGACAGGTGCTGCCTTCATGTTACTTTCTGCGGCTGCGTTGGCTGCTGGTCCAAAACAGGTCGATTCCGATCAAGCCAGTGGGTTGCAGGAAATGGGGACCGTACAGGTTTCTGGTGTGGCGGGTTCTTCTGACGATGCCATTCATGCACTCAAAGCAAAAGCGGCTCAGGATAATGCCGGTCACTATCAGATTGTTGCGTTGGGCAATTCATCTGACTCAAGCCTGTGGGGTGGTACAGCGATTCTGTACAAATAAAGACCTCGCAAGCACGCCTTACTCAATGCCTCACGATGCCTGTGAGGCTTTTTTATGTCCGCCCTGTTATTGTTGCCAGGATGCGATAAATGTTAACAACTATTCATTAGTCTGATGGGTTTTCCTCGTAATAACCTGAATAAGTAACAACTGATGTGAGCGCGATCGTATTTACCCTCATGGAATATTCTTATATTTAAATTATTTTTATTTCTTAAAAATATCCTGCTGTCTTATTGTGTAAATAATCACCTCTAACTGCTTTAAATATAATCTAAAACTCGTGTTTTTTAATAAATCAAGAGATTATTATTATCACCATAAAATAAAGTTATTCGTCTGATGTTTATTGATTGATATCAGACTAATGTGGGTTTGTGGTTTTTGTAATTTGTTGTTTTTAAATGTTTATATCGCTTTTTGTGATGAGTGTTGGACAACGGTCCAGATGAATTGTGAGTCATCGCACATACTCCGCTGTGGGTAATTACTAGAATCGCTCTCGAAAAATGGAATATGGATAGAGCGATATGGAAAATGTAATTCTGCCAAAAACTCAGCACCTCGTCGTTTTTCAGGAGGTGATTAGATGTGGCTCTATAGGTTCTGCTGCTAAACAGCTCAAATTAACGCAACCGGCGGTCAGTAAAATTATCAGTGATGTCGAAGCCTATTTCGGTGCTGAATTGATGATTCGCAAAAACACCGGTGTGACGTTAACAAGCACAGGTCAGGTACTGCTCGCCTATGCCGAATCCATAACCCGTGAAATGAAAAACATGGTCAGCGAGATCAACAGCCTCAGTTCGGGCGGCGTGGTCGATGTGTCATTCGGATTTCCGTCACTGATAGGCTTCACGTTTTTGCCTGAAATGATGAAAACATTCAAAGAACTGTTCCCGACCGCGCAGGTGTCCATGTTTGAAGCGCAGCTGTCATCCTTCCTGCCCGCACTGCGCGATGGCCGTCTCGATTTTGCGATCGGCACGCTGGATGACGATATGCAGCTTCAGGATCTGCACGTTGAACCGATGTTTGAATCTGAATTTGTGGTGGTGGCTAATCAGTCCCGAACATGCCGGGGAGCGATCACGCTGGAGTCGTTGAAAAACGAACAGTGGGTCCTCCCGCATACCGAAATGGGCTACTACAAACAGCTGCTTGCCATCCTCGAAAAACATCACATCAACCCAGACCACATTGTTAAAACCGATTCCGTTGTCACGATCTATAACCTGGTGCTGAATGCCGATTTTTTAACGGTGATCCCGTGCGATATGACAACCCCTTTTGGATCGGAACAATTTATTACGTTACCGCTTAAAGACACGTTGCCCTTGGCTCGCTATGCGGCTATTTGGTCTAAGAATTATCGAATTAAAAAATCAGCTTCGGTTCTCGTTGAACTGGCGAAACACGCCTCTTTACAGAAAGGAAGAAAACGAAGGCCGCTGGTCGAAGTATGTTGAATTAAATAAATATTAATATAACAGAGTTCTGTTATTCAGACCTCTATACCCTGTTATTGCCTGACATCAGAATAATGCCTGAAAAGAGGAACCTATGCACATTACTTACGATCTCCCGGTTACGCTCGAAGATATTCAACAAGCCAGGCAACGTCTTGCCGGGAAAATATATAAAACTGGCATGCCAAGGTCGAATTATTTGAGCGAACGCTGCAAAGGTGAGATCTATTTAAAATTCGAAAATATGCAACGTACCGGCTCTTTTAAAATTCGTGGGGCATTTAATAAACTGAGTTCATTAACCCTTGAAGAACGCCGTATAGGTGTGGTGGCCTGTTCGGCCGGGAACCACGCTCAGGGCGTGTCTTTATCCTGCGCCATGCTGGGCATTGACGGAAAGGTTGTGATGCCGCGCGGAGCGCCGAAATCGAAAGTGGCCGCCACGCAGGATTACTCGGCGGAAGTGGTGCTGCACGGAGATAACTTCAATGACACCATCGCCAAAGCCAGCGAAATCGTCGAAATGGAAGGGCGTATCTTTATTCCCCCTTACGATGACGCGCAGGTTATTGCCGGGCAGGGCACCATCGGTCTGGAAATTTTGCAGGACCTGTATGATGTCGATAACGTCATTGTGCCTATCGGCGGCGGCGGCTTAATTGCCGGTATTGCAACGGCGATTAAATCCATCAACCCAACCATTAAAATTATCGGCGTGCAGTCTGAAAACGTGCACGGTATGGCGGCCTCCTGGCAGGCAGGAACGATTACCCAACACCGCACTAACGCGACATTAGCCGATGGTTGCGACGTGGCACGCCCTGGCAATCTGACGTTTGAAATTGTCCGTGAATTAGTGGATGACATTGTGCTGGTCACCGAAGATGAAATTCGTGACAGCATGATTGCGTTAATTCAGCGCAATAAGGTCATTACCGAAGGGGCCGGGGCATTAGCCTCTGCGGCGCTGCTCAGCGGTAAGCTGGATCACTATATTCAACACCGTAAAACCGTCAGCATTATTTCTGGCGGAAATATCGATCTCTCCCGCGTATCACAAATTACCGGCTTTGTCGGGGCGTAACTGCGCCTGCGAACCGGTCTGACTATTTTCGCTAAGGACACGATATGAGTAATACTGAGACCCTGGTCGCCGGCCAGGCAAAAACCTCGGCATGGCGTAAATCGGATACCACCTGGACACTTGGGCTTTTCGGCACGGCGATTGGTGCCGGGGTGCTGTTCTTCCCGATTCGGGCAGGTTATGGCGGCCTGATCCCCATTTTAATCATGCTTCTGCTGGCCTACCCAATCGCCTTTTATTGCCACCGGGCACTGGCTCGCCTGTGCCTGTCAGGGAAAAATCCCTCCGGTAACATTACCGAAACGGTGGAAGAGCACTTTGGTAAAACCGGCGGGGTGCTGATCACCTTCCTCTATTTCTTCGCGATTTGCCCGCTGCTGTGGATTTACGGTGTCACCATTACCAACACCTTTATGACGTTCTGGGAAAACCAGCTCGGCTACGCGGCGCTGAACCGCGGCGTGGTGGCGCTGTTCCTGCTGCTGTTGATGGCTTTCGTTATCTGGTTCGGTAAAGACCTGATGGTGAAAGTGATGAGCTACCTGGTGTTCCCGTTCATTGCGAGCCTGGTGCTGATTTCACTCTCCCTGATCCCTTACTGGAACTCGGCGGTTATCGATCAGGTGAGCCTGAGCGATATCGCGTTCACCGGGCATGACGGCATTCTGGTCACCGTGTGGCTGGGCATCTCCATCATGGTGTTCTCTTTTAACTTCTCGCCGATTGTCTCTTCTTTCGTGGTCTCCAAGCGTGAAGAGTACGAGAAAGACTATGGCAACGCCTACACCGAGCAGAAATGTTCGCAGATTATCTCCCGCGCCAGCATGCTGATGGTGGCGGTGGTGATGTTCTTTGCCTTTAGCTGCCTGTTCACGCTCTCTCCACAGAACATGGCGGAAGCGAAAGCACAGAACATTCCTGTGCTGTCTTATCTGGCAAACCACTTCGCGACCATGACCGGCACCAAATCCACGTTTGCGACAGTGCTGGAGTTCGGCGCATCCATTATCGCACTGGTGGCGATTTTCAAATCCTTCTTTGGGCACTATCTGGGCACCCTCGAAGGGCTGAACGGCCTGGTCCTCAAATTCGGCTATAAAGGCGATAAAACCAAAGTCACGATGGGTAAACTGAACACCATCAGCATGGTCTTCATCATGGGCTCCACCTGGGTCGTGGCGTACGCCAACCCGAACATTCTGGACCTGATTGAAGCCATGGGTGCGCCAATCATCGCTTCGCTGCTGTGCCTGCTGCCGATGTATGCCATCCGTAAAGCGCCGTCTCTGGCGAAGTACAAAGGCAAAACGGAAAACATTTTCGTGACCGTCATTGGCCTGCTGACCATCCTGAACATTGTCTACAAGCTGTTTTAACTCTCCGGGCCACGAGTGTCTGTGGCCCGACTTCATTCGACAGAGAATGCTCAACATAAGGACGAGCGGAGAATTCTAATGATTGAATTTCCTGTAGTGCTGGTCATTAACTGCGGTTCCTCTTCTATTAAATTTTCAGTCATGGACGTGGATTCGCAGGATGTTTTACTGGCGGGTATTGCCGAAGGTATTAATACGGAGCGTGCCACATTAAGCGTCAATGATGATGCGCCCGTTGAATTATCAAAACAACATTACGAATGTGCGCTCAGTGCCATTTCAATGGAGCTGGAGAAACGGAATTTAATGCGCAGCGTGGCGTTAATTGGTCACCGTATTGCGCATGGCGGCAGCATATTTAATGAATCGGTGTTAATTACGGATGAAGTGATTGAACTTATTCGTCAGGTTTCACCCCTGGCGCCTCTGCATAATTTCGCCAACCTGAACGGGGTGGGATCCGCTAAACACCTATTCCCGGGCGTGAAGCAGGTGGCGGTGTTTGATACCAGCTTCCATCAGACGCTGGAGCCTGAAGCTTATCTGTATGGCCTGCCGTGGCGTTATTTCGAAGAGCACGGTGTGCGGCGTTATGGTTTCCATGGCACCTCACATCGCTACGTGGCGCAACGGGCTTATGAAAAGCTCAGTCTGGATGAACATGATTCTGGGTTGGTGATTGCTCACTTAGGGAATGGCGCCTCTGTTTGCGCGGTTCGTGACGGGAAAAGTGTCGATACCTCGATGGGCATGACGCCGCTGGAAGGGCTGATGATGGGCACCCGCTGTGGCGATGTCGATTTCGGGGCGATGGCCTGGATTGCCAGCCAGACCGGGCAAACGCTCAGCGAGCTGGAGCGGGTCGTGAATAAAGAATCCGGCCTGCTTGGGATCTCTGGTTTGTCATCGGATTTACGCGTGCTGGAAAAAGCCTGGCATGACGGTCATTACCACGCACGCTTAGCGATTAAAACTTTTGTGCACCGTATTGCCCGGCATATTGGCGGACACGCCATGGCATTAGGCCGCCTTGATGCCCTTATTTTTACCGGTGGTATCGGTGAAAACTCAGCGCTCATTCGTCAGCTGGTGGTTGAGCATTTGCAGGTATTAGGCATAGAGCTCGATCCGGAGAAAAATAAGCTGCCAGGAAGAGGCGGGGAGCGAATTATTTCCACGCCAACCTCCCGCGTGGCCTGTGCGGTTATTCCTACCAATGAAGAAAAAATGATTGCCATGGATGCGATTGCGTTAGGAAAAATACACGCACCCGCCGAATACGCCTGAAAAAGTGAAGAGAGAGTGACGTCATGAAGGTGAATATCGATATTAACGATATGCAGTATGCCGATGCCTGGCAGGGATTCAGCGGTGCCGACTGGAAACGCGAAATTAATGTCCGTGATTTTATCCAGAATAACTACACCCCTTATGAGGGCGATGAAACCTTTCTTGCGAATGCCACGCCTGCGACTACGGCGCTGTGGCAACGGGTGATGGAAGGCATTCAGGTGGAAAACGCCACCCATGCGCCTGTCGATTTCGATACCCATGTCGCGACCACCATCACCGCGCATGCGCCGGGCTACATTGAGCAAAGCCTGGAGACGATTGTCGGCCTGCAAACCGACAAACCGCTGAAGCGCGCGCTGCATCCGTACGGCGGCATCAACATGATTAAGAGTTCCTTTGATGCCTATGGCCGCGAGATGGACCCGCAGTTTGAATACCTGTTCACGCATCTTCGTAAAACGCACAACCAGGGCGTGTTTGATGTGTATTCCCCCTATATGCTGCGCTGCCGTAAATCCGGCGTGCTGACAGGGCTGCCGGATGGCTACGGCCGCGGGCGGATTATCGGCGACTATCGCCGGGTGGCGCTCTACGGCATCGCTTATCTGGTTCGCGAGCGTGAATTACAGTTTGCCGATCTGCAATCTTCCCTTGAGCGTGGCGAAAACCTGGAAGCCACGATCCGTCTGCGTGAGGAGTTGTCAGAGCATCGCCGCGCACTGCTTGAGATCCAACAAATGGCAGCCAGCTATGGGCATGACATTTCTCGCCCGGCCCGCACGGCGCAGGAAGCCATTCAATGGCTCTATTTCGCTTATCTGGCTGCGGTGAAATCGCAAAATGGCGGCGCGATGTCGCTTGGGCGAACGGCTTCTTTCCTCGATATTTATATTGAGCGCGACATGAAAGCGGGGCGCCTTGACGAAACTCAGGCTCAGGAACTGGTCGATCACTTCATCATGAAGATCCGCATGGTGCGCTTTCTGCGCACGCCGGAATTCGACTCGCTGTTCTCCGGCGATCCGATTTGGGCAACCGAAGTGATTGGCGGCATGGGGCTGGACGGCAGAACGCTGGTGACGCGCAGCTCGTTCCGCTACCTGCATACTCTGCACACCATGGGGCCCGCGCCTGAACCGAACCTGACCATTCTCTGGTCGGAAGCGCTGCCGATTGCCTTCAAGAAATATGCCGCGCAAATGTCGATTGCAACCTCGTCGTTGCAGTATGAAAACGACGACCTGATGCGTGCAGATTTCAACAGCGACGACTATGCCATCGCCTGCTGCGTCAGCCCGATGGTTATCGGCAAGCAGATGCAGTTCTTCGGCGCTCGCGCCAATCTGGCGAAAACGCTGCTGTACGCAATCAACGGCGGAGTGGATGAAAAACTGAAGATTCAGGTCGGGCCGAAAACCGCGCCGCTGATGGATGACGTGCTGGATTACCCCACCGTGATGGCAAGCCTCGATCACTTTATGGACTGGCTGGCGGTGCAGTACATCAGCGCCCTGAATCTCATTCACTATATGCATGATAAATACAGCTACGAAGCGTCGCTGATGGCGCTGCACGATCGCGATGTGCATCGCACGATGGCGTGCGGCATTGCAGGGCTTTCCGTGGCTGTTGATTCGCTGTCTGCCATTAAGTACGCGAAAGTGATGCCGGTGAGGGATCACAACGGGCTGGCGGTCGATTTTGTTATCGAAGGTGAGTATCCGCAGTACGGCAACAATGACGAGCGCGTCGACAGCATCGCCTGTGATTTGGTCGAACGCTTTATGCGTAAAATTGCGGCCCTGCCAACCTATCGCGACGCGGTCCCGACACAGTCGATTCTGACCATCACCTCGAACGTCGTTTACGGACAGAAAACCGGAAACACGCCAGACGGACGCCGGGCAGGAATGCCGTTTGCACCGGGCGCAAACCCGATGCACGGCCGCGACAGAAAAGGGGCTGTGGCCTCGCTGACTTCCGTCGCAAAACTGCCTTTTGCCTATGCCAAAGATGGGATTTCTTACACCTTCTCGATTGTTCCTGCCGCGTTGGGCAAAGAGGACGGGGCAAGGAAAACGAATCTGGTGGGCCTGCTCGATGGCTATTTCCACCACGAGGCGTCCATCGAAGGCGGGCAGCATCTCAACGTCAACGTGATGAACCGCGACATGCTGCTGGATGCGATTGAACACCCGGAAAAATACCCGAACCTGACCATCCGTGTTTCAGGGTATGCGGTGCGTTTCAACGCGCTGACCCGTGAGCAGCAGCAGGATGTGATTTCCCGTACCTTCACCCACGCGTTATAGCCGCCTGATGCGCACTCGGGCTCAATAGCCCCGAGTGCGCTGGGCAAACCGGAGTGTGGATATGATTAGCGCATTCGATATTTTCAAAATTGGCATTGGCCCCTCCAGCTCGCACACCGTCGGGCCAATGAATGCGGGTCAACAATTTATCAGCCTTCTTACTGACTGCGGTGACCTGCTCAACACAACCCATATCACGGTCGACCTTTACGGTTCGCTGTCGCTGACCGGAAAAGGGCACGCCACCGACGTCGCCATCATCATGGGGCTGGCGGGCCATAGTCCGCAGTACGTGGACATCGACCGCATTCCGGCCTTTATTCAGGAAGTGACCCGCAGCGGGCAACTGCCTGTGGCTGGCGGCGTGCATCAGGTTAGTTTTTCCGTTGTGGAAAGCATCCATTTTCATGCTGAAGCGCTGCCACGCCATGAGAATGGGATGACGATCACTGCATGGCGTCAGCAGCTTCCGTTACTGAGCAAAACGTACTACTCCGTGGGCGGCGGATTTATTGTCGAAGAAGAACGCTTTGGTCAGGTGTACGAACTGGAAACGCCGGTGCCGTACGCGTTTCATTCGGCGAGTGAATTGCTCACGTTGTGCGAGCACAATGGGCTCTCGGTTTCCGGGCTGATGATGCAAAACGAACTGGCTTTGCGCAGCAGGGACGAGATTGACCGTAATTTTGCCAGCCTGTGGGAGGTGATGCTCGGCGGCATTGAGCGAGGAATGAATACGGAAGGTGTGCTGCCTGGCCCGCTCAGCGTGCCGCGTCGCGCCGTGGCCCTGCGCCGTATGCTGGTCTCCAGCGATACGCTCTCAAGCGATCCGATGAACGTTATCGACTGGATCAACATGTTCGCGCTGGCGGTCAGTGAAGAGAACGCGGCGGGAGGGCGCGTGGTGACTGCGCCAACCAATGGTGCCTGTGGCATCATTCCGGCAGTGTTGGCCTATTACGATAAATTCCGTCGCCCGGTGAACGTCAATTCGATTGCCCGCTATCTGCTGGCCGCCAGCGCCATTGGGGCGCTGTACAAAATGAACGCTTCTATTTCCGGCGCGGAAGTGGGCTGCCAGGGCGAGATAGGCGTCGCCTGTTCGATGGCGGCTGCGGGGCTGATGGAACTGTTAGGAGGAAGCCCCAGCCAGGTTTGTATCGCGGCAGAAATCGCCATGGAACATAACCTCGGGCTGACCTGCGATCCGGTTGCCGGGCAGGTGCAAATTCCGTGTATAGAACGCAATGCGATTAACGCCGTGAAGGCCGTGAATGCGGCGCGTATGGCGCTGCGCCGAACGTCTGAGCCCCGGGTCTCGCTGGATAAAGTGATAGAGACGATGTATGAGACCGGGAAAGACATGAACGACAAATACCGCGAAACGTCGCGCGGCGGGCTGGCGATAAAAGTCCTCTGTGCCTGATTTTCCTTCCTGTTTTCATGGCGCATTTCGGTGCGCCATGCCTGTTTTACTCACGCCGTCTATCTGCTTTAAATACAAATTTGTATGAATAATTCATTACACACATTCACGGGAAGGTGAAAAATAATGCGCTCTCTTCCATGGCACCCTTAACAGGATGAAATAATGAAAAAAATGACACGCATTGCCCTACTGACGGCTTCTCTGATTGGCTTCACCGGTCTGGCTCAGGCGGCAGACGTAGCGCCAGCGCCTTCTCAGGACCCGGTTGTTCAGCATCTGAAACTGAGCAATGAGCAGGTGGCGAAGATCAAAAACCTGCATGATGCGATGGTGAAAAACGTGGGACAGGTTTCCATGAAGGATGTGAAAGACGGCGCGATTATTGACGTGATCCAGTCCGGAAAATGGGACGAGAAAGCGGTGAAAAGCCAGCTTGAAGCATTCAGTAAAGTTGAACAGCAAACCCGTTATTACCGTGTGAAGTACTACTTCGACGTGAATCAGGTGCTGACGCCAGAACAGCGTAAGCAAGTGCGTAAAGATTTGATTGAGTCTGCCAGCGAATAACGCACAGACGCTAACGCCGGGTGGGCCGGCCTGGTGTAGGCCTGGCGCTGGCCTATGGCGTGTCTTACGTCGGTGTTTGGTAGGTCTGGCAAGCGCAGTGCCACCGGGCAATAAAGCAAAAGCCCGCAACGCTTAAGCTTTGCGGGCTTCTGTCATATCAATTGCGCTTCCTGCGCCAGCCGAACCTCAGCTTCTGCAACAATTGCCGCCAGTTCATCAGGCACGTCATCGCAGCCAAATACTTTTCGTGTTTCTTGCTCAGTTGCCGCGGTATTCGTTTCGGCGACGGCTTTTTTCGACGCCGTTTTCTTCTGGTGTTTCTTGCTCACAGTGACCTGCCGGTGTTCAGGGCTATACCGGTAAATCTATCAGCAAACCGCGCAGCGGCGTATCAGCAACAAGTGTTATGTTAGCCTCGTCACGAATAAAAGCGCCGTCGCCACAGGTAAGGGCTTCCCGCTCTTCGCCAGGTGTGACTGCGTGAACCGTGCCATGGATAGACTGCAAATACGCGCGTGGCCCATGCAGCTGGAAGCTCAGTTGTTCACCTTTCTCCATCTGAATATGGTGTATCCAGACCTGTTGGCGCAGCTGCAAACTTTCCTGACTGCCGTCCGGCGATGCGATGAGCTGGCGGGCGCCATCGGTGAGCACCAATTTTTGCACCTGAGAATTTTCGCGCTCCGGACACGCATCCAGCCAAAGCTGCATTCTCGTCAGGGATTTCTCTTTGCTGAGGTTGTGTTCGCTGTAGCTGATGCCCGGCTGAGTGGCAATCAGCAGCGCTTCGCCCGCTTTCGCCTGAACATGGTTGCCTTCGCTGTCCCGATACTCTGCTTCCCCTTCAAGGATGATATTCAGGATATCGACTTTCGGGTAGGTGCGAGCCTGGAATGACGCGCCCGGGCCGAGCACTTCCTGATTCAGGACGCGCAGGGAGGCGTAGCCCAGTAGCTTAGGATCGAAGTAGTGTCCAAAGGAGAACGTGTATCGGGCCTGCAGCCAGCCGAAGTCTGCTTGTCCACACTGTTTGGCTGTTCGGGTAGTAATCATAATTCTTGACCTCTCTTTACACTAAAACAATGGTAAAGCTATGGACGCTGTATTGTTAGCCAGTTATTCTGCCGGGTATGTTCAAATTTACTGAATGAGAACGCCATGGCTAAAGAAAGGGCATTGACGCTGGAAGCGTTAAGAGTAATGGACGCCATCGACAGACGCGGCAGTTTTGCCGCCGCCGCCGATGAGCTGGGACGCGTGCCGTCTGCGTTGAGCTACACCATGCAAAAGCTGGAAGAAGAGCTGGATGTGGTGTTGTTCGACCGTTCAGGGCATCGCACAAAATTCACCAACGTGGGGCGAATGCTGCTGGAACGCGGACGCGTCCTGCTGGAAGCCGCCGACAAACTCACTACGGATGCAGAAGCGCTGGCGCGCGGTTGGGAAACGCACCTGACGCTGGTCACCGAAGCGCTGGTGCCCACGCCGGAGCTTTTCCCGCTGATTGAAAAACTGGCGGTGAAAGCCAATACGCAGTTATCCATCATCACCGAAGTGCTGGCGGGCGCGTGGGAACGGCTGGAGCAGGGCCGGGCGGATATCGTGATTGCCCCGGACATGCATTTCCGTTCCTCCTCAGAAATCAACTCACGTAAGCTGTACTCGATACTCAACGTGTATGTTGCCGCGCCGGATCATCCGATTCATCAGGAGCCAGAACCGCTTTCTGAGGTGACGCGAGTGAAATACCGTGGCGTGGCGGTGGCCGATACGGCACGCGAACGTCCTGTGCTCACGGTACAGCTTCTGGATAAACAACCGCGTTTAACAGTCAGTACCATTGAAGATAAACGCCAGGCGCTGCTGGCCGGATTAGGCGTGGCTACCATGCCTTATCCGCTGGTGGAGCAGGATATTGCAGAAGGGCGGTTGCGGGTGGTGAGCCCGGAATACACGAATGAAGTGGATATCATTATGGCGTGGCGGCGAGACAGTATGGGCGAAGCCAAAGCCTGGTGCCTGCGTGAAATCCCGAAATTGTTCGCCGGAAAGTAAGCTCTGGAGCAGGCCGGGTAGGCGTAGCGCCACCCGGCATTTTTTATCAGGAAACGATCCGTTGCGGAGCGTCTGCCGCTTTCGGATCTGGCCCGAAGCGGTTATCGCCTGGCGTGCCGTTCTGGCAGTTAAAGACCAGAATAACCAGCCAGCCGACAATCGGAATCAGCCAGATTAGCAACCACCATGCCGAGCGGTCGGTATCATGCAAGCGGCGGAACTGCACAGCCAGCGTGGGCAACAGCACCAGCAGGCCATAAATGCTCGCCAGCACGCCTTCTCCGCTCGCACGCTCCCAGCCAAGTATTTTATCAATAATGCTCAGCACGCCCGCCAGCACGAAACTCACCAGCACGAACATCCAGTATTCTTTACGGCGCGCACGGCCACCAAACCCGATGTAATTCTTGAGTACTTTTAGATACCAGTCCATTTTCCTTGCCTCGATAGTCAGTCAATTACTTGTTTTTTAAGCAATCGAGGTAAGGATAGATGGAATTGATCAATTAAAAAAGGGCATCCTCTGATGCCCTTAGAAATTAGCGGAAACGCACATCGCGGCCATGGGGCTCATCAAGATCCTGCCACGGCCCGATGGAGATGATGCCCGTCGGGTTGATGGTTTTATGGCTGCGGTAATAGTGGTTGCGGATATGGTCCATATTGACCGTTTCCGCCACGCCCGGCAGCTGATAAATATCGCGCAGGAAACCGTACAGATTCAGGTAGTCGCTGATGCGGTGCTTGTCGCATTTGAAGTGGGTGACGTAAACCGGATCAAAGCGAACCAGCGTGGTCCAAAGGCGAATGTCGGCTTCGGTCAGCTGATTGCCCGTCAGATAGCGATGCTGGCCGAGAAGTTGCTCGACGCGTTCCAGCGACTCAAACACCTTGCCCACCGCTTCGTCGTAAGCTTCCTGGCTAGTGGCAAACCCGGCTTTGTACACGCCGTTGTTGATGCTGTCGTAAATCCAGTCGTTCAGCTCATCAATCTTGCCGCGCAGCGCTGGGGGATAATAATCACCGGCGCGGGCGCCCAGCCCGTCAAACGCCGTATTCAGCATGCGGATGATTTCTGCCGATTCGTTGCTGACGATGGTGTGATTCTTTTTATCCCACAATACCGGCACGGTGACGCGCCCGCTGTAGTGAGGAAAGGCGCGCAGATAGAGCTGGTAGAGAAACTCGTGCTGATACAAGCTGTCGCCGGTTGCGCCCGGGAAGCTGTCATCAAAGGTCCAGCCGTTTTCAAACATCAGTGGATTGACCACGGAGACATCAATAAACGGTTCAAGGCCTTTCAGCGCGCGCAGGATGAGCGTGCGGTGCGCCCAGGGGCAGGCGAGGGACACGTAGAGATGGTAGCGATCTTTTTCAGCGGCAAAACCGCCTTCTCCGGAGGGGCCTGGTGCGCCATCGGCGGTCAGCCAGTTGCGAAACGCTGACACAGAACGTTTGAAACGTCCCCCGGTTGATTTCGTGTCATACCAGGTATCATGCCAGACGCCGTCAATCAGTTGTCCCATGGTTCTTTCTCCATCAAATGACAAAAGCGAGGAAGTCTCCTCGCTTTTGGGATGCATTCAGTATAGATGCCTTACCACTTTTTGTTCAGCACGCGGTCAATACTGAACGCGCCAGGGCCTGTCACGGCGAGCAGGATAAAGCCGCCAGCGATGGTCAGGTTTTTCATGAACATCAGCGAGTTAACGCCTTCAGCAAAGTTGCTGTGGAAAATAAACGCGGTCAGCAGGGTAAAGGCTGCGGTGATCAGCGCCGTTGTACGGGTCAGGAAGCCAAACAGGATGGCCAGGCCGCCGCCAAACTCAAGCAGGATGGTCAGTGGCAGCAGTGCGCCCGGGACGCCCATGGCTTCCATGTACTGTTGGGTACCCGTATAGCCGGTGATTTTGCCCCAGCCAGCAGTGATAAACAGGATTGGCATCAGAATGCGCGCGACCAGTACACCAACATCTTCTAATTTTTTCATTTTACTCTCCATCAAACCACACAGGCGGCCATATTGATTTATTGTGCAATTTCGCGGAGATACCGCGTACTTGCTGTCGATGGAAAGGAGTGTAATCGGGGCGGTGCGGGATTGTTAGCAAGGAAAACTGTCAGTCTTCTTCAAATATATTGAGTGTTGGAGAGATTGCCTGATGGCGCATTCGCTTATCAGACCTACAGGGAGGAAAAATTTGTAGGCCGGTTAAGCGAATGCGCCACCTGGCACAGGCAGCATTAACGCGACTGCTGCTGGCGCAGCGTGCTTTTGACCAGCCGCCAGGCGCTCCAGGCACCAAAGCCGCGACGGCCCCAGCGTACCAGGAAGCGAGGGTGGCGAACTGACCAGATGGCCATGATACTGCTGCCAACCAGCGCCCACGAGCGCAGGTTAAGCAGCGTGTTCCAGCCACGATCGTAGACGCCGGTCGCTTCCATCCAGTCACGACGACTGGCGGAAAGATCCAGTCGCTGCTGCTGGATTTGGCTTAGCAGACAGGCTTTTCGCTTTTGCAGCTCGAGCTTGCTACTCACGTTCGTCATCCTCAAGCAGTGCCCGGTCGTTTGCCAGCTCATTACGCGTATGGCGTAAGAAAGTAGAACGACGCGCTTTTCTGAGCGTCCAGATAGCGCCAATCAGCGCCAGCGCCAACAGCACCACGGTGGTGGCTATCATGGCGTTAAGACGATATTGCGGATCGATCGCCCAGATGACCAGCACCATCAGGCTCATCAGCCCAAAAGCCGCGAACAGCATGGTCAGGCCGAGCATCAGCAGCATCTGGAAGAGATTGGCTTTCTCCTCTTCCAGCTCAACGACGGCAAGCCGTAGCCGGGTTTCGACCATCTCGACGATAATCGTCACGATACGCTGTCCGATGCCGAAGACGCTTTTCCCCGGCCCGTGTGTGTGATGAGAGTCAGCCATAATTAACGTCGCGTCAGCAGCACACCCAGCACCAGCCCAACGGCTGCACCGATCCCGACGCCTGTCCATGGGTTTTCACGAACGTAATCGTCAGCATGCCCTGCCGCCTGACGAGCTTGTTTGGCGAGCGCGTCGCTGGTTTCACCCAGACGATGACGGCTGTCTTTCAGAGCGCGTTCAGCTTTGCTGCGCAGCTTGCTCAGCTCTTCTTTGGATTTGTCGCTGGAGGAGTTCAGCACTTCTTCCAGGGTGTCGGTCAGGGATTTCAGTTCGGCACGCAGATTTTCTGAGGTGGTATCTTTTGACATGATTTTCTCCAGTGTAAGATGTTCAGATTTCCATTAACTCAATAGTCACGAGACTCCAGCGCTTTCAGTTCGTTCTGCGCTTCAGTGAGTTTGTGTTCACGTTTACTGATTTTCTCCGCATCGCCTTTGGTTTTGGCTTCTTCAAGATCATGGCGTCGTTCAGCGACTTCTTCTTTCTGCTCCGCGACTTTCTTGTGATGATCCTCGCGCAGCTTGCTGTCGCTGCAGTTGGCTTTGACTTCGCGCAATGCCTTGTTGAGGCCATCAATACGGCTCTGGTTGTGATGCTTTTGGGCGTAGTGGATTTCGCGCTGGATGTCCTGTTCCTTCTCCTGACAGGGGCTGACGGCAGAAGCCGTTGTGCTTAGCATGACAAGACCAAAAGCCAGAACGATGCGGTATTTCATAGATGAAACCTTCCCTTGTGTCGTGGGTAATTTCAGGCATTACCCCACCCAGTCGATGAAATCAGGCGAGTGACTTCCGCCTGTTCAATCATAGTAAGTAAACGGGAAATCACCAAAGCCTGTGAAAAGATTCAGAATCCTGGAAGGGATTAACCGAAGCGGCGCGGGGCATCGCGAAGACGGGACAACCACTGTGGTGCCAGGTCCTGATCCTCATCCTGTTGGGCAATGATGTAGCCGTGCGGCAGCGTTCTGTCGAGCACTTCCTTAGCGGCGGCGCTCTGGTCGCTGGATTCAAATTTAATCACCAGACCGTCATTTTGCGGCGTGATGCTCTTAAAGCGAATACCGTTGGCATCCAGGTGATGCCAGACGGAAAAACCGTCAGGCATGCTGATGTTTGAGCTTAGCGGGCGAATGGCGAGCGTGGACTCGCGCTTTTGCAGCGCTGCCCACATCCACAGCGTTGCGCACAGCAGAAGTAAAACGCCGAGGCTGATGCTGAACCGGCGAAGGGTAACATTCCGAAGCCCCATGGTTAGCTCCGGTTGCCGTATTTTTTCTTCCACAGAACGACCAGCGAGCCGATGAGGCCAAAGACCAGCAGCACCACGGGCAGCAGCATCAGGCAGGACATCAACGCGTCTTCGTATTTGAGGAACACCGGCGTTTTCCCTAACAGGTAGCCGAGGCTCGTCAGGATCAGCACCCACAGCAGGCCGCTCATCCAGTTAAAGAACTGGAAGCGTGCGCTGCTCAGGCCAGAAAGGCCTGCAATGGTGGGCAGTAACGTACGGACGAATGCGATAAAGCGGCCCACCAGCAGCGCAGACAGGCCATGCTTATGGAACAAATGATGTGCGCGCTGGTGATAGTGCGCGGGCAGATGTGAAAGCCAGTTTTGCACAATGCGGGTGTTGCCAAGCCAGCGCCCCTGAATGTAACTCAGCCAGCAGCCAAGGCTTGCGGCGGTGGTGAGCAGTAACAGGGTTTGCGGGAAGCCCATCGCGCCTTTGGCAATCAGTACGCCAACCAGCACCAGCAGGCTATCGCCCGGCAAAAAGGCAGCCGGCAGCAATCCGTTCTCAAGGAACAGGATCATAAACAACACAAAATAGAGCATGCCGATCATGGAGGGGTTGGCGAGGGTTTCGAAATCCTGGCTCCACAAGGCATTAAGTAATTGGGTTAACAGTTCCATTCACGATTCCTGGTACATCGATTAATGTCACGCCTGAACGCGTTGAGTTGCCGCACGAGGGTTGTCTTTTATCATTATGGTCGTCGGCGATGCGTTCTGAACTTTTCCATGTTTTTTCTGAATTGGCGAAAGCCAAATTCGTAAACGTCAAAATGCATCTAAGTGTAACAAAGCCTTTGGTTTCACGTCACAGAAATTGCAGCTTGTTGCACATTGATTTTGCTGGTTGAGGCGGGGAAGGGCGAGGGATTTTACACAGGCTGACACTATATTTTGTTAACTTACCCTCAGGCCTGGGCTGAGGGTAAGATTATCCTTATTTTGAACCGGTTGCGGCGGTATCGAGATGAACAACCGGATTTTCCGCAAACAAGTAGCGATCGGCATTGAATTCAAAGTCATCGCTGGTTTCGTTAAACAGCATCAGTTTGGTGTTTTCAAGATGCTGCCACATCGCGAGTTTTGCCGCATGTGGGTCTTTACGAATCAGCGCTTTAAGGATTTGGTCATGATCGTCACACCAGTTATCGACGGTGCGAAGATCGATATGATCGTGCAGTTTTTTCCAGTACGGGTTGTGAACACGCTGAGTCCACATTTTTTCCACGATTGCCGCTAACGCCGTATTTTGGGTGGCCAGCGCAACCTGCACGTGGAACTGAAGATCCCACTCTGAATCACGGAAGCACTTCTCTTTGCGCGCCTTCTCCTGGATCTCCATCAGCTTCATGATGTCCTGCTTGGTGACCTGAGTGGCGGCAAATTCGGCAATATTACTTTCGATAAGCTGGCGAGCCTGCAACAGCTCGAAAGGCCCGTAATTGGCAAATTCGAGTGATTCATCCGGAACCTGATAGTGCTTCGCCGTACTGGAGATGACATGAATGCCGGAGCCTTTACGGACTTCTACATACCCTTCGACTTCCAGCATGATGATGGCTTCACGAACCACCGTGCGGCTGACGTTTTTCTCATCGGCAATAAAGCGCTCTGCGGGGAGCTTGTCACCCACAAGATAGACGCCGTGCTCGATGCGATCTTTCAGCTCAGCAGCGAGTTGTTGGTACAAACGGCGTGATTCAGTGATTTCCATATACGCTCCAGGAAGGGTACGGCAGGTGAGATTTGTTATACCACTTTTACCCCATTCTCACCAGTCGGAAACAGCAAAAAGCCAACCCTGAGGCCGGCTTTCAAAGAGCGTAAACCAGACTTAGTTTTGCGTCGCCGGGCTTCCTACCGTCTGGGCAACCTCAGAAGCCGGTTTGTTTTGCAGAACCGTCCAGATAACCAGCGCACCAATCAGGTCGAACACCGCCAGTACTGCGAACAGTGGGCTGAAGCCCAGCGTATCGGCCAGTGCACCCACCACCAGAGCAAACAGGGTGCTCGCGGTCCAGGCCGCCATGCCGGTCAGGCCATTTGCGGTAGCCACTTCGTTACGACCAAATACGTCGGAAGAGAGCGTAATCAGCGCGCCAGACAGAGACTGGTGGGCAAAGCCACCCACGCACAGCAGCGCAATCGCCACATAAGGGCTGGTGAACAGGCCGATCATGCCAGGGCCAATCATCAGCACCGCACCCATGGTGACCACCAGTTTACGGGAAACGATCAGGTTCACACCAAACTTGCGCTGGAACAGAGGTGGCAGGTAGCCGCCAACGATACAGCCCAAATCCGCGAACAGCATAGGCATCCACGCAAACATCGCGATGTGCTTCAGGTCAAAGCCGTAGACTTTAAACATGAACAGCGGGATCCAGGCGTTGAAGGTACCCCAGGCCGGTTCTGCCAGGAAACGTGGCAGCGCGATGCCCCAGAACTGGCGGTTGCGGATGATCTGCCAGGCAGACATTTTCTTGCCATTGTCTTTCTGGTGCTGAGCTTCCTGACCGCCGATGATGTATTCACGTTCTTCGTCGGTTAATTTTTTCTGGTCACGCGGGTGTTTGTAGAAGATAAGCCAGGCCATTGCCCAGGCAAAGCTCAGCACGCCGGAGATGATGAACGCCATCTGCCAGCTGTGCATCACGATGGCCCACACGACCAGCGGTGGCGCAATCATACCGCCAATGGAGGAGCCGACGTTGAAGTAGCCGACGGCAACAGAACGCTCTTTCGCCGGGAACCACTCGGAGCTGGCTTTCAGGCCAGCCGGGATCATCGCAGCTTCCGCCGCACCGACGGCACCACGAGCGACAGCCAGACCGCCCCAGCTGCCTGCCAGCGCGGTCGCGCCACAGAAAACAGCCCACAGCACGGCAAACATCGCATAACCAATTTTGGTGCCGAGCAGGTCAAGCACATAGCCTGCAACAGGCTGCATGACGGTATAAGCTGCTGAATAAGCGGCGATAATATAGGAATATTGCTGAGTAGAAATATGCAGTTCTTGCATTAACGTCGGTGCGGCCGCAGCCACAGTGTTACGGGTGAGATAGCCCAGAATGGTGCCCAGTGTCACCAGGGCGATCATATACCAACGTAACCCTTTAATTTTACGCATGTAAACCTCGTCGTTTTGTTTTATCCGCGCTTAGCACGGTCACCTTCCCGGGTGACGGGAGGATGATTAAGTAACGGTGAGGCGTAACAGGAAAACCTGATACGGCCCGAACCTTGCCATCAATAAACTTGCGAATTCGGTGTCCGTACCGATAACTCCGGGGTGAAATTCCCCGGTAATGCACTCCGTCGGCTTGTAGGTTGCGACGGCAGGAAAGATAACTTGTCATACAACTTTAAAAGGTGAGAACCGTCACAAAAGCAGGAATAGCTGTAGGGTCTTTCTTTGCGGCTGGGAAAGCGAGAAATGGCGCGGTCTGGCGGGATATTTACCTCTTTTTAAGTATATTATTTGTCGGCTTTTATTGATCTCACTCACGAAAAATTCTTCGGTTGCTGGAAATTGGTGTGATAACTTTGACACCATTGCAGTTAAGCATCTGACGCACTCCTTCAGAGGAAGACGATAATGACTCAGTTTATGACCGAAGATTTCCTGCTCGACACCGAATTTGCCCGCCGTCTGTACCACGACTACGCGAAAGACCAGCCGATTTTCGACTACCACTGCCACCTTCCGCCGCAGCAGGTTGCCGAAAATTACCGTTTCAAAAACCTGTATGACATCTGGCTGAAAGGCGACCACTACAAATGGCGCGCTATGCGTACTAACGGCGTGGCTGAACGCCTGTGTACTGGCGATGCAACCGATCGTGAGAAATTCGACGCCTGGGCCGCAACGGTGCCGCACACTATCGGCAACCCGCTATATCACTGGACGCACCTTGAACTGCGTCGTCCGTTTGGTATCACCGGCAAGCTGCTGTCGCCCTCTACCGCTGATGAAATCTGGAACCAGTGCAACGATCTGCTGGCGCAGGAAAACTTCTCTGCTCGCGGCATCATGCAGCAGATGAACGTGAAAATGGTGGGCACCACTGACGATCCAGTCGATTCTCTGGAGCATCACGCCACAGTGGCGAAAGACAGCACTTTCACTATTAAAGTGCTGCCAAGCTGGCGTCCTGACAAAGCGTTCAACATCGAACAGGCCACCTTTGGCGACTACATGGCGAAGCTTGGCGAAGTGGCTGATACCGATATCCGCCGTTTCAGCGATCTGCAAACCGCGCTGGGCCGCCGTCTGGATCACTTTGCCGCCCACGGTTGTAAGGTGTCTGACCACGCGCTGGACGTGGTGCTGTTTGCTGAAGCCAGTGAAGCGGAGCTGGACGGTATTCTTGCCCGTCGTCTGTCTGGTGAAACGCTGAGCGAGCGCGAAGTGGCGCAGTTCAAAACGGCTGTGCTGGTCTGGCTGGGTGGCGAATATGCTCGTCGCGGCTGGGTGCAGCAGTATCACATCGGCGCGCTGCGTAATAATAACCAGCGTCAGTTCAAACTGCTGGGTGCTGATGTTGGTTTCGACTCCATCAACGACCGTCCGCTGGCTGAAGAACTCTCTAAATTGCTGAGCAAGCAGAACGAAGAGAACCTGCTGCCGAAAACCATTCTTTACTGCCTGAACCCGCGCGACAACGAAGTGCTGGGCACCATGATCGGCAACTTCCAGGGCGAAGGGATGCCGGGCAAGATGCAGTTCGGTTCCGGCTGGTGGTTCAACGATCAGAAAGACGGCATGGAACGTCAGATGACGCAGCTGGCGCAGCTGGGCCTGCTGAGCCGCTTCGTCGGTATGCTGACCGACAGCCGCAGCTTCCTGTCTTACACCCGCCACGAATATTTCCGCCGCATTCTGTGCCAGATGATTGGCCGTTGGGTGGCTGCGGGTGAAGCGCCAGCGGATATCCAGCTGCTGGGCGAAATGGTGAAAAACATCTGCTTTAACAATGCCCGCGATTACTTCGGCATTGAACTGAACTAAACCCTGAGGTTGGTTGATATGCAATACATCAAGATCCATTCGCTGGACAACGTGATTGTCGCGCTGGCTGACATCGCAGCGGGCGAGGAAGTGACCGTCGACGGTGAGACAGTTCGCCTGCAGTCCGACGTGGTGCGCGGGCATAAGTTTGCTCTGCGTGCGATAGCGAAGGGGGAAAACGTCATCAAATATGGTCTGCCTATTGGTCATACGCTGATTGACATTGCGCCCGGGGAACATATCCATTCCCACAACACGCGTACGAACCTGAGCGATCTCGACGAGTATAGCTATCAACCAGACCTGCACTCCTCGCAAAGCCAGGCGGCAGATCGTGACGTTCAGATTTACCGCCGTGCGAACGGTGAGGTTGGGGTACGAAACGAGCTGTGGATCCTGCCGACAGTGGGCTGCGTGAACGGGATTGCGCGTCAAATTCAGACGCGCTTTCTGAAGGAAACGAATGAGGCCGAAGGCACCGATGGCGTGTTCCTGTTTAGCCACACTTACGGCTGTTCCCAGCTTGGCGATGACCACATTAATACCCGCACCATGCTGCAAAACATGGTGCGCCACCCGAACGCGGGCGCTGTCTTGGTGGTTGGTCTGGGCTGTGAAAACAACCAGGTCGATGCCTTCCGTGAAACGCTGGGGGAGTTTGATCCTGAACGCGTGCACTTTATGATTTGCCAGAAGCAGGATGATGAAGTGGAAGCGGGGCTTGAGCATCTGCATCAGCTGTATGACGTGATGCGCCATGACAAGCGAGAGCCGGGCAAACTGAGCGAACTGAAGTTCGGACTTGAGTGCGGCGGGTCCGATGGCCTGTCTGGTATCACGGCCAACCCAATGCTGGGGCGTTTCTCTGACTACGTGATTGGCAACGGTGGCACCACCGTGCTGACGGAAGTGCCGGAGATGTTTGGCGCCGAGCAAATCCTGATGAGCCATTGCCGCGACGAAGCGACGTTTGAAAAGACCGTCACCATGGTCAACGACTTCAAACAGTACTTTATCGCGCACAATCAGCCTATTTACGAGAACCCGTCACCGGGCAACAAAGCCGGGGGAATCACCACGCTTGAAGAGAAATCGCTGGGCTGTACGCAAAAAGCGGGCTCCAGCCAGGTGGTCGATGTGCTGCGCTACGGCGAACGTCTGAAAACCCATGGCCTTAACCTGTTAAGCGCGCCGGGTAACGATGCAGTAGCCACCAGTGCGTTAGCGGGCGCAGGTTGCCATATGGTGCTGTTCAGCACCGGGCGCGGTACGCCTTATGGCGGTTTTGTGCCGACAGTGAAAATCGCCACCAACAGCGAGCTGGCCGCGAAGAAAAAGCACTGGATTGATTTCGATGCCGGGCAGCTCATTCACGGGAAAGCGATGCCGGAAGTGTTGAATGAGTTTGTCGACGCGATCGTCGACTTCGCCAACGGCAAGCAAACCTGCAACGAGAAAAACGATTTCCGGGAGCTGGCGCTGTTTAAATCTGGCGTGACGCTTTAACAAGATGTCCGGCAACGCAGGCAGAGGAAGAAACGGCAACCCTGGGGTTGCCGTTTTGCTTTATTAGCTGTGCAGGGCGTTTTTCGCCAAACGTTCGTCTTCGGCCAGGCACGCCGCAGCGGTGAACAGTACGTCGGTGGAGGAGTTCAGCGCGGTTTCGCAGGAGTCCTGCAACACGCCGATAATAAAGCCGACGGCCACAACCTGCATCGCGACATCGTTCGGAATACCGAACATGTTACAGGCCAGCGGGATAAGCAGCAGTGAGCCGCCAGCCACGCCAGATGCACCACACGCACACAGCGCCGCTACCACGCTTAACAGCAGAGCTGTTGGCACATCTACAGGAATGCCGAGCGTATAAACGGCCGCCAGCGTCAGCACGGTAATGGTGATGGCCGCTCCCGCCATGTTGATGGTCGCACCCAGCGGAATGGAAACGGAATAGGTATCGCGGTCGAGGTTAAGCTTTTCCGCCAGCGCCATGTTTACCGGGATGTTAGCCGCAGAGCTACGGGTAAAGAAGGCATACACGCCGCTTTCACGCAGGCACATCAGTACCAGCGGATACGGGTTACGACGAATTTTCCACCACACCAGCAGCGGGTTAATCACCAGCGCCACCAGGAACATACAGCCGATCAGCACCGCCAGCAGATGCGCATAACCCCAGAGTGTTTCAAAACCGGTGGTCGCAAGCGTGGAAGAAACCAGACCAAAGATGCCGATCGGAGCGAAGCGAATCACCACTTTCACAATAAAGGTGACGGCGTCAGACACGTCGTTAATCAGGTTTTTGGTGCTGTCATTGCCGTGGCGTAACGCGAAGCCCAGACCCACAGCCCACACCAGAATACCGATGTAGTTGGCGTTCAGCAGAGCATCAATGGGGTTAGAGACCATGCTCATCAGCAGGCCACGCAGCACTTCTACAATGCCGGATGGTGGCGTGATATCTCCCGCGCCAGTGCTCAGATGCAAAGTAGAAGGGAACAGGAAGCTAAACACCACGGCGGTCAGTGCCGCAGAGAAGGTGCCCAGCAGGTAAAGAAACAGGATAGGGCGAATACTGGTTTTCTGGCCGTGCTGGTGGTTGGCGATTGAAGCCATAACCAGCATCAGAACCAGAACCGGAGCGACGGCTTTCAGTGCGCCAACAAACAGCGTACCGAACAGGCCAACCGCTTCGGCGGCAGGTTTGGAAATCCAGGCCAGCAGAATACCGAGCACCAGACCAACCAAAATTTGTTTCACAAGACTGCCGCCAGCGAGACGCTGCAGCAAGCCAGAGGGGCGTTGCGTAGTCATTTAACTTTTCCTTCAGTCGTAATGTCGTTTCATCCCGGCGACTCTTTGGTCACATTTGGCAGGATGTAACAAATGTTTGCACGGTTGAGTATAAGGATGTTCGGGCGGCGGGGAAGGGGAAAGTGCTGATTATTTCGTCCATGTCTTATTTTTTAACTGTTGACTAACATTTATTTGACATAAACCGCAAAAGAACATTGCCCGACGGCACTTCGTTTGCACGGGCCTACGAGCTCATCCTTTGTAGGCCCGGCAAGCCTGCGCCGCCGGGCAATGAGATTAGAGCGGCTGCTTTTTATCGTTCTGGTGGTTCACCCACATATTGATAAGCAGGGTCAGCACCAGGATGCCAAACACCACGCCAAGCGAGATGGCAATGGGGATGTGGTAGAAATCGACAATCAGCATCTTGATCCCGATAAACAC
This sequence comes from Scandinavium sp., assembly GCF_051650185.1. Lineage (GTDB taxonomy): Bacteria > Pseudomonadota > Gammaproteobacteria > Enterobacterales > Enterobacteriaceae > Scandinavium. The sequence goes on from NZ_JBOFIN010000100.1 coordinate 30,473, forward strand.
CAGAATCACCGACAGACCGTACTTCAGCATCGAGAAGCGTTCTGCCACGCCCGCCAGCAGGAAGTACATCGCACGCAGGCCGAGGATCGCAAACAGGTTAGAGGTCAGCACAATGAACGGGTCGGTGGTCACCGCGAAGATAGCCGGAATGCTGTCTACCGCGAAAATCACGTCACTCAGCTCGACCAGAATCAGCACTAACAGCAGCGGCGTCGCATACAGCAGCCCGTTCTGACGCACGAAGAAATGCTCGTTCTCAATCTTATCGGTCATGCGCAGATGACCACGCAACCAGCGTACCAGCGGTTTATCGCCAATCCCGGAGTCGTCATCTTTCGCCAGTGCCATCTTCACGCCGGTAAACAGCAGGAAAGCACCAAACACATACAGCAGCCATTCGAACTGCGAAATCAGCCAGCTTCCGGTGAAGATCATAATAGTACGCAGCACGATCGCGCCCAGTACGCCATAAACGAGCACGCGGCGCTGTAGCGCAGCAGGCACAGCAAAGTAGCTAAACAGCATCAGCCAGACGAAGACGTTGTCGACGGCCAAAGACTTCTCAATCAAATAACCGGTGAGGAAAGCCAGCGCCTGCGGATCGGCGACGGCACGGCCCTGGGTCTGAACGAGATACCACCAGAAAGCGAGGTTGAACAGCAAAGAGAGCGTGACCCAAACCAGCGACCAGCTTGCCGCCTGTTTCATGGTCATGGTGTGTGCGCCGCGACGTCCCTGTAACAGCAGGTCGATCGCCAGCATAATGACGACCACAACAGCGAATCCGCCCCAGAGCAACGGTGTGCCGACAGTATTCATAATCTATCCTTTAAGCAAAAAAAAACGGCTAACGTCCAAAAGACGATAGCCGTTATGGGATTTTTTGCCCGGACCTCGCCTTTCGGCAAGGTCTCACTTACAACAGGAAAGGTCTCAGACTGCTGAACCCTTTCCTGTTGCCCGGCGACCGGATGCTTTCGCATCGTAATGACGATCCACCGGCAAACAAGTTACTCCCCATTGCGTGTTGCAAAGTATTACAGAGCATCGATAAGGTCAATGCCCTGTAACACCTGTTTTACATTCTTTTACGCGGTCGCGCTTTCGTTCACGCCATCGGCCGGGAAGACCACGCCGGTCTGACGACGAATTTCCGTGGACAATTTCGCGGTAGTGCGGCTCACGGCAAGTCCTGGATGATTCACTTCATTTTTTTCGACCAGCCGCGCAAACAGTTCTGCTTCGTACAACATGGTGTTGATGTGCTGCGGTTGGGTCAGATCCTGCGCTTTGCCGCCGCGAGGCACGAAGGACACTTTCTGGCATTCCGAAATTTTTTCGATAACCAGTGAACCGTCTTCACCCTGAACTTCGCTCGGCAGGACCGAATCGCTCACTTTGGAGTGCTGCAGCGTCACGCTGAAATCGCCGTAATCCAGCACCGCCACGCCATGAGCATCCACGCCACTTTCCAGCAAGGTCGCGGTCGCTTTTACGCCGTGCGGCTCGCCCCACAAGGCCACGGCCGACGCCAGGCAGTAGAAGCCGATATCCATAATCGAGCCGTTAGAAAACGCCGGATTGAAGGTGTTTGGGTTTTCACCGTCGAGATAACGCTGATAGCGAGAAGAGTACTGGCAGTAGTTGATCAACGCCTTACGCATCTTGCCCACTTTGCTCAGCGCCTGCTGCAATTGCAGGAAGTTCGGCAGGCTGGAGGTCTTAAACGCTTCGAACAGCACAACCTGATTTTCCCGTGCGACCTCAATAGCCTGTTCCACTTCAGCGATGTTTGAAGCCAGCGGCTTCTCGCAAATCACATGTTTTTTGTGGCTCAAAAACAGCCTGGTCTGCGGGAAGTGCAGGGAGTTCGGGCTGGCGATATACACCGCGTCGATCTCTTCGCTTTGCGCCATCTCTTCAAGCGAAGTGAACAGATGTTCAACCATATAGTCGCTGGCGAAAGCCTGGGCTTGTTCAAGACTGCGGGAATAAACGGCGGTGAGCTTATAACTGCCGGTTTCATGGGAGGCGTCGACAAACTGGCGGGTGATCCAGTTTGTGCCAATGACTGCGAGACGAATCATGAGAGTTCACGTACTCCAAAAAAGGGACCTTTTGCCACTTTAGCACGGCCTCATGACAAAACCAGTGCGCCCTCACGCAGAACCAGGCAGTGACAGCTGGGTGAGCCACAGGCGGGTATCAAACTCAAGCTGGTGATACTGCGGCTCCATATGACAGCACAACTGATAGAACGCTTTGTTGTGGTCTTTTTCTTTTAAATGCGCCAGTTCATGTACCACAATCATCCTTAAAAAGGCTTCCGGAGAGTTGCGGAACACCGTGGCGACACGAATTTCCGCCTTTGCTTTCAGCTTGCCACCCTGAACGCGTGACACCGCCGTGTGCAACCCCAACGCATTTTTGAGCACATGAATTTTGTTGTCGAACATCACTTTGTTGATCGGCGGAGCGCTGCGCATATAGCGGTTTTTCAGCTCCTGGGTGAAGGCCCAAAGCGCCTTATCATTCGTAATATCATGGCTTTCCGGATAGCGCTTTTTCAGAACTTCGCCAAGGCGCTGTTCGGCTATCAGGGTACGAACCTGGGCGAGCAACGGCTCGGGATAACCACTTAAGTACGTCAGTTCGCTCATGCTTGTCTCGAATTACGGGAAAAAAGGGTATACTCACGCCCCCCAACGGGGATTCCACCGAATTTTATCATCCAGGAGGGCCGATGAGCCAATCAGACAACGGTTTCCGTTCACTGACACTAAAACGTTTCCCGGAAACGGACGAGGTCAGCCCACTTCAGGCGTGGGAAGCGGCAGACGAGTATCTGCTGCAACAACTGGACGGCACCGACATCAGCGGCCCGGTCCTTATCTTTAACGACACCTTCGGCGCGCTGGCCTGTGCGCTGGCTGAACACAAGCCCTACAGCATCGGCGACTCGTATTTAAGCGAGCTGGCGACGCGTGAAAACCTGCGCCATAACGATATCCCGGAAAACAGCGTCACCTTCCGCGACAGCACCGCAGAGTATCCTCAGGCACCGGCGGTTGTGCTGATCAAAATCCCGAAAACGCTGGCGCTGCTCGAACAACAGTTACGTGCATTGCGTAACGTAGTGACGCCGGAAACTCGCATCATTGGCGGCACCAAAGCGCGTGATGTGCATAACTCCACGCTGGGGCTGTTCGAGAAAATCCTCGGCACGACTACCACGTCGCTGGCGTGGAAAAAGGCGCGTCTCATCCATTGCACCTTTACAGCGCCTGCGTTGAAAGAAGAGTCGCAAGTGACGAGCTGGAAGCTGGAAGGCACAGACTGGACCATCCACAACCACGCCAACGTCTTTTCTCGTACCGGCCTGGATATCGGCGCGCGCTTCTTTATGGAGCATCTGCCGAAAGATCTGGAAGGGGAGATTGTCGATCTGGGCTGTGGTAACGGTGTGGTCGGCATGACGCTGCTGGAACAAAACCCGCAGGCGGGCGTAGTGTTTGTTGATGAATCGCCAATGGCGGTCGCTTCAAGCCGACTGAACGTGGAATCCAACATGCCGGAAGCGCTGGATCGCTGCGAGTTTATGATCAACAACGCGCTCTCCGGTGTGGAACCCTTCCGCTTCAACGCGGTGCTGTGTAACCCACCGTTTCATCAGCAGCATGCCCTGACCGATGGCGTGGCATGGGAAATGTTCCACCACGCGCGCCGCTGCCTGAAGATCAACGGCGAGCTGGTTATCGTAGCGAACCGCCACCTGGATTATTTCCACAAACTAAAGAAGATCTTCGGCAACTGCACCACCGTCGCCACCAACAAAAAGTTTGTGATCCTCAAAGCCGTGAAGCTGGGTCGTAAGCGCTAGTTTTATCCGGTTGTCTCCCTCTCCCCGGCCCTCTCCCAAAAGGAGAGGGAGAAAGCTAAGCCTGCCTCCGATCGTTTCCCTCTCCCTGAGGGAGAGGGCTAGGGAGAGGGGGAAAGACGATATCCTCTCTAATCACCCGATAAGGCACGGTCCTTTTCTGGAAGCGTGTACGCAATTCTCCAACTAATCCCCACTTATCCCGCGTAAAGTCTGGTGAAGTTCTTACGCTTTCCCTTAATTTTCCTCGTCGGCGCTTAACTTGAAGAGTTGCCAGTTTGGCAACTTTGCGCATTGCATAACCATTTTGTCAGGGACATAATGAGCTTCGTTTGGTCGCCCTGATCTTTTTTGAAAGCCAGAAGTTTTATGTTCGTCATGTGTTTACGCACAAAGAGTACGATTCATTCACTGCCATGCACCGTACTAAAGGGAAAAACAGATGGTTATAGCTGACATTCTGCAAGCGGGCGAAGCGCTGACGGCGAGCGCGCCTTTTCTGGCGAAGATTCAAAACGAAGAGCAGTATGACGACGCGCTTGAGTTCGTCGAATATCTTCTGCTTAACGATCCCGAGAATCCCTTACTGGATATCGCCTGTAACAATATTACCGCCTATGAAAAAACAGCGCCGGAGTTTGCCGAGTTTAATGCGCTTAAGGCATCGATTCCTTCAGGCGTTGCCGTCCTCAGCACATTGATGCATCAGTACAAGTTAACCCTCTCCGACTTCCCGGAAATCGGCAGCAAATCGATGGTATCACGCGTTGTGAATGGCAAACGGAAGCTGACGCTGGAGCATGCCAAAAAGCTGTCGAAGCGGTTTGGCATCTCACCTGCGATGTTTATCGACTAACACTCTCCCCGGCCTGGGGAGAGTCGTTAAATCTCCAGCGCCAGCTTCGTGCCCTGAGCAATCGCCCGACGGGCATCCAGCTCCATCGCCACATCACAACCGCCAATCAGATGCACAGGCTTCGCGGCAGCACGCAACGAATCCTCCAGCTCGCGACGCGGCTCTTGTCCGGCGCAAATAATCACGTGATCGACGGCCAGCAGCTGCGGCTCACCGCCGATCGTCACGTGCAGACCCTGATCGTCGATCTTCTCGTAGCTCACGGCCGGGATCATCTTCACACCGCGCGCCAGCAAGGTTGTGCGATGGATCCAACCGGTTGTTTTCCCTAACCCTTCGCCGGGTTTGCTGGCTTTGCGCTGCAACATCACTATCTGGCGCGGGCTTGGGTGAAGCTGCGCGCCTTCAGGACGCAATCCACCTTGTTGGCTCAGGCTGGTATCAATGCCCCATTCCACACAAAATTCGGCGATATTCTGGCTGGTGGCCGCACCCGGCTGGCTTAAATACATCGCGGTATCAAAGCCAATCCCACCGCAGCCGATGATGGCCACTTTCTGCCCGACCGGGGTTTTATCGCGCAGTACATCGAGATAGTTCAGCACTTTCGGATGATCGATCCCGTCGATGGCAGGCATTCGCGGCTCAATACCCGTCGCGAGGATCGTTTCATCAAATTCCGCCAGGTCTTGCGCGCGAACAAAGCGATTCAACTCAACTTTCACACCATGCAGGTCGAGCATCCGGCGGTAATAGCGCAGGGTTTCGTAAAACTCCTCTTTGCCGGGGATCTGTTTGGCGATGTTGAACTGACCACCAATTTCACCGGCCGCATCAAACAGCGTGACCTGATGCCCACGGGCGGCGGCATTGACGGCGAAAGCTAGCCCCGCCGGCCCCGCGCCAACAACCGCCAGATTTTTTTTCTGTCGGGCAGGCACGATCGGCATTCGTGTTTCATGGCAGGCGCGCGGGTTCACCAGACAAGAGGTCACTTTGCCCATAAAGATTTGGTCGAGGCAGGCCTGATTGCAGCCAATGCAGGTGTTGATCTCATCGGCCCGGCCACTTTGCGCTTTGGAGAGCAACTCGGCGTCGGCAAGGAATGGCCGCGCCATCGACACCATATCCGCATCCCCGCGCTCGAGGATCTCATCGGCAACCTGCGGGTCGTTAATGCGGTTGGTGGTGACCAGAGGAATGTTCACTTTGCCTTTGAGCTTACGCGTCACCCACGTGAAAGCCCCACGCGGCACAGGCGTGGCGATAGTCGGAATACGGGCTTCGTGCCAGCCAATCCCGGTGTTGATGATCGTTGCTCCCGCCGCTTCAATGGCTTGTGCGAGCTGGACGGTTTCCTCGAAGTTGCCACCGCCTTCTACCAGGTCCAGCATGGATAAACGGTAGATAATGATGAAGTCGTCGCCGACCCGTTCACGCACGGCACGAACGACTTCGACGGCAAAGCGCATGCGTTTCTCCCAGCTTCCGCCCCATTCGTCTTCACGCTGGTTGGTGCGCGCCGCCAGAAATTCGTTAATCAGATAGCCTTCCGACCCCATCACTTCCACGCCGTCATAGCCTGCTTCACGGGCGAGCAGGGCACATTGCGCAAAGTCGTCAATCAGCACCAGAATTTCATCGTGCGTCAGCGCGTGCGGCTTAAAGCGGTTGATGGGGGCCTGGATCGCAGAAGGTGCCACCGGGCGAGGCTGATAGCTGTAACGCCCGGTGTGGAGAATTTGCAGCGCAATTTTGCCGCCTTCTTTATGCACCGCGTCCGTCACCGGGCGATGATGTGCCAGCTGGCTGGCATCGTTAAGCACCGCGCCGCCTTCCATCCCGACACCGGAAGGCGCAGGTGCTACGCCGCCCGTAACAATCAGCGCCACGCCGTGACGGGCACGCTCGGCATAAAACGCGGCCAGCCGTTCGGTGCCGTCCGGGCGCTCTTCCAGCCCGGTGTGCATCGACCCCATCAGAACGCGGTTCTTCAGGGTGGTGAAGCCCAGATTGAGCGGGGCAAACAGTGACGGGTAGTGGCTCATAATCGCTTCCAGTGTAAAATTATTGTTATGTGGTCGGATGAGTTGTTAATTTAGCTTTCGTAAGGCAAAAGGGGAAAGGGGGCGTGCGGTGATTGTGATAGCGGTCAAATTACGTCAGCGGTAAGGTGATGCACACCTGCAAACCGCCTTCCGGGCGATTTCGCAACCGCAGTTGTCCTCCGAGGCGTGCAACCAGCTGTGCCGCGATAGCCAGCCCCAGGCCCGTGCCGCCAGTGGTGCGGTTGCGGGAGTTCTCAATGCGATAAAAGGGCTGCAACACCGCCTCCAGTTCCTCCTCGGGAATGCCTTGCCCATTGTCGGTGACGGAAATAAGCAGAGTATTCGCCCCGCTACGGGTGAGCGACAGCTCAGCATTTCCGCCATATTTCAGGGCATTATCAAGCAGATTGGTAATAACCCGCCGCAACGCCTGCGGGCGCGTGGTGATAGCCAGGGTGGGCGTGCTGCTCTGAAACGTCACATCGTGCCCGATATCAGTGTAATCACAGGTGAGGCTGTCCAGAAAAGCCGGCAGTGCAATGCGCTGAAGCGGCTCTTCCAGCCTGTCGGCCGAGCGGGCATAAGCAATGCCTTCCCGGACGAGCTGCGTCATGGTGTCGAGATCCTGCGTCAGCTTATCGCTCAGGGCAGGATCGTCCGCCATTTCTACCCGCAGCTTCATACGGGTGATGGGCGTTTGCAGATCGTGAGAAATGGCGGCAAGAATGTGCGCCCGCTCTTTCAGGTGCCCCTGGATCCTCTCCTGCATGGCATTGAAGGCGCGTGCAGCTTGCTGAACTTCTCGCGGCCCTTGTTCCGGTAAAACCTGTGCCTCACCGGACGTGGGCTGCAGGCTGTCGACAGCACGAATAAAGCGGGTGAACGGACGGATCACCATTCTCACCGTCAGCCAGGCGCAGAGCAGAACCAGCAACAACTGAACACTCACGACCACCGGCAGCCAGCGGGCGACAGGGGGCATCTGCGGGAGTAAATCGAGCGTCAGCGGGCTGCCATCATGCAGCGTGATGTGAGCCTGAATATGGGAGACCGGGCCGGGGATGGCGGTAAAATGCAGAGGATAGCGCCCCTCCAGGGTTGCCGCTAATGAGCGAATGGCGTCGCGGGAGCGTTTGTCGCTGGGAGGATGACCTGTCTCACCGGGGCCCAGAATATAGCGATAATTGCCGCGCGCAAGCTTAGGCAGCCACTCATGGCGTTCCGCAGCAGGTAAGCGATCGAGGATCGCCACGCTGGTCGCCACGTCGTACTCAAGGTTTCCCAGCATCACATTGCGCACGCTGCTGGTGCGTTCGATCATCACCAGCGTCAGGCTCAGGCCGTTGGCCAGCAGCAGTCCTACCAGCACGACAACACTGAGCCTTGCCAGCAGCGATCGTGGCCACAGAGTCATTCCCGGCGTTCTTTTATCATTACCGGCATCGCCAGCACATAGCCTTCGCTGCGCACGGTTTTAATATAAGCAGGCGTGCGCGCATCGTCGTTAAGGCGCTGGCGCACGCGGCTGATCAGCAGGTCAATAGAGCGTTCAAAGAGTTCAGCGTCCCGGCCCTGCGTCAGATTAAGCAGCTGGTCGCGCGTGAGTACTCGCTGAGGATGATCGAGAAACACCCGTAAAAGCCGATATTCCGCGCCGCTCAGGGCAATGAAGGTGCCGTCGTTATCCAGCAGCTGGCGGGTGGCGGTGTCCAGCTGCCACTCGCCAAAGGCGATTAACCGCCCGGCTTCGGTGACCTGCAGGTTCGGGGGCAGCGTGCGGAAGCGGCGGAGGATCGCTTTGATCCGCGCCAGAAGCTCACGAGCGACAAAGGGTTTGATGACATAATCATCGGCCCCCATTTCCAGGCCAATTATCCGGTCAGTGTCGTCGTTCCGCGCGGTCAGCATCAGAATCGGCAGATCTTTATGCTCACCGCTGCGCAACTGGCGGCACAGCGTCAGGCCATCATCGCCGGGCATCATCACATCCAGCACCACCAGATCCACATGCTGTTTCTCCAGCGCGGCGCGCATCTCTTTGCCGTTGCCCGCCCCGCTGGCGCGATAACCTGATTTCAGCAGGTAATCCACCACCAGCTCGCGAATATCGCGGTCGTCATCGACAACCAGAATATGGTCAATGTGATCCACCCGACGCTCCTGACGTTGAAAGGGAAGTCTGGGAAAAAGCATAGCCGCTTTTAGCGTGAAAGCAGGTCAGCGTCGACCACGGCTTTGGCAAACTCCTGCGGCGCTTCCTGCGGTGGGTTATGGCCGATATTGCCGGTGAAAGTGAGGTGCTGATACTTGCCGGTAAATTTGGCGGCGTAGGCTTTAGGGTCCGGATGCGGCGCGCCGTTATCATCCCCTTCAATGGTAATGGTCGGCACGCTGATGGCGGGCAGCGTCGCCAGTTTTTGCTCATAAGCGCTGTACTTCGCTTCGCCTTTTTCCAGACCCTGACGCCAGCGGTAATTGCTGAGCGTCACCGCGACGTGATCCGGGTTATCGAGCGCTTTGGCGCTGGCGTTGAAGGTGGCATCGCTAAATTTCCAGCCGGGCGAGGCCTGTTGCCAGATAAGCTTTGCGAAGTCATGGGTGTTCTGCGCATAGCCTGCGGCCCCGCGTGGGGTGGCAAAGTAGAACTGGTACCACCATTGCTGTTCCGCTTTGGGAGGCAGCGGCTTTTCACCAATTTGCTGGCTGCTGATCAGGTAGCCGCTGACCGACACCAGGGCTTTTACACGTTCGGGCCACAGGGCGGCAACGATATCTGCCGTTCTGGCCCCCCAGTCATAGCCTGCAAACACGGCCTGTTTGATGTGCAGCGCATCCATCAGATCCACCGTGTCTTTTGCCAGCGCTGAGGGTTGACCATTACGAGGGGTCTGCGCAGAGAGGAAGCGGGTGGTTCCAAAGCCGCGCAGGTCCGGCACAATCACCCGATAGCCCTGGCGGGCCAGCTGCGGTGCGACATCGGCAAAGCTGCGTGCGTCATAGGGCCAGCCGTGCAGCAGGATCACCGCCTGGCCATTTTTCGGTCCGATGTCGATATAGCCGACGTTCAGCACGCCGGCCTGAATATGCTGCTGATTTTCGACATCGAAAGAGGTCGCTTCGGCCTGGCAGGCCGCGACGGTGGAGAGGGAAAGGGCGGCAACCCACGATGATGCTGTCAGTCTGGTGAACATGATGATCGCTCCGTTAAGGGTTATGTTGACGGAGCTATTTCATCATTGGGATGTATAGGGCATGTGTTCTGTCCCCGCCCTTTTTGCATGATTCTGTATGCGGCCTGGCCGCGGATACAGTGTGATACAAAGTGCTGCGCTTCCCTCTCCCTAACCCTCTCCCAGAGGGAGAGGGGACTAAAGCGGTTCTCCCTCTCCCTCAGGGAGAGGGCCGGGGAGAGGGGGAGCGTACCAGCCCCGGAGCCTGCCACATTGACGTCGTCAACCCGCTGTCCACCAGGCCGAGCTGATCGGCATACACTTTCTGCCATTTCTCCAGCATGCCGTTGTACAGCTCGCGGTGCTCCCGGTTTGGTGTGAACACCCGGCTCCAGCTCACCAGTTTCTCCCCTGTGCTTGCCATATCGGGATACACCCCGGCACCTGTTCCTGCCGCAATGGCACAACCCAGCGCGGTGGCTTCTTTGACTTCAGGCACTCGCACGGGCAATCCGGTGACATCGCTTAAAATCTGGCTCCACAGTGCGCCTTTTGATCCCCCGCCGGCGAAGACCAGGCTGTCGAACTTCACGCCGGAGAACTGAGAGATCTGCGCCAGGTTACAGGCTGAGACAATAGCGGCATTCTCTTCCAGCGCACGGAACAGCGTGGCTTTATTGCATTTCTCCGGGTCGATGGAGAGGTTAATGAACGAAGGCGCGGCGTGATACCACTGCTTGAAATGCATCGCATCAGAGAAAATAGGCATCACGCCGTGCGAGCCCGCAGGCACGCGGCTCGCCATCTCTTCCAGCAGGGCATAGGTATCGGTACCCAGACGTTCAGCGATCAGTTTTTCTTCCGCACAAAACGCATCGCGGAACCAGCGCATGGTCAGCCCGGTGAAAAAGGAGATCGACTCCGCCTGCGCCATGCCGGGGATCACGTGTGGATTCACGCGGATATTCATGTCCGGATCGGTGCGAACCTCCGGAAGATTCACTACCTGTTGCCAGAAGGTGCCGCCCAATACGGCGGTTTGCCCGGCTCGCACCACGCCCAGGCCCAGACAGCCAAGCTGCACGTCGCCGCCGCCCATCACCACGGGTGTGCCGACTCTCAGGCCACTTTGCTGCGCCGCTTCTTTGGTGACGGCGCCCAGCAGCGTGCCGGTTTCTTTTACCGGGGAGAGAATGTCCGCCCGCAATCCGGCCATGTCCAGCAGCGCCGGACGCCAGTCGCGGCTGAACAAATCGAGCATACCCGTGGTGCCCGCATTGGAAGGATCGACGGCCAGCTCGCCGGAGAGTTTCGCCGCCAGCCAGTCGCTGATCATGGTGATGGTGGCAGCTTTACGATAGATATCCGGACGGTGATGCGCCAGCCACAGCAAGCGCGGCATCGCGGAGAGCGCCAGCGTTTGACCGGAAACGCCGTACACCTCGGATTCAAAACGGTAGTCGTGAATTTCTTTCAGCTCAGAGACTTCATGACTGGCGCGGGCATCGACGTTGGCGCAGGCCCAGATGGCGTCGCCATTGCGGTCATAAAGCACTATCCCTTCGCGCATGGAACAACAGGCGACAGATTTGATGTCGGCGGCGCTGATATGCGCGCGTTCCAGCGCCTGACGGATGCACTGGCAGGCGAGCTGCCAGTTGGTGCCAAGGTCGAACTCCATCGAGCCGGGAACGCCTTCGACGCTCAGGTGCTTCCATTCGGCCTGGCCGACGGCTATCTGACGGCCTGCCAGGTCGAAAATCACCGCCCGAATGCTGCCGGTGCCGGCGTCTAACGCTAAAAGGTAACTCATGACGTGCGCCTCGCTGTTGTCGCGCGGCGCGCGGCGGTTATCCCGCCAGCGACAGCACCGCGCGTGCTGTTGTCTCTTCCGTTACCAGACCATTGATGCGCTTGCCGATAAGGGCCGCATAAATGGCCTGCGCTTTTTCTTCTCCCCCGGCGACACCGATGATGGTCGGCAGCTGCGCCAGCTCATCGAGGGTCACGCCAAGCAGTTCGCGGTGGATTTCCAGTCCTTCCACCCGTTGCCCGTCCGCTTGCAGGAAATAGCCGAGAATGTCGCCGACGGCACCTTTACGGGCGTACATCAGCTGCTCGCCTTCGCTGATGTAGCCGGAACGCAGGATCGTCGCGTCTTTCCGCTGATCGATAGCGCCAATCCCGACAACCGCCGCATCTGCCGCCCCCGCCGCCAGGATCACATCCCTCACGCTGGATTCACGCCGCAGGATCTCCGCCACTTCCGGAGACGACACGCGTAACGGCGCAGGGATCATGCTCACGCTGCACGCCGCATCCAATTGCCCGATGCCCGTCATATAAGGCCCTACGCCGCCAGAGAGTGTCACCAGCCTGATCTGCTGAGAGCCGATAAACCCGCTCAGGTGCTGAATGCAGCTCATGGTCGCTTCGCCAAACCCGACGGCCAGCAGTTGCCCCGGCTCCAGCACGCCCATTAAGGACTGCGCGGCCCCGACGCCTAATCGCGTATTCATCGGTGGCGTGTTCAGGGCTGGCAACACGCGGGCGATTTTCAGCCCGAAGCGCTGCTGTAATTCGGTTTCCAGCGCCAGACATCCCTCATAGCGAGAGTTGATCTGCACGCGGATCACCCCCGACTGGCGGCCTTTTTCCAGCAGCCGGGAAATCTTCAGCCTCGGCAGGCCCAGGCGCTCGCCAATGTCGTTCTGGGTCAGGCCGTCGTGGTAGTAACACCAGGCCACCCGCGCCACCAATTCTTCTTCCGCCAGCGCCAGCCCGGCGTAGCGGCTCTCTTCCGTAATGCGTTTTTCGCTCATAAAGTGAACTCTTATAAAAATCTAGATCATATGTTCGCAGTTGCGCGGACTGAAAGTGTGAAGCCACTGGCAAAACCAATCTTTCTTCACTGACAGCCTGTGCAGGGCGATCCAAACGCTAAAACTGTGATCCTTGCACGGTTGTAAATATAGTTCACGGTCTACGCTTTTGAACATTATTAATTCTAAAAATCATTTGTTCAACTGAGGCGTGATGATGAAGTCACTGATTGAAGCCCGCCAAATCCGCAAACAGTTCTCCGGCATCGCCGTGCTGAAGGGCATTGATTTCACTCTGCTTTCCGGCCAGGTGCACGCGCTGATGGGCGGTAACGGGGCGGGAAAATCGACGCTGATGAAAATCGTCGCCGGGGTAGAAACGCCGGATGAAGGTGAACTGATTATTAATGGCAAACCTTTTGCGCGTCTGAAGCCGGGCCAGGCGCACCAGTTGGGGATCTATCTGGTGCCCCAGGAGCCGATGCTGTTTCCCAACCTGACCGTGCGGGAAAACATTCTTTTTCGTCTGCCGCGCCAGGCGGGTGTCGACGCTCGTCTGAACGAAAAGCTACAGCAGTTGAACTGCCAGCTCAATTTGCAGGCCACCGCCAGCACGCTGGAAGTGGCGGATCAGCAAATGGTGGAGATCCTTCGCGGGCTGATGCGTGAAGCGCAAATCCTGATTCTGGATGAGCCCACGGCGTCTCTCACGCCGGGTGAAACTGAGCGGCTGTTTCGCCAGATCCGCGCGTTGCAGGCCTTGGGCGTCGGCATTGTCTTCATCTCTCACAAACTCCCGGAGATTCGCGCTCTCGCAAGTCATGTCTCGGTGATGCGGGATGGCGCAGTGGTGCTGAGCGGTGCCACGGCCGATCACAGCGATGCTGAGTTGATCGCCGCGATGACGCCCGTCAGCCGCGACAAAGACCTGAGCGATACGCAAAAGCTGTGGCTGGCGCTGCCGGGGAATCGGCGTACTCAGCCGCAGGATTTCCCGGTGCTGCGGGTGGAGGATCTGACGGGCGAAGGGTTTATCGATCTGAATCTGGAGGTCCACGCCGGGGAGATCGTCGGTCTGGCAGGATTGGTCGGTTCCGGGCGCACCGAGTTTGCCGAAACGCTGTATGGGCTGCGTCCGGTCAGAGCCGGGCGCGTGTGGCTGGAAAATCGTGATATCAGCCTGCACAACACTCGCTCACGGCTGGCAAGCGGGCTGGTGTATTTGCCCGAAGACCGTCAGGTGTCCGGGCTGTTTCTGGACGCGCCGATTCGCTGGAACACGGTGATGTTTAACCAGCCGTCCTTATGGCAGGAAAATAAACGTGAGGCGGCGGTGGTCGAGCGCTATCACCGCGCATTGGGCATCAAGCTCAACCATGCCGATCAGCTGGTGCGCACGCTGTCGGGCGGTAATCAGCAAAAGGTGCTGCTGGCGCGCTGTCTGGAGGCGAATCCGTTGCTGCTTATTGTCGATGAACCTACGCGCGGCGTGGATGTGTCGGCTCGCGCGGATATCTATCAACTGCTGAAAAGCGTGGCGGCGCAGAACGTGGCGGTGCTGATGATCTCCAGCGATCTCGATGAGTTTCCCGGCCTGGCGGACAGGGTGCTGGTGATGCATCAGGGGAGGCTGAACGGCGAGCTGGCAAAACAGGCGGTCAGCGTCGACAGAATGATGAACCTGGCCTTCGGAGGGCAGGCATGAAAACGTTGCTGAAAAATCGCGAGCTGACTGCATTGCTTGCCATCGTGGCGCTGTTTGCGGTGCTGGTGGCGCTGAACCCTTCCTACTTCAGCCTGCAAACGCTGGCGATGATTTTCTCCAGCTCGCAAATCCTTTGCCTGCTGGCATTGGGGGCCGCGCTGGTGATGCTGACCCGCAATATCGACGTTTCGGTTGGGTCGACCGTCGGCCTGAGCGCGATTGCGGTTGGCGTGGCGCTCAACAGCGGTTACGGCTTACCGGTCGCCATCGTGTTTGCGCTGGCGATCGGCGCGCTGGCCGGGGCTTTTAACGGGCTGCTGGTGGTGGGATTTCGCATTCCGGCGATTGTCGCCACGCTCGGCACTCTTGGGTTATATCGCGGCGTGATGCTGCTGTGGACCGGCGGCAAATGGATTGAAGGGCTGCCGGATAACCTGAAGGCGCTGTCGGAACCGGTTTTCGTCGGCATCTCGCCGCTGGGCTGGCTGGTGTTGGTACTGCTGCTGGCAGGCGCGTGGGCGCTGGCTCGCACCACTTTTGGCCGCGATTTCTATGCGGTGGGCGATAACCTCGCCGCAGCCCGACAGCTGGGCGTGGGCGTGAACCGTACGCGCATGCTCGCTTTTACCTTCAACGGTATGCTTGCGGCCTGCGGCGGCATCATCTTCGCCGCACAGATTGGCTTCGTGCCGAACCAGACCGGCAGCGGGCTGGAGATGAAGGCGATAGCCGCCTGCGTGCTGGGAGGCGTCTCGTTGCTGGGCGGCACAGGCACGCTGATTGGCGCTTTCCTCGGCGCGTTTTTCCTCACCCAAATCGACACCGTGCTGGTGCTGTTCAGGCTGCCCGCCTGGTGGAATGACTTCATCGCCGGAATGGTGCTGCTGGGCGTGCTGGTGCTTGACGGGCGGCTGCGCCAGGCGCTGATGCGTCATCAACGGGCGCAGAAATACAGCCGTTTCCAGCCGGGCAACAAAGGGGGAAAGCACGTCACCCCGTTCCCAAAACGTAAAAACAAAGAGGTCGCGTAAATGAAGCTGAACTGGGAAAGCGCGCTGCTGATTTTACTGGTGCTGGAAATCGGCCTCTTCGGGGCAGTGAACCCGCGAATGCTCGATGTGAACATGCTGCTGTTCAGCACCAGTGACTTTATCTGCATCGGCATTGTGGCGCTGCCGCTGACGCTGGTGATCATCAGCGGCGGCATCGACATCTCGCTTGGCTCCACCATTGGCCTTTGTGCTATCGCGCTGGGCGTGATGATGCAGGCGGGCTGGCCGATGAGCGTCGCCATTCCGCTGACGCTGGCGCTCGGTCTGCTGTGTGGCCTGGTGAACGCCGCGCTGATTCATTACACCGGGATTAGCCCGCTGGTTATCACGCTTGGCACGCTTTATCTCTACGGCGGTGCGGCGCTGCTGCTTTCCGGCATGGCCGGGGCCACAGGCTATGAAGGCATCGGCGGTTTCCCGGACAGCTTTACCGCCTTCGCCAATCTGACCCTTTTGGGTCTTCCTGTGCCGCTGGTGCTGTTTATCGTCATCACCTTTTTCTTCTGGCTGCTGGCTCACCGTGGGCGCTTCGGCCGCCATCTCTTTTTACTCGGGCAAAACCCGCGCGCGGCGCGCTATGCCGCGTTGTCGGTCAACGGCATACCGTATGTGCTGTACGGCCTGGTGGGGCTGGCTTCTGCCATTGCGGCGCTGGTGCTGGTCTCTTACTTCGGCTCAGCACGTTCAGATTTAGGCCGTGATTTGCTGATGCCCGCACTGACGGCAGCCGTGCTCGGCGGGGCGAATATTTACGGCGGGTCGGGATCGGTTATCGGTACTGCGCTGGCGGCTTTGCTGGTGGGGTATCTGCAACAAGGGCTACAGATGGTCGGCATTCCCAATCAGGTATCCAGCGCGCTTTCCGGGGCGCTGTTAGTGGTCGTGGTCATGGGGCGTTCGCTGAGTCTGCATCGTGAAGGGGTGCGCACGGTGTGGCGTCGGCTTCTTTCGCGCAAAACAATCGGAGCATGAGATGAAAGCAAAACTGTGTGTGCAGCTGAGCGCCCTGGCGCTGGCAATGAGCGTGGTCGCCGTGCAGGCGGCGGATAAAATTGCGTTTATCCCGAAACTGGTGGGCGTGGGCTTCTTCACCAGCGGCGGCAACGGCGCGAAAGAAGCAGGCAAGCAGCTCGGGACAGACGTTACCTACGATGGGCCAACAGAGCCGAGCGTGTCCGGCCAGGTGCAGCTCATCAACAACTTCGTTAATCAGGGCTACAACGCCATCATCGTGTCGGCGGTGTCGCCAGACGGGCTTTGCCCGGCGCTGAAGCGCGCAATGCAGCGCGGCGTGAAAGTGCTGACGTGGGATTCTGATACCAAGCCGGAATGCCGCAGCATCTACATCAACCAGGGCACGCCGGAACAGCTGGGCGGCCTGCTGGTCGACATGGCCGGAAAACAGGTCACTAAGCCCGACGCTAAAGTCGCGTTCTTCTACTCAAGCCCAACCGTGACCGATCAGAACCAGTGGGTGAAAGAGGCGAAAGCCAAAATCGCCAAAGATCATCCTCAGTGGCAAGTCGTCACCACTCAGTTTGGCTATAACGATGCCACCAAATCCCTGCAAACCGCCGAAGGCATTCTGAAAGCCTATCCGGACTTAGATGCCATCATCGCCCCGGATGCCAACGCGCTGCCCGCTGCGGCTCAGGCTGCGGAGAACCTGAAGCGCCAGGGCGTGGCGATTGTCGGCTTCAGTACCCCGAACGTCATGCGGCCTTATGTGGAACGCGGCACGGTGAAAGCGTTCGGCCTGTGGGATGTGGTGGAGCAGGGCAAGATTGCGGTTAACGTCGCCGATCATCTGCTGAAAAAAGGCGATCTGAACGTCGGCGACAGCGTGACGGTGAAAGACATTGGCGAGTTAAAAGTCGAGCCAAACAGCGTTCAGGGCTACCAGTATGAAGCCAAAGGCAACGGCATCGTCCTGCTGCCAGAGCGCGTGGTGTTCACCAAAGACAACATCGGCAAATACGATTTCTGAGGGAGGGAACAATGGCAGATTTAGACGATATCAAAGACGGGAAAGATTTCGGGCTCGACCGCCCGCAGAAAAATGCGCTCTATACCCTGAAAGGCTGCGGTTCGCTGGAGTGGGGCATGCAGTCGCGGCTGGCGCGCATCTTCAATCCGCAAAGCAACCGCACGGTGATGCTGGCTTTCGACCACGGTTACTTCCAGGGGCCGACCACCGGGCTTGAGCGCATTGATTTGTCGATTGCGCCGCTGTACGGCGAAACCGATGTGCTGATGTGTACCCGGGGTATTCTTCGCAGCACCGTGCCTGCGGCGACCAATAAACCCGTTGTGCTGCGGGCTTCCGGCGGCAACTCGATTCTGAGCGAGCTCTCGAACGAGTGCGTGGCGGTGACGATGGAAGACGCTTTGCGCCTCAACGTTGCCGCAGTGGCGGCGCAGGTTTATATCGGCAGCGAATATGAACATCAGTCAATCAACAACATCATCAAACTGGTGGATGCAGGCAACCGCTACGGCATGCCGGTGCTGGCAGTCACCGGCGTCGGCAAAGAGATGACGCGTGACGCGCGCTATTTCTCGCTCGCCAGCCGTATCGCCGCAGAAATGGGGGCCACATTTGTGAAAACCTATTTTGTGGAAGAAGGATTTGAAAAAGTTACCGCCAGCTGCCCGGTGCCGATTGTGATTGCAGGCGGCAAAAAGCTGCCAGAAGACGAAGCGCTGGAGATGTGCTGGCGAGCTATCGATCAGGGCGCATCTGGCGTGGACATGGGGCGTAATATCTTCCAGTCCAGTGCGCCGCTGGCGATGCTAAAAGCCGTGAAAAAAGTCGTGCACGAGAACGTGAGCGCCCGCGAGGCGTATCAGTTCTGGCAGGAAGAAAAACAGGGAGAGCAGCGATGAACGTGACGCTGGTAGAAATCAACATCAAACCGGAAAGGGTCGGCGAATTTCTCGACGTGTTTCGCGCCAACCACGAAGGCGCGCTGACAGAGCCGGGCAACCTGCGGTTTGACGTGTTGCAGGACCCGGAGATCAGCACCCGATTCTTTATCTATGAAGCCTACAAAGACGACGAAGCGGTGCTGGCGCACAAGAAAACCCCGCACTATCTGGCCTGCGTGGAAAAACTGGATGAGATGATGTCGGAGCCGCGTAAGAAACGCAGTTTTGTGGGGTTGCTGCCTGAATAAAAAATGCCCGGTGGCGGCTACGCCTTACCGGGCCTACACGGTGATGTAGGCCGGATAAGCGTAGCGCCATCCGGCAGTTATGCCTGCTCCACGGATACCCGAAGCGCAGCCAATGCTTTCCCCGTCGCTTTGATAACCTGCTCACACTGCTCAATCGTCAGGGTTAGCGGCGGTTCAATGCGAATGGTTTTAGCGTTGTTGAGCGTACCCGCCACCAGAATGCGCTGACGGAACATCTCGCTTGCGAAGCTGTAGCCAATTTCATTGTCGACAAACTCTATCGCAATCAGCATCCCTTTCCCGCGCGCTTCCTGCACCAGATCCGGGTATTCACGTGCCAGCAGGCGGAAGCCGTCCAGCAGCATGTCACCTTTCTGTTCGGCCTGAGCCGGCAGGTTCTGTTCCAGCAGCACGTTGATGGTCGCCAGCGCTGCCGCACAGGCGAGCGGGTTACCGCCAAAGGTGGTGGTATGCAGGAACGGGTTATCGAACAGCACCGAGAACACTTCTTCTGTCGCCACCGTCGCGCCAATCGGCATCACACCGCCGCCCAGCGCTTTGGCGAGGCAGAGGATGTCCGGCTGCACGTTTTCATGTTCGCAGGCGAACATTTTGCCGGTACGTCCCATCCCGGTTTGCACTTCGTCGAGGATCAGCAGTGCGCCAAACTCATCGCAGAGCTTACGCACCGCAGGCAGATAACCCTGCGGAGGCAGGATCACGCCACCTTCACCCTGAATCGGTTCGAGGATAATCGCCGCGACGTCATCACCCGTCTTTTTGCATTCGCTCAGCACGGTGCGCATGGCGTTGATGTCACCAAACGGCACATGGCGGAAGCCCGGCAGCAGCGGCATAAACGGTTTGCGGAAATTCGCTTTCGCCGTTGCCGACAGCGCCCCGAGGGATTTCCCGTGGAATGCGCCGCTGGTGGCGATAAACGTAAATTTCCCGCGTGGTGACTGATACGCTTTGGCGAGCTTGATAGCGGCCTCGACGGATTCCGTCCCGCTGTTGCTGAAGAAGCTGTATTTCAGTTTGCCTGGCGTCAGCGCAGCCAGCGTTTTCGCCAGCATCGCACGGAGCGGATCGAGCAGTTCCTGGCTGTGAAGCGGTTGTTTCGCGAGTTGATTCTGTACGGCGGAAACCACTGTTGGATTACGGTGCCCTACGTTGAAAATCCCAAACCCCCCAAGACAATCGATAAACTCTTGTCCCTGGGTGTCGACAAGCGTATTCAGACTGCCCGCTTGCCATTCTACGGCTCCGTAATCCCCGCCTGCAGTGACAGACTTGCGATACTCAAGAAACCCCGGATTCACATGCTCTTTGAAGTATTCCCGAACCTCCTGGTTGAGCGTTTTCATCTCCTCATGATCAAGCGTGCGCTTTTCAATGAGATTCAGTGCGTGCGCGCTGCAGGCAAGAGCCGAGGCGCTGGAAGGTAACCTGTTCAAAATATGCTCCTGGGTATCGCGTATCACATGATACTGATTTAAGTATTGCAGGGATTACGCCACCCTGGAGCGGAACGCAAAAATCAAGATAAACGGCTGTGGAGGGCTGAATGTTACAAAATTTAATCATTTCTATAACAACTATGCGGTTTTTACTCCTGAGCTTTCAGCATAAGTGCGGTCATTATATTGAACGGTTGCATCATGCTGGTGCAGCGGTTGCACCATCAGGGGGAAGGCCCAGGAAAATCAGGGTTTAAACGCAAAGTGCGATCTGTATCAACTTTAACAATTAAAGATAAAGTGGTTATCGCCGAAATAACAATTAAGAGAAAAATTAATAACCACTGATTCCAGCAAAGGACGCGTAAATGTCACCTCCATTAACAGTTACTCAGCGTGATTATCCGCTAGACGATGACACCACGTTAATGTCGACCACCGATCTGCAAAGCCACATCACCCACGCCAACGACACCTTCGTACACGTTAGCGGCTACCGCCTGGAGGAGCTGACCGGGCAGCCGCACAATCTGGTGCGCCATCCGGATATGCCGAAAGCCGCTTTTGCGGATATGTGGGCAACGCTCCAGCAGGGCGAGCCGTGGACCGGGATTGTCAAAAACCGCCGTAAAAATGGCGACCACTATTGGGTGCGAGCCAACGCGGTGCCGATGGTGCGCGAGGGCAAAATAATCGGCTATATGTCGATTCGCACCAAAGCGCAGCCGGAAGAGATTGCCGCCGTCACGCCGCTGTATCAGGCGCTGAACGAAGGGCGCTGCAACAAACGCGTGCACAAAGGGCTGGTTATCAGCAAACGCTGGTGGGGCAAATTGCCATCGTTACCTGTTCGCTGGCGAGTGCGTAGCGTACTCGCGGTAACTTGGCTGTTGTTGATGAGCACATTGTTGGCAACAGGGGCGCACTGGCTGGGATTGAGCGTCAGCACCGTGATGCTGCTTATCGGCGCGGCATTGCTGGAATGGCAAATTGTGCGTCCGCTGGAGAACGTCGCTCGCCAGGCTTTGAGCGTGGCAACCGGCGAGAGAAACAGCGTGAAACAGCTTAACCGTAGCGACGAGCTGGGCCTGATCCTGCGTTCGGTTGGGCAACTGGGGCTGATGTGCCGCTGGCTGATTCATGACGTTTCAGGCCAGGTGGCGAGCGTGCGCCAGGGCAGTGAGACGCTGGCGAAGGGCAATGACGATCTCAATGAACGCACGCGCCAGACGGTGGTTAACGTACAGCAAACGGTGGCAACCATGAGCCAGATGGCGGCGTCAGTGCAGAATAATGCCCAAACTGCGACGGCGGCGGATAAGCTCTCAAATGAAGCAAGCGCAGCGGCAACGCAGGGCGGCCAGGCCATGCATACCGTGGTGAAAACCATGGATGAAATTGCCGATAGCACACAGCGCATCGGCTCGATCACCAAACTGATTAACGATATCGCCTTCCAGACTAATATTCTGGCGCTCAACGCAGCGGTGGAAGCCGCAAGAGCAGGCGAGCAGGGCAAAGGTTTTGCGGTGGTCGCGGGAGAAGTTCGCCATCTGGCAAGCCGCAGCGCCAGCGCCGCGAACGATATTCGTAAGCTGATTGATGCCAGCGCCGACAAGGTGCAGTCGGGTTCCGATCAGGTTCATGCCGCCGGCAAAACAATGGACGATATCGTGAGCCAGGTTCGCCATGTGACAGGGCTTATCGCGCAGATCAGCCTTTCCACGTCTGAACAGGCGGCAGGATTGTCGGATTTAACGCGCGCAGTGGCTGAGCTGGACGCGATTACCCAGAAAAATGCCGGGTTAGTGGAAGAGAGTGCTCATGTTTCGGCGATGGTGAAACACCGCGCCGGGCGCTTACAGGATGCGGTGACGGTACTGCACTGATCGCACAAGCTGCCCTTTTGTGTTTTGTTGCAAATCATTATCATTTACGCTTAATGAGAATAACAGACTAAAAGAGGCATTCCGATGGCG
The DNA here is from genome assembly GCF_051650185.1 of Scandinavium sp. Lineage (GTDB taxonomy): Bacteria > Pseudomonadota > Gammaproteobacteria > Enterobacterales > Enterobacteriaceae > Scandinavium. The sequence continues at coordinate 52,618 of NZ_JBOFIN010000100.1, forward strand.
ACCCTGACCGACAAAAAATACCCGAAGCGCGTGCGCAACGAGCTGCGCTTTCGTGAGCTGACAGTGCTGCGCGTGGAGCGTATCAGCGAGGCATTCCAGCGCATTGTGCTGGGCGGTGAGGCGCTGGAAGGCTTCACTTCCCCAGGATTTGACGATCATACCAAACTCTTTTTCCCGGAGCCGGGCAGCCACTTTGCGCCGCCGACGGTGACCGATGAAGGCATCGTGTGGGCAGAAGGCGTGCGTCCTGCATCGCGGGATTACACGCCGCTGTTCGATGCGCAGCGCAATGAGCTGGCGTATGACTTTTTCATTCACGAAGGCGGTGTTGCAAGCCAGTGGGCGATGAAGGCCAAAGCGGGAGATAAGCTGACGATTGGCGGCCCACGCGGATCGCTGGTGGTGCCAGAAGACTACGCCTGGCAGCTTTATGTTGCCGATGAATCGGGCATGCCAGCGCTGTTGCGCCGTTTTAAAGCGCTGCTAGCGTTGCCTTCGCGCCCACAGGTGAAAGCGATTGTGACGGTGGCGGATGCCAGCTATCAGGATTACCTGGCGGATTGCGGCTTTGAGATTGACTGGGTTATCGGTCACAGCGAGGAAGCCGTCGCAGCAAAACTGAAAGCGGTGGCAGTGCCGGAAGAGGACTATTTCCTGTGGCTAACCGGAGAAGGTACTGTGGTGAAATCGCTGCTGGATAACTGCATTTCTGACGCTATCGACCCGCAGCTGGTGCGTTCTCAGGCTTACTGGCATCAGAAGTGATCGTGCCAGCCCCTCTCCCTAACCCTCTCCCGCGGGGAGAGGGAACCGAAATGTGCGGCCTTTGATTTTCTCCCTCTCCCTGGGGAGAGGGCAGGGGAGAGGGGGAAATCCCAAAACTCAAGCCACCTCATCAAACCCGGCATCAACAATTTGCCTCTCAAGCGTATAAATCGTATTGCGCATCGCCTTTTCCTGCTGTTGGAAATACCCTTCCGGGTCGCGAAGCGTGGTCACCAGCTGCCATGAGCCTTCTTTCTCCAGGCTAACCAGTTCCGCATTGAGCGCCTGAATTTGCTGGCGAATTTCCGCAACGCGCCGCGCCAGGCGTTCCAGATCGTTCAGCCTTTCGCTTGCCATCATCGGCTTCTGGCCCTGCATCAGCTTGCCGAGGATCATGCGGATGGTGGCGAGGTCGCTGCGCTGACGAGCCTGATTCAGCTGCACCATCAGCGAGGTGGCTTCCGCTTTCAGCTCATTGTCCACCAGATCCGGATGGCAGAGTTTGCTGGCCTGCCGCCACAAGCGTTTTAATTCCTGACGTTCTGACTCCGCCAGCCGCTGTTGTGCCTGCTGGTGGCGCTGAGCTTCCTGGTGGCGCTGCCGATAGGATTCATAATCCGCGTCGGCTTTCCGGGCTGATTCTTCGGCAACCGGTTCGCTGCGATCGCCTTCGCGTAGCTGCTTGCGAAGCATTTTCTCTGCCAGCACTTTGCGCAGACGGAGGATCTCGGTCATCAGCGGGCCGAGCCGAGTCATGTAGAGATTGTTAAACTCATCCAGCCGTTGAATGCGTGAGTTGCGGCGATCGATGAGATCCCGCAGTTCGGTTTCCAGAGCTTTGAGTTCGAGCTTGTTGGCAGCGATGCGCGGATCTTGCCAGGCCGTCAGCGCGCGCTGGTTTTGCAGCCAGGCGATGATAGCCGTCATCGCTTCGGCATAGTGTTTTTGTTCCAGCGTCTGAACGATGCTTTTCAGCTCGCTATCCAGGCACTCTTTTTTGAGTTGCAACACCTGGCCGTGGATGATGTCGTCATCCTCCAGCTCAATCGCATTCTTAATGATTTCCAGACGTTTGATCGGCTTGTTCATGGCGTGCTTAATTTCGCATCAGGCCTGCTATATGGCTGGCAGAGTAGCATTGCCCCGTTATGGCTTCCAGCCTGCAAGCAAGATTAAAAGTCTCACTATTTCATAAGCTTTACATTTGGTATTTTCTGTCACTTTAATGGGAATTTTCCAGCATAAATCCTGCCTTTGTGGTTGGAACTGCTGCACAGTTTGTTTATTTCTTTTGTGTGACTGTTCCTGACTCATGTAAATAGGGTGAGGGAATCTCTGATAATTTTTTTTTGGATAAATTGAATTTAAAAAATTCAGAAAACGGGTCGCCATGAAGAAGGGTAAGGAAACAATCATCTCTGTACTCAAAAAAAGAAAAATAGGAGTATTATAATGCATACTGTTGATTTAAAAGTACTACATGTCGTTCACGTTATTCTGACCAGCGGCAGCGTCACCAAAGCCGCTGAGATCCTCAACCTGACGCCGGGGTCTGTGACCTACTGGTTGAATAAGGCGAGGGAAGCCACCGGGTCAGCGCTGTTTTTTAGAAACAAAAATGGCATGCAGCCCGATAATGTGGCAAAAGAGCTGAGTGTGAGGTATCAGAAATTTGCGACTCAATTTCAGGAAGATAATAAAAAACTGCCTCTCGACGATCGAACTATCACTCTCAGTACCTACGCCCTTTTTGAGCTTTTTCTTGGCCTGTCGGTCCATGAACACTCCCCCAGTAAAAATATTGTGTTCACACCGTTACCTACGGATTCATGTGAGCGACTGACAAAGTTAAGGAATAAAGAGGTCGATCTTGATATCGGCTCCACACTGCCCGAAGATCGCAGTATTATTCGAACCCGGGTACTAAATTCCCCTATCCGGGCTATTGTCCGCAAAGACCATCCTTCGATTAAAGAGAGATTGACGCTGGATCACTGGAGTGAAAACCAGCATATTGCCTGGAGCCGGGAATCTCAATTGACCTGTGATGATCATCACGAGGCCACTCAATATTATGAGCTGTTGCAGAAGCGAAATTTTGTATGCACCTCAAGTAACTCTTCTAATATGATAATGATGGCCTGTCATACCGATAGTATTGTTCTAATGCCTGATTTTATTGCGAAAATATTTCAGAAAAAAATGCCGATAGCCATTTTTGATCTTCCGCTACCCTTTGAGTTGCATTATGAATTTAGTGCTCACTATCATTGCTCCATGATAAAAAATAAATGTGTGGAGGCCATGTTGGAGAAAATACACGGCATGCTGGATGTAAATCATCTATAAGCCCAGGCCTTAGACCCGCTTTTTTATTTTGAGTCAATGGCGTTAATCTTTTTCTGATTTATGAGGTTAGCGCTTTTGGTTGTGATGAATATCTGTTTCTACTTTGTGCTGCGCTATTCATAATATAATTCCTGTTCCATTAAGTTATTACTATAAGCAGGTACTGGCAGTGAAAAAGAAAGTTGCACCTCGCCAACATAACCACCCGTTTCAGCAGGAGATAACCCAACTCGTTATTCAGGGGAATGATCAAGAGGCGTTAACAAGAATTAAAAAACGCCTGCTTTTTCATCCTCGTGATGTCTGGTGTTTGCGGGAAGCGGGAAAGCTATCGCGACGGCTGAGAAAATTATCTGATGCAAAAGCATTTTATCGCAAGGCGTTGACGATGGCTCCGGGCGAGGCCGGTACGCTGGGCGGAATGGGGCTAACGCTGTATGACGAGAAAAACTACCTGGAAGCTGAGCGCTATTATCTGGCGGCATTGAAAAGCTACCCTGGCTATTCCGCCTGCCATAACAACTATGCCGTGATGTTGGGGAAAATGGAGCGCCATGATGAAGCGCTTCACCACTATCAACAGGCGCTATCCCTGAATCCCGACTACACCGATGCCTGTCTCGGGGTGTGCACGACCTTGACTCTCAAAGGGGAGCTTTCACAGGCTGAATCCTTACTTTGGCAGGTGCAGGCACAGCGACCCGACGATATGCACTGCCAGAACGTATTGGGTATGGTGTTGTTGCAGCAGGGGAAATATCAGCAAGGCTGGGCCTGTTACCGCGCGCGCTATGCCAGCACCAACCCACACCGCTTCTTTACCCTGCCCGCTCTCAATTTGCCTTACTGGCAAGGGGAGGATCTGACAGGCAAAACCATTCTTATCCGCACGGAACAAGGCTATGGCGATGAAATTCAGTTTTGCCGATTTGTTCGTCAGCTTAAATTGGAGAAAAATGCCGAACGCGTGGTGATGGTTGGGCGTAAGGGGCTCGAAAGCGTGATGAAGCATTTGCCGGGCGTGGATCGCTACCTGCTGCCTGCCGATAAGCTGGCGCTGGCGGAAGTAGATTGTTGGTCAATGTTGCTCGATCTTCCCGCCCATTTTAGTGAGAGTGCCGATCCTTTTGCGGCCACAACCCCTTATTTGCGCCGTCGCGGTCGCCTGAGTAAGAAATGGTTGTTGCCGGAGAAAGGGCTCCGCATTGGCGTAGTCTGGAAAGGCTCAGCCGATCATAAGCGCGATCAATACCGTTCTTTACCCCATCTTGATGAGCTTGCACCGCTGCGTGAGATCCCCGGCATTGTCTGGGTGAGCCTGCAAAAAGGGCAAGGTGAAGCTGAAGTGGCTGGCTGGCCGGAGATGATCCCGTGTGGTGAGCAATTTGAGCATTATGGCGATACGGCCTCTGTGCTGTCGCAGCTGGATTTAGTTATCGGCGTTGATACCTCGGTCATTCACCTCGCCGGGGCAATGGGGATCCCTTGCTGGGTGATGCTCTCATCGTTTGCCCGTGACTGGCGCTGGAGGCAGGGTTGTACGGAGACGGAGTGGTATCCTGGGATGCGCTTGTTTGCCCAACAGAGCCAGCATAACTGGCAAGGCGTTGTCGCCCAGGTGTGTGATGCGCTCATGGCGTTTAGCCGAAGCCGCAACGTATCTGACAAGTAATACCGCAAAAAAAAACAGGCCTCGACAGAGACCTGTTTTACTTTACTGCCAGTAAACGGAAGCGTTAAGCGACCAGATGAATATCGACACCGTGCTGGACAAGCACTTCAATGTCGCTGCCGGCATGTTGATAGACCTCGTAGGTCACCCCGGCTGACGTTGCCTGACCGGCATCATGCCAGGTGTTTTCCGCCAGAGTGTCCACTTTCAACTCAACCACATCACCTTTATCGCCCTGAATGGCAATCTGCTGTTTGCCGTCCTGAATCAGCAGATTTTGCTGGTGATAGCTTAATACATCGCTCATCTCGAGGGTGACCGTGTCCTGAGAGTGGTTAGATAGCGTCAGTGTGGCATGCTGGCTCAGTTCCTGCTGCTGATGTTCAGTCAGGTTCGCCTGAGATTGATCCGCTTCGACCTGAGCCTGAGCAATATCTTCAGCAGACATATGCACAGCCTGGACGGAAGATGATGACGCGTAGGTTCCCGTAATATTATCCACGTAGCAGTAGGTCATATTGATGCCTGCGTATGGATTGGTATTGGTGAAACTTAGCTGAATGGAATCGATTTCCTGACCTGGCGACGCAGTGTAGCTAGCCGTGGTTAGGAGTCCATCGTATTTATCATAAGTGTCAGTGTGGATCACCTGACCCTTTTCATTCATATAGGTCACCGTCAGTTTTTCCGTGGTGGTCATGTCGCCAATCTGGAAAGCGATGCTTGACAGCGGTTCATCCATGTTCAGCGTCACCGATGATCCCTTACTCAGTACCATGGCTTTGCTGGACGGCCTTTGTGAGACACCGTACTGAGTGGCATTGATCCCCGGCGAATAAACATTGGTCGCGCCTGAGTTATTCACTTTGACATCGAAATGGTCGAAGTCGTAGAGCGAGCCGCTGCGGAACGTCAGATTGGTATGGGAGTTAAAGTCTTCTTTGAACGTGTCGGTATCCTGTTCATTGGCCACTTTTTCCACTTTGTAGGTTTCTGTGGCACTCTTGTTGCCCGCAACATCGACAGAGTAGACGCTGTAGTTGAACCAGCCGTTGGCACTATAGCCCTGCTTAAGCTCCCAGTGGCCTGTATTATCAGCCTTGCAGGAGTAGTTGTAAGAGCCACCGTTCGCCCCGTGACGGGTAAAGTAGATGGTGCTGTTCGGCTCTGCGGTGCCTGTGAGCACAACGGAATCATCATCTGTTTTGCCGCCGTTGGCCACCAGCCCTTGTTTCGAACCATGGTCATCGGTGACCCCAGTGATGGTCACATGCGTAGTGGTATCTACGGTGACGTTAATAGGGGCCGTTTTGG
>NZ_JBOFIN010000101.1:0-10790 GCF_051650185.1 Scandinavium sp.
AGAGGGTTAATAACATGAAAGTTAAAGTACTGTCCCTCCTGGTACCAGCACTGCTGGTAGCAGGCGCAGCAAATGCGGCTGAAATTTATAACAAAGACGGCAACAAATTAGATCTGTACGGTAAAGTTGATGGTCTGCACTATTTCTCCAGCGACGATAGCGCTGATGGTGACCAGTCCTACATCCGTCTGGGCTTCAAAGGCGAAACTCAGATCAACGATCAGCTGACCGGTTACGGCCAGTGGGAATACAACGTTCAGGCGAACAACGCTGAAGGCGCAGATGGCAACCAGTCCTGGACCCGTCTGGCGTTCGCAGGTCTGAAATTCGGTGATGCAGGTTCCTTCGACTACGGTCGTAACTACGGCGTACTGTACGACGTAGAAGGCTGGACCGATATGCTGCCAGAGTTCGGTGGCGATACCTACACCAAGTCTGACAACTACATGACTGGCCGTACCAACGGTGTTGCGACCTACCGTAACAGCGATTTCTTCGGTCTGGTTGATGGCCTGAACTTTGCTCTGCAGTATCAGGGCAAAAACGAGAACCCAGGTTCCGGTGAAGGCACCAACAACGGTGATCGTAGCTTCCGTAACGCGAACGGCGACGGCTTCGGTATCTCCTCTACCTACGACATCGGCGCAGGCTTCAGCCTGGGTGCGGCGTACACTAACTCCAACCGTACCAACGATCAGAAAAACGCGAATCTGGCTAACCAGCAGTACACCGGTGGCGAGAAAGCTGAAGCATGGACCGCTGGTGGTAAATATGACGCGAACAACGTCTACATTGCTGCTATGTATGCTGAAACCCGCAACATGACTCCGTTCGGTTCTACTTCCAGCACCAACGGCGGCGGTATCGCAGACAAAACTCAGAACTTCGAAGTGACTGCTCAGTACCAGTTCGACTTCGGTCTGCGTCCAGCGATCTCTTACCTGCAGTCTAAAGGTAAAGGCCTGAACACCGTTGGTGGCAGCGACGACAAAGACCTGGTTAAATACCTGGATCTGGGCGCGACCTACTACTTCAACAAAAACATGTCCACCTATGTTGATTACAAAATCAACCTGCTGGACGGCAACGACAGCTTCTACCAGAACAACGGTATCGGCACCGACAACATCGTTGCAACCGGTCTGGTTTACCAGTTCTAATCGACTGCGAATCAGCAAAAAGGGTCCTTCGGGACCCTTTTTTTATTCTTTGTTTACCCTCCCTGGTGTACCCTTGCGCGCAAACAAGAGGGACTTCGTATGGCTATCACTTTTTTTCGCACGGCACTGATTGCCGTCGCATTTATTATGTCGGGTTGCGATAACGGCACATCAGTTTCGACGACGGAGAAGGCGCCTGCCACCGTGCTGGAAGGGAAGACCATGGGCACCTTCTGGCGAGCCAGCGTGATTAATCTCGACGATGCTCAGGTTGAAACGCTGCGCCAAAAGATTCAGGCCCAGCTGGATGGCGACGATCAGCTGCTCTCCACCTGGAAAAACGACTCCGCATTGATGCGTTTTAACCATTCCCGCAGCATGACACCCTGGCCGGTCAGTGAGGCCATGGCGGATATTGTCACCGAGTCGCTGCGAATCGGTGCCAAAACGCAAGGCGCCATGGATATCACCGTGGGCCCGTTGGTCAATCTTTGGGGGTTTGGGCCGGATAAGCAGCCGGTGAAAACGCCGACTCAAGAACAAATCGACGCGGCAAAAGCGCGTACCGGGTTGAAGCACCTCTCCGTCATTAACCAGTCCGGCAGCCAGTATCTGCAAAAAGATCTTCCCGATCTGTATGTCGATCTCTCCACGGTGGGCGAAGGCTACGCCGCTGATCATCTTGCTCGTTTAATGGAGCAGGAAGGGATTTCGCGCTACTTAGTTTCTGTCGGCGGGGCGCTGTTCAGTCGTGGCATGAATGCCGAAGGTCAGCCATGGCGAGTCGCGATCCAAAAGCCGACCGACAAAGAAAATGCGGTGCAGGCCATTGTTGACATTAACGGTCATGGGATCAGCACTTCTGGCAGCTATCGCAATTATTACGAGCTGGACGGCAAGCGCATTTCTCACGTGATTGATCCGCAAACGGGCACGCCTATCCAGCATAAAATGGTGTCGGTCACGGTCATTTCCCCTACGGCACTTGAGGCGGATGGCTGGGATACCGGATTAATGGTGCTTGGCCCGGAAAGAGCCAAAGAAGTGGTGCGCGAACAAGGGCTGGCGGTCTATATGATCATCAAAGAGGGCGACGGCTTCAAAACCTGGATGTCGCCGCAGTTCGAAACGTTCCTGGTGAATGGCAAAAATTAAAAAGCAAGAATGGCGGTTTTTTTCTCTGCCGCCTGCGCCAGACTCAGGCTACCCTTGTAAGGAGCCGGAGTATTTATGAAACGTAATGCCACCCCCAATGACGAGATCCGCTGGCAGTCCGTGCTGGAAAGAGATCCCAATGCCGATGGTCACTTCGTGTTTGCGGTGCAGACCACCGGCATTTATTGTCGCCCATCATGCCGGGCGCGGCATGCGCTGCGCCAGAATGTTCAATTTTTCAGTGATGCCAGCGCGGCGCAAGAAGCGGGTTTTCGTCCCTGTAAACGCTGTCAGCCGGACAAAGCCGACCCCCAACAGCAGCGCATTGAAAAAGTGGCCCAGGCCTGTCGTTTGCTGGAACAAGAAACCACGCTGACGCTGGATGAGCTGGCACGTGAAGTCGCCGTCAGCGCTTTTCACTTCCATCGCATGTTCAAATCCGTAACCGGCATGACGCCTCGCGCATGGCAGCAGGCCTGGCGGGCGAAGAAACTGCGCGAATCGCTGAAAGTCAGTGAAACGGTTACCGATGCGGTGATGGCGGCAGGGTTCCCAACCAGCAGCAGTTTTTACCGTCAGGCCGACAGCACGCTTGGCATGACGCCTCGCCAGTACCGTGAGGGCGGCAACGCGCTTAGCGTGCGCTACACATTGCAATCCTGCCAGCTAGGGCGTTGTCTGGTGGCGGAAAGCGATCGTGGCATTTGCGCCGTCTTGCCTGGTGACAGCGACGAAACCCTGATCGCCGAACTGGAACAAATGTTCCCCCATGCTCAACGTGAGGAAGCCGATCAGACGTTTCACCAGCGTGTCGCAACGGTGATCGCATTACTGGATGGTCAGCATTTGTTGGTCGCTCTTCCTCTGGATATTCGCGGCACCGCTTTTCAACAGCAGGTCTGGCAGGCGCTCAGAACGATCCCCGTTGGCGAAACGCGCAGTTACCAGCAAGTGGCTGAAAGCATCGGGAAGCCGAACGCGGTTCGTGCCGTTGCCAATGCCTGTGGCGCAAATCGACTGGCGTTGCTGATTCCCTGCCATCGGGTTGTCCGTCAGAGCGGGGCGCTGTCGGGGTATCGCTGGGGCGAAGCGCGCAAAGCAGAGCTTCTGCGCCGTGAAAAAGAGCAAGGTCGTTAACCATGCTGGATTTATTTGCCGATACGCCTCCGTGGCAGGAACCTTTAGCGCCTGGTGCCGTGATTTTGCGTCGCCGGGCGCTGGCCTGCGCTGCGGAATTGATTGAGGGCATAGAAGAGGTGGCTGCCCGCTCACCGTTTCGGCAAATGGTGACTCCCGGTGGTTACACTATGTCAGTGGCGATGACCAACTGCGGAGACGTGGGCTGGACCACGGACATGCATGGCTATCTGTATGCGCCAGTCGATCCCCAAACACGCCAGCACTGGCCCGCCATGCCTTTGGCGTTCAGAACGCTGGCGCTCGAGTGCGCGAATGAAGCGGGCTATCCCAGTTTCCAGCCTGATGCCTGTCTTATCAATCGTTACGCGCCTGGCGCAAAGCTCTCCCTGCATCAGGATAAAGATGAAAAAGAGCTGAAAGCGCCGATTGTCTCCGTGTCGCTGGGCTTACCGGCGGTATTTCAGTTTGGTGGATTGAAACGTAACGATCCGCTGATGCGCGTGCTGCTGGAACATGGTGATGTGGTGGTCTGGGGCGGGGCGTCGCGCCTGTTTTATCACGGGATTCAGCCGCTTAAAGACGGCCACCATCCGGCTACCGGCAACCTGCGTTACAATCTCACGTTTCGCCATACCTGAAACGGCAATAAAAATAAGAATTATTCTTGATGTAGCGCGAGAGCCGTTTAAACTGCTGGCTGTTTTAGCTTGTCCGGGATTTTTCTATGCAGCTTCTTCTTCTGGTCTGGCGTCAGTATCGCTGGCCGTTTATTGCCGTCATGCTGTTAAGCCTGCTGAGTGCGGCGCTGGGTATCGGCCTGATTGCCTTCATTAATGTGCGCCTGATTGAAAGCGTCGATGCGTCAATTATGGTTCTGCCAGAATTCCTTGGGCTGTTGCTGCTGCTGATGGCGGTCACGCTTGGCTCGCAGCTGGCCTTAACCGTGCTGGGCCATCATTTCGTCTATCGCCTGCGCAGTGAATTCATCAAACGTATTCTCGATACGCAAATTGAACGTGTGGAAAAACTGGGCAGCGCGGCGCTGCTGGCCGGGCTGACCAGCGACGTGCGAAACATCACCATAGCTTTTGTCCGCTTACCGGAACTGGTGCAGGGGATTATCCTGACGTTTGGCTCGGCGGCGTACCTGTTTTTCCTGTCAGGGAAAATGCTGGTGATCACCGCGCTGTGGATGGCGCTGACCATCTGGGGCGGTTTCGTGCTGGTGGCGCGAGTGTATAAACACATGGCAACGCTGCGTGAAACCGAAGACAAACTGTATAACGATTACCAGACCGTGCTGGAAGGACGTAAAGAGCTGACGCTGAACCGTGAGCGCGCCGAACACATCTTTAATACTCTCTATATTCCGGACGCCAAAGAGTATCGCCATCATATTATTCGGGCCGATACCTTCCATCTCAGCGCGGTTAACTGGTCGAATATCATGATGCTGGGAGCCATTGGCCTGGTGTTCTGGATGGCGAATGGCCTGGGCTGGGCGGATACCGCTGTGGCGGCAACGTATTCCTTAACGCTGCTGTTCCTGCGCACGCCGTTGCTTTCGGCCGTTGGCGCATTACCGACGCTGCTCAGTGCACAGGTCGCGTTTAATAAGCTCAATAAGTTTTCACTCGCCCCTTATCGCGAAGCGTTTCCAAAACCGAAGGCGCATCCTGACTGGAAAACGCTGGAGTTGCGTGAAGTAGAATTCCATTATCAGGACAACACCTTTGCCATTGGGCCTGTCAACCTGACGCTGAATCGCGGGGAACTGGTGTTTCTGATTGGCGGCAACGGCAGCGGGAAATCCACCTTAGCCATGTTGCTGACCGGGCTTTACCAGCCTGTATCGGGTCAAATCCTGCTGGATGGCCAACCGCTGATCGCCGACAAACCGGAAGATTACCGCAAGCTTTTCTCGGCGGTATTTACCGACCCGTGGCTGTTTGACCAACTTCTGGGGCAAGAAGGGCAGCAGGCCGATCCGCAGCTGGTGGAGAAATGGCTGGAACACCTGAAAATGGGCCACAAGCTGAAGCTTGAAAACGGCAAAATCCTCGACCTTAAGCTCTCCAAAGGGCAGAAAAAGCGCGTCGCGCTACTGCTGGCCCTGGCCGAGGAGCGAGATATCATTCTGCTGGATGAATGGGCGGCCGATCAGGACCCGCATTTCCGCCGCGAGTTTTATCAGGTCTTGCTGCCGTTGATGCAACAGATGGGCAAAACCATTTTTGCTATCAGCCATGACGATCACTATTTCATCCACGCCGATCGCCTGCTGGAAATGCGTAATGGCAAGCTTAGCGAGCTGACTGGCGAAGAGCGAGATGCCGCTTCCCGCGACGCGGTGGCTCGCACTGCCTGACTTATCATGCCCGGCGGCACTGCGTTTGCCGGGCCTACGATTTGTCTGTCCGGCCTGTAGGCCCGGCAAGCTTTGGCGCCGCCGGGCAGTCCATTGAGGCATGGGCGCTCTCTTTTTCACCACTCCCGCCTGGTGTTTATTATTTTTTACATTCACTCGCGCTATGCTTAGAGGCTGGAAAACCGCCTCTTCAGTTCAAGGATTGCCCATCGATGTCCGTCTTTCATAAAAACAGCGCCCGGGTGCGCGACCAGGAACGTGCTCGCCTTATCTGGCTTCTGACGACGGACAAAGCCATCACCTCGGCCTTGTCCAACAAATTAACGCTAGCGGAACAGTATGACGAAGGTCGACTGGCGGATGATATCGCTGAAGTCGGGGCGCTGGTTGCTCACCTGCCTGCGCCTGATCTGGCGGATACCCTTGAAGCACTGCCTTCGGATGAACGTCATGCACTCTGGGGGCTGGTGGATGACAGCAAGCGTGGGAACGTGCTGCTTGAAGCCTCCGAAAGCGTCTATGAAGACTTGATTGAGGGTATGAGCGACAAGGCGCTGCTTGATGCGCTCGAAAGCCTGGATATCGATGAAAAAATCTATCTGGTTCAGCATCTTCCACGAAATCTGACCGGGCGCTTATTAGCCACGCTGCCTGCGGAAGAGCGTGCGCGCGTGCGTCAGGTGATGAATTATGCCCACGACAGCGTCGGGGCGATCATGGAGTTCGAGGTCATCACCATTCGGCCTGATGTCACGCTCGGCGCAGTGCAGCGCTACCTGCGTCGGCTGGGGAAAATGCCTGAGAACACGGACAAACTGTTCGTCACGACTCGCGACAAAAAGCTGCTGGGCGAACTCGAGCTGCAAACCATTCTGCTCAACCGTGCGCAGCAGCGTGTGCATGACGTTATGGAAGCGGAGCCGGTTACATTTCACCCTGAAGAGGACTCTGAGAAAGTTGCCCGAACCTTTGAGCGTGACAACCTGCTGAGTGCCGCAGTCATCGATGCTGAAGGCAAACTGCTGGGACGACTGACCATCGATGAGATCGTTGATGTGGTCTACGAAGAGACGGATAACGATATTCGTCAGATGAGCGGTTTGAGCAACGATGAAGATGTCTTCGCCCCGGTCAGCAAAGCCGTGAAAACGCGCTGGGCGTGGCTGGCCATCAACCTGTGTACGGCGTTTATTGCTTCACGCGTGATTGATGGTTTTGAGCACACCATCTCGCAGCTGGTGGCACTGGCTTCGTTAATGCCGATTGTCGCCGGAATAGGCGGGAATACCGGCAACCAGACCATCACCATGATTGTGCGTGCGCTGGCGCTACAGCATATTCAGCCCGGTAACTTCTCGTTTTTGATCCTGCGTGAAATGGGCGTAGCGCTGATCAACGGCCTGGTGTGGGGCGGGATTATGGGCGGCGTGACCTGGTGGCTGTATGACGATCCGCAGCTCGGTGGCGTGATGATGCTGGCGATGGTCCTTAACCTGCTGGTGGCTTCGATGATGGGTGTTCTGATCCCGATGATCATGACCAAACTGGGGCGCGATCCGGCGGTCGGCTCAAGCGTGATGATCACGGCGATCACCGACACCGGCGGCTTCTTTATTTTTCTGGGTCTGGCGACGATGTTTCTGCTTTAAGCGAATGCAACTTGCGAATGCGGGCTGGAATGAGCGCCAGGATCACAATGCCTGCCAGCACGCCAACGGCAAGGTTTCCGGTGCTGACGGTGGCGACGACAGTCGCGATCATCACGACGGTCACGGACCACGGCGTCTGTTTCAATGCGGCGGGCTGAATGCTGTGCCAGCTAAAGGTTTTCACCGCCACAATCACCATAATGCCTGCCAGCACCGCCATCGGGATTTTGGCCATCACTTCACTCAGGCCCGTCACCAGCAATAACAGCACCAGGCCTACAACCAGCGTCGAAAGACGACTGCGGCCTTTGCCCATCTCAACATTCACAATGGTCTGGCCGATCATCGCGCATCCGGCGATACCGCCGTAGAACCCGGCCAGAATATTGGCAATCCCTAACCCGGCGCTTTCACGCGCTTTACTGGAAGGCGTTACCGTTAAATCATCCACCAGTTTTGCCGTCAGCAGCGATTCCATCAGGCCAACGAAAGCGATGCTCAGCGCGCAGGGCCAGATGATTTGCAGCGTTTGCAGATTGAGCGGGACCAGCAGCTCGGTCAAACCCGGCAGGCCGCCGGACATGGAGCCTTCGTCGCCGACTGTCGGCAGTAGCTGACCGCTGAACACCGTAAAGAGCGTCAGCAGAACAATGGCGATGAGGGGAGAAGGAACGCTTTTGACGACACGCGGGGCGAACAGCACAATCACCAGCGTGGCGGCGAACAGCGCCAGAACTAAAGGATTTTTGCTCCAGAAGTGGGGAACCTGAGCAAAGAAAATCAGGATGCCGAGTGCATTCACAAAGCCTGTCATCACGGCTTGGGGGATGAAGCGCATCAGCCGGGCCATGCCCATCACGCCAAACAAAATCTGAATGATACCCGCCATCACCACCGCAGGCAGAATGTAGCCCACGCCGTGCTGATGCACCATCGGGCCAATCACCAGCGCCACTGAACCCGCCGCCGCCGTCACCATGGCCGGACGGCCACCTAACACCGACATCGCCAGACACAGCACTACCGAAGCAATCAGGCTGACTTTAGGGTCAACGCCCGCAATCACCGAGAAAGAGATGACTTCCGGGATCAGCGCCAGGGCTGTGATCACGCCTGCCAGAGATTCGCGCAGCATCAGCGCAGGCGAGCGTACGACGGTTCGTATCGCGCTTTGTTCAGCAGCAGTCAATGATTCAAAGTTTACAGGCATAGAAAATGTAGGGTTATGGAAAGTTGGTTTTACATAAGATGTCCGACGTGCGGTGCATCACAAAACGGGCGATATTACCGTGTTGCGTCACATTTCGCCAGTACCAATACTCATTTGACTGCCACATTTATTAAACATTTTTATAACAGATCTCAAAACAGAACTTAAATTTTAAACAATATTTAAATCTTTCATCGTCAGTGCTAACGTGGATTCCCCCGAATCGTTTCACCTGCGCTAAACAAAAACGCGAGTACAGAAGGCTCATTCCGATGAAGAAAAAAATGGCCGTACGTCGCTCACAGGCGGTTGGTTTGCATGCCGAACCTCTGGCAACACGCACCAACTCCCGTAACGAGCATCAGACGGATGTATTGTTGATTGGCGGCGGCATCATGAGCGCCACGCTGGGAACCTGGCTTCAGGAACTGGAACCAGACTGGTCTATTACCATGGTCGAGCAAATGGACAGCGTCGCCGAGGAGAGCTCGAACGGCTGGAACAATGCCGGAACCGGTCATGCCGCCCTGATGGAGCTGAACTACACGCCGCAAAAAGCGGACGGTTCCATCAGCATCGACAAAGCCATTGAGATTAACGAAGCCTTCCAGATCTCGCGTCAGTTCTGGGCGCATCAGGTGACACGCGGCGTACTCCAGCAGCCGAAGACCTTCATCAATACCGTGCCGCACATGAGTTTTGTCTGGGGCGAGGACAACGTGAATTTCCTCCGCGCTCGCTATGCCGCCTTGCAGCAGAACTCCCTGTTCCAGGGCATGCGCTATTCCGAAGACGTTGAGCAAATTAAGAAGTGGGCACCGCTGGTGATGGAAGGGCGCGACCCGCAGCAGAAAGTGGCCGCCACACGAACCGAAGTCGGGACTGACGTCAACTACGGTGAAATTACCCGCCAGCTGATTGCCGGCCTGCGCAGCCACGATAACTTCGCCCTGCAACTCAACACTGAGGTTCGCCGCTTTAAGCGCAATGCGGATAATAGCTGGACGGTGACGGTATCCGACACCAGTGATCGCAAAGCTCGCAGGACGATCCGTGCGAAATTTATCTTTATCGGTGCGGGTGGTGCTGCATTGAAGCTGTTGCAGAAAACGGGCATTCCCCAAGCGAAAGAGTATGCAGGGTTCCCGGTGGGTGGCCAGTTCCTGGTCTGTGAAAACCCGGAAGTCGTTAACCACCATCTGGCGAAAGTGTACGGACAAGCTTCTGTTGGCGCACCGCCTATGTCCGTGCCGCACATCGACACCCGTATTATTGATGGCAAACGTGCGGTGCTGTTTGGACCGTTTGCGACATTCTCTACCCGCTTCCTGAAAAATGGCTCGCTGTGGGACTTGCTCAGCTCTACTAACAAATCAAATATTCTGCCGATGCTGAATGTCGGGCTGGATAATTTTGATTTGGTGAAATATCTGGTCGGCCAGGTCATTCAAAAAGACAAAGACCGTCTGGCAGCGTTGCAGGAGTATTATCCGCAGGCGAAAAAAGCAGACTGGCGTTTGTGGCAGGCCGGTCAGCGCGTGCAGATAATCAAACGTGACGAAGAGAAGGGCGGCGTACTGCGCCTGGGTACGGAAGTGGTTAGCGATGATCAAGGCACGGTTGCCGCATTACTGGGTGCATCGCCGGGGGCTTCAACCGCTGCGCCGATCATGCTGCAATTGATGGAGCAGGTCTTTAAAGATAAAGTGAAATCTGCGACCTGGCAGGAGAAATTGCGTGCCGTGGTGCCGACCTATGGTCGTCGTTTGAGTGGCGACCCCCAGGCTATTCAGCAAACGCTGGCGCATACCAGTGAAGTGCTTGGATTGCGTTATGAAACACACGTCGTTGCCGATCCGGTTCCGCAGGCACAATTTACCCCACCGCTGGTGGAACTGAAGCCTGTTGCGGATATTGCCCTTTAAGGCTAAAAAAACCCGGTTACCGGTAACACCGTTCACTTAAGATTCTTTGAGTGAACGGGATACTGGGTTTTTGAGATACGAACGGTCCTTTCTTTGGGCCGTTTTCTTTTCTCAGGCAGGATAAATTGTTTCACGTTTTCCCGCATTCTTCTCAGTTTTGCCGGGATTGCACCGGGTTTCCCC
>NZ_JBOFIN010000102.1:0-13940 GCF_051650185.1 Scandinavium sp.
GCCCACACAGATTGTCTGATAAATTGTTAAAGAGCAGTTGCGACGCGCTTTAGCGCTCTGTCGCGAGGTGGCGTATATTACGCTTTCCTCTTTCAGAGTCAACCCTGAATTTCAGGATTTTTTCTCTTCAACCGAACCGACTGTTTGTGTGAAGTGATTCACATCTGCCGTGTCGATGGAGGCGCATTATAGGGGGCTGCCGAGGAATGACAAGCGGAAAAATGCATTTTTATTTCAACCGCTCATCTTTTCGCCTCAACGCTTATTTATTCTGCTTTTTGATGGCTGCTGGCAGGGCTGACAGGCTATCAATCACCCAATCTGCTGCTTTTTCGGCTTCTTCCGTTACTGGCTTGCCGGTACGTACCAGCACTTTAGTACCAACACCCGCTGCGGCTGCTGCCTGCATATCTTCAACTTTATCGCCAACTATAAAGGAAGCGGCCATATCTATATGTAAGAAGTCACGAGCAGAGATAAGCATTCCCGGATGCGGTTTACGGCAGTCACAAACCTGGCGGAACTCTTCCACTGTTCCTTGTGGGTGGTGAGGGCAGTAATAGATGCCGTCGAGATCCACACCACGGTCGGCCAGCGACCAGTCCATCCATTCCGTCAATGTTTCAAACTGCGCTTCAGTAAACTTGCCTCGGGCAATGCCGGACTGGTTGGTCACCACCACCAGCGCATAGCCCATCGCTTTCAGTTCGCGCATGGCGTCAATCACGCCATCAATAAATTCAAATTCGTCAATTTCGTGCACATAACCGTGATCGACATTAATGGTGCCATCACGGTCGAGGAAAATAGCGGGAACGGTTTTAGCCACCGGTTTACTCCTGAATAAGGCATGTCCGTTTAGTATCTCATGTTTCCTGCGGCAAGAAAGTGCTCATTATCGTCGGCCTCTGATTGATTTAGACGTCTGGATGCCTTAACATCCATTTCATTAACGGTCATCGCACCACTGCGACAGCAGAAAATGCCACGGCAAAACTCCATACGATAATAAATAGCTAATGATAAAACTTTCGAATATCACCAAAGTGTTCCAGCAGGGTCACAGAACCATTCAGGCGTTGAATGATGTCAGCCTGCATGTTCCTGCCGGACAAATTTATGGCGTCATCGGTGCATCAGGTGCAGGTAAAAGCACGCTGATTCGTTGCGTCAATTTACTTGAGCGCCCAACCCAGGGAAGCGTTCTGGTTGACGGTCAGGACCTGACCGCCCTTTCTGAATCACAGTTAACCAAAGCCCGTCGTCAGATTGGCATGATCTTCCAGCACTTCAACCTGCTGGCTTCACGTACCGTGTTTGGCAATGTGTCTCTGCCGCTTGAGCTGGACAACACGCCAAAAGATGAGATTAAACGTCGTGTGACCGAACTCCTGGAGCTGGTTGGGCTTGCGGATAAGCACGACAGCTATCCGGCAAATCTGTCAGGCGGCCAGAAACAACGTGTGGCCATCGCCCGCGCGCTGGCAAGCAATCCCAAAGTGTTGTTGTGCGATGAAGCCACCAGCGCACTGGATCCGGCAACGACTCGTTCGATTCTGGAGTTATTGAAAGACATTAACCGTCGTCTCGGCCTGACCATTCTGCTTATCACTCATGAAATGGATGTGGTTAAACGCATCTGTGATTGTGTTGCGGTGATCAGCAACGGTCAGTTGATCGAGCAAGATACAGTGAGCGAAGTGTTCTCTCATCCGAAGACGCCGCTGGCTCAACAGTTCATTCAATCCACCTTGCATCTGGATATTCCGGAAGATTATCTGGAACGCATGAAGCCTGAACAGCAGGCCGACAGCGTACCCATGCTGCGCATGGAGTTCACGGGGCAGTCCGTTGATGCGCCACTGTTGTCTGAAACAGCGCGTCGCTTCAATGTGAACAACAACATTATTAGCGCGCAGATGGATTACGCCGGCGGCGTGAAGTTCGGCATCATGCTGACCGAAATGCACGGCACGCAACAAGATACGCAAGCGGCAATCAGCTGGTTGCAGGAACACCATGTGAAAGTAGAGGTACTGGGTTATGTCTGAGCCGATGATGTGGTTGCTGGCGCGCGGCGTCTGGGAAACATTGGCGATGACCTTCGTTTCCGGTTTCTTTGGTTTCGTTCTCGGCCTGCCGGTGGGTGTGCTTCTCTATGTTACCCGTCCGGGTCAGATTGCGGAGAATGTGAAGCTCTACCGCACGCTCTCCGCGCTGGTGAACATTTTCCGTTCCATTCCGTTCATTATTTTGCTGGTGTGGATGATTCCATTCACTCGCGTGATTGTCGGTACTTCCATTGGTCTGCAGGCGGCGATTGTGCCTCTGACTGTAGGCGCAGCACCATTTATCGCTCGTATGGTGGAAAATGCCCTGCTGGAGATCCCAACGGGCCTGATTGAAGCTTCACGCGCGATGGGTGCAACAGTGATGCAGATCGTTCGTAAAGTCCTGCTGCCTGAAGCACTTCCAGGTCTCGTTAACGCTGCGACCATCACCCTGATTACCCTTGTCGGTTACTCCGCAATGGGCGGGGCTGTCGGTGCCGGTGGTCTTGGTCAGATTGGCTATCAGTATGGCTACATCGGCTATAACGCCACGGTGATGAATACCGTGCTTGTGTTGTTAGTTGTTCTGGTTTATCTCATTCAATTCTCTGGCGATCGTATCGTCCGGGCTGTCACTCACAAGTAACGTTACACACAACATACAACTCTAAGAGTTTAAGGAAACAAAATGGCGTTCAAGTTTAAAACCTTTGCGGCAGTTGGTGCCCTGATTGGTTCTCTGGCACTGGTGGGTTGCGGTCAGGATGAAAAAGATCCAAACCACATCAAAGTCGGCGTGATCGTTGGGGCTGAACAGCAGGTTGCTGAAGTCGCTCAGAAAGTCGCGAAAGAGAAATATGATCTGGACGTTGAACTGGTAACCTTCAACGACTACGTCCTGCCGAACGAAGCGCTGAGCAAAGGCGATATCGATGCTAACGCCTTCCAGCACAAACCTTATCTGGATCAGCAGATTAAAGATCGTGGCTACAAGCTGGTTCCAGTCGGTAACACCTTCGTTTACCCAATCGCGGGCTACTCCAAGAAAATCAAATCTCTGGACGAACTGCAGCCGGGTTCTCAGGTTGCCGTACCTAACGATCCAACTAACCTCGGCCGTTCCCTGCTGCTGCTGCAGAAAGTGGGCCTGATCAAACTGAAAGATGGCGTTGGCCTGCTGCCAACCGTTCTTGATGTGACCGAGAACCCGAAAAACCTGAAAATTGTTGAGCTGGAAGCGCCACAGCTGCCACGTTCTCTGGATGACGCGCAGATTGCTCTGGCCGTTATCAACACCACTTACGCAAGCCAGATTGGCCTGACGCCAGCGAAAGACGGCATCTTTGTTGAAGACAAAGACTCCCCTTACGTTAACCTGATCGTGAGCCGTGAAGACAACAAGGACGCGGAAAACGTGAAGAAATTCGTTGAAGCTTATCAGTCAGACGAAGTCTATGAAGCCGCTAACAAGATCTTCAACGGTGGTGCGGTTAAAGGCTGGTAATCTTTTCACAAAGTAATATCATTCAGGACGGGCTTTATGCCCGTCTTGTTATTTGTGTGGTCAACTGATTCAATGGCTCCCCGGTTTAATACAGTATTGAGGAATAATTATGCGTGCTTTACCGATCTGTTTTCTGGCGCTCATTCTGAGCGGTTGCTCCATGTTTAGCAGATCCCCTGTCGAACCCGTACAAAGCACCGTAACACCTGCGAAAACTGAACCGGCTAAACCGAAAGCGACGCGTCCGGCTCCCGTAAGAATTATCACTAACGCAGAAGATTTGGTTGGCAAACCGTTCCGCGATCTCGGTGAAGTCAGCGGCGAGTCCTGCCAGGCCTCAAATCAGGATTCCCCACCAAACATCCCTACGGCACGTAAACGTCTGCAAATTAATGCAGCTAAAATGAAGGCTAATGCCGTCCTGCTGCACAGCTGTGAAGTCACCAGCGGCACGCCAGGCTGCTACCGCCAGGCCGTTTGCCTTGGCTCCGCCCTCAACGTTTCGGCGCAATGAGTGGTTTTTCCTTCGAGCAGATAGGCGTTATCCGTTCGCCGTATAAAGAGAAATTTGCCGTACCGCGCCAGCCTGGTCTGGTGCAACATGGCAACGGCGAGCTCCATCTGATCGCTCCCTACAACCAGGCCGATGCCGTACGTGGCCTGGAAGACTTCAGCCATCTTTGGGTTTTGTTTGTCTTTCATCAGACGATGGAAGGTGGCTGGCGTCCAACCGTGCGCCCTCCCCGCCTGGGAGGAAATGCCCGCATGGGCGTGTTTGCAACACGCTCCACGTTTCGCCCCAATCCCGTTGGTATGTCGCTGGTCGAATTGAAAGGCATTCGCTGCCAGAAAGATCAGGTGATATTGCAATTGGGCAGCCTGGATTTGGTCGACGGCACGCCGGTGGTGGATATCAAACCTTATTTGCCTTTCGCTGAAGCGTTACCTGATGCTCAGGCGAGCTACGCGCAACAGGCACCGGTGGCAGCGGTTGATGTCAGCTTCACTACCGAGCTTGAAATCCTTTTTCCACAACTTGAAAAGCGTTACCCGCATCTTCGGGCCTTTATTCAGGATGTGCTGGCCCAGGACCCACGTCCGGCCTATCGTAAAGGGGAAGAAACAGGGAAAACGTACGCCGTGTGGTTACATGATTTTAACGTGCGCTGGCGCGTGACGGA
Organism: Scandinavium sp.; assembly: GCF_051650185.1. Classification (GTDB taxonomy): domain Bacteria; phylum Pseudomonadota; class Gammaproteobacteria; order Enterobacterales; family Enterobacteriaceae; genus Scandinavium. Next base: position 4,737 of record NZ_JBOFIN010000102.1, read on the forward strand.
GAGCGGGTTCGAAGTCTTTGCCCTGGAAGCTCGCTAATTTTCTCCTCCTCTCTTTTGGCATCTCTGCCAGGCTGATAAACTAAACCACTTTTTTTGTATCAGGCAGGGCTACCTGCCTGTTCCGATCGTTCAAATGGAACCGTAATAACATGCGTACTAGTCAATACTTGCTCTCCACTCTGAAGGAGACACCTGCCGACGCCGAGGTTATCAGCCACCAGCTGATGCTGCGCGCCGGGATGATTCGCAAGCTCGCTTCCGGGTTGTACACCTGGCTACCGACCGGCCTGCGCGTCCTGAAAAAAGTCGAAAATATCGTGCGTGAAGAGATGAACAACGCCGGTGCTATCGAGGTGTCCATGCCTGTGGTTCAGCCTGCTGACCTGTGGCAGGAGAGTGGCCGCTGGGAGCAGTACGGTCCGGAGTTGCTGCGTTTTGTCGATCGCGGCGAGCGTCCATTTGTTCTCGGCCCAACGCATGAAGAAGTGATCACCGATCTCATTCGTAATGAGCTCAGCTCTTACAAACAGCTGCCGCTGAACTTCTATCAGATCCAGACGAAGTTCCGTGATGAAGTTCGTCCGCGCTTCGGTGTGATGCGTTCCCGCGAATTCATCATGAAAGATGCATACTCATTCCATACGTCTCAGGAATCCCTGCAGGAAACGTATGATGCGATGTATGCCGCATACAGCAAAATCTTCAGCCGCATGGGTCTGGATTTCCGCGCCGTTCAGGCGGATACCGGTTCCATCGGCGGTAGCGCCTCTCATGAATTCCAGGTGCTGGCGTCCAGCGGTGAAGATGATGTTATCTTCTCTGATTCCTCTGACTTCGCCGCTAACATCGAGTTTGCTGAAGCGCTCGCGCCGAAAGAGCCTCGCGCAGCTGCCACTCAGGAAATGACGCTGGTCGACACGCCGAATGCGAAAACCATCGCGGAGCTGGTTGAGCAGTTCAATCTGCCGATTGAGAAAACGGTCAAGACGCTGTTGGTGAAAGCCGTTGAAGATAGCGCTTACCCGCTGGTTGCGCTGCTGGTTCGTGGCGACCACGGGCTGAACGAAGTGAAAGCAGAGAAACTGCCACAGGTAGCCAGCCCTCTGACCTTCGCCACCGAAGCTGAAATTCGCGCGATCGTCAATGCTGGCCCTGGCTCTCTTGGCCCGGTGAATATGCCAATTCCAGTCGTGATTGACCGCACTGTCGCCGCGATGAGCGATTTCGCTGCTGGCGCAAACATTGACGGTAAACACTACTTTGGCATCAACTGGGATCGTGACGCAGCAACGCCAGAAGTGGCCGATATTCGTAACGTGGTAGCCGGCGATCCAAGCCCGGACGGTAAAGGCACTTTGCTTATCAAACGCGGTATCGAAGTGGGCCATATCTTCCAGCTTGGCACCAAATACTCTGAAGCAATGAAAGCAGCGGTGCAGGGTGAAGATGGCCGCAACCAGACGTTGACCATGGGTTGCTACGGTATAGGGGTCACTCGCGTTGTGGCTGCTGCCATTGAGCAGAACCACGACGAGCGCGGCATCCTCTGGCCTGACAACATTGCACCGTTCCAGGTAGCCATCCTGCCAATGAACATGCACAAATCCTACCGCGTGCAGGAAGTGGCAGAAAAACTGTATGCCGGGCTGCGTGCTCAGGGCATCGAAGTGCTGATGGATGACCGTAAAGAGCGTCCAGGCGTGATGTTTGCTGATATGGAGCTGATCGGTATTCCACACACCGTGGTGATTGGCGACCGTAACCTCGACAGCGACGATATCGAATACAAATATCGCCGTAACGGTGACAAGCAGCTGATTAAAACCGGGGATGTGCTCGATTTCCTGGTTAAAGCCATCAAAGGCTAAAAACAAAAGGCCTCGCAGTGCGAGGCCTTTTTTCTGCTCAGAGAGTGGGTCTGTCAGTTACCGCACTCTTTTCCTGGTATAAATTTCGCGTCTTTATCCGTCTTCAGCGTTTTCACCTGCTCGCCGGTGTCTGGATTTGGCTCAAGTGTGAAATGCCCTTCTACCGTCAATAGCACCGGTTTGGTCTCACTGCCACGCGCAGCGGCATAATCGCGTTCAAGTTGCGCATTGTTCGCCACAGCAACACGTTTACCGGTTGCACAATCGGTGAAGGTAGCCGCATCCGCCATGTAGATATACATGCCGCGCATCGCCATCGGAGTGACGGGCAAGCTCGATTTAACAGGTTCCAGCGTGTAGTTCAGCGACGAGACAATCGGATTGCCTTCTCTGTCCAGCATTTCCAGCTTGTCGCCTTTGGCACGGTAGTAAGACTTCTCACCCTGGCTGTCGGTAAGCACCAGCTTTTCTGCTGTTCTCGCCCAGGTTCCGTAAGAACCAAACGAAGAAGGCTCACGCGCCACGCCCTGATAACGTTCATTCATTACCCAAGTACCGTCTTTAGCGAGGAACAGCGACGTCTCAATACCTTCGCAGTCTGCGCAAGGCAACACACCACGCCAGCTTTGCTGCATCGGCTGCAAAGACTCTTCCGCGCCTGGCTTCAACGTTTGTTCATCGGAACGGTTATTACACCCCGGTAACGCAAAAAGAATGCCCATTGCCGCCAGGGCGACCAGTACTTTCTTCACCTTAATGTCCTTATGCTGTAAATACTTTTGCTCAGTCACCGGAGTGTTTCACTCTTCCCCGCATCGCTTTGACTGAGGATTTTTGTGTTTTTGCCGCCAGTCGTCGCTCTTTTGAAGCCCGGGTTGGCCGCGTCGCCCGGCGTTGCTTTTGCTCCGCCGTGAGCGTCTGAATGACAGAAACGAGACGGGCAATCGCCGCTTCACGGTTCATTTCCTGACTACGGTATTCCTGCGCTTTAATAATGATCACGCCATCGGCGGTCATCAAATGGTGGCTGCCGGCAAGCATACGCTCTTTATAATACTCTGGCAGGCTTGAGGCCCGGATGTCAAAACGCAGATGAATCGCCGTAGAGGCTTTATTCACATGCTGTCCACCCGCGCCCTGCGCACGAATCGCGCTGATTTCGACCTCTTCATCGGCAATAGCTACCTGCCGGGTGATAACAATCATTGCACCTGTTTCCAGCTAACAGGGGCGATTTCCAGATTATTCTGAGAGTCAGATAGCCAGAGCGTCCCCTCTTGCAGCGTTGCCTGTAAGGTCATATTACGGGCGGCGAAGGCGGTGAGCTGTGCCAGCGTTGTGTCGTCAAAATACCAGATGGTCAAATTACTGAATCCGGATAACGGGGCCTGATTTTGCTGCCACCAGATTTCTGCCGCCCGGCTGTTATAGGCAAACAAAGCAACCTGTTGTGAACGCGAACAGGCTTTCTTCACCCGGCGTTCATCCGGCAACCCCAGTTCAATCCACAGATCCACGCCCAGATGATCGTTGAGCAGCCAGACTTCCGGCTCATCATCGGCGCTCAGCCCACGGGTAAACTGTAAACGGTCATCGGCATACATGATCCATGCCAGCAGACGCAGCATTAACCGTTCTTCTGTTTCTGAAGGATGACGTGCCAGCGTCAGGTTTGCATCGAGGAACTGGTTTCGGTCGAGATCGGCAACATTCACTGCCGCTTTATAAATTGTCGCTTTCAGCGCCATGATTTCACTCCTGAAAATTGGTCGTCATTGTACCGAAATCCGCGCTGAAAGGCTGTCGCCAATTCACTGTCAGAAGGCTCATCCTGCTGATATTGCTTAAATGAGTATGGTATAGTCACCTTGCTAAACAGAGTTTATCTTCGTAGGCTTAAACTTGCATCCCACAGTTGAGTCAGAACGCTGACAGGAGGGCATGTGGAAAAATATTGTGAGTTAATACGCAAGCGGTATGCGGAAATAGCCAGTGGAGACTTAGGATACGTTCCGGATGCACTGGGTTGTGTGCTAAAAATATTGAATGAAGTGGCGGCGGATGACGCGATTTCAGAGTCGGTCAGGGAAAAAGCGGCCTATGCGGCGGCAAACTTACTGGTGAGCGATTATGTCAACGAATGAGTCTTATCAACCCATCAATTGTGATGACTATGACAATCTTGAACTCGCCTGCCAGCACCATCTCGTGTTAACGCTGGAGCTGAAAGACGGCGAAGTGCTGAAGGCGAAAGCCAGTGACTTAGTCTCACGTAAAAATGTCGAGTATCTGGTTGTCGAGATCTCAGGCGATCAGCGCGAACTGCGGCTCGACAAAATTGCGAGTTTTAGCCACCCCGAAATCGGGACCGTGGTAGTAAGCGAAGAGTAACCTTTAAGGGCAGTCTCACTGCCCTTTTCTCTGCCTCACAATCTGCAATCCTGGTTCTCCTTCCGGGCAGCTTCCTTCCAGAGTGACAAAATACCCCGCCGCCGCAATCAAGGTTTCACCATAAAACAGTAGCGGCGTGGTTTCTCGCAGCCAGGGAGCAACGCCCAGCTCCTGCCAGATTTTTTTCAGCTTACGTCCGCCATTACGCCCCACGATATGCAACGTACCGCTCGCACTATAACGTACGCTGGCACGCTCACCCGGCGCAGGCCTGCGGATCTCTTGCCCGCTAATCAGACTCAGTTCCTCATCCTCTGATAAGCGCAACGGTTGCGTGATATCAGGCCATGTCTGCGGAGCAGGAGTTGCAACGGGCACCCACCAAAGCTGTTGCTGATAACGCCGGACGGTAAACTCACCTAACCTCACCTGAGGATTCGCATCCTCACGAGCGAGTGCCACTTCACGCCACAAACGCTCAAGCATCTCACGGGATGGCATGGCGGCCTGGTGTTGAGCCAGCCAACGCCGCAACAGTGCGCCCCGGCGTACCGCGCTCATCGACAGCATCGGCTCAATCGCTAACTGCCCGTCGTTGCCGCACAGTGAATTCAATTCTTCTGCCAGCAGCTCATCAAGAAGCTGCTCCTGCTCGCCGCAAAGCTGCGCGCTCCGGGAAACCGTCTGAGAGAAATGCGGCCAGCGCTCATTCAGCAAAGGCAGCACGCGCAGCCGCAGAAAATTGCGGTCGTAGTCGTCATCCTGATTGCTTTCATCTTCAATCCAGCTCAGGTGATGCTCTCTCGCCCACCGCTCCAGCGCTTCACGGCTTTCTGCCAGCAAAGGACGGATGAGCTTTGTGTCGTAAAAAGAAGACTCAGCAGCCATCGCCGAAAGCCCTGCGGGGCCGCTGCCGCGCTTTAGCGCCAGCATCAGCGTTTCGCACTGGTCGTCAAGATGCTGAGCGGTGACCAGAACTTCGCCAGGCTGCAATGTCTGGCGAATGGCTTCATAACGCGCCTCACGGGCCTGAGCTTCAGTGCCCAGTCCTTTCTGCGCAAGCGTGACACGGACGACGTCCAGCGGAATCTGCCACTGCGCGCAAATCAACTGGCAGTGCTTAACCCAGCTATCGGCATTGGCGCTCAATCCATGATGAATATGCACCGCGCGCAGCGTCGCACCCGGCGTCTGCTCTCGCCAGTGGGTTAATTGATGCAAAAGCACCGTCGAATCAAGACCACCGCTGAAGGCGACAAGAACGTGCGAATGGGCACCCAATGCACGGGCGACAGAGTTCAGGCTCATATTATTGCTGATACAACTCCAACGGTAACCCGTCCGGATCGTTGAAAAACGTGAAGCGGCGGTCAGTGAAAGGGTCAATCCGAATCGCTTCGCACTTCACACCATGGCGTTCAAGATGTGCCACTGAGGTATCAATATCGTCAACGCTAAAGGCCAAATGACGCAGACCGCAGGATTCCGGGCGTGTCGGACGGGCCGGCGGGAACGGGAAGGAGAACAGCTCAAGGGTATAGTGCCCATTCAGGGCCAAATCGCCTTTCCACGAATCCCGCTCTTCGCGATAGAACTCGCTTTGCAGCGTAAAGCCCAGGATGTCGCAATAAAACGCCTTACTCACGGCGTAGTTACTGGCGATGATGGCAATATGGTGAATCTGTTTTAAACCCAGCATGTCTGCTCCTTAAAATGTGTCCGCAGCACGTTACCCGCGCCAGGCCAGCTGGCGCAAGTCCTCAGGCCTCTTTTAAGACTCGTACCCGGTAGACGCCGTCTTCGTCGCGCTTTGCGCCGTGAATGTCAGTCTCAAAGCCCGGATAATGGCGCCCAATAGAACAGAGCATCAGCAGGAAATCCAGCACAGCCCGACTCTCCTCGGTGATCATTTCCCCCGGCATCAGCAGCGGAACGCCTGGGGGATAAGGCAGGATCATATTGGCAGAGATCCGCCCCACCAGCCGCTCGATCTCTATGGTTTCAACGTCACCTTTGATCTGCCGTTGCCACGCCTGGTGCGGCGTCATTTTCATTTCAGGCAACACATCAAACGCCCGCAGCATGAGATGCGAAAGCTGATGCTGACGGATAAGCTTGTGGATCCCCTGAGCCAGATCCTGGATGCGCATATTACGGTAGAAGTCCGGATCTTCGGCATACAGATCGGGAAGCATATTTTTGACCCGCAGGTTGAGATCGTAAGCCCGTTTGAACTCTGTTAAACCCCGCAACAGGCCCATGGCGCGCGTTTTATCGATCCCAATGCTGAACAGGAACAGCAAATTGTACGGCCCTGTTTTTTCAACCACCACGCCACGTTCATCAAGGAATTTCGCCACCAGCGCGGCGGGGATCCCTTCTTCACTCATCGTACCCTGTTCGTCCATACCCGGCGTCAGGATGGTCACTTTTACCGGATCGAGGAACATATGGTCGGCATCAGCATCGGTAAAACCGTGCCAGTCTTCACCAGGCGCTACCGGCCAGCACTCCGCTTCATCCACCTGCTCAGGCTGCCAGATATCAAAGAACCACCCTTCCGACTCCTCGCGTAACCGCTGCACTTCTTTGCGGAAATGCAAAGCTCGTTCAACAGAGCGGTTGATAAGCCGCTTACCTGGATTGCCGCGCAGCATCGCCGCTGCCGTTTCAATCGAGGCGACTATCGGATAACTCGGTGAAGTTGAGGTATGCATCATAAAGGCTTCGTTAAACGTCTCTTCGTCGTAATCGCCTTTGATGTGAATAAGCGAAGCCTGCGACAGCGCCGCCAGCATTTTATGGGTGGATTGCGTTTCGTAGATGACTTTGCCCGGCACGCGATCGCCGCTCATCCCACTTTTGCCCTGATAAATCGGATGGAAATGCGTATACGGCACCCAGGCAGAATCGAAATGGATCGACGGTACATCCAGCGTCTCTTTAATCCAGGTGGTGTTGTAGAGCAAGCCGTCGTAGGTCGAGTTGGTGATCACCGCATGCACGGGCCATTGTGCGCCCGGGGTAGCTTTCACTTTCTGCGTAATGGTGTCCCGCGTGAATTCCCGACGCGGTATTCCACCCAAAATCCCCAGCGCATTACGCGTCGGCTTGAGCCACAACGGCACGACATCCGTCATCATCAGAAGATGGGCTAAGGATTTATGGCAGTTGCGGTCAATCAGCAGCGTACTGCCAGCCGGTGCAGCATACATTCCGACGATCTTATTCGACGTCGACGTGCCGTTGGTCACCATGTAACTCTGCTCGGCACCAAAGGTTCGGGCGATGTACTCTTCGGCTTCCAGATGTGGCCCTGTGTGATCGAGCAGTGAACCCAATTCCGTCACCGAAATAGACACGTCTGCTTTTAACGTGTTTCCACCAAAGAAGTCATAGAACAAACATCCTACCGGGCTTTTTTGATAAGCGGTTCCGGCCATATGCCCAGGTGTGCAGAAGGTGTATTTGCCCTCTTTCACATAGTTGAACAGGGCTCGGGTAAAGGGCGGCGTGATGTTATCCAGATACTCTTTGGTGTACTGCCCTATACGCGTGGCGATGTCTTCTGCCGCGCCGAGCGCGTACTCAAAGAACCACAGCGCCATGCGCATATCGTTGATGCTGACATCCAGCGTCGAATGGGTGTTGATGAAGGCATACAGCGGAAGATATTCATTCAGCTGATTGATATCGCTACACAGGTCTTCGCCGTACTCATCCCAGTCGAAGATGACCCCGCAGATCCGCGGGTTCTGCTCGACGAACTTAATGAGATCGGCGCTGTTCTGCGGCCAGATAATTTTGAATCCCTGTTGGGTCAGCGCGGCTTCCAGATCTTTAATCGGCTGATCTTTGTGGTAAACGCCGTGCGGCCCCATGATGGCGATAATATTCACGCATTCCTCCTGGAAAAAAACCTTAGCTAATCATAGCGCAGCTGAATCATAGGGATAAAAAAAGCCACACGATGTGTGGCTTTTTCAGAGCACTCTTTACGCTTACGCGTAGCCGTAGCTCATCAGACGCTGATAACGGCGATTGAGCAGGTCTTCTTTGCTCAGCACGTCGAGATCCGCGAGGTCTGCCAGCAGCTGCGCTTTCAGCGTTTGTGCCATCACTTCTGGCTTACGGTGAGCGCCACCCAGTGGTTCAGGGATAACGGTATCGATAAGCTTCAGCTCTTTCAGACGCGGGGCAATGATCCCCATCGCTTCCGCAGCCAGTGGCGCTTTGTCGGCGCTTTTCCACAGAATGGAAGCACAGCCTTCCGGAGAGATAACGGAATAGGTGCTGTACTGCAGCATATTCACTTTATCACCCACGCCAATCGCCAGTGCGCCACCGGAACCCCCTTCACCAATCACGGTGCAGATAACCGGCACTTTCAGGCGAGACATTTCACGCAGGTTGCGGGCAATCGCTTCAGACTGACCACGCTCTTCCGCGCCAACACCTGGATAGGCGCCAGGGGTGTCGATGAAGGTGATGATCGGCATGTTGAAGCGTTCAGCCATTTCCATCAGGCGCAGCGCTTTGCGATAGCCTTCAGGTGCTGGCATGCCGAAGTTACGGCGAATTTTCTCTTTGGTTTCACGGCCTTTCTGATGGCCAATCACCATCACCGGACGCCCATCCAGACGCGCAATACCGCCGACGATCGCTTTGTCGTCAGCGTAGGCGCGGTCGCCTGCCAGTTCATCAAATTCGTCAAACGCCAGACGCAGATAATCCAGGGTGTATGGGCGCTGCGGATGGCGAGCCAACTGAGCAACTTGCCATGCACCGAGATCGGCGAAGATTTTGCGCGTCAGTTCTACGCTTTTTTCACGCAGACGATGCACTTCTTCGTCGATGTTAATATCCAGTTTTTCATCCTGACGGCCAACGGACGTCAGAGAATCGATTTTCGCTTCCAGCTCTGCAATCGGCTGTTCGAAATCAA
>NZ_JBOFIN010000103.1:0-29359 GCF_051650185.1 Scandinavium sp.
GGGTTCGGCCCAGGTTTGGGTATCGTCGAGCCAGGAAGAAAGCATAAAAAAGCCCCATCAGAAAATTGATGAGGCTATTGTCGTCTACCCGCCGGATCGTTCAACCGATCATTCTGCTTAACCGATCGGTGTTAGCCCGCAGGCGGTTTTAGTACCCATGGCGTTAATGGTGCTTAAACTCTCCAGCGCTATGCTGGGGGCCAATGCGCCCGGCCTCCATCAAAATCTCTTCAATGAGCTCTTCCAGACACTCTTTGCCGTGTTTATCACAGACCAGATGGACCTGACGGGCAATTTCTTCGCCCTGCATGCCATCACAGAGTGCTGATTTAAGCATGATTGCCGCCCATCGCTTGGCTTCAGAATGCGTCAACATAAGCCCTCCCACTCCAGACTATCTTTTAAAGCGTAGTTCGCAGCGGGAGCTTTATCCATGTGAGTTACGTGGTTTTCAGACAATTAACCCGGCTGATGTGCCGGGTTAATTAAGGCACAGTTATTAATGCTTGATGATGTACATCGTCCGGCTGTACGCCACGTCTTCCGGGTTCTCAATCGGATAGCCTTTCAGCCACGGTTTGATCAAGCGCCCATTGGTGTACTGATAAATCGGGGCAATCGGAGCCTGGGAAGCAATGATTTTCTCGGCTTCGTTATAGTCTGCATTACGCGCTTTTTCGGTCGTTTCCAGCGTGGCCTGGTTAATGACTTTGTCATACGCCGGATCGTTAAAGCGTGAAATGTTGCCACTGTGGGTTGAGGTCAGCAACGACAGGAAGGTGGACGGCTCGTTGTAATCCCCCACCCAGGAAGCGCGGATCACGTCGAAGTTGCCGGTGTTACGGCTGTCGATATACGTCTTCCACTCCTGGTTTTGCAGCTTCACGTCTACGCCAAGATTCTTCTTCCACATTGAGGCCACCGCGATAGCAATTTTCTGGTGGTTCTCAGAGGTGTTGTACAGCAGCGTCAGCTTCAGCGGGCGATTCGGGCCGTACCCCGCCGCAGTCAGCAGCGTTTTTGCCTGCGCGTTCAGCTCTTCCTGACTCATTTTTTCCATTTCTGATGACTGCGGCGTAAAGCCTGCGGTCACGTCCGGCGTGAAACGCCAGGCTGGTTTTTCGCCCGTGCCCAGCACTTTGTCCGCCATGATCCGGCGATCGATAGTCATGCTTAAGGCCAGACGGACTCGCGCATCGGCGGTTGGGCCTTTCTGCGTGTTAAAGGCGTAGTAATAGGTTCCCAACTGCGGCGGCGTATAAACCTGCCCCGGAATGTCTTTCAGCAGCTGCTTGTACTGGTTTTTTGGGAACGATTCGGTGATATCAATATCTCCCGCCAGGTAGCGTTTAGTGGCGTTAGATTCCTGGTTAATCGGCACAAACGTCACCTGTTTGATGACCGTTTTGGCGTTATCCCAGTAGTTGGTATTCGGCACGACAACCAGTTTTTCGTTCACTACGCGCTCTTTCAGTACGTAGGCACCGTTGCCGATGAGCTTGCCAGGCCGCGTCCAGTTCGGATCACTTTCGACATTGGCTTTCTGAACCGGATAGAGTGAGAAGTTAGCGGTAAGATTTACGAACCATGGCAGCGGCTTATCAAGCTGTACGCGCAGGGTTTTGGCATCGACCGCCGTCACGCCCAGCTTATCGGGCGTCGCTTTGCCATCGATAATGTTCTGCGCATTGGTGATGCCGGCTAACGCTGCAAACCACGCAAATGGGGAGGTGGTTTTCGGGTCAATCAGACGCTGCCAACTGTACACGAAATCCTGTGCGGTGACAGGCGTGCCATCGGACCATTTAGCATCGTCACGCAACGTGAAGGTCCAGACGCGGTTATCGTTGGTCTGCCATTTGGTGGCAACGCCCGGAATGATGTTGCCCTTTCCGTCCTGATTGACCAGCCCTTCGAACAAGTCACGGATCACCTGAATTTCCGGCAAGCCCACGGCTTTGGCCGGATCCAGCGACGCGGGTTCATCTTTAATATGGCGAACCAGAGTCTGCTGCTGTGCCAGAACGGTACCCTGCGGCACATCCGCCGCAACAGCCAGTGAAGAGACGCCGCCCAGCGCCAGCGCATAACACAGAAGCGATACAGGAAACTTCATGGGATCCCCTTTATTCAGATAAACCCTGCCAACTTAGTCGGGTAATTATTTGTTTCGGCAGGAAGAATTGCAAACGACTTGTGACAATTAATTGACGGCTGCGCGAATATTCGTAAGAAAATGCTCACGGTAAACCCGTTGATTATCTGCCGGTTTTGCACAACACTGCCAGAAACAACACAATAATGCAGGAATGAGTATGTCTTTCACCCGACCACGTCAACAGCGCGGCGCGTTTCCGCCGGGTACGCAACACTATGGCCGTTCACTGCTGGGCGCCCCGCTCATCTGGTTTCCCGCGCCGCTGGCCGATCACAACAGTGGCCTGATCATTGCGGGCACCCACGGCGATGAAAACTCGTCAATCGTCACGCTTTCCTGTGCGCTACGTACGCTCGCGCCCGATTTACGTCGCCATCATGTGGTGCTGACCGTCAATCCGGACGGCTGCCAGTTAGGCTTACGCGCCAATGCCAACGGGGTGGATCTCAACAGGAATTTCCCGGCAGCAAACTGGAAGGCGGGTGAAACGGTCTATCGCTGGAACAGTTCGGCAGAAAGCCGTGATGTGGTTTTACTGACAGGCGACAACCCCGGTTCCGAACCAGAAACCGAGGCACTCTGTCAGCTGATTCATAAAATTCACCCGGCCTGGGTGGTTTCGTTTCATGACCCACTGGCCTGCATTGAAGATCCGCAGCAAACCGTGCTCGGGAAATGGCTGGCCGACGCCTTTGAATTGCCGTTAGTCACCAGCGTCGGCTACGCCACGCCAGGTTCATTCGGCAGCTGGTGTGCGGACATTGGCCTGCACTGCATCACCGCTGAATTCCCACCGATTTCATCCGATGAAGCCAGCGAGAAATACCTTGCCGCGATGACCGGGCTTCTGCACTGGCATCCGGAACTTCACAAATAAAGCGCACCGGTTCCAAAGCGTAGGGCCGGTTCCGCATCGACGGCTAGCCAGGTGGGGCCGTCGAGATCGGCAAAGCGCACTTTCGGTGTCAGCGGCAGTGCCGCGCTGATGGCACGGGAAGTGCAAAGCATGCAGCCAAGCATCACCTCGAAACCCTGCGCTTTGGCTTCCGCTGCCAGAGCCAGCGCTTCCGTCAATCCTCCAGTTTTATCCAGCTTCACGTTGATCATCTCGTAGCGTCCGGCGATGTTCGTCAGGCTTTCGCGGGTGTGGCAGCTTTCATCCGCACAAATCGGCAGCGGGTGAATGAAGTTAGCGAGCGCCGCATCTTCACTGGCGGGTAATGGCTGTTCAAGCATCGCCACATTTAGATCGGCAAGCAGCTGGCAGCGCGCCGCCAGCCCGTCACTGTGCCAGGCTTCGTTAGCATCCACAATCAGCGTGGCATCAGGCACTGCGGCGCGGATAGCCACCATGCGTTCACTGATCAGGTGATCGTCGAGCTTGACCTTCAGCAAATGCGCGCCCTTCTCCCACAAGGCTTTGGCACTGTTCGCCATTTGATCCGGCGTGCCAATCACCACTGTCTGCGCGGTGGTGATTCTGTCGGCAAGTTCCACCTTCGTCAGTTGAGCCAAAGATTGCCCGGCCTGGCGCGCCTCCAAATCCCACAGTGCGCAATCCACAGCGTTTCTTGCTGCACCAGCAGGGAGGAGCCGTTGGATCTCTTCACGATCCGCGCCTGCTTCAAGCTTTTCGTCAATGCTGACAATCTGTGCCATCACCGACTCGATGCTCTCACCATAGCGTGGATAAGGTGTGCATTCGCCGGTGCCTTTGACCCCATTTTCTTCAATTTCAACCACCACCACTTTCGCTTCGCTGCGGCTGCCGCGGGCGATGACAAAAGGGGTATGTAGCGGCCAGGCTTCCTCGTATACTCTCAAACTTCTCATTCCCTGCACCTCGATTTACCAGCACTAAAAGGATTTGCTGTCGTTATGATTGTTGGCATACACTAGCCGCGACGTTAACTATATGTAAACAGGAAGATAATCATGTCACAAACTGTGCATTTCCAGGGCAACCCCGTTTCCGTTCAGGGCTCCATTCCGCAGGCGGGCGCCAAAGCACCAGCATTCACTCTGGTCGCTAAGGATCTCTCCGACGTCGCACTGAGCCAGTTCGCGGGCAAGCGTAAAGTGCTTAACATTTTCCCAAGCATTGATACCGGCGTTTGCGCGGCATCCGTGCGTAAATTCAACCAACTGGCCACCGAACTGGATAACACCGTGGTTCTGTGCATCTCTGCTGACCTGCCCTTTGCCCAGTCCCGCTTCTGCGGCGCTGAAGGCCTGAGCAACGTCATCACCCTGTCCACCCTGCGTGCGCCTGAGTTCCTGCAGCAGTACGGCGTTGGCATTGCCGATGGCGCGCTGAAAGGCCTGTCCGCTCGTGCCGTGGTGGTTATCGATGAGAACGACGCTGTGGTCTTCAGCGAGCTGGTGAACGAAATCACCAACGAGCCAGACTACACCGCCGCTCTGGATGCGCTGAAAGCGTAATCCTTTCGTCCTGGCCTTCGGGTCAGGACGCTCTCCTTCACACCGCTTCAGCTCTCACCGCATAACGCGAGATAAACCGCGCAATCGCAGGTCCCGTCAGCAAAATACTGAACAACCGCAGCGTCTGCATCGCCATGATAAACGACATGTCCGCATGGCTGCCTGCCGCAATAATGGCAATCGTGTCCAGCCCGCCAGGGCTTGTTGCCAGATATGCCGTCATAAAGTCCAGCCCCAGGAGTTCGGTTAAGCCAAACGCCATCAGCGAGCACAGCAGCATCATGCAAAGAATAGAGGCGATGATTTGCGGCAGCGTTTTCAGCGCCAGCATAAAAATGGCCCGGTTGAACTTCAGCCCGATGCTCCAGCCAATCGCCATATAAGCCAGCGCCAGCAGCCATTCCGGCAGTTCAATGGTGAGCCAGCCACCGGTTTGCAGCCCTGCGCCTGTCAACATCGGAAACAGCATCACGCCAGAGGGGAAACGGCTCAGCCGCCCGAGCACACCAGCGGCCACCGTGAGCGCTATCGTCCAGACGAAATTCACATCCAGCGGCGGGAACCAGACAATCTCCTGGCTCAGCGCCTGCGCATCGCTGCCCATCGTAAATCGCACCACCAGCGCCGCCGCGCCAGCCACAAACAGCACGCGTAAATACTGCATAAAAGCGACAAGCCGAACATCCGCGCCATAATCCTGCGCCATAGCGACCATAGCGGATGCGCCACCGGGTGAAGAACCCCACGCACCTGTTGCGCCAGGCAGCGCGCTATAGCGCACCAGCAGCCATCCGGACAAGGCGCTCGCGCCGAGTGTGGCGAATAAAATCACCAGCACTATGCCCCAGTTCGCCAGTAACACGCCCAGAATGGAGGAAGTGAGCGTCTGAGCAATCATGCAGCCGATGACGGCCTGAGCAGCAAGAAAGAAAGGACGAGGAATACTGAGAGTTGAGCCGCGCAGGCTAAGGATAATCCCGGCGGCCATCGGCCCTAATAACAGGGCCGCAGGCAGATGGAAATAAAGCAAAATGGCGGAGACTGCCGCTGAAATCAGCAGCAGTTGACTCCATTGGGCCAGGCCCTTACTCATCACCCTTTTTCTGGCTCAGGCCATATTCACGCAGTTTGTTGGCAATCGCGGTATGAGACACGCCCAACCGTTTTGCCAGCTTGCGGGTGCTTGGGAAGCTGCGATAAAGCTGGGTCAGCACCGAACGCTCGAAGCGGCTGGTGATGTCGTCCAGCGACCCTTCCATCGCATCTTCGCCCACCGCGACCGTCGTGGTGTCGTAATCCGGCAGCAGGATGTCCTGCGGACGAAGTTCATAGCCTTCCAGCTGAGTCAGCGCGCGGTAAACCGCGTTTTTCAACTGTCGAACGTTGCCCGGCCAGCCATAGCGCGTCAGCACGGTGTTGAGGTCAGAAGCCAGTTTTGGACGAGCGATGCCCTGCTCATCCGCGAACCGCGCCACAAACAGTTCGGTCAGCGGCATGATGTCCTGCGGACGATCGCGCAGCGGCGGCAGGTTCAGCGTCAGCACATTCAGGCGATAATAGAGATCTTCGCGGAACAGCCCCTTCTGCACCAGTTCCACCAGGTTTTTCTGGGTGGCGCAGATAACGCGCACATCGACGTGGATTTCATGGTCTTCCCCCACGCGGCGGAAAGTGCCGTCGTTCAGGAAACGCAGCAATTTAACCTGCATGCGAGGCGACA
This sequence comes from Scandinavium sp., assembly GCF_051650185.1. GTDB lineage: Bacteria > Pseudomonadota > Gammaproteobacteria > Enterobacterales > Enterobacteriaceae > Scandinavium. The sequence goes on from NZ_JBOFIN010000103.1 coordinate 6,321, forward strand.
TCTCACCAATTTCATCCAGCAGCACCGAGCCACCGTTGGCCTGCTCGAAGAAACCTTTCTTGCCTTCCGGCGCGTGGCCGAACAGCTCGCTTTCCACCGCGTCTTCCGGAATCGAAGCGCAGTTCAGCGCCAGATACGGCTTTTGCGCACGCGGGCTAGCCAGATGGCAGGCATTCGCCAGCAAGTCTTTCCCGGTTCCCGTATCGCCGACGATCAGCAAAGGCGCACTGAGCAACGCCAGTTTGCGAGCCTGCTCGACGACGTGACGCATTTTCGGGCTTGCAGCGATGATCTGGCTGAACGCGCTGACGTCCTGGCTGGTCATGTTCTGCAACTGGCGGCCCATACGAAGGGTTGAACGCAGCATCACCACCGCGCCCATCAGCACACGCGTGGCGTTTTCGCCTTCCAGCGTCACAGGGGTAATTTCCAGCAGGAAGTTCTGGCCGTTGATAACCACATGCTCGGCATGAGATTCCACCGGCGATCCTTCCAGCCAGCGCAGGAAGTTAAAACCGTTAATCAATTGCCCGGCATTGTGATTGCGCAGTTTGTCCTGCGATTGCCCAAACAGCTGGCAGCTCGCCGGGTTCGCCAGCTCGACCTTGCTTTTGGTGTCCAGTGAAAGCACAGGTTCTGGCATCGCTTCAAGTAAGGCGCTCAGCGCCAGATGTTCACGCTCGGAAGGCATCCACGGCACAGTACGCACGTCGGTCACGCCAGAGATACGGCGGATTTCCGCCATCAACGTGCTGAAACTGGTAAAATCCAGCTCCGCAAAATTGAGGTAAATTCGGCCGATGGGGTCGATGTCGATACCGCGTAAGTCAATGCCCCGCAGCACCAGCAAATCAAGCAACTCACGTGTCAGACCAAGCCGATCTTCACAAAACACTTCAAGACGCATGGGAAAAGTAACCCTCATAGCCAATAACAGCGGAATGATAAGACAGTTCGCAGCTTCGAGGAAGATGGCTGTCAACAATTATTGACAGTATGGCGGGAAATCAGGCACTTTGCCGTAAAGTTTCGCGGATAGCGCAGAAAGAGGGAAGAACCTTTCACATCACTACGGACATAACGAAACATAAATCCTTCAATACAATCTCCCCACTGCCAACCCTGACCTGCTCAAATGCATCCGAAAAAGAACCTCATGTCGACCCCCATCAATTTAAAATCGACATTTAAATTTTTTTCGTGGATATTAAAGTCCAGAGATCGCTCATCGGAAATATTTACTTCAGCCAGATTGCACAGGGCTTAAATGGTAAAAAAAATGAAAATACGACTAGCCCTTAAATATTAAAACCCATTACCGCTAAAATTCAGAAAAGTGTTTTCCATGAAAAAATGGCCATTTGTAATTACTCTTTACTGACTGCTCAGTAGCAGTGTTTACTCAATTTACAAATTATTTACGAGAAATTATGAGCTCAATTACTACACGCCAAAAAAATGAAATACAGTCCACCGACGTTGTTGCTGGCGCAACAATCGCAGCGCAACAAGACCAGTCGGTAGCCGCATCCGAGGTTTACAAATCAATCTCCACGCCTTCAGCAAATTCACTAAAGTCACTTCACTCAACTAACTATGATTTAACAGCGGATGACTTTACTCATCATGCAACTGAAAATCTCCTGTATCGCGATGGTTACAAACAAATTGTTATTAACGGCAATTCTGGTGATACCGTTACTGTTCATGACTATCAGTTAGAATTAGTCAGCACTGTCACCATCGAAGGAACACAATACGATCTTTACCGTCACGAAGGGAGTCAGTCTGAATTACTGCTGGAACACGGCGTTGAGTTGAATCTGGTGTATGACAATCCACATCATTATGATCTGACCGCTCGTGATTTTGCTCAGGACGGTATCGAGAATCAACTTTATCGCGACGGCTATGAGCAGATCGTCATTAATGGAAATGCTGGTGATACAGTCACCGTCCATGACTATGATTTAAGTTTTACCACCACCCTCACCGTGGATGGTACTCTTTATGACCTCTATCGCCATGAGGGTAGCAAATCTGAACTCCTGCTTGAACACGGTATGGTGCTCGAACAGGTTTATGACAATCCTCACACCTACGACCTGACTGCCGATAATTTCGCGCATGATGGTGTTGAAAACCAACTGTTCCGTGATGGTTACGATCAGATAGTGATCAACGGCAATGCTGGTGACACGGTCAATGTGCATGATTACGACCTCGATTTCACCTCGACAATCACTGTTGAAGGCGAGCAATACGATCTGTATCGCCATGAAGGTAGCCACTCAGAGCTGTTAATTGAGCATGGCGTTAACCTGAATCAGGTTTACGATAACCCGCATGTTTATGATCTTGACGCGAAAGATTTCGCCACTCAGGGCCAGGAAGACGCCGTATTCCATGATGGCTACGAACAACTGGTTATCAACGGTAACCGGGGCGATACCGTTAATGTTCATGATTACTCGCTGGATATGGCAGGCTCTGTTACGGCAGGTGGAGTTCAGTACGACGTCTACCGTCATGAAGGCAGCCACTCAGAACTGTTACTGCAGCATGGCGTTGAACTGCATCAGCTCTAAGTTTTAGTCCACAAAGGTAATAGCCACCTGCTTCGCAGGTGGCTATTACTTCTATTAGAGTATCCACACGGTTGCAGCGAGAAGGCCTATTCCGGTAAGCGAAGCACAACCGCCGAGCACACGCACCCAGCGTTGCTGCACTGAAGACCGGATAATAAGCCAGCCGATACCCAGACCGGCCAAATGCAGCCCGGCTGTCGCGAGAACCATGCCAGAGAGCGCAGCAACAGAGTGAGAAAGCTCCGCACCGTGCGCCAGCCCATGGAAAATCGCAAAAGCACCAATGACGAACGCCCCCGTCAATGCGGGCAATTTCAACTGCAATGCCACCATCGCCCCAAGGCCAAGCAGCGAGACCGCGACAATAATTTCTGTGCCGCTTAACGTCACACCCGCCATACCTGCTAATGCGCCTGCCAGCAGCAACCCCGCAAAGGCCAATGGCGCAAGCCACCACTGACGGGTATTCATGGCGCTCCAGATCCCCACCAGCAGCATAACAATCAGGTGATCGGCCCCGGTCAGCGGATGAAGAAAGCCCTCGGCAAAACTTAAGGTGTGATGCGTGCCGCCGTCCTGCCCGACATGGGCCAGAGCCAGCGCTGGAAATAAAGAGAGTAGCGACATCGCCACCTTGCTGATATTACGCATAAAAGACTCCCCTGAAGAATAATGTCCTTGCAGGGGAAAGCGATAACACATCAGACAGGTGAATGTCTCATAGCACTTTCTTCTGGCTGCTGAGAATGTGACATTCACCTGATTTATGTGTGGATAATTATTTACACCGGACAGCGTTCTATGAAGATTTCCGGTTCACGGTCTCTTTCAGCTGCCCAATCAGCTCGCGGCGGAAATCGCCGAGCTTCGGCTTATCGTTGTCGATCCAGGGCAACGGACGGCATACTTCCATCGCTTTGATGCCCAAACGTGCCGTCAGCAACCCTGCCCCGATGCCCTGAGCGGCGCGAGCAGAAAGGCGCGCGGCAAGATCCTGCGACATCCAGTCCATGCCCACTTCACGCACCAGTTCGCTGGCGCCGGCAAAAGCGATATTCAGCAGCACTAAACGGAACAGACGCAGGCGGCTGTAATAACCCAGTTCGATGCCATACAGCGTGGCGATGCGGTTAATCAGGCGTAAGTTGCGCCAGGCGATAAAAGCCATATCCACCAGCGCCAGCGGGCTGACGGCAATCATCAGCGTGGATTCAGCGGCTGAGCGGCTAATTTCACGACGAGCTTGAGCATCCAGCACAGGCTGAACGAGATGCGAATACAGCGTGACCACTTCACGGTCGTTTTGCGTTTCATGAAGAGACGCATACCAGCGCTGAAGTGCCGGATGGGATTTATCAATTCCCGCCTGCTCAGCCAGTTTCTCGCAGAATGCGCGCCCTTTACCATTTCCGTGGCTATGCAGCAGATCCCGCGCTTCGTCACGTTCCTGCGCGCGCTGACGCAAACGCCATAAACGTCGCCATTCAGTGGCAACAGAGCCAACGCCAGCCCCGACAATCAACGCCCCTGCTGCGCAGCCACCCAGGGCGACCCAATCCTGGGTCTGCCAGGCATTCATCGTCCACTGCACGCCTTGCGCGACCACGCTCACGCCAAACAGCGTCAGCCCCGCAGTGACCATTTTGCGCCACAGGCTGCGTTTTGGGCGCAGCGCCGCTTCTACCACGGCTTCCGCCTGCCCTTCATCTTCCAGCGGCGAGTCAATCAGCGCAGGCGCAAAGGTGTCAGCCTGGCTTTGTTCGAACGTCTGGGCGCCCCGCAGTTGCTCACTTTTTTCCGCTTCCAGCGGCCCGGCGAAATCGATTCGCGGTTTTAACGGTTCGCTCATCGCAATTTATCTCCAATCAAAAACTCCAGCGCCGCATCCAGACGGATGTGCGGCAGCGGTTTGTCCACGTCCATCACCTGCGGGCGAAAGGCTTCGAACTGGAAGCCCTGCTTTTCCCAGAATGCCTGACCCGGCAGCCTGGCTGGCACTTCGCCCGGATAGACCGTCAGCGGTTGGCCGTCGCTCAGGCGATTCCCTCGCAGCGCCGGGATCTTCTCGCCGTCGACGTCAATCAGCCCACTTTGCGTCGCCTGTACGGAAGCCAGCCCCATGCAATCCATACTGATGCCCTCAAATGCGGCGTTCTGCCATGCATCCTGGATCAGCTGCTGAAGCAGTGAAACCATGTTGGCATGTTGATCGACGGTCACGTGATCGGCTTTGGTGGCCGCAAACAGCAGTTTGTCGATAACCGGCGAGAACAAACGGCGGAACAGCGTGCGCTGCCCATAATGAAAACTTTGCATCAGCTGCGTCAGCGCCAGGCGCATGTCATTGAACGCCTGAGGCCCGCTGTTGAGCGGTTGCAGGCAGTCCACCAGCACAATTTGCCGATCGAATCGCAGGAAGTGATTTTTATAGAACCCTTTGACCACATGCTCGCAGTAGTAGTCGAAACGTGCACGCAGCATACCTGCGTTCGTGTGTTTGTCAGCTTGCGCCAGACGAGCTTCACCAACGCCGTCGACATCCGGCCATGGGAAGAATTGCAGCGCAGGTGCGCCTGCCATATCGCCCGGTAAAACAAAGCGCCCCGGCTGGATAAAATGCAGTCCTTCTTGCTTACAGGTATGCAGATAATCGGTCCACGCCTGGGCGATTTCAGCCAGACGGTTCTCATCGGCCGGAGCCAACGGGTCGAGCCCTTCACACAGCTTGCGCCAGCGTTCAGACCACTCACCGCGCTGGCCCTGTAGCAGCCCGGTCATCTGGCGTGACCAGCTCAGGTAATCCTGCGCCAGCATCGGTAAATCGAGCAGCCATTCGCCCGGGTAATCGACAATCTCCAGGTAAAGCGTCGAGGTATCTTTAAAGTGACGCAGCAAAGAGTCGTTAGAACGAAAACGCAGTGCGAGGCGAATTTCACTCACCCCTCGCGTCGGCGTCGGCCAGGTCGGCGGTGTGCCATACAGCTGGGCGAGCCCTTCGTCGTAGGTAAAGCGCGGAATACCAAAATCGCGCTGCGGCACACGCTTCACGCCGAGCAGACGCTCTTCACGCACCGCGCTCAGCAGAGGCATTCGCGCCCCCGCATGCAGGTTCAGCAACTGATTCACCAGCGCGGTGATAAATGCGGTTTTACCGCTGCGGCTAAGCCCGGTGACGGCGAGGCGCAGATGTCGGTCCACGCCGCGGTTCACCAGAGCGTTAAATTCGCTTTTGAGTCGGTTCATCGCCATTCTACAGTATCCGCTATAACCCTTTCCTTAAGGATACATGACATAGGGGTCATAAAGAGAATTATCAACCGCACCGTGCTGTATTTCAGGCTTTTTCTCCAGTAAGATGCCTCTGATTGACTCTACCATGGAGATCGGCAGGTGTATGTCACCCACTATTTATGATATTGCCCGGGTTGCCGGTGTTTCAAAATCTACCGTTTCGAGAGTACTGAATAATCAAACCAATATTTCTCCGGAAGCGCTGGAAAAAGTTCAGCGGGCGATTAAGGAATTAAATTACCAGCCGAATAAACTTGCACGCGCCCTCACCTCGTCAGGCTTTGATGCCATTATGGTGATATCGACTCGCTCCACCAAAACGACCGCCGGAAATCCTTTCTTCGCAGAAGCGCTACACGCTATTTCCGCCAGAGCGGAAGACGAAGGTTTTGATGTGATATTACAGACATCAAAAAGCAGCGAGGATGACTTGCTGAAGTGCGAAAATAAAATTCGCCAGAAGCTTATCAAGGGCATCATTATGCTGAGTTCGCCAGCTGATGAGATTTTTTTCTCGCGGCTCGATCAATATGGTATTCCGGTGGTGGTGATCGGTAAAGTTGAAGGTGAATATCAGAACGTCTATTCCGTGGATACTGATAATTATCAGGACAGTATTTCATTGACCGACGCGTTGATTTCCCGTGGGCATCAAAAAATTGCCTGTTTGCATGCGCCTCTTGATTATCACGTGTCGATTGACCGCCTCTCCGGCTATAAAGAAAGCCTGGCGCGTCACGGTATTCCGCTTAATCTTGCATGGATGATTGACAGCGGTTATACCCACGAAAGCGCGCTGGCTGCCGCCAAACAGCTGCTTTCCATGGAAGCGAGACCCGAGGCGGTTTTCGCCACCGACAGCATGAAACTGGTGAGCCTTTACCGCGCAGCGGTTGAGTTGAATATCGACATTCCTCAGGAGCTTGGCGTGGTGGGTTACAGCAACGAAACGCTCTCTTTCCTGCTGTCGCCGTCACCGGGTGGCATTGATGTGCCCGCCTATGAGCTTGGAGCGCAGAGTTGCGACCGGTTATTCAAATGCCTCTCCGGCAAAACCGGGCCGAAGCGAATGACGGTCGCCACGCGAATTTCGCTGGCCGATTCTTTGACCTGACAGGACTGACCGGGCCTCTGCCCGGTCTGCATGTCTTCAGAACGCGTAGTTAATCCCAACGCCCGCATAGTGGAACCGGTCATCATCGCCCTCGTCGTGGTGCTCCCACTCGTAGGCGTATTCCAGCGACACGGAGATTCCGTTGTCGAAGTCATGGGCATACTGCAGGCCCAAACGATTAAAGTCGTGCCCTTCACGCGTCGGATCGTCCTGCCAGTCCCAGTTGGTCCAGCGATCAAGACCTAGCCGGGTGTACGGCGTAACGGTGGTAGAACCGAAAGAGATGGGCAGATAGATGCGCATTTCCTGGGTGGAAAACTCGCCGTTGTTTCGGCTTGCATCCATGTTAAAGCCACGCTCGAGATAATAATTGGTCTGAAGTGAGACATTTTCGTTAATTTTCCAGGTCAACCCGGTTTCGGTTTCGACGCGGCTATCGGCATATCCGGTTTGATCCAGGTCGTTGGCAAATTGATACATCGCGAGCCAGCCGTTGAAATGCCAGTCATCACTTAAACGCAGATTCCAGTCAGGCTGCACTTTATAACGCTGCATATTGGCTGTGCCTGCATCTTTATTATTTTCATCTTTAAAGTGATATCCATAATTACGAATTCCACCGGTTAATCCTAGTGTGAAATCATCGCCATCGAGCACCTGATAGCGAATTTCCAATTCCGGGCGATTAAAATAAGTGCCGCGGCGAGTCATGCTGCTGTAATCCACCGGACCTTCCTGATACATCGCCACGGCGATTTTCCATGGCCCCTTTGAAGCATTAAACCAGACCGACGGTTCATATAAACCATCCGCATCATCAGCCTGCCCTTCAATGTTTTCACTTTCATACATTGCGCCAACATTGAATTTCCAGCCATCATCTTCCGCATGAGCGGAAACTGCACAGACGCTAAATAGCAGCGCTGCGCACCGAGGTAATGTGTTCATAATAAAATCCTTTTAGTGCAACGACAGGGTAAAAAGGGGGAATAAACTATCCCCCCTAAAACTTCATATTTTTATTAGCGAATAGCAACTTCTGATTCAATATCGAAGAAATGACTTTTCTCCATATCAAAAGTCAGCCCAATACTTTCTCCGGCAAAATAATCACAGGCTGACGGTGCACGAACCACCAGCTCATGTCCGCCCACGGTGACGTACAGCATAAATTCCGCCCCCGTCAGTTCCGCAACGCTGATGCGTGCTTTCACCGCACCTTCGCCGGAACCCGTAAGGATATCTTCCGGGCGAATGCCCATCACAATGGCTTTGCGCTGATAGCCTGCGGCGTTAAGCGCGCTCATTTTGTCTGCCGGGATCGGCAGGCGCAGGGTTTCGGTGACAAAGTCTGTGCCGTCGATAGCGCCGCGAATAAAGTTCATGGCAGGCGAGCCGATAAACCCGGCGACAAACATATTGGCCGGCTGGTTGTACACCTGCTTTGGTGCCCCAACCTGCTGCACAATACCGTCTTTCATGATCACGATCCTGGTCGCCATGGTCATGGCTTCGGTCTGATCGTGGGTGACGTAAACCATAGTGGTGTTCAGCTTTTGATGCAGTTTGCAGATTTCCGCGCGCATCTGCACGCGCAGCTTGGCATCAAGGTTCGACAGCGGTTCATCCATCAGGAATACGCCCGCTTCGCGAACGATCGCGCGTCCCAAAGCCACACGCTGGCGCTGACCGCCCGACAATGCGCCAGGTTTGCGCTTGAGATACTCACGCAAGCCCAGAATCTGCGCCGCCCAGCTCACACGCTCTTCAATCACTTCCGGTGCGATCTTCTGCATCTTCAGCCCGAACGCCATATTGTCGTACACGGTCATGTGCGGATAGAGCGCGTAGTTCTGAAACACCATTGCGATATTGCGCGACTTGGCAGGGACGTCGTTCATACGCACGCCGTCAATCATCAGATCGCCGTGGCTTATCGCCTCAAGCCCGGCAATCATACGCAGGGTGGTCGATTTTCCGCAGCCGGACGGCCCGACCAGCACGATAAATTCTTTATCTTCGATTTCGAGGTTGAAATCTTTCACCACGTGAACGTGGTTGTCGTAAATTTTCTGAATATGTTGCAGTGAAAGTTGTGCCATACCTTTATTCCTCTAAGGCTTCCGTAACCGGGTTCCTGGTTTTCCAGTAAGCCGCCAGTCGCGGCCAGTTCAGTTCGTGCGTTGACGCAAGTAACAACCCGGCGCCCTGCAAATCCTTACCAATCCCGACAGACGCCATTCCACTGGCGTTGATTGCCTCTATGCCCGCCTGCGCGTCTTCTACGCCGAGAGCATTTTGTGGGACGACTCCCAGGCCGTCACACGCAGCCAGAAAAATATCCGGTGCCGGTTTGGAGTGCTTAACGCGCGCGGCATCAGCACAATAATCAAAGAGATGAGCAATGCCCAGCGCCGAAAGAATGGCGGGCGCATTCAGCGACACCGAAGCGAGGCCGATACGAATGCCTTTTTGACGCAGCGTGACGATCAGGTCTTTGATGCCCGGCAGAATGGACTGCGGTGTCAGTGAAGCCAGTGATTCCACATAGCAGGCATTTTTACGTGCCGCAATCGCCTGACGCTCGGCCTCCGTAAAATCAGCCGCCCTGCCACCGTGCTCCAGAATGCGCTCCAGCGAGGCCAGACGACTGATCCCCTTAAGCTGCTCGTTGAACTCTTCATCAATCACAATCCCAATCGCCTGCGCCGCATCGCGCCAGGCGAGAAAATGCAGATGCGCAGTGTCGGTAATCACCCCATCAAGGTCGAAAATAACCGCCTGAAGTTTCATACAACGCCCTCTCTGGTAGCGGTCCCACTTTTGCTGTTTAAAAAATCGGACTTCGCATAACGTACTTCACCGTCGATACAGACTTCGCGGCCCCACAGCCACAGTGAAAGCTCTTGCGTAGTGGTCAGCACAATCTCGTCGGCGGTGATGTCGAGCTGTAATCGCACACCGTGCCAGCATAATGGCACCCGCAGACTGCGCCATGCTTCAGGCAGCGTCGGGGACAGATGCAGTTCACCGTCGCAAACGGACAGCCCCGCAAACCCTTGCACCGCGCCGAGCCAGATGGCTCCTGTCGCCGCTGCATGAATGCCGTCGTCGCTGCTGTGCGGATCATCGCCCAAATCAATCTCACACCCGGCCTGCCAGAAGCGCCAGGCTTCCTCAGGTTGCCCACTGCGTGCGGCCACTATGCCGTGGATAGCTTTGCTTAAGGACGAATCGTGGATCGTTCTCGGCTCGTAATAGGCCAGATTGGCAAGGCATTCCTCCGCGGAGAACCGTTCCGGCAGCATATACGTCAGCATCACCACGTCGGCCTGTTTGAGGATTTGCATCTCGTTGACTTCTGCCCGCGAATAGTCCAGCAGGATGGTCTGCTTCCCGGCTTTCGCCTTGTACTTGCTGAGATCGATAGTCGGCTTGCTGAAGAACGTATCGTCCTGTGCCAGTACGCCCTGTTCGTTGGCTTTCGGCAGCCACAAGCGTTGCAGAAAATTCGCCGCGTTTTGTGCAAACGCAGGCTGAACCTCACCAAACTGACGGGAAAAATGCAGCGCTTTTTCGACGTTGTGCCAGGCCAGATAGTTAGTAAAGGCGTTGTTGTTCACGTGCTCGGTGTATTCATCAGGCCCGATAACGTCGTGAATTTCCAGCCGCCCATTGGCTTCTACCGCACGGCTCATCCAGAACGTGGCTGTTTCTGTTAGCAGCGCAACGCCCTCTTCGCGCATAAACGCTTCGTCCTGCGTCGCATGCCAGTAGTTCACCACTGCCCAGGCGATATCCGCCACCAGGTGATGTTCCGCCAGTGCGGAAGCCACTTTTTGCCGCAGCCCTGTGCGAATATTGATGGCGGCAAACTCTGGCGTCTCTTCCTGTCCGCTCTGAGCGCTTTCCCACGGGAACAGCGCACCGTGCCAGCCATTGCGTCGTGCTTTTTCACGCGCACCGGCCAGATTCAGATAACGATAGCGCAGCAGGCTGCGGGCCGTTTCCGGGCGAGTCATCAGGTGATACGGCAGTAAAAAGACTTCCGTATCCCAGAACACATGCCCTTTATAGCCTTCCCCGGTCAGCGCTTTCGCCGCAATACTCACGCGTTCGTCATGTGTAGGGGTCATGGCCGCAAGATGATAGTGGGCAAAATCAAGCGCCACCTGATCCCTCGAATCCGTAGAATCGACTACCACGCGGTTCGAGCGCCATATCTGCTGCCACATCGCCTGCGACTCGGCACGCAGCGCTTCGAAGCCAGGCGCGGCACAAGCCTGAAGGTCGTTCAGACAGCGGCGGCAGAAGGTGTCCAGCGACAGCGTGTCCGGCTGGCGCTTCACAATCCAGTTAATTTTTTCGAAAGTGACACTGTCACCCACAGCTAAGCTGAGCGTGCTGTTTTGCAGCAGCTTACGGTTCTTCGCGGTGAAGCAACTGTCCGCAGGCTGGCTGAGCTGGCAGTGGCTGGTGATCACCACTTCGTGACTGCCAGACTGCGTTGCCCATGCGCCCTGCAATACCTGCTGACCAAACACGCGCAGTGAGAGCTCATCCAGATGCTGGCGACCGCTGTTGGTCTGCGTGCCGTCAATACCGCTGGAGAGTGAAAGCGTGACGTCCCGATCCAACGCCGTGACCGTAAACTGCATCGCCAGCAGTGGATGCTGCGCCATGGAAGCAAAACGACGGCTGGCAATCTGCACGCGCGCACCGGAGGGAGCGCGCCAGATAACCTCACGGCATAGTTCGCCGCAGCTAAAATCCAGCTCGCGCTGCCAGTGTTCAGGCTGGCCGCTCATCAGCGTGAAAGGCTCGCCGTTCACCTCAAGCTGTACGCCTGTCACATCCGGCAAATTCACCAGTTCATTGGTTTCACCGCGACCGGCACAGTGGTACAGCCCGGCCAGATACATCCCGCGCGTTTGCTGGGTGTAGTCCTCTTCGTGCGTGGCGCGCACGCCCATATAGCCATTGCCCGTGGTCATCAACGAGGCAAATTTATTCAGGCTATGCGGGTTAAAGGCCGGATCGCTCAGTTTTGTGGTCTTCAACATACCGCCACCCAATCACCCTTTTCCGCCGACGCATACAGCGCCGCCACTAGCTGCTGAATGATATAGCCCTGCTCAGCATCGGCAATCATCACCGGTTGACCCTGCACATGATTGACGAAGGCTTCCATGCTGCGGAAATGGCGATTATCGTCGGCCTGTTCACGCTGCGTCAGGGTATGCAGTTCACCATTCACATCGTTGTAAATATGGGCAGGGAACAGCGTCGCGCCTGCGTTTTCGCCGCAGAAACTCACGTTCATTTGCGACTGTTCAGCGATATTAAGCACAAACGAAGTATCGAGCCGCAGCAAGCCGCCGTTCTGAAATTCAATGGTGCCAAACAGCGCATCTTCGACCGTGAACTGCGCGGGATCCCATTCGCCAAACTGGCCGCGATTTTTGGTGGTACCCAGTTTCTGGAAACTGTGCGCCATGACGCGGCGGACGGCCGGGAAACCAAGCACATACATTGCTGCATCCAGCATATGGATACCGATGTCAATGAGCGGCCCACCGCCCTGCATGGCTTTATTCGTGAATACGCCCCAGCCAGGTACGCCGCTGCGACGCAGCGCTGTTGCGGTAGTCAGATACACCTCACCAAACGTGCCTGCCTGCATTTTTTCACGCAGCAGCTGTGCGTCCAGGGAGAAGCGGTGATGAAAATCATAGGCCAGGACTTTGCCCTGTTTGTGCGCCATCTGGCGCATCTCGTCCGCCTGCTGCGGGGTCATCGCAGGCGGCTTCTCACACATCACATGGCAGCCTGCTTCTAATGCAGCCATGACGTGTTCAAAATGGAAACGGTTAGGCGAACAGACGCTGACAATATCCGGCTGCGCTTCCTGCAGCATCAGGCGTAAATCATCGTAACTGCCGCTGATGTCATTTTTTACCGCGAACGCCTGCGCCTGCTCCAGGCGGCTGTCACAGACAGCCACCATTTGCAGATCGCTTCGTGTCGCGTAGTACGACGCATGGACTTTATCCGCCACCTGCCCGCACCGATAATGGCGACGCGCAACGGGGCGACAGCTGTAGCACTTTTCACGCGATAACCTCTCAGCACTCACGCAGGTAAATAAGGGAATCCTGATACGCTTTCGCCAGATCGTCAGCGCGCACGCGGCATTCATACACCACATAACCCGGATAGCGGTCCTCACGCAGTTGATCAAACAACGCCGTGAAATTCAGACTGCCACTGCCCGGCTGATAGCGATGGTTGTCGGCAATGTGCACGTGCCCCAGCAGATCGCGGTTAGCATGCAGCGCCTCTGCAATGTCATCTTCTTCGATATTCATGTGGTAGAAATCGCCGATGATTTGCGTGTGCTTCAGGCCATTTTCAGTGATGTAGCGACGCGCATCCGCCAGGGTGTTGATCATGTGATCCTGATAGCGGTTCAACGGCTCCAGCAGAACGGTCGTTCCTGTGCGCCCTGCGACTTCATCCAGGAAACGCAGCGAGTCACTCACTGCTTTGCGATCGCCGTCCAGGCTACGAGGCGACGTCATCGGCGGCAGACGGAAGGTAAACATCCCCCACGCCGCAGGCACCACGATGCCTTTGCCGCCCACTTCAGCCAGCGCTTCAAGAATGTGCGCAATCTGCTGCAAACCGTTCAGACGACGCTCTTCAATGAAGTCACCAATCCAGCCGTCATAACCGCCGCACGCAGTGGTGACCGGCAGCCCGGTTTCTTTGATTGCGGCTTTCACTTCTGCCAGATTGTTGACCAGTAAGCGACCGTCGATTTCATAACCGTCAAACCCCATCGTTTTGATATAACGAAACTTCTCCAGAATGTTTTCCGGGAAAAAAGCCTGATTCTGTGTTGCAATTTTCATGTTCTGCTTCCTTGCTTAAAAAGTGACGCCCATTTTGATACTCAGCTCTGGCTGCTTATCGACAAATTTCATGTAGCTTTCCGGGCTTTCGCTGAACGGCACGACCGGATCGATCAGGTCTTCGCAGTTCAGGTAGCCGTTCATCAGCAGTTCCCAGCAGGTCTCTTCGATGCGCTTACGGTTCCAGCGCGGGTAGTCTGGGTTTGGCTCGCTGCACGCACGGGAGAAGACAATTTTGGCGTTATTGAAGTGCGCTTCACGGCCAAAATTGACGCCATTAAACGGTTTCGCAAAAGCGACATACGAAATGGTGCCGCCATAAGCCAGACCGCGCAGTGCCGATTGCAGCGCATCGCCGTGGCCGCTGGTTTCGATGATCACGTCCGCGCCCTGCTTGCCGGTCAGCTTTTTGATTTCAAGCCCCACGTCGGTAGCCATCGGGCTCATACAGACGTCCGCGCCATGACGACGGGCGATTTCACAGCGATGGGAAATCGGATCGACGCCAATCACCACCGATGCCCCTGCTTTTTTCGCCAACTGCACAGCTATCTGACCAATCGCGCCGAGGCCAATCACCACGACGAAATCGCCCACGCGTACGTTGGCATCACGCACGCCGCTCATCGCGAACTGTGCCGGGTCATAGCAGACCGCGTTTTTCCAGGATGCTCCTTCTGGCATCTTGCGCAGCTTGTAGTTATTGACGGCATTCACGATGACGGTTTCCGCCAGCGGGCCATAGCAGCACACGCTTTCTCCTTCGTGATATTCGGTTACCTCAGCGCCACATTGAATGATGTCGCCGACAACCATGTTGCCGAGCTGAAATTTGCCAAACTCAATACCACGCGGCGCGTTAGCATCACGGGCGGTAAACAGTTGCCATTCAGCGTTGAACTCTTCATCGATAAACGGGCTGGCGGCGCGGAAATCCACCACTTCCGTTCCGTGCTTCGGCGCGCCGTAGCGCACGCGGATTTTCACTTCATTTGCCGCAACCTGAGTATCCTGATAGTCCACTAAAGCCGCGACGCGCGGGGCTGTTGCTACTAATTTTTTCATCACTGATTCCTTGTCAAAAACTGGCCGCCTCAGCCCTTAACGCCACCGGCGGTCAAACCACTTTTGATAAAGCGCTCTGAAAGCGCGTACATGATCACCACAGGCAGCGCTGTCACCAGCGAAGCCGCCATCATTCTTCCCCAGATGTAGTCAGGGGTGCTGAACAGCGTGTTGAGCCCTACCGGCAGCGTGAAGTTTTCCGCGCTGGAGAGGAAAATCGAGGCAAACAGATAGTCGTTCCACGCCACCATGAAGCAGTAGACGAATACCGAAATGAGCCCGGACATCGCCAGCGGCACGGTAATGCGGAAGATGATCTGCAAGCGATTCAGACCGTCCATCATTGCCGCTTCTTCGATCTCGTTCGGGATAGTATCGAAGTAGCTCTTCAGCATGAAAATGGCGGTTGGCAGCGTCTGGGTGACCATCGTCAGGATCAGCGCCAGCTCCGTGTCATAGATACCGAGCGCGGTGATGATTTTGAACAGCGGCACCACCAGCAATATCCCTGAGAACATATAGACGGTGTAGAAGCTGGCGTTAATAGTTTCGCGACCGCGAAAACGCAGCTTCGAGAGCGCCCAGGCACCCAGTGTGCCGAGGAACAGCGCGATGGCCGACGAAACCAGCGACACCACCAGGCTGTTGCGGAAGTAGCTGACGAACGGGAAGATCAGCGGATTGAAAATGTCGATGTAATGCTCGAACGTCCACTCGCGCGGCAGCAGCGTCGGGTGCAGCGATATCGCCTCTTTCGCACTTTTGAACGAGGTCATCAGCATCACAAAGAACGGAAACAGCGTGAAGCCCAGGAATAACGCGAGGCCGACATAAAAGATCACGCGGTTCCAGCGACGTTTATTTGTTGTCATTGAAGTTCACCCGCTTTCTGGTCAGAAGAATGACTGCAAAAATAATCACAAACAGCACCACGGAAATCGCCGCCGCTTTGCCCAGGTCATTAAAGGCAAACGCCGTTTTGTAGAGATAAACGCCGAGGATATCGACCTTCGTCGTCAGCAAATAAACGTCGGCGAACATGTAGAACATCCAGATGGTGCGCAGCGTAACAACCGTTGCCAGTACCGGCATGATGGCTGGCAGCGTAACAATGCGAAAACGCTGCCAGGCATTCGCGCCGTCCATCTCCGCCGCTTCATACAGCGACTTGTCCACGGTCTGCAAAATCGCCAGGAACGAGATGAACGCGTACGGGAAATAGCGCCAGATGGCGAACAGCACAACCAGCACAAAACTGCTGCCCGGGTTGTCGAACCACAGCGGCGCTTGCTTATAGAGTCCAAGCAGATCGACGCCCAGGTAGTTCACGATGCCGTAGCCATTGTTGAACATGTATTTCCACGCAAACACCAGAGAGATGGATGGCGTAACGTAGGACAGCAAAACCAGAGAACGCGCCGTTTTACGCAGGCGAAACTCACGGTTGAAAAATATCGCCACGCCCAGGCCCATTCCGGTGCTGCCCAGCACCACCAGTGCGGTGTACCAGAACGTCATCCACAGCGAGTGCCAGAATCCCGCATCGCTCAGAATGCGGACATAGTTATCGAGCCCGACAAACGTTGATTCAATGCGCGGGTTAAGCGGCAGGCGCAGGAAGCTTATCTCGATATTGGAGATCATCGGCCAGGCCACCAACCCTGCCAGAAGCAGCAGGCTGGGGCCAAGCAACAGCAGGGCAAACGGTAAGTCGGAGCGGCCCGACATGAACTTCTTCATCATTTCGGTGTTCCGCCTTTTATGGCTGCTTTACAAGGGTATCAAGCCGTTTTTGGCCATCCGCGAGCAGTGGCTCAATCGGTTTTTTACCGACCGTTGCGGCATTAACCATGGCACTTATCACGCCAGACCCGGTCACATCGCCCATCCGGGTGAAGTTTTTATCTCCCACCGCGCCGAAGACTTTGATGTTCGGGTATTGAGAAATCAGCTCATACGGCAACTGACCAAAAGCCTGGATGACCTCGTTGTTTTTCCAGGTGGCCGTGTTGACCACGCCTTTGGTCATCGGCAGCGCCGCGCCCGGTGACATCATCACCCAGTCGGCGGAGTTCTGCGGTTTTTCCATCCAGGTGACGAACTTTTCGGCGGCCTCGGTCTGCTGCTTTTCCAGCCCGGAGGTGATGGTCAGCGAGGTGACCATGCCGTAAACCGCTGGGCCCGTTTGCGTCGGAACCATAAAGCCCAGGTTTTGCGGCTTACCCTCTTTGTAGACCGCCGGAAGAATGTAGGTGGAATACACGGCCATCGGCGCAGACCCATTCATAAAGGCGTCTTTAATCTCCATCACGTCATTGGAGCCCGGCATGGTGGTGGCGGCAAGATCCCGGTAAAAAGCCAGCGTGCTGTGCATTTCCGGGGTATCAAGGGAGATTTCCCCCTTGCTGTTAAAGACGTTGGCGTTGTCGGATAAAGCAAACTGCGAGAACGCCTGTTCGGTCATCACGCTTTCTGCGGTAGGCAGCGCTATGCCGAATTTCTTCTTCGCGGGATCGTTGAATGTTTTGCTGGCGGCTAATAGCTCTTCCCAGTTGTGAGGTTCGGCAATACCGGCCGCCGCTAACGCATCTTTGTGATACCAGATGCCGGACAGCCATGCGCTAATAGGCGCGCCGGTCCACGCTTTGCCGTCTTCGGTACGCACAATTCGCAGTACGCCGTCATAAAACTGATCTTCACCGGTATCAGTAATCGCTTTGGCAACGGCGTTGCGATCCAGCAACTGTTCTTTATCCAGCACTTTGGCGTAGTCATGGCTGACTTCCATCACGGCCGGCAGCGCGCCGGTACGGGCAAGCGTAATCACTTTGGTGTTGAAAGCATCTTCCTCAACAGGAACTGGTTTCACCACAATGCCTGGGTTTTCTTTTTCAAAACGCTCAATCAGCTGATTAATAACAGCCTGGCGTTCCTGCTCCACAGAGGAATGCATAAATTCGATAGTGACGGCTTTATTATCATCCCGACATCCTGAAATCAGGGTGCAGGAAACCAGTGCTGTCACCAGCACCGTTTTCGCTATTTTCATTTTATCGTCCTTTTATTTATTCTGAATCCACATGACCTGCCAGGGATTAAGCGTTAATACGTCAGTGTCAATATCAGCACCGCTAATTAACTCTCTGGCATTTTTAAATGTCTGCTTTATTTCCTGCGGCTGCTCACTGAAATTAAAAAGCGCGATCAGACTTCCGTTATCACGGTTAATTTGTAAAACGTGATCGTTAAGCGCCGAAAACGCTGACGCAGCGTCCGGGTGGAAAGCAGGAAGTTCACGACGTATCGTCAACAGATGACAAAGCCGCTGGTAAACACGTTGACGCAAGCCATCCGAGACGGCCATGGCGTTTTCAATTTCAGCCAAATCATACTTCTGGCGGTTAATGGCACGGTTGTATCCCGCTTTATCCACGCCCTCATAGTCATTACGCGAGCCAAGGATACTCTGAATATAGATGGCCGGAACGCCAGGAAAGCTCAACAGCACCGCATGTGCCAGCACAAAGCGCGCCAACCGCTCGTCGTCACTGCTCTCTTTCGGGCTTAGCGCATCCATATAGGTGACGTTGATTTCATACGGGCTACGGGTGCCGTCAGGGTTATTTTTCCAGTTGACCAGTGCGCCCTGCTGCTGGAGTTTTTCGACCAGCGCCAGAATATCCTCTTCCGGCAAAATACCGCGCAGCGGGTTGAGGCCAATGCCGTCATGGGAGGCAAGAAAGTTAAACCAGGTGGTTTGTACCGATGGCAGCCTCAGATCTTGCGCCCAGCGGCACAAAGTGTCCACTTTCATGGTGTATATCGCATGCAGTACCAGCGGCGGCAGTGAGAACTGATACACCATCTGCGCTTCGTCAGTGCCATTGCCAAAATAAGCGATGTTATCCTTATGCGGCACGTTGGTTTCAGTAATGATGACCGTGCCCGGCGCCACCTCTTCAGTGATTGCGCGGAACAGTTTTATCAAGGCGTGGGTTTGCGGCAAATGGATACAACTGGTTCCCGGTACTTTCCACATAAAGCCGACGGCATCAAGCCGCACGTAATCTGCGCCTTCCTGCAAATAATGCAACAGCACATCTACCATCGCGAGCAGCACTTCCGGCTCGGCGAAATTGAGGTCAATCTGATCGTCGCTGAAGGTGGTCCACAGATGGCGCTGAGTACCGTCCTTCAACGTGAATGGCGTCAACAAAGGAAGTGCACGCGGACGCGTTACCGCACTGAGATCTGTTGCCTGGTCAACGGCAAGGAAGAAGTTTTCATAGCCAGGCTTTTGCTGCAAATAATTCGCAAACCATGTACTTTTCGCCGACATATGGTTGCAGACAAAATCGAACATCAGCCTGGAAGACTGCTTAAGCTCAGCCACGTCCTGCCAGTCGCCACTTTCCGGAGCGACCTGATGATAATCAACGACAGAGAATCCGTCGTCAGACGACCACGGATAAAAGGGAAGAAGATGAACATGGGAAAACGAATTTTTGAGCCACTGATTATAGAATCGGGTAAATACCGGCAGGTTTTTCCTACCCTGCTGACGAAATTGATCCGCGTAGGTAATCAGCACCACATCCTGCTGATCCCAGTTTCTTTTACGTGGCGTATTAATAGCAGATCTTGCTTTTTCAATATTTGCATAAAGCCTTTCCTGATGTGCCGGTGAAAATGTTTCACCATAGAGGTAAGCAAGCAGAGATTTAATCATTTTCATCACTTTTCATTTTCGTGGTAGCGGTCCCACAAAAAGGGAATCTACTCCCACGAAAATGGGATGTCAACGCAGTGGTAGGTGGAAAAAACGTAAAATTGGGATTCAGCGAGGACACAGTTCATTAATTGTGAACTGACGCAAATAATAAAGAAATTTGTTGCAGAGATAAGCTTGCGAGGGGGAGCACCCTCCCCCGTTCTCAGGAGAAAAACTTACGGGACATGCGGTTCGCCAGACGAGCCAGCACAGGCTCAAGCGCCACCGCAAGTAACATCTTCAGCGGCCGACGCGCCACGGATTTGATAGCCCAACCGGCAACGCCCGCCGGGCCGTAACGCAGTGCAGTCAGCAACACCAGCTTGCCTGCAATTTTCAGGCCGGGTTTCACTTTCTGCCCGGCTCGCTGCCAGTTTTGTTTCATCAATTCACTCTCCGTTAAAGCTGACGGAAACGACTACGTAACGAAAAAGTATCTGAGGTGACATAGCGTTCTATCTCACGCAGGCGCTTTTCGCCCGCAGCCAGTTCGGCGTCGACGGCGCTCAGTAACTCGCCGCTGCGCGGCATTTTTTCACCGTACATTTCGGTGTCCGGGATAGGGTCTAGAGCAAACGTCAAAATGATGTACGCCACGACCACGAAGAAAAACAGACCAAAAATCATCGCCAGCACGGTGATCAGACGCACCAGTTTCACCGGAACGTCGAGCCAGTGCGCAATCCCCGCACACACGCCCTTTACCATGCCCTGTTGTGGAATACGCCACAGCTTTTTACTGAAATCTAATCCCGCCATTATTTTTCTCTCCAGTTCGGATGTTCCGCATCGAGAATGTCTTCCAGCGCCTGGATACGTTCACGCATCCGTTTGGCTTCGTCCGTCAGTTGGCCCAGACGCTGCTGTTCGCTCTGCGAGAGTTCATCGCCGGAACGGTTGCTGTAGTGCAGCCACAGCCAGACCGGCAGGACAAAAAGCACAAATAACGTCAGCGGTATGGCAAGAAAAAGCGCGCTCATGAGGTCTCCTTACAGATGATGAGCGGCGGCACATCGCGTGCCGCCCGGCAATATTATTGATTATCCTGTTTCATTTTGGCGCGCAGTTCAGCGATTTGCGCGCTGATATCGTCGTCCGCTTTCAGTTCGGCAAACTGCTGATCAAGCGATTTCTGTTTACCAAAACCGTGGCTTTCCGCTTCGGCTTCCATGTGATCAATACGGCGCTCGAACGATTCAAAACGAGCCATCGCCTCATCCAGCTTGCCGCTGTCGAGCTGACGGCGCACATCGCGGGAAGAGCTTGCCGCCTGGTGGCGTAACGTCAGTGCCTGCTGGCGAGCACGGGTTTCGCTCAGCTTGTTTTCCAGCTCGCCAATCTCGGTTTTCATCCGGGTCAGCGTTTCATCCACCAGCGTGATTTCATGTTCCAGGCTGGTAATAAGATCGGTCAGCTTCTGTTTTTCAATCAGCGCAGCACGCGCCAGATCTTCTTTCTCTTTGCGCAGCGCCAGTTCGGCTTTTTCCTGCCATTCGGCCTGCTGCGCGTTCGCCTGCTCTACGCGGCGTGTCAGTTGTTTCTTCTCCGCCAGTGCGCGGGCTGAAGTGGAGCGCACCTCAACAAGCGTGTCTTCCATCTCCTGAATCATCAGGCGGACCAGTTTTTGCGGATCTTCAGCCTTTTCCAACAGGGAGTTGATGTTGGCGTTCACGATATCGGCAAAACGAGAAAAAATACCCATAATTCACATCCTCATACGTAGTTCTGTTATCGGGCATGGCCCTGCTGATGGGTTATTGCAGGTTGCGTGCCAACTTTTTATCTTGTTGATTTATCAGGTTGTGATTGAATCTTCGCCACGCTGCCGCTACAGTAAAGTGGTCAATTACACTAACGAGTGGTGAATTTCATCATGGCAGACTACAAGGACAACCTGCTCGGCGAAGCGAACAGCTTTATCGAGGTGCTGGAGCAAGTCTCGCGGCTTGCACCGCTGGATAAACCCGTGCTGATCATTGGCGAGCGCGGTACCGGGAAGGAGCTTATCGCCAACCGCCTGCACTTCCTCTCTTCCCGCTGGCAAGGGCCGTTTATCTCGCTAAACTGCGCGGCGCTGAACGAAAACCTGCTCGATTCGGAGCTGTTTGGTCATGAAGCGGGCGCCTTTACCGGGGCGCAAAAACGCCATCCCGGGCGCTTTGAACGCGCCGATGGCGGCACATTATTCCTCGACGAATTAGCCACCGCCCCGATGCTGGTGCAGGAAAAATTGCTCAGAGTGATTGAATACGGCGAGCTGGAACGCGTGGGCGGTAGCCAGCCGCTGCAGGTCAACGTGCGCCTGGTGTGCGCCACCAATGCGGATTTGCCGAAAATGGTCAGCGACGGCACCTTCCGCGCCGATCTCCTCGACCGACTGGCATTCGATGTGGTGCAACTACCGCCGCTGCGAGAGCGCCAGAGCGACATCATGCTGATGGCAGAGCACTTCGCCATTCAGATGTGCCGGGAGCTAAAAATGCCACTGTTCCCCGGTTTTACCGATCATGCCAGACAGACGCTTCAGCACTACAGCTGGCCAGGCAACATCCGTGAACTAAAGAACGTGGTCGAGCGCTCGGTGTATCGCCATGGCAACGCAGAAGAACCGCTCAACAACATCATCGTCGACCCGTTCCAGCGCCCGGTTTCTGCCGAGACAGTCGCAGAGAAAAGTGAAGTGACGCTGCCGCTGGATCTGCGTGAGTTTCAGCAACAGCAAGAAAAAGACCTGCTGCAACAAGCGTTACACCAGGCCCGATTTAATCAGAAAAAAGCCGCGGAGCTGTTAGGGCTGACCTATCACCAGCTTCGGGCTTTGTTGAAGAAGCATCAGCTTTGAATGGGGAAAGCTCGCCCTGCTTTTGGTGGGTGCTTTTGGGAAGGTTTTGGGGAAAGGCTCTTTTAAATTTTTGTTTTTGATTTGGGAAATGGTGTTGCATCCATCAGTTGAACTCACATCCAGAAGCGGACATTGGACTCAATTGATACAATCCGCGCAATGCCTTTGCGCAACAGACTGTCTGTGGGCATTGATTCTCCTTAACAAATCAAATGCTAGCAGCATCCTATGGTTTCCTCGTCTCAATAGCATGGGGGCTTTGTTGAATAAATCAGATTTCGGGTAAGTCTCCCCGAAGCAGGTTGTGTTTTCAGACAATACGCACGCTTTCTGGCATACCTGCTTTCGTCATTTTGTTCAGCGCTCGCACCATGGCCATTGCCTCCGCAACCTGACCATCATAGTCACGCAGCGTCAGTGAACCTCCGAACAACTTTTTTACCCGGTACATCGC
>NZ_JBOFIN010000104.1:0-50838 GCF_051650185.1 Scandinavium sp.
ATGGCCTGGAGGCCATCATCTTTAATGGAATAACACTTGCGTACTACGACCGCAAAACCCAGAGTGTGGTCCGGATAGACTAAAAAGTGTTACCTATGTTCCCGGTCTGATCTGTCACCTATGTATCCGGTCATACACAGCGCCGCCGGGCATTTCACCTCAGCGAAGGTGGCTATTTTGCCGGGTGGCGGCTAACGCCTGACCCGGCCTGCGATCTCGGGATCAGTTAGCCGCAGCACGTAAAAACGCATGAACCAGCGGAGCAGGACGCCCGGCCAGCGCGTTACGCTCATGCTGGAACAGCGTCCCGACAAAGAACGGATGGGTGATGAGCTCGACTGCGCGAATCTCCCCTTCTTCATCCCAGCCCGTCACTCGCAGCGCGCCTTCTTCCAGTTCTGAAGCAAAGTCCTGGGATATACCGTAGTTGCAGTGATAGCCCTCTTCGATGCTCAGACGACCGTACGCTTTAGCAATCAGGGTATTCGCCCGCAGCTCAATCACATCTGACTTTTCCACCAGCGAACAGCTTAGCGGGGCGATAACCATGCGCCCTTCGCTGTCGGTTTCGGCGTGCGCCGCGTCACGCCAGCCCAGCACATTACGGGCATATTCGATGATCGCGTGCTGAAAACCGCCACAGGTGCCAAGGAAAGGGATACTATTTTCACGCGCGTAGCGAATAGCGGTAAACGCACCTTCTGCATTCTTATAAGGGCTTGCCGGAACAACCCAGATTGCGTCATAGCCAACAAGATCTTCTGCACTGCCTACCTCAGTGGTGGCAATCCAGTCGTAATCAGCCGTCAGTTCCTGTACGGCGGCAGCATCATCGATGGCCAGCGGGATCGCCTGATGGGCAATCACATCCGGATTGAAGTCGCCCACAAGGGCAATACGCAACGTTTTTTTAGCGGGAGTGTGTTCCATGAGGGGTTCCTTATGAGCAGCAGTTTTTGGACTTCATAAGGAACCTCAGATTACCGGGATTTTCCTCAGGCCACAATCCCCTTAAATGGCAGGTGGCGAGAGTTTCTTCTTCCCACGCAACGTATTACCCTTGGGTAAAGCAGCAACAGGAGGAAAAGGAATGATCCAGTGTAAGCGTGTCTATGACCCTGTTTCGGCGGATGACGGCTATCGGGTTCTGGTTGATCGACTTTGGCCTCGCGGCATCAGGAAAGAGGCGTTGACTCACGACGAGTGGTGTAAAACGCTGACGCCCTCAAATGAGCTTCGCAAAGCCTTTCACAGCGAGGTGATTGACTTCCCGACCTTCTGTCAGCACTACCGGGCGGAACTTGAAAACAACCTGGAGGATGGCAAAAGACTTGCAGCCCTTGGGCTGCAGCAAACGGTAACGTTGCTGTATGCCGCCACCAACACCCAGCGTAACCATGCGCGAGTGCTGGCAGAGTGGCTATCCAGCCTTACTCCATGATTTTTGCGAGTTCGTCCGCAGGCAGTGCGTCCGGGGTTAACGGCATCAAATGCTCCGGGCGCACAAACGCAAAACCGGCCTGACCGTCAACAGATTGAATATCGCCCGTCACCAGCCATAACGCCCGCAGCGCCTCTCCTGGCAGTTCGGTCACGACCCCGTTGATGGGATTAAGCAGACGCTCGCCAGGCTGGCACAGGGCGAACAAAGAAACGGATTTGCCGATGTTGACTCGGCCAGCGGAAGTACGAGCCCCGATAATCATTGCCACGGTGCCCGGTTTAAGCTGAATCATGGTGCTCTCGTCAGGATTGATATTAGGAAAAATCTTAATAAACATTCTACCCTGGAGAGCAACGCAATGTCACGACTGCGGATGATCTCGGCGGTAAAGCGTCCATTCATCGATCACTTCGCCATTCGGCAGTTTACAGTCGCTTCGAACACCTTGCGGGGTTTCTACTGGCACGCTTGTTCCGCCTTTCTGTTGGCAATAAACGGCAGCAGGATTTGCCATACCAATGGCTGGCGGTGGCGGCGCATCGTTGTGCTGGCTGGCACATCCCGCCATCAGCAGGGGCAACATCATTCCGGCATATTTCTTCACGGTAACGTCCTTACAATGGGTTGATTTCGCTTTAATCTTCACTATTTCTTCATTTTAACTGCACTTTTGCAAATTAAATTAGGACTGTTCTCGCACTGACCAGAGAACAGATCATTCCATAATCAATGAGTTTTCCCCGCCGCCCCCGGCGGGGCTTTTTAAGGGGAAATTCGTCCCATTCTCCTGCTTTCGATGTATAAAATTTGATGTATTCATGGTTTACTATGATGGATAGTCGATTTATTCAGCATAGCGTGCCGTCTTCGCTGTTGAAGTGCACGGGAGTTTCCAGAAAATGTCAGATATTATTCTCGCCCGCGTTTCACAAACCCTTGCAACGGAACAATCCCTTGAGAGCCTCGTCCGGCAACTGCTGGAGATGCTTGAGATGGTGACGCATATGGAATCGACCTATCTGACACGTGTCGACAACAGCACTCGCTTGCAGCACGTGGTTTATGCCCGTAACACCAGCGATATGCAGATCCCCGAAGGCCACTCCCTGCCCTGGGATGAGTCTCTGTGCAAACGCGCAGTGGATGAAGAGTGCTATTTCAGTAACGATGTTCGCCATCGTTGGGGAGACTGCGAAGCCGCCCAGGCGCTCGGCATCAACACCTTTTTCACCACCCCGGTTCATCTTGCCGACGGCTCCCTGTACGGGACACTGTGCGCCTCCAGCCGCGACCAACATAACTTCAGCATCAACAGCGAGCACGTGCTGCACCTGTTTGCGAGCCTGATTGCCCGTTATATCGAAAAAGAGTCCCTTGTCGCGCAGCTGCGTGAAGCGAACGCCGCATTAATTGCCCACTCTTATACGGATGCGCTGACAGGCCTTTCTAACCGCCGTGCGGTGTACGAGCAACTTGACGCTCTGTTTACCCACGCGCGTAACAATGGCTCACGCGTGCTGGTCGCCTTTATCGATTTGGATGATTTCAAAGAGATTAATGATATTCACGGCCATCAGGCTGGCGATGAGTTCCTGATCCAGGTCGGACAGCGCCTGACTTCGGTGATGAGCCACGAAGATATTGTCGGACGTATCGGGGGCGATGAGTTCCTGGTGGCCTGTGAAATCACGACCAATATCAAAAAAACGGCCTTTGTCGAATTACTACGTCGACAAATTCAGGGCGTTTATCAGTTGGGCGATCACGGGATCCACTATCCCGGCGCGAGCATTGGCACCATTGATGTCTGCCCGCAGGAAATGGACGCAGAAAGCGCGATTCAGGCCGCAGACGCAGCGATGTATCTCGACAAAAAAGCCCGTCAGCAGGTCAGGGTCGCATCCTGACGCGCCTGTTTCATTCGGTACATATCGGCGTCCGCCTGCTGGATGGTGACGTCCAGATCGTCATGAAACTCCGCCAGGCCCCATGAAACCGACAAATGGATGACTTCACCGCTGGCAATAAAATCATGCGCCGAGATTTCTCTGGCTACTCGCTGCGCCACATTTTGTGCAGCCTCAAGTGAGGCGTGCTCAAGCAGGATCACAAACTCATCCCCGCCGGTTCGAATCACCACATCTTTTTCTTCCCGCACGCTGGACATCATTCGCTGGGCAATCACCTGAAGCGCCCTGTCGCCGGTGTTATGCCCCCAGGTATCGTTGATGGTTTTAAACTTGTTGCAATCCATCAGCACCACGACCGAGTAGTCCTCCGCCCGCTCCCGCACGAACTCGAGAATTTTACGCGTAAAGCAGCCGGTCAGCGGGTCGGTGTAAACTTTGACATCACTGAGATTTAACCGACGACGCACAATCCAGGCCAGCAGCAAGAAGATGACAGGCGCCAGCAAAATCGCTGACCACGCTGAAGCATCATTGAGTACGAACAGGTAGACCGGGAGCTCATAGCGGAACTGGTATTTAGCAGACACCTCGCGAGTTTCAGTGTCCCCCATCCAGTAGCAGACCTCCGTCAGACACAGGGATTTTCGGGTCGGCGTATTCACTAAATCCACCATTAACGCCGGAGGAACAGTGCCACCAAAAGCAGCCGCTAAAGACTCGCGCAATTCGGAGAGTGAATGATCGTAAAGCAGATAGCCGACAATCTGATCGCTGACTTCGGCCCCGGACAAATCATAGATATAGCTGACGACGCTATAGGCCGTTTCGCCCGTTATCTTGTCAGTGTAAAAGTTGGTTGCGCTGCTCGCTTTCTCGCGGACGTCTTTGAGCAGCAGGCGGTTGTAGAAGGAATCTGGCGCTTTAAAAAACTCACTGGGCTCGTCTGCCATTTTCGAGTCAGAGAAGTGGAACGGAACAGAGTCGTGGGGCATAAACCAGTAAAACCAGCTGGCATCGCGGGAAATAATATAGCGATGCGCATCAAAGCGGCCAGGGTTAAGGGCATTGATTCGGGAACGAATAAATTCCGCGGCGCTAAACATGCAGCTGGCATCTAAATTCTGAGTGCGGGAAACCAGCGTGCCGATGCGAGGATTGAGATGACCGCTGTCGCCATTAATGGCCCAGGCATGGCCATCCCGAGGACGAAAACCTGATAAACCGCCGCATTCGCTGGTGCCACGAATTTGTTGAAAACGCACGCCTGTTGCATCGGCTATCAGTTCATTGTCATTAAAGACCGTGGTCATTTGCGTGACCATGGCGTTCATGCCTTCATTCACGCCGGTCAGACGCTTTTGATGGATGAAAATCACGTAAACGGTCACACACAGCAACGTCACGACCGCTGATATCAGCAGTGCCTGTCGTTTTCTCAGCGCATCCTGAACATTCTTCACCACAACACCACTAACTAAAAATTGCTTTATTATTCAGAGACAATTTAGCGGAAGCTGCCGTTTTCTGCCATCTGAGAGCCCGAAATCACTTTTGCGAGCTGGGATCTGCTTCCAGAAGAACAAAACCCAGTGGAATGGCGCAGAGCAAAGTAAAGACTGTGCTGTAAACGAACACTATCGCACTCTGCATGAAGAACAGAGAGTCATCGCTGTATTGAAAATCGGAGTCCTGAACTGCCCCGCCGAAGGTTGCTCGCCCGACAATGACCAGCGCGATAACAAAAATAAACCCCACGGCAAGCACAAAGCGTATTCCCTTTTTGGTCTTATATTTTCCTGCCGACATGACAGCGGTCCTTCAATGGCTATGCTGAGCGCATTTTTAACATCAAAGCCTGTAAACACCTATCTCTTTGTGTCCCTTAGATGTTGGGTGTTGATTTTTCATTCATCAGTCTTCGCAATGGGCTTTGCCGCCCTCTTCGCTGTTCAAAAAACAACCTCACCTGCGGTCTGTCGCATATAATTAACCACGGTGAAGCGCTCTTGACTCACAAGAGCCGCCCTCTCTCAATGAGGAGAACCCGATGGGATTATTTAGCTTTGTTAAAGAGGCAGGTGAAAAACTCTGGGATGCCGTCACCAGTCATGACGGCGATGCGCAGAGTAAAAAGCTGGAGTCACACATTACTGAACTGGGCATTCCTGGTGCGGAAAATGTAAAAGTTGACGTCGCCAGCGATGGCACCGCCACGGTGACAGGAGATGGACTCACTCAGGAAGCGAAAGAGAAAATCCTGGTGGCCGTAGGAAATGTTGCCGGAATATCGCAGGTCAATGACAGCTTAACCGCAGCACAACCCGGCGCTGAAAGCCGCTACTACACGGTGAAATCCGGCGATACACTCAGCGCGATTTCAAAAGCTGAGTACGGAACCCCGAATGAATACCCACGTATTTTTGAAGCCAACAAGCCGATGCTTAAGCATCCGGATAAAATCTATCCGGGCCAGGTATTGATCATTCCTAACAAACCCTGAGGAATCGCTGATGAGTCTCTTCGATCAAGTTGCCGGTATGTTCGGTGGGCAAGAAGGCCAGGCCGGAACCTATCAGGCCATTTTGTCCTGGATTAATGAACAAGGCGGCATTGCTGCCTTAGTGGAGAAATTCCAGCAGGGTGGGCTGGGCGGAATCGTTGAATCATGGATAAGCAGTGGAGCCAACCACCCCGTATCGCCGGACCAGGTGACCTCTGCGCTCGGCTCCCCTGCTGTCGCTTCGCTGGCTGAAAAGTTGGGTATCGATCCGCAAACAGCTTCTAACCTGATTGCCGAACATCTGCCGAAAGTTGTCGATACGCTTTCGCCGGAAGGCAAGGTCAACAGTCAGCAGGATTTACTGTCAGAAGGTCTTACTCTGCTGAAAGGCAAATTATTTAGCTGATATTTATTTCAGGCATAAAAAAACCGCCCGGGTGGGCGGTTAAAAAGACAATCAAACATTAGAGATATTTTTCAGCGGCTTTAAGAATGTCTTCTGCGGCTAATTCTCTGTCTGTGGCGACATGTACCACGTGATGATCACCCGTCAATGAGGCAAAACTGGCAGACATTATTTTTAAATTTGCCGTTTCGCCATTCGGATATTCACGTGATATTGATGTTTCATCCGGTTTTACCGAGACAACAACGAGCGGTTCTGCGTTAAAAAACACGAGGACTTTTTTCATTTGTGCTCCGGTACGGGATAAATGTCGGTCACCGTCCTGAAATATTTATCTGACGAGTCGGACTCTATTTTCTGTATTCGACAGAAGCAGAAACTGGTCGATGCCAGGTATAAATATTATCGAAGGTCACCATTGCTGATTTGCAAAATATACATTTTGCACCATGCGGATTTTTTTCCGACACATCAAACGATGAGGTACGGTATTGCAATCCGTGGCAGCAAGGACAGCGAAAGTGGATTGAATCAGTAATCTTCAGGCCCTCAACGCGGGACCACGTTGACAGCGGATGGACCTTTAGGACCTGCTTCAACGGAGAATTCAACTTCCTGATTTTCGTAAAGAGTACGGAAATCATTGCTCTGGATAGCGGAGAAGTGCACAAACACGTCTTTGCTACCGTCTTTTGGGGTAATAAAACCGAAACCTTTCTCGGCATTAAACCATTTAACTAAACCAGTCATTTTAGTAGACATATATTTTTACCTTTAATTATATTTCGCCCGCAGGCAGTGCTGGTCTGAAGAAACTATCGGGTACTGAGAAAACTGAAGAAGAGACATCAAAGGAAGAGAAGATGATGAGAACGACTTAAGAAAACTGTTTCAGATAACGTTTTTGTTCAAACCGATGAGCCATTAACGCATGATTAACTTTTCTACGCAAGGTATATCTCAGAAAGATTTGTCAGTGCGGTTCGGTTTCCTCTTAATCTGCGTATTTCTGAAATGAGTTAGCGCTTTTTGTTTTTGCTTAAGGTATTGTTTCGCGCCAACCAAAAAAGGAAACCACATGGCTGAACGTAAAAATCGTCAACTTCGCCCTTCCCAGCCTGCCGGATGTACCTGTCCGAAATGCGAAAAACAATCGATGCACAGTCCATCCCGAATCAAAAAAAACAGCCCCCTCCTGTGCCCTTACTGCGGAACGTTATTTTCTGCATCTGAATTAACCACCAGATAACCGACATCGCTATGTTTCTGTCTGCTGCACCTGCTTTATTGTTCAGGCAAATAAGAAAATATGTGACAAAAAAACGGGAACCTTTCGGCTCCCATTTTTCATTGCAATCCAGCAAACAGATTACATGTTCGCGATGATCGCGTCACCAAACTCTGAACATTTCAGCAGCTTAGCGCCTTCCATCAGACGTTCGAAGTCATAGGTCACGGTTTTGGCAGCAATTGCGCCTTCCATGCCTTTAACAATCAGGTCTGCGGCTTCGAACCATTCCATATGACGCAGCATCATTTCTGCGGACAGGATCACGGAACCTGGGTTCACTTTATCCTGACCAGCATACTTAGGCGCGGTGCCGTGGGTAGCTTCGAACAGTGCGCACTCGTCACCGATGTTCGCGCCTGGCGCGATACCGATACCACCGACCTGTGCTGCCAGGGCGTCAGAAATGTAGTCGCCGTTCAGGTTCATACAGGCGATAACGTCGTACTCAGCCGGACGCAGCAGGATCTGCTGCAGGAACGCATCGGCGATAACGTCTTTGATGATGATTTCTTTGCCGGTTTTCGGGTTTTTGATCTTCTGCCACGGGCCGCCATCGATCAGCTCACCGCCGAATTCTTCTTTCGCCAGCTGGTAACCCCAGTCTTTGAAAGCGCCTTCGGTGAACTTCATGATGTTGCCTTTGTGAACCAGAGTCACAGAGTCGCGATCGTTGGTGATAGCGTAGTCAATCGCTGCACGCACCAGACGTTTGGTGCCTTCTTCTGAACATGGTTTGATGCCGATACCGCAGTGTTCAGGGAAGCGAATTTTCTTCACGCCCATCTCTTCACGCAGGAACTTGATCACTTTTTCTGCATCAGCAGAGTCCGCTTTCCATTCGATGCCCGCATAGATGTCTTCGGAGTTTTCACGGAAGATAACCATGTCGGTCAGTTCCGGGTGTTTCACCGGGCTTGGCGTACCCTGGTAGTAACGTACCGGGCGCAGGCAAACGTAAAGATCCAGCTCCTGGCGCAGAGCAACGTTCAGAGAACGAATACCGCCACCGACTGGGGTGGTCAGTGGGCCTTTGATGGCAACGCGATATTCACGAATTAGATCCAGCGTTTCGGCTGGCAGCCAGACATCCTGACCATAGACATGAGTAGATTTTTCGCCGGTGTAAATTTCCATCCAGGAAATTTTACGCTCGCCTTTGTAGGCTTTCTCTACGGCAGCATTCACTACTTTAATCATCGGCGGAGTGACGTCAACGCCGATACCATCACCTTCAATGAAAGGGATGATAGGGTTGTGAGGAACGTTGAGTTTGCCGTTTTGCAGGGTGATTTTTTGGCCTTCCGCCGGAACAACTACTTTGCTTTCCATCAACTTCTCCTTCGAGCGCTTCTGGTGATTGCCCGTTCTCTTCGCGTCCTGGGTGCGAAGCTTTATTACCGCAACGCGAACAAGTGTGAGCAATATTTTTTGTTAATGATTTGTAATGAGCTGGTTGATACTACCTGATTGTTGGGTTCCATGAAAGGTCTTCGTTATTAGGCTATAATGCGGCAATTGACCCAGCCTGAAAATACCATGACTAAAACTTCTTTTAGAAATCACCGGGTTGAGCGATTCAGCTCACGCCTTGACACCAGACAACGCAAAGAAAGCCACCCAAAAAGGGTGATTCTGTTCAATAAACCCTACGATGTTTTGCCCCAGTTTACCGACGAGGCCGGGCGCAGCACGCTGAAGGACTATATCAACGTTCAGGGTGTGTATGCGGCAGGTCGACTGGATCGCGACAGCGAAGGGTTACTGGTGCTGACCAACGATGGCGCGTTACAAGCAAGACTGACTCAGCCGGGCAAGCGTACAGGGAAAATCTATTTCGTCCAGGTGGAAGGTGCGCCGGATGAATCCGCACTGAATGCTTTGCGTACGGGCGTGACCCTCAACGACGGCCCGACACTGCCTGCGGGCATTGAACTGGTTGATGAACCTGAGTGGCTTTGGCCGCGCAACCCGCCTATTCGCGAGCGTAAAGCTATCCCGACCAGTTGGTTGAAAGTGACGCTATATGAAGGACGGAACCGTCAGGTTCGTCGTATGACGGCGCATGTCGGCTACCCCACTCTGCGCCTGATTCGCTACGCGATGGGCGACTACACCCTGGATAATCTCGCTAACGGTGAATGGCGGGATGCCTGATAAGGAATTAACCATGTTTAAACCGCACGTTACCGTCGCTTGCGTTGTTCACGCCAAAGGTAAGTTCCTGATCGTTGAAGAAACCGTCAACGGCAAAGCCACCTGGAATCAGCCTGCCGGGCATCTCGAAGCCGACGAAACGCTGGTGCAGGCCGCGGAACGCGAGCTGTGGGAAGAAACCGGCATTCGCGCGACACCCCAGAGTCTGGTTCGCATGCATCAATGGATCGCCCCCGATAAAACGCCCTTCCTGCGTTTTTTATTCTCGATAGAACTTAACGATACGTGCGCTACTGAACCCCACGACGACGACATCGATCGGTGTTTGTGGCTCAGTGCGGAAGAAATACTTACCGCCTCTCACCTGCGTTCTCCGTTAGTGGCTGAAAGTATCCGCTGCTGGCAAAGCGGACAACGTCTGCCGCTGGAGAGTATCGGCGAATTTAACTGGCCTTTCACAAAGGGTGATCACACCGGGGCTGCGTGATAGAATACGCCGCCTTGAAGTTCAATGTCGTGAGTATTCCAATGTCAGAAAGCCCAAAAAAAGTGATCGTCGGGATGTCCGGCGGTGTCGATTCCTCCGTTTCTGCTTACCTGCTGCAACAGCAGGGCTATAAAGTAGAAGGCCTGTTCATGAAGAACTGGGAAGAGGACGACGGCGAGGAATATTGTACTGCTGCCGCGGATCTGGCAGATGCCCAGGCCGTGTGCGATAAGCTCGGCATTGAGCTGCACACCGTTAACTTTGCCGCAGAGTACTGGGATAACGTCTTCGAGCACTTCCTCGAAGAATACAAAGCAGGTCGTACGCCAAACCCGGATATTCTGTGCAACAAAGAGATCAAATTTAAAGCCTTCCTCGAATTTGCTGCCGAAGATTTAGGTGCCGATTACATCGCCACCGGCCACTATGTGCGCCGTGCTGACGTCAACGGCAAAAGCCAGCTTCTGCGCGGTCTGGACGGCAACAAAGACCAGAGCTATTTCCTCTATACGCTGGGTCATGAGCAAATCGCTCAAAGCCTGTTCCCTGTGGGCGAACTGGAAAAGCCTGAAGTACGCCGCATTGCCGAAGAGCTCGATCTCATCACCGCGAAGAAAAAAGATTCCACCGGTATCTGCTTTATCGGCGAGCGCAAATTCCGCGAGTTCCTCGGTCGCTACCTGCCAGCCCAACCGGGCAAAATCGTTACCGTCGACGGCGACGTGATTGGTGAGCATCAGGGTCTGATGTACCACACTCTCGGCCAGCGTAAAGGCCTGGGAATTGGCGGCACCAAAGACGGCAGCGAAGAGCCGTGGTACACCGTTGATAAAGACGTCGAGAACAATATTCTGGTGGTTGCACAGGGTCACGATCATCCTCGCCTGATGTCTGTGGGGCTGATTGCCCAGCAGTTGCACTGGGTCGATCGCCAACCGCTGGCAGGCACCGTGCGCTGCACCGTGAAAACCCGCTACCGTCAGACAGACATTCCGTGCACCATTACCGCACTGGATGAAGACAGAATTGAGGTTCGCTTTGACGAGCCCGTTTCCGCCGTAACGCCAGGCCAGTCTGCTGTGTTCTACAGCGGTGAAGTGTGCCTCGGTGGCGGCATTATTGAGCAGCGCCTGCCGCTGCCAGTTTAAGACTTACACGGCACACCGAAAGGAGTTTTAGTGGCGAAGAACTATTATGACATCACGCTGGCGCTGGCCGGGATTTGCCAGTCAGCTCGTCTGGTTCAGCAGCTGGCGCATCAGGGGCACTGCGATAGCGATGCCCTGCACGTCTCGCTGAACAGCGTTATCGATCTCAACCCGGATTCCACGCTGGGTGTTTTCGGTGGCAGTGAAGCCAATCTTCGCCTCGGTCTGGAAACCCTGCTCGGGGTGCTCAACGCCAGCAGTCGCCAGGGTCTGAACGCTGAACTGACGCGTTATACCTTAAGCCTGATGGTGCTGGAGCGTAAACTGGCTGCCGCCAAGGGCGCGATGGATACGCTCGGCGATCGCATCAATGGCCTGCAGCGCCAGCTGGATCATTTTGATTTGCAGTCTGAAACGCTGCTGAGCGCCATGGCAGCCATTTATGTTGATGTGGTTAGCCCACTAGGCCCACGTATTCAGGTCACTGGCTCCCCTGCCGTGCTGCAAAGCCCGCAGGTTCAGGCCAAAGTTCGTGCCAGCCTGCTCGCCGGGATCCGCGCCGCAGTGCTGTGGCACCAGGTCGGCGGTGGCCGTCTGCAACTGATGTTTTCTCGTCATCGCCTGACCACTCAGGCCAAACAAATTCTTGCTCATTTAACTCCGGAGTTATGATCTATGGAATTATCCTCACTGACCGCCGTTTCCCCTGTCGATGGACGCTACGGGGATAAAGTCAGCGCGCTGCGCGGTATTTTCAGCGAATACGGTTTGCTGAAATTCCGTGTACAGGTTGAAGTACGCTGGCTGCAAAAATTAGCCGCGCACGCAGCGATCAAGGAAGTTCCTGCTTTTGCTGCCGACGCAAACGGTTTCCTCGATAAAATCGTCGCTGGCTTTAACGAAGAAGACGCTGCGCGTATTAAAACCATCGAGCGCACCACCAACCACGACGTCAAAGCGGTTGAGTACTTCCTGAAAGAGAAAGTGGCGGAAGTCCCTGCCCTGCATGCCGTGTCTGAATTTATTCACTTCGCCTGTACCTCTGAAGACATCAACAACCTTTCCCACGCACTGATGCTGAAAACCGCGCGTGATGAAGTGGTGCTGCCTTACTGGCGCAAACTGATTGATGCGGTAAAAGATCTCGCCGTGCAGTATCGCGATATCCCTCTGCTTTCCCGTACTCACGGTCAGCCCGCCACGCCGTCCACCATGGGCAAAGAAATGGCTAACGTGGCGTACCGTCTGGAACGTCAGTATCGCCAGCTGAACCAGGTGGAAATCCTCGGCAAAATCAACGGCGCGGTGGGCAACTATAACGCCCACATCGCCGCGTACCCGGAAGTGGACTGGCACCAGTTCAGCGAAGAGTTTGTCACTTCACTGGGCATTCAGTGGAACCCGTACACCACCCAGATTGAACCGCACGACTACATCGCCGAGCTGTTCGACTGCATGGCGCGCTTTAACACCATCATTATCGATTTCGACCGTGATGTGTGGGGCTACATCGCCCTGAACCACTTCAAACAAAAAACCATTGCCGGTGAAATTGGCTCGTCCACCATGCCGCACAAAGTTAACCCGATTGACTTCGAAAACTCTGAAGGCAACCTGGGTCTCTCTAACGCCGTGCTGCAACACCTGGCGAGCAAACTGCCGGTTTCCCGCTGGCAGCGCGATCTGACCGATTCCACCGTGCTGCGTAACCTCGGCGTGGGTATGGGCTACGCACTGATTGCTTATCAGTCCACCCTGAAGGGCGTGAGCAAACTGGAAGTGAACCGCGATCGTCTGCTCGCTGAACTGGACAGCAACTGGGAAGTGCTGGCTGAGCCCATTCAGACCGTGATGCGCCGCTACGGCATCGAAAAGCCGTACGAGAAGCTGAAAGAGCTGACCCGCGGTAAACGTGTCGATGCCGAAGGCATGAAGCAGTTTATCGACAGCCTGGCCGTGCCAGAGCACGAAAAAACTCGCCTGAAAGAAATGACCCCAGCCAACTACATCGGCCGCGCGATCGCCATGGTCGACGAACTGAAGTAAGTTGTCTCGCCTCTCTTTCCTGCTCAGCCAGGAAAGAGAGGCCCTTCCTCCCCTGTTTATCTGATGTTTATCCCCGCCCCCACATAATCGCGTTAAACTATTCAAATCGAAAATGAAAAGGGAGCCCCCCTATGCGCGTACTCGTTGTGGAAGACAATGCACTTTTGCGTCACCACTTAAAGGTTCAGCTTCAGGAACTCGGCCACCAGGTTGATGCGGCGGAAGATGCGAAGGAAGCGGATTACTATCTGGGTGAACATGTGCCGGACATCGCGATTGTCGATCTCGGTTTGCCGGACGAAGACGGCCTGACCATGATTCGCCGCTGGCGCAGTAACGAAATTTCAGTGCCCGTGCTGGTGCTGACGGCTCGAGAAGGCTGGCAGGATAAAGTCGAAGTCCTGAGCGCGGGCGCCGATGATTACGTCACCAAACCCTTCCATATTGAAGAAGTGGCGGCTCGTATGCAGGCTTTATTGCGCCGGAACAGCGGCCTGGCCTCTCAGGTGATTACGCTGCCACCGTTTCAGGTTGATCTCTCTCGCCGCGAGCTGTCGGTGAACAACGAAGTGATTAAGCTGACCGCGTTTGAATACACCATCATGGAAACGCTGATCCGCAACAACGGCAAAGTCGTCAGCAAAGACTCCCTGATGCTGCAACTCTATCCGGATGCTGAACTGCGCGAGAGCCACACCATCGACGTCCTGATGGGGCGCTTACGTAAGAAAATCCAGGCGCAGTATCCTCATGATGTGATCACCACCGTGCGAGGCCAGGGCTACCTGTTCGAACTTCGCGGATGAAAAAAATGCTCAGGCACGTGTTACCGCTCTCTCTGCGCGTCCGCTTTTTGCTGGCGACAGCCGCCGTTGTACTGGTGCTTTCGCTGGCCTATGGCATGGTCGCGCTGGTGGGGTACAGCGTCAGCTTTGATAAAACCACCTTTCGCTTACTGCGTGGCGAGAGCAACCTTTTCTACACCCTCGCCCGCTGGGAAGATAACAAGCTCAGCGTAAAAATTCCGGATAACCTGAATCTGCAAAGCCCGACGATGGCGTTGATTTACGACAAAGAGGGGCATTTGATGTGGGCGCAGCGCGATCTGCCCTGGCTGCAAAAACGCATCCATCCCGACTGGCTTAAAAACAACGGGTTCCATGAAATCGAGGCCGATGTGGGATCGTCCAGCATGCTTTTGCGTAACGACCACGAAGTTATGCGCCAGCTGGATGAGCTTCGCCAGCAGGACGACAGTTCAGAGATGACGCACTCTGTGGCGGTCAATATCTATCCGGCGACCGGACGCATGCCGCAACTGACGATTGTCGTAGTGGACACCATTCCTATCGAACTTAAACGTTCGTATATGGTGTGGAGCTGGTTTATCTACGTGCTGGCTGCCAACCTGCTGCTGGTCATTCCTTTGCTTTGGGTGGCGGCCTGGTGGAGTTTGCGCCCTATCGAGTCACTGGTGAAAGAAGTGCGTGAGCTGGAAGAACATAACCGCGAAACGCTGAACCCGGAAACCACACGCGAACTGACCCATCTGGTGATGAACCTTAATCGCCTGCTTAAAAGCGAGCGTGAGCGCTACGACAAATACCGCACCACGCTCACCGACCTGACTCACAGCCTGAAAACCCCGCTCGCCGTGCTGCAAAGCACCTTGCGTTCTCTTCGCGGCAATAAGCTGAGCGTCGATGATGCCGAGCCGGTGATGCTGGAGCAAATTAGTCGCATTTCCCAGCAGATTGGCTATTACCTGCATCGCGCCAGCATGCGCAGCGGCAATATGCTGTTGAGCCGTGAGCTGCATCCGGTCGCACCTTTGCTTGATAACCTGACGTCTGCTTTGAACAAGGTTTACCAACGCAAAGGGGTCAATATCACGCTGGATATCTCGCCGGAGATTAGCTTCGTTGGCGAGCGTAATGACTTTATGGAAGTACTGGGCAATGTGCTCGATAACGCCTGCAAATATTGCCTGGAGTTCGTTGAAGTCTCGGCCCGCCAGACCGATGAACATCTGCACATTATTGTGGAAGACGACGGCCCGGGCATTCCCAACAGCAAGCGTGATATGGTGTTTGACCGCGGGCAAAGGGCTGACACGCTGCGCCCCGGCCAGGGCGTTGGGCTTTCTGTCGCAAGGGAAATTGTCGAACAGTACGACGGCAAAATTTTGCCAGGAGACAGCCCTCTCGGCGGGGCGAAAATGGAAGTCATATTCGGTCGCCAGCATCCGGAAACGAAAGAGCCCTGAGTCACTTATTTTACCGTCGCCTGCATCGCCGGGCGGCGCTATCCGTTATAATCCCAACAGAAACCTGCCTGTGGAATAAAACATCATGGATTATCACTTATCGCTTAACTGGCCTGACTTCATCGAACGCTACTGGCAAAAACGCCCGGTGGTGCTGAAGCGCGGCTTCACTAACTTCGTAGATCCGATCTCCCCGGATGAGCTGGCAGGCCTTGCCATGGAAGACGAAGTGGACAGCCGCCTTGTCAGCCATCACGAAGGCAAATGGCAGGTCAGCCACGGTCCGTTCCAGAGCTACGATCACCTCAGCGAGAATAACTGGTCGCTGCTGGTGCAGGCCGTTAACCACTGGCACGAGCCCACCGCCGCGCTGATGCGCCCTTTCCGCGCCCTGCCGGACTGGCGAATTGACGATCTGATGATCTCCTTCTCCGTGCCCGGCGGCGGCGTGGGTCCGCATCTCGATCAGTACGACGTGTTTATCATCCAGGGTACCGGACGCCGTCGCTGGCGCGTGGGCGACAAAGTGCCGATGAAACAGCACTGCCCACACCCGGATTTGCTGCAGGTCGATCCGTTCGATGCCATCATCGATGAAGAGATGGAGCCGGGCGATATCCTCTATATTCCACCAGGCTTCCCGCACGAAGGCTACTCGCTGGAAAACTCGCTGAACTACTCCGTCGGCTTCCGCGCGCCAAGCGGCAAAGAGCTTATCAGCGGCTTCGCCGATTACGTTCTGCAGCGCGAGCTGGGCACCTATCGTTATACCGACCCTGATGTCGCCCCACGCGCCCATCCGGCCGATATTCTGCCGCAGGAGCTGGATAAACTGCGTGAGATGATGCTTGGCCTTATCAACCAGCCAGAGCACTTCAAGCAGTGGTTTGGTGAGTTTGTCAGCCAGTCTCGCCATGAGCTGGATGTCTCCCCGCCGGAGCCGCCTTATCAGGCTGATGAGATTTATGACGCGCTGCAACAAGGTGACAAACTGGTGCGCCTCGGCGGCCTGCGCGTACTGCGCATTGACGGCGAAGTGTTCGTCAATGGCGAGAAAATTGACTCTCCGCACCGCCCGGCCCTGGATGCGCTGGCAAGCCACATAGTGCTGACAGCAGAACAGTTCGGTGATGCGCTGGAAGATCCTTCCTTCCTGGCGATGTTAGCCGCGCTGGTCAACAGCGGGTACTGGTTCTTTGAGGATTAATTGAAGAAATGCCCGGTGGCGCTGCCGCTTACCGGGCCTACGAACCAGATGTGAAAACGCCCGACGTCCCGGGCGTTTTTTTATTTCGCTTTCGCGGTCAGTTCCGCAATTCGCACGATCACCTGAACCGCTTTTTCCATTCCTTCCAGCGTCACAAACTCATGTTTGCCGTGGTAGTTATACCCGCCGGTAAAGATGTTCGGGCACGGTAATCCCATGAAGGACAGCTGGGAACCGTCGGTGCCGCCGCGAATCGGCTTCATGTCCGGTTCGATATCACAATCACGCATCGCCTGTTGGGCAATCTCGATGATATGCGGATGCTCCATCACCTTCTCATGCATGTTGTAGTAGCTGTCTTCAATGATGAGTTCGATATAGCAGTCCGGGTGTAACCCCTTGCCGACCTTTTTGGCAATTTCCATCATCTTACGCTTGCGGGCTTCGAACTGCTTGCGGTCGAAGTCACGGATGATGTAGTGCATCTGCGCGGTATCGACAGTGCCTTTGATACTGGTGAGATGGAAAAAGCCTTCGTAGCCATCTGTCTGTTCAGCGCTCTCTTCAGCAGGGACTTCCGCATGAATACGGGTAGCCAGCGACAGCGCATTCACCATCACGCCTTTTGCGGTACCAGGATGCACATTGTTGCCCACGATTTTGATGGTCACCGACGCAGCATTGAAGTTTTCATACTCCAGTTCACCCACGCCACCGCCATCAACGGTATAAGCCCATTGAGCATCAAAAGCTGGCACATCAAAATGCTTCGCACCTTTGCCCACTTCTTCATCCGGCGTAAATGCGACACGGATATCACCGTGCGGAATGTTTTTCGATTTCAGCACGGCGAGCGCCGTCATAATTTCAGCGACACCGGCCTTGTCGTCTGCGCCGAGCAGCGTTTTGCCATCGGTGGTGATAAGCGTCTGCCCAAGCAGTTGATGCAACACCGGGAACATCACCGGAGAAAGCACTTCATCGCCAATCCCAAGGGCGATATCACCCCCACGGTAGTTTTCAACAATCTGTGGGTTCACATTTTTACCGCTGAAATCCGGGGAGGTGTCCACGTGCGAGATAAAGCCAATGGCCGGAATGTCGCCTTGCACGTTTGCCGGCAGAGTGGCCATTACGGTGCCCTTCTCACTCAGGGTGACGTTAACCAGCCCCATCTCTTCGAGCTGATCTTTGAGCAATCGCAGCAGCTTCCATTGCCCTTCAGTGCTCGGCACCTGACGCACGCCAGGCTTCGACTGTGTGTCCAGAGATACGTACTGCAAAAACCGCTCAAGTAATTTATCCATGTCGTCGCCCTCGTTTTTTGTGACAACATTATCAGTAAGCCCCGATCGACAACTCTTGCGTCAGATCACTTTTGTCCCGGCAAATGCGTTTTTTTTGCCGCTCAGTGTGCGAATGGTTTAAAGGTAGCCCACAAGGGCGCAGAAAGATTGGCGATTTCAGGGGATTGCCGTAGAATGCCAGCCCTTAATTATGTGTCAGACCTCTAAGGTGGTTAACCACAAACCCCGTAACGACAGCCTTTCGTTACGCCTGCATGGGACAGAGTAAAAAATTGAATACACAATCGCGTTCGCTTTCACCGCTGGTGCAGTTAGCGGGGATTCGCAAAGGCTTTGAAGGTAAAACAGTCATTTCAGATCTCAACCTCACCATCAATAACGGTGAATTCCTTACGCTGCTTGGCCCCTCTGGCTGCGGTAAAACAACCGTATTGCGTCTTATCGCCGGGCTTGAGAACGTCGATACAGGCCGCATTCATCTTGAAGGCCAGGATATCACCGATGTCCCCGCCGAAAACCGTCACGTCAATACCGTTTTCCAGAGCTATGCCCTGTTTCCACACATGAGCGTGTTCGAAAACGTCGCCTTTGGCCTACGGATGCAAAAAGCGCCCGCCGATCAGATCACGCCGCGCGTGACAGAAGCCCTACGAATGGTACAGCTGGAAGAGTTCGCCCAACGTAAACCGCATCAGCTCTCTGGCGGTCAGCAGCAGCGAGTCGCCATTGCGCGCGCGGTGGTGAACAAACCCCGCTTGCTCCTGCTGGACGAATCCCTTTCCGCGCTGGACTACAAACTGCGTAAGCAGATGCAAAACGAGCTGAAAGCACTGCAACGTAAGCTCGGTATCACCTTCGTTTTTGTGACCCACGACCAGGAAGAAGCACTGACGATGTCAGACCGCATCGTGGTCATGCGCGACGGAAAAATTGAGCAAGATGGCACCCCTCGCGAAATTTACGAAGAGCCTGAAAATTTGTTCGTCGCCAGCTTCATCGGTGAAATCAACCAGTTCACCGCCACGGTAATTGAACGACTGGATGAACAGCGAGTTCGCGCCGATGTGGAAGGCCGCGAGTGCAACATCTACGTCAACTTTGCCGTCGAGCCAGGCCAGAAATTGAACGTGCTGCTGCGCCCGGAAGATTTACGTGTCGATGAAATCAATGACGATAACCACATCGAAGGCCTGATTGGCTACGTGCGCGAGCGTAACTACAAAGGCATGACCCTGGAGTCGGTGGTTGAGCTGGAAAACGGCAAAATGGTGCTGGTCAACGAATTCTTCAACGAAGACGATCCGGATTTTGACCATTCGCTGGATCAAAAAATGGCCATCAATTGGGTTGAAAGCTGGGAAGTGGTGCTGGCTGATGAAGAACACAAGTAAATTCCAGAAAGGGGTGATCGCCACCAT
This sequence comes from Scandinavium sp., assembly GCF_051650185.1. Classification (GTDB taxonomy): domain Bacteria; phylum Pseudomonadota; class Gammaproteobacteria; order Enterobacterales; family Enterobacteriaceae; genus Scandinavium. The sequence continues at coordinate 19,585 of NZ_JBOFIN010000104.1, forward strand.
CGTCGGCTGGCTTGTGGTGTTTGTGTTCCTGCCCAACCTGATGATTATCGGGACCAGCTTCCTGACCCGCGATGACGCAAGCTTCGTCAGGCTGGTCTTTACGCTGGACAACTACACTCGCCTGCTTGACCCCCTCTATTTCGATGTCCTGCTGCATTCGCTGAATATGGCCTTTCTGGCGACACTGGCCAGCCTGATCCTCGGTTATCCCTTCGCCTGGTTCCTGGCGAGACTGCCGCAAAAAGTGCGTCCACTGCTGCTGTTCCTGCTGATTGTGCCGTTCTGGACTAACTCGCTGATCCGTATTTACGGGCTGAAAATATTCCTCAGCACCAAAGGCTATCTCAACGAGTTCCTGCTGTGGCTCGGGGTTATCGACACGCCGATTCGCATCATGTACACGCCAGGTGCGGTCATCATCGGGCTGGTCTATATTCTGTTGCCGTTTATGGTCATGCCACTTTATTCCAGTATTGAAAAGCTGGATAAACCGCTGCTGGAAGCGGCGAAAGATTTAGGCGCTGGCAAGCTGCAGACCTTCATCCGCATCATTTTTCCGCTGACGATGCCGGGTATTATCGCCGGCTGCCTGCTGGTGATGCTGCCTGCGATGGGCTTGTTCTACGTGTCAGATCTGATGGGCGGCGCGAAAAACCTGCTGATCGGTAACGTCATCAAGAGTCAGTTCCTCAATATTCGCGACTGGCCGTTTGGCGCAGCCACCAGCATCACCCTGACGGTGGTGATGGGCCTGATGCTGCTGGTTTACTGGCGTGCTTCTCGCCTGCTGAACAAGAAGGTGGAACTCGAATGATCGGCCGACTGCTTCGCGGCGGTTTTATGACCGCCATTTATGCTTACCTTTACATCCCGATCATTATTTTGATCGTCAATTCGTTCAACAGCTCGCGCTTTGGCATTAACTGGCAAGGCTTTACCACCAAATGGTACGGGCTGCTGATGAACAACGACAGCCTGCTTCAGGCCGCGCAGCACTCGCTGACGATGGCGGTGCTGTCAGCCACCTTCGCCACGCTGATTGGCTCGCTGACGGCTGTCGCACTTTACCGCTACCGTTTTCGCGGCAAACCTTTCGTCAGCGGCATGCTGTTTGTGGTGATGATGTCACCGGATATCGTGATGGCGATTTCCCTGCTGGTGCTGTTTATGCTGATTGGCATTCAGCTCGGCTTCTGGTCACTGCTGTTTTCCCACATCACCTTCTGCCTGCCTTTTGTGGTGGTCACCGTCTATTCCCGCCTGAAAGGCTTTGATGTGCGAATGCTGGAAGCAGCGAAGGATTTAGGCGCCAGTGAAATGACGATTTTGCGCAAAATCATTTTGCCGCTGGCGATGCCTGCCGTCGCTGCGGGCTGGTTGCTAAGCTTTACGTTATCGATGGATGATGTGGTGGTGTCCTCCTTCGTCACCGGGCCGGGCTACGAAATTTTACCGCTTAAGATTTACTCTATGGTTAAAGTCGGCGTGTCACCGGAAGTCAACGCGCTGGCCACCATTCTGTTAGTGCTTTCTCTGGTCATGGTCATTGCCAGCCAGATTGTTGCTCGTGATAAAACGAAATCTCAGGGGACCCCGAAATGAAAAAAATGCTTGCCGCCGCAGCGCTGGTGCTCGGTATGGGCGCCGCGCATGCCGATGACAGCAAAACGCTTTATTTCTACAACTGGACTGAATACGTACCGCCAGGCCTGCTGGAACAGTTCACCAAAGAGACCGGGATCAAGGTGATTTATTCGACCTACGAGTCGAATGAAACCATGTACGCCAAGCTGAAAACCTACAAGCAAGGCGCATACGACCTGGTGGTGCCATCGACTTACTTTGTCGACAAGATGCGCAAAGAAGGCATGATCCAGAAGATTGATAAGAGCAAACTGACTAACTTCAGCAACCTCGACCCGGAGATGCTGAACAAGCCGTTTGACCCGAATAACGACTACTCTATTCCGTACATCTGGGGCGCCACTGCGATTGGCGTCAACAGCGACGCCATCGACCCCAAAACGGTCACCAGTTGGGCAGACCTGTGGAAGCCTGAGTACAAAGGCAGCCTGTTGCTGACCGACGACGCGCGTGAAGTGTTCCAGGTCGCGCTGCGCAAACTGGGCCTTTCAGGAAACACCACCGACCCGAAAGAAATTGAAGCGGCGTATAAAGAGCTGCAAAAGCTGATACCAAACGTGGCGGCATTCAACTCCGACAACCCGGCAAACCCGTATATGGAAGGCGAAGTGAATCTGGGGATGGTCTGGAATGGGTCAGCATGGGTAGCCCGTCAGGCCGGTACACCGCTTGAAGTTGTCTGGCCTAAAGAAGGCGGCATCTTCTGGATGGATAGCCTCGCTATTCCGTCTAATGCAAAAAACGTCGACGGTGCGTTGAAGCTGATTAACTTCCTGCTGCGCCCGGATGTGGCAAAACAGGTCGCAGAAACCATCGGTTATCCCACGCCTAATCTTGCCGCACGTAAGCTTTTGGATCCGAAAGTCGCCAATGACAAAACGCTCTACCCGGATGCGGATACCATCAAAAAGGGTGAATGGCAGAACGACGTCGGCGATGCCAGCCGGATTTACGAAGATTATTACCAGAAGTTAAAAGCGGGACGGTAATGCCTTCAATGCCGGATGGCGCTAACGCTTATCCGGCATAAGATTTGATTTACAAACCCTTCAACAGCCGCTCGATAAACTCCGGCACAACAGCGCTGGCAAGACCGTAGTGCTTTTCTTCAAACTCACTGCCGACCTGGCTTGGTTCGAGGTTGAGCTCTACGGTATGTGCGCCTTGCAGTTTGGCTTCATGAACAAACCCGGCCGCAGGATAAACGTGGCCTGATGTCCCGATGGCAATAAAGACGTCTGCCGTCGCAAGCGCTTCGTAGATTTCGTCCATTCCCAGTGGCATTTCGCCAAACCACACCACGTGTGGGCGCAGAGGCTGTGGGAACTGACAGCAGTGGCATTTGTCGTTAACGGTTACATCGCCGGTCCATTCCAGCACCTGCCCGCTCCACGCACAGCGCACTTTGAGCAGTTCGCCGTGCATATGGACGACACGCTGGCTTCCTGCCCTTTCATGCAGGTTATCGATGTTCTGCGTCACCAGCAGGAAACGATCGCCCAGCGCTTCTTCCAGCTTCGCTAACGCCAGATGCGCCGCATTGGGCTGGATTTCAGGTTGCTGCAATTGCAGACGACGAGCGTTGTAAAAAGCCTGCACCAGTGCCGGGTCGCGAGCGAAACCTTCCGGCGTCGCCACGTCTTCTACCCGATGTTCTTCCCATAAACCGTCCGCTGCACGAAATGTGCGGATCCCGGACTCAGCCGAGATCCCCGCGCCGGTCAATACCACGACTCTCGGCTTGCCCATCTCTTCAGGCGCAATACGGTCTCTGAAGAACACCCGCTGGCGCAGACGATCGTGCAACCGGCGTTTGGTAAGGCGAAAACGACTGAGTCGATGAAAGCGACGCGACTGCATAGAAGCCCCTGTAATTAGTCTTTGAGATGCAGGAATGCGGCACCGCGCATTCCTCCGGCATCACCATGGCGAGCACGCTCGATACGAGGAACGCGTGCCACAGGTAACAGATGACGCGGCAAACGAGCTGCCAGGCCTTCTGTTATCGCAGTAAAGTTAGACAATCCACCGCCAATCACCACTAAATTTGGGTCGACAATGGTCAGAATATTGCCCAGACAGACGGCAAGCAAGTCGAGATAACGCTCAACATGCTCGCGGGCGGCAGTGTCACCCTGTTCCCACAGTGCCACGATTTCAGGGGAAGAGAGCGACTGCTGATTGAAATGGTTATACAGCCACGCAAAACCTCGGCCGGACAGGTAGTTTTCGATACAGCCTAACTGACCGCAGCCACAGCGCGTTAACGGGAAATCACGCCCGACGACCTCAAGTGCATCAACCGGCAGACGGATATGCCCAAATTCACCGGTGATGTAGCTATGACCGGTTATCGATTTACCGTTCAACACCAGTCCGCCGCCAACGCCAGTGCCGAGGATCAGCCCCATCACCAGCGGATATTGGGTGAATTCATCGTCCCAGGCTTCAGAGAGGGCAAAACAATTGGCGTCGTTATCGAGGCGGACATCGCGGTCAAGAAGGGAGGAAAGGTCGCGGCGCAGCGGTTTGCCGCTGGCGGCTGGGACGTTGGCGGCATAGAGCGTGCCGTCTTCGGTTTCCGGCATCCCCGGGATACCAATCCCGACGCTGCCTTTTACGCCAAAGCGCTCGTCGGCTTCTGCAACCAGCCCACAAACAGCCTGAAGGAAGGCGTCATAACTCTCTCGCGGCGTGGCGATGCGCTTTTCCCACTGCAGGCACCGCTGACCGTCGAAGACGCCAAGGGCAATTTTGCTGCCGCCAATGTCAAATCCGTAGTACATAGTAATTCCTCTTTAACTGACCCAAAAGATCAGGACATAAAGAGTGGCGTGCCCAAATGGCACGCCACTGAATTACTGGCCACTTAACACTCTTGCAGGATCAATCCGGCTGGCGCGACGGGCAGGATACCAGCTCGCCAGCAAACTCAGCACCAGTGCCGTGACCAGCACATAAAAGACATCCAGCCAGTGCAGTTCAGACGGCAGGAAGTCGATAAAATAGATATCGCCAGACAGGAACTGATGACCAATCAGGGTTTCGATCCCCTTGATAATGGTCGTCAGATTCAGGGCACAAAGAACGCCAATCACGACGCCACTGAGGCTACCCAACAGGCCGGCCAGCAGACCGTACCAGACGAAAATAGCGCGGATCAGGCCATCTTTCGCACCAAGCGTGCGCAACACCGCGATGTCGCTGCTCTTATCTTTTACGGCCATCACCAGCGTGGAAACGATGTTAAAGCAGGCCACGCCAATCACCAGAATCATCGCCAGATACATGATCGCGCGGATCATCTGGATGTCGCGGTACATGTAGCCATACGTGCCAATCCAGCTCTTGATATAGACGTAGCTGTTCGTCACTTCCCCTGCGTCGCGCACCAGTTTGTTGGCGTTGAAGACGTCATTCACTTTGATGGCAATACCGGTCACGCTGCTGCCCATGTCCAGATACTGTTGGGCATCGGGCATGGGGATCATCGCAAAGCTGTGGTCAAGCTGACCGCTCAGTTGCAAAATACCGCTCACGTGCAAACGGACACGTTTGGGTTGCAGAAGCTGATGCTCTTTGTCGGAGTTAGGGATCATGATTGACACCCAATCGCCCTGCTTCACCTTCAGCGCGTCAGCCACGCCTTTACCCAGGATGATTTGCTGGCTGCCCGCTTTGAAATCCGCCCAGGCGTTATTCTGCACATAATTTGGCAGCGCACTCAGCTTGCTTTCCTGCTGCGGATCGACGCCTTTAATCTGAATGGCGCGCAGATTGCTGCCGCTCTCAATCAGGCCGGTGAAATTGATATAGGGTGCCGCTGCAGCAATCCCTTTCACTTTTTCGACCTTGTTCAGCGCGTCGTTCCAGTTATTCCACGGTTGATTCACCGGCTCTATTTCGCCATGTGGAACGACAGCCAGAATGCGGTTGTTCAGCTCGCGTTCGAAACCGTTCATTGCACTCAGGCCCACGATCAACACCGCAACGCCCAGCGCAATACCTACCGTGGAAATGACCGAAATCAGCGACACCATGCCGCCACGACGGCGACCACGGCTGAAGCGTAAACCAATAAGCAGGGATAACGGAGAAGCCATTTACTGCGCTCCCATCAGGGTCAGCTCGGCATTCAGGTGACCGTCACGCATCTCCAGCTGGCGACTCACTCGCTTCGCCAGTTGCAAATCGTGGGTGACTACCAGAAACGCCGTTCCCTGCTGTTTGTTCAGATCGCCAAGGAGCTGGAAAATGCTGTCCGCATTACGCGCATCCAGGTTACCGGTGGGCTCATCTGCCATCACCAGACGCGGGTTATTCACCAGCGCACGGGCAATCGCCACGCGTTGACGTTCACCGCCGGAAAGCTCGGATGGGCGATGGCTGCGACGATGATCGAGGCCCACGGCTGCCAGCATCGCGCGCGCGCGCTCCTGGATTTCAGCAGGCTTCTTCTTACCAATCAGCAGGGGCATGGCCACGTTTTCCTGCGCGGTGAAATCTGGCAGCAGATGGTGGAACTGGTAGATAAAGCCCAGCTCACGGTTACGCAGTTCGGCTTTTGCCGCCAAAGACATCTTAGAAAGTGGCTTACCGCTAAAAATCACATCGCCAGAAGTGGGCGTATCAAGGCCCCCCAACAGGTGCAGCAGCGTACTTTTGCCGGAGCCGGAGCTGCCGACAATCGCCATCATTTCGCCTTCCTCAATGCTGAAGCTGACATTGTGCAACACGTCGGTCTGCACGGTGCCTTCCTGATAGCGTTTGCACAGGTTGTCGCATTGCAACAGGATCTTATTCATAACGTAAAGCCTCAGCGGGTTGAGTGGCGGCAGCGCGCCAGGAAGGATACAACGTAGACAGCAGTGCCAGCAGCATCGCCACCAGCGCGATAACGATCACCTGCAGCGGTTCAATCGCCACCGGTAACGCGCCACCATCGACAAACGCGCCGATGATCGGCATCAGATTATTCAGCTGGCTTGCCAGCAACAAACCGAGCAGTGCGCCTAACAGTGCGCCTATCACCCCTGCACTTGCGCCCTGCACCATAAACACCGCCATGATCTGGCGCGGCGTCAGGCCCTGGGTTTGCAGGATGGCCACTTCACCTTGTTTCTCCATTACCATCAGGCCAAGCGAAGTAATGATGTTAAACGCGGCAACGGCAACAATCAGGCTCAGCAGTAGGCCCATCATGTTTTTTTCCATCCGCACAGCCTGGAACAGCTCGCCTTTGCGCTCGCGCCAGTCCTGCCATTTGGTGCCTTCAGGTAATTTTTGCGCGCTCAGGGTATCGACTTCCAGCGGCTTATCCAGCCACAGTCGCCAGCCGGTAATATTGCCGAGCGGATAACGCATCAGGCGTGATGCATCCTGGATGTTGGTCAGCATCTGATAGCCGTCGACTTCGCTGTTGGCGGCAAACGTGCCAATAACATTGAACAGGCGCTGGCTCGGCACACGGCCCATCGGCGTGAACTGGCTTGCCGAGGGCACCATAATGCGAATCTGGTCACCTCGTTTGACGCCAAGCTGCCCGGCCAGTTGTTCACCAAGAATGACGTTATATTGCCCGGCTTCCAGCGCGGTTTGTTTCACGTTGACGAGATAAGGTGTGAGCGGGTCATTCTGCGCGGGATCAATACCCAGCATGACGCCCACCGCCACGCTACGCGGGCTCTGAATAACCACATCACCCGTGGTTAACGGCGCAACACGTGTGACGCCCTGCAATTTGGCTTTACTTTCAGGAAGCTGCTGAGGATTAACCGAACCTTGTTCAGAACTGAGAACCGCCTGCGGCATCAGCCCCAGGATGTTGTTTTGCAGCTCACGCTCAAAGCCATTCATGACCGACAACACCGTCACCAGCGCCATGACGCCAAGGGTGATGCCGATAGTCGAAAGCCAGGAGACAAAGCGACCGAAGCGGTCTGCTGCGCGCCCACGCATGTAACGCAGGCCAATGAATAGTGCGACAGGTTGGTACATGTAATCCGTCTGGTTGCTGTTAGCTAGAGCCCGAGTATATAAGCGAAAGCCGGGAGCGTAAATGCGAGAAGTCAGATACGGCCTGCCGTAAGAGCATTTTAAAATGAAAAAATACAGTCTGTTACTGATTATGGCTGCACAGCCGTGAAACAGGGGTACAAAAATCCGAAACCATAAAAAAACCGCCTTCGTGGTCAAAGGCGGTTTTATAGAAAGGATTCGCGTGTGAACGGATTACTTCTGCGTCACCTGAATCTCAATACGGCGGTTTTTCGCACGATTTTCATCCGAATCATTTGGCGCGACCGGGTTTGTTGAGCCATAACCTTTCGCAATCAGGCGCTCAGTGGCGACACCCATGTTAACCAGTTCATGTTGCACTGAATCTGCCCGCTGCTGAGACAGCTGCATGTTGATGTCATCGGTGCCGGTGTTATCGGTATAACCGGCCAGCAGCAAGTCAACACGCGGGTACGCTTTCATAATATCTGCGATATTTTTCAGCTGTTCCTGCGATTCTGGCTTTAATACCGGGCTGTTTGTTTCAAATAACAAGCGGTCAAATGAGAACCATAAAGTATCAGACACTGGCTGATCGCTTTCAATAAACTTCAATAATTGATTTTCAACGCCCAGTTCAGGAATATTCAATGTGGTGCCATCTGGCAACGCGCGCTTGAAGAATGCGCCCAGGTTTTTCCATACTGTAGTATGCGCTGTTGTCTGAGCATCATTGTTATGACAACTACGCAACATGAACAATGCGCCAGCAAGCAAAGCTAGCAGCAATAACAACCAGGGCCATTTTTTCGTTTTGCATTTTTTATTTTCTACTTTCACTGCAGGTTTTTTATTCAGCAGATGATGCAAATCAACGCCCTGCACTTTTTCATCTTTCAACCAAGATTTCAGCGACAGTCCCTGCGTCGTTCTCGTTTGCAAATAAGCTTTCATCGGTTTGAACAGCAGCAGCGCACCCAGGCTCATCAACGTTGACGCAGAACTGTGTTTAACACCCACTTTCTCTGCAAGATGGCGTTCAAAATGTTCCTGCCCATCAGGAAGGATAGTGTTCAGAATATCGTGAATAACATGACCTTTGGCAGAAAATTGCATCAGGGTATCCAGCGATGTTTTACCTAAATCCAGCGAAGGGCAGTCTTTAATTAAATTTAAAAGTGTTGCCGGCGATTCATTCCACTCAAGCCAGGTATCTGCTTTATCAAATAAATAAGAGATCACATTTTCCAGTGAGGAAATAATGAGATTGTGCCCCTCACCAGTGTAAGCCGACACCTTCTCTAGCAATTGCGGGGTCAATTCATGCTCAATTGCGTTGATAATATTCTTGTTCATAGTAATCCTGTAATTTCTGACGCCCAGTAAAATACTGGCCAATTTCGCTATCCAACAAACCCGCAAATCCTATTTCCTGTGCTTTTAAAGTCAATCGAATAGGGAATTCGAGAGTTTTAAACCACGCTACTGTAGGGCAGATAATAGGGCGTCGGCGTAAGAAAAATAATTCAACCTTTTCCTGCCGCTCTGACGAGGCGATCGACGATTTGCTAAACCCTGATGATCAAGGATAATAAGCCTCATTGAAGAAAGGCGGTTTGCCCCCACTCTCACAGGCAAACCCACGAGGGATCCTGATATTACCTATGCCTGAACTAGCTGAAAATCAACGATATAGCCTGCCTGTCAAAGCAGGTGAACAACGCCTGCTGGGTGAACTGACCGGCGCTGCCTGCGCCACCGAAGTTGCTCAGATTGTGGAACGCCACAGCGGCCCTGTGGTGCTGATTGCGCCCGATATGCAAAACGCGTTGCGTCTGCATGACGAGATCAGTCAGTTCACCGATCAGATGGTGATGAATCTGGCGGACTGGGAAACCTTGCCGTATGACAGTTTCTCTCCCCATCAGGAAATTATTTCTTCGCGCCTTTCGACGCTCTATCAGCTTCCCACCATGCAGCGCGGCGTATTGATTGTTCCCGTCAATACTCTGATGCAGCGAGTCTGTCCGCACAGTTATCTGCATGGCCATGCTCTTGTCATGAAAAAAGGCCAGCAGCTGTCGCGTGATGCGCTTCGTTCACAGCTCGATAGCGCGGGTTATCGCCATGTGGATCAGGTCATGGAACACGGCGAATATGCCACTCGTGGCGCGTTGTTAGATTTGTTCCCAATGGGCAGCGAGCAACCGTATCGACTGGACTTTTTCGATGATGAAATCGACAGCCTGCGTTTATTCGATACCGATACCCAACGCACGCTGGAAGAAGTCGAAGCAATCAATTTATTACCTGCTCACGAGTTCCCCACGGACAAAACCGCTATCGAGCTGTTCCGCAGTCAATGGCGAGATAAGTTTGACGTTAAACGAGATGCCGAGCATATCTATCAGCAGGTCAGCAAAGGTACGCTGCCTGCGGGCATTGAATACTGGCAGCCGCTTTTCTTCAGCGAGCCTTTACCACCGCTGTTCAGCTATTTCCCGGCTAATACGCTGCTGGTCAGCACTGGCGATCCGGAAGCCAGCGCTCAGCGTTTCGAAACAGATACTCAGGCACGTTTCGAAAACCGTGGCGTTGACCCCATGCGCCCTCTTCTGCCGCCCTCCCAGCTATGGCTTCGTGTCGATGAGCTGTTTAGCGAGCTGAAAAAATGGCCGCGCGTGCAGCTCAAAACTGAACAGCTCGCCGATAAAGCCGCGAACGTCAATCTTGGTTATCAAAAGCTGCCTGACCTGGCGGTGCAGGCGCAGAACAAATCGCCGCTCGATAATCTGCGCCGCTTCCTTGAGTCTTTCGAAGGCCCGGTGATTTTCTCAGTAGAAAGTGAAGGCCGTCGCGAAGCGCTGGGTGAACTGCTCTCACGCATCAAGCTGTCACCTAAACGGATCCAGCGCCTTGATGAAGCCACGGGGAACGGACGTTTTCTGATAACCGGCTCCGCCGAGCACGGCTACATTGATACGCTGCGCAATCGGGCGTTAATTTGCGAAAGCGATCTGCTTGGCGAGCGCGTAGCGCGTCGCCGTCAGGATTCGCGTCGTACGATCAACCCGGACACGCTGATTCGCAATCTCGCCGAATTGCATGAAGGGCAACCCGTTGTCCACCTGGAACACGGTGTCGGTCGTTACGCTGGCATGACGACGCTCGAAGCTGGCGGCATCACCGCTGAATACCTGATGCTCATCTATGCCAATGACGCGAAACTGTATGTTCCGGTCTCTTCGCTGCATCTGATTAGCCGTTACGCCGGTGGCGCGGAAGACAATGCTCCGCTGCACAAACTGGGCGGCGATGCCTGGGCACGAGCACGTCAAAAAGCGGCCGAGAAAGTGCGTGATGTGGCGGCTGAGCTGCTCGATATCTACGCGCAACGGGCAGCAAAATCGGGTTATGCCTTTAAACACGATCGCGAGCAGTATCAACTCTTCTGCGACAGCTTCCCGTTTGAGACCACGCCAGATCAGGCGCAGGCCATCAATGCCGTGCTGAGCGATATGTGCCAGCCGCTGGCGATGGACAGACTGGTCTGTGGCGACGTGGGCTTCGGTAAAACCGAAGTGGCCATGCGTGCCGCTTTCCTGGCCGTAGAAAACAACAAACAGGTTGCCGTACTGGTGCCGACCACCCTGCTTGCCCAGCAGCATTTCGACAACTTCCGCGATCGCTTTGCCAACTGGCCAGTGCGCATTGAAATGCTCTCACGTTTTCGCAGTGCCAAAGAGCAAACCCAGATTCTGGAACAAGCCAGTGAAGGCAAAATCGACATTCTGATTGGCACCCATAAACTGCTGCAAAGCGACGTGAAGTGGCGTGACCTCGGCTTGTTAATTGTTGATGAAGAGCACCGTTTCGGCGTGCGTCATAAAGAACGCATTAAAGCGATGCGTGCCGATGTCGACATTCTGACCCTGACGGCAACGCCTATTCCGCGTACGCTGAACATGGCGATGAGCGGTATGCGTGACTTATCGATTATTGCCACCCCACCCGCTCGCCGTCTGGCGGTCAAAACCTTCGTACGCGAGTATGACAATCTGGTTGTCCGTGAAGCGATTCTGCGTGAAGTGCTGCGCGGCGGTCAGGTTTATTACCTTTATAACGATGTCGAAAACATCCAGAAAGCCGCCGACCGACTGGCAGAGCTGGTGCCGGAAGCCCGTATTGCCATCGGTCATGGACAGATGCGCGAACGCGAGCTGGAACGGGTGATGAACGATTTCCACCATCAGCGTTTCAACGTGCTGGTGTGCACCACGATAATTGAAACCGGGATCGACATTCCGACGGCTAACACCATCATTATCGAACGCGCCGACCACTTCGGCCTTGCTCAGTTGCATCAGTTACGTGGTCGCGTTGGGCGTTCGCATCACCAGGCCTACGCATGGCTGCTGACGCCGCATCCAAAAGCCATGACCACCGACGCGCAAAAACGTCTGGAAGCCATCGCCTCGCTGGAAGATTTGGGCGCAGGCTTTGCGCTGGCGACCCATGACCTCGAAATTCGCGGCGCGGGTGAGCTACTGGGTGAAGATCAGAGCGGTTCGATGGAGACGATTGGCTTCTCGCTGTATATGGAACTGCTGGAAAATGCGGTGGATGCGCTGAAAGCGGGCCGTGAGCCGTCTCTCGAAGATCTCACCAGCCAGCAGACCGAAGTTGAGCTGCGTATGCCGTCATTGCTGCCGGACGATTTCATTCCTGACGTCAATACGCGTCTCTCTTTCTACAAGCGTATCGCCAGTGCCAAAGGCGAGCAGGAGCTCGATGAGCTGAAAGTGGAGCTTATCGACCGCTTCGGCCTGCTGCCGGATGCCGCGCGTAACCTGCTGGATATTGCTCGTCTTCGCCAGCAGGCGCAGAAACTGGGGATTCGTAAGCTCGAAGGCAATGAAAAAGGCGGCGTGATTGAGTTCAATGAAAAGAATCACGTGAACCCTGCCTGGCTTATCGGTCTGTTGCAAAAGCAGCCTCAGCACTATCGTCTGGATGGGCCAACACGGCTGAAGTTCTTCCAGGAGCTGACCGAGCGTAAAGCCCGAATGGAGTGGGTGCGCAACTTTATGCAGCAGCTTGAAGAGAACGCTGTCGCCTGATCCCCTTCCCGGCGGCGCCTGTCGCCGGGACTTATTCCCCGCTTCTTTACACACTCTTTGCAATTCACTGAAACATCCAGACACGGCCTGACGCCATAATGAGGGTTTCCCCTGCTCAATCACCGTTATGGATGTGCTGTGATGATGATTCAATCGCGTTTCCTGCGGCTGATGGCGCTGTTTGCCCTCGCTGCAACCGTTGCTGTGGCTTTACCCGCACGCGCCAATACCTGGCCTCTTCCTCCTGCCGGCAGCCGTCTGGTCGGTGAAAACCGTTTTCACGTTGTCGCCAACGATGGCGGCTCTCTGGAAGCTATCGCTAAAAAATACAATGTCGGTTTTTTGGCTTTGCTTCAGGCAAACCCGGGTGTTGACCCTTATGTTCCACGCGCCGGCAGCGTGCTGACGATCCCGCTGCAAACGCTTCTGCCCGATGCGCCGCGAGAAGGTATGGTGATTAACCTTGCGGAGTTGCGTCTCTATTACTATCCACCGGGTAAAAATAGCGTCACGGTTTACCCGATTGGCATTGGCCAGTTAGGGGGCGATACGCTGACGCCAACAATGGTGACCACGGTTTCCGATAAGCGCGCGAATCCTACGTGGACGCCAACGGCCAACATCCGCGCCCGTTACAAGGCCAACGGTATTGATTTACCTGCCGTAGTGCCTGCCGGGCCAGATAACCCGATGGGTCATCACGCCATTCGCCTCTCGGCCTATGGCGGTGTGTATCTGCTGCACGGGACGAACGCTGACTTCGGTATTGGCATGCGCGTGAGCTCCGGTTGTATCCGTCTGCGCGATGGCGATATCGAAACGCTGTTCAGGCAAGTGACGCCAGGCACGAAAGTGAACATTATCAACACACCAATCAAGGCATCCGTTGAGCCAAACGGCGTTCACCTTGTGGAAGTGCATCAGCCGCTGTCTAAACATCTTGATGATGACCCGCAGGTGCTGCCCATTTCGCTCAACAGCACCCTGCAGGCTTTCAAAGATTCCGCACAGACCGATGCTTCAGTGATGGAACATGTCATGGAAGTGCGTTCCGGTATGCCTGTGGATGTCACCACTCACGGTGAAGCAACGGCGCAATCGCTGTAAGCTATCCCCTCTCTGGCAACAAAAAAAAGACCACGACAAATGTCGTGGTCTTTTTTATGGCAGTGGCATTGCCGAGGGTTAAATAAGGAGGGCCTTATTTATAAATTACCGCAGTCCCGTGCAGGGAGTTCGGACCGGTAACTGAGGTAATACGGAATGATTTAGCGCCCATGGCGTCTGCTTTCTGTGCCAGTTGGTCTTCCAGAGAACCCAGGTTGGTGCCTGCGTCAGCAGAGATAACACCGACTTTATGTTGGTCAACGGGTGTGGACTGAACTTCTACCGCAGCGAAGCTTGCGAATGAGAGTGAGCTCAGGACGGCAGCAACAGCTAAAGTTTTGATGCTTTTCATGATTTTTTTACCTTTGCAGATGAATTTTGCCGGGTCGTCATTATTAACTTAACGATCGATAGGGAAATAATAGTGTGATCTGCGTCACGCGTCAACGGATTTTTATAATGATTATTATATAAATAATTTATCTCTTATTTTTCATATCGATATGAGAATTTTATTTTGTCTCATCCGGCGCTGGTTATGCTGAGGGTTTATTTTTATAATGAACGTTCAACACATCCATAGAGGTACAACGGCACCATGACAACTGACGTTGCAAGTTGCGTAAAAAAAAGCCGTGGCCGACCAAAAGTGTTCGACAGGGAAGCGGCGCTCGATAAGGCCATGACACTCTTCTGGCAGCACGGCTATGAAGCAACATCACTCGCGGATTTAGTCGAAGCGACAGGTGCGAAAGCGCCGACGCTGTATGCTGAATTCGTCAACAAAGAAGGCCTGTTCCGGGCCGTTCTGGATCGTTATATTTCACGCTTTGCCGCCAGGCACGAAGCCCAGCTCTTTTGTGAAGAGAAGCCAGTAGAACAAGCGCTCCGCGATTATTTCAGCGCGATTGCCACTTGCTTTACCAGCAAAGACACCCCGGCTGGCTGCTTTATGATTAACACGTCGGCGACGCTTGCGGCCTCCTCGAAGGACATTGCGCTGACGCTAAAATCACGCCACGCAATGCAGGAAAAAACACTCTGCGAGTTTCTGACTCAGCGTCAGGCCCGCGGTGAAATCCCTGCCGATAAGCCCGTTTGCGAACTGGCTCTGTTCCTCAGTTGCATTCTGCAAGGGATGTCCATCAGCGCACGTGAAGGCGCTAGCTACGAATCGCTGATGAAGATAACGGACACCACGTTGCGACTGTGGCCACAGATGCTGAAAATCTGACTGCCATCCATCAATAGCAGCCATAAAAAAGGCCCCTCAGCCTGAGCGAATGAGGGGCCAATTAACAGATAAACTGCTTTTTTAGGCTTTGTTAGTCAAAACCAGCTGACCATTGCTGTCGAGTGGGATCTGAGTACCAGGATCTTTATCCATGCGGATTTTCCCCTGCTGATCGCCAATTTTGTAGGTCACATCGTAACCCAACATCTTGTCTGACTTGTCATACACCGTTTTGCAGCGCTGCTGCGTGGTGGTGTACGTATCGTTATCCTGCATCGAGCCCTGGATCTGGTTACCGGCATAACCGCCGCCTAACGCACCAGCGATGGTCGCAACATCTTTACCACGTCCGCCACCAAACTGATGACCAATCACGCCCCCTGCTACGGCACCGAGCACTGAACCGGCAATACGGTTTTCATCCTGAACCGGACGGCGGTGAGTTACCGCAACGTTCCGACATTCCTGACGGGGTGTTTTCACGGTCTCTTTAATGGGCGTGGCAGAGATAACCTGAGCATATTGTGGGCCGCGATCAAGCACGTTCAGACTGGCCACCGCCGCCACACCCAGCGCAGCAGCTACGCCAATCCCTATACCCGCTAACATTGATTTATTCACGGGAGTTCCTCCTTTGTTGCTGTTGGTAACAATTTTGCAACCAGAAGGTAAAGCTGGATATAAGAAAACCCCTGAAAAAATCGCCGGAAAACGGTGAATTCGAGTGATTCAGAGCATTCTGAAGGATTGAAATTAGATTTTAAGGAGGTAGAAAAGATGCCGGTGGCGCAGTGCCACCGGGCATAAGGGGATTAGTGCAGTTTAAGGCGAGGACGGATCACGCGGTTAATGCTACCTACCAGCATCATCAACCCGGTTTTGAAGTAACCGTGCAGCGCAATCTGGTGCATACGGTACAACGAAATGTACACGAAGCGGGCGATACGCCCTTCTACCATCATTGAGCCACGCATCAGGTTGCCCATCAGGCTGCCCACGGTGGAGTAGTTAGACAATGAGACCAGCGAGCCGTGATCTTTGTAGATATATGCCTTCAGCGGCTTGCCCTTGCTCTGCGCCAAAATGTTATTCAGCGCGCAGGTTGCCATCTGGTGTGCGGCCTGAGCACGAGGAGGCACAAAACCGCCTTCCGGACGAGCACAGGAAGCACAGTCTCCGATCGCGTAGATATCGGCATCACGGGTAGTTTGCAGCGTTGGCTCTACCACCAACTGGTTGATGCGGTTGGTTTCCAGGCCGCCAATGTCTTTCATGAAATCTGGCGCTTTGATGCCCGCAGCCCACACCATCAGATCGGCATTGATGTACTCACCTTCTTTGGTGTGCAAACCGCCTGCATCGGCGCTGGTGACCATGGTTTGCGTCAGTACGCGTACGCCCATTTTGGTCAGCTCGCTGTGCGCGGCCCCTGAGATGCGTGGTGGCAGTGCAGGCAGAATGCGTTCGCCGGCTTCCACCAGCGTGACGTTCAGCGCTTCGTTGGTCAGCCCTTTGTAGCCGTAGCTGTGAAGCTGTTTCACAGCGTTATGCAGCTCTGCGGAAAGCTCAACGCCCGTGGCGCCACCGCCAACAATAGCGATATTGACCTTACCGTTCGCGCCCAGGTTACTGGAGTGCTTGAGGAACAGGTTGAGCATTTCCTGATGGAAACGGCGCGCCTGATGCGGGTTATCGAGGAAAATGCAGTTCTCTTTTACGCCCGGGGTGTTGAAGTCATTAGAAGTACTGCCCAGCGCCATCACCAGCGTGTCGTACGGCAGCTTGCGCTCTGGCACCAGCAGCTCGCCTTTTTCGTCGCGCAGCTCAGCCAGCGTCAGGGTTTTGGTTTCACGGTTGATATCCACCACAGAGCCCAGCTGGAACTGGAAATGGTGGTTACGAGCATGGGCCAGATAGCTCAGCGCATCCACGCCTTCATCCAGTGAACCGGTAGCAACTTCATGCAGCAGCGGTTTCCAAAGATGGCTGTGATTACGATCGACCAGCGTGATTTTTGCTTTTTTGCCACGGCCAAGCTTCCGACCCAACTGAGTCGCCAGCTCAAGCCCGCCAGCACCACCGCCCACAATCACAATCTTTTTC
Organism: Scandinavium sp.; assembly: GCF_051650185.1. Taxonomy (GTDB): domain Bacteria; phylum Pseudomonadota; class Gammaproteobacteria; order Enterobacterales; family Enterobacteriaceae; genus Scandinavium. The sequence continues at coordinate 36,790 of NZ_JBOFIN010000104.1, forward strand.
AATGGTGTAGTCAACGTGACCCCCTCAAATTATTAACCAATTGTTAATTAAAAGTTATTAAAATAACCTTTAATTAACAACAGGTTACTGCGCCTGAAAACCTAACTTCAGCGAAGAATACCATGGGAGGTGCATTGGTCATACCAAAATTGATATGAATCAAGTTTTGCCGCTGAAATGTTGAGCAAGTGTAGTGGATAAGCGGGAATTCAGGTGCCCGGTGAGCAGGACGTCACCGGGCAAAAGCGGGGTTAGCCGAGGGTTTTAAAGGCTTTGATTCGCTGCAGGTGCGGAGAGATATTCTTGAACTTATGCGTCTGCACGTCATCCCAGATTATCTCGTAGTAATGATGCAAAAACTCAGCCGAACGCTGGCTATTCAGGGCCTCGTCCTGGCGGGAGAGGATCACCAGACAACGATCGCGGTTTTTCTCACGGAAGTTACTCACGCATTTGGTCGCGATATCCGCGTACTCTTCCGGCCGATCAATCTTCCCTTCCATGTTCTCATTCGGGAACAGATTCGGATTGAAAATCACCTGACGGATATCACACAAAAAACCGATGCGCTCAGCCCAGTAGCCACCGAGCCCCACCCCACAAATCAGGGGCCTGTCGTCGGCGTTAAGCTGCAACATTTTGTCCACTTCCTTCAGCAAGTGCTGCATGTCGTGCTTTGGATGCAACGTGCTGTAGCTAATCAGGCGAACGTCGGGGTCGATAAACTGCAATTGCAGGACTTTCTCGTGATTCCCCGGACTGTTTGAATCGAAACCGTGCAAATAAATTATCATTACATCCTCGCAACACTACTAATCCCGATGAGGGGAAGATTAAGAAGTGGCTTTATGCGCCTGCCAGCGTTCATGCAGTTCATTGAGCTGCGCGCTGACCGTCTTCCAGCGAGCTGAATCCATCAGCTCCTGACGGGTAAATGAACCTTTATGATACAATTTCGTAACACGCTCCGCTTTGATCGGTGACAGGTTATCCAGCACGCTAACGGCACCTTTACGATTATTGCAGACGAGGATCATATCGCAACCTGCATCCAGAGAGGCCTGGCCACGTTCTGCGTAGCTGCCCATGATTGCCGCGCCTTCCATCGACAAATCATCAGAAAAAATAACGCCGTCGAAGCCCAACTCACCGCGAAGCACGGTTTTCAGCCAGTGCGGAGAACCGCTGGCCGGGCGGGAGTCAACTTCACTGTAGATAACATGGGCTGGCATGATGGCATCCAGTCGATTTTCAGTAATCAGCGTGCGGAAGACCGACATATCTTTTTCACGAATTTCCGCTTCATCGCGAGGGTCTTGCGGTGTTTCTTTATGCGAGTCAGCTGTCACCGCGCCATGCCCCGGGAAGTGTTTGCCCGTCGTTTTCATTCCGGCATTGTGCATACCATCGATAAAGTGGCGAGCCATCGCCAGGGCTTTATGGGGATCGGCATGGTAAGAACGCTCACCGATGGCGGCGCTGATGTGCCCAACGTCCAGCACAGGAGCGAAACTGATATCGATGTCCATGGCTATCATTTCTGATGCCATCAACCAACCCGCTTCCTGTGCCATGCGGCCGCCATCTTCCATCCCGAGCAATTCTGCAAAAGACTGGGCCGCTGGCAGACGCGTAAAACCTTCACGGAAACGCTGCACGCGACCGCCTTCCTGATCGACTGCCACCACCAGATGGTTTTTAGACGCGCTGCGGATCTGGCGTACCAGCTCACGAAGCTGGGCCGGATCATGATAGTTACGGGTAAACAAAATCAACCCGCCAACCAGTGGATGTGCCAGAATTTCTCGTTCCTCTGCATCCAGCTCGAATCCTTCAACATCCAACATCACTGGGCCCACGTTTACCTCTCTTCTCTGTTATTCATCAGACCACGCCAGCCTTCGTCAGCCAGCGCGATAAAGTGTTGGTCGCCGGTCTGCTGCCAGCGATATTCATACCAGGTCGTCATCAGCATTTTTAGCCACGGACGCCAGCGCCGTACCTGAAGGCCAAGCGCTGTCGCATTCATTTTTGCCAGACGCGCATACTCCGCAATCAGTGCTGCCCGGCTGGTTTCATCGGCCGTCCATACGGCGGCCAGCTCAAGCGCGACATCGCCGTCGCCCGCATACTCCCAGTCGATTAAACGCAGCCCTTCGGGGGTCATTACCAGGTTGCCCGCATGGACATCCATGTGCAAGGGTGCCAGCCGCAGCGGCGGCGGTTCACCCTGCTTTCTCAGTCTTTGCAAAAGCCGAAGCCACTGCGGCGTCCGCCTTAGCGGGCTGCTGTTCTGCCAGTAATGCTGCAACAGTGGTAGCAGCGTCACTCGCCAGCCAAAGCCTTTTTGCTGATGCAAATGATACAACAGCGATGCCATCGGTTGGCTACCCGGGAGTGTGGTGCAGGTCTCACCCTGGAGATATTCCACCGCCATCCAGCCTGCACAGAATCCAAGTGGCCTCGGAGCCAGTGTTGCAGGTAGGGCCTTTAGAGCATGGTATTGACGGCGGAAATGAAAATCAGGCGCTGACGCATCGTGATGCTGACGCAGAACCAGATGCCGCCCCTGATGTTCGATAAGACAGCTCCCGCCGCTCAGCCCTTTAACAGCGGCGTCTTCGACGGGAGTGAAATCGGGAAAGTGGCGCGACAGCACTTCGTCGCGCGTTAGCTTATTGCTGTGTAACTGCACCTTTACCTGACCAGATGATCTCGCCAGTCTGGACCAGCATCAGTTGTGAGGAAAGCGTTGGCGCATTGGCATTACCGGTGGCGTTGGAATACAGCACGTACTGCGCGCCGACGGTACGGGCCAGGCCCATCGCTTTGTTACGCGATCCCAGGCTGTCTTGCGGAGACAGGCCCAGTTGCTGTTTCGCCACGGCAAGCTGTTGCGCTGAAACCAGTGTAAATTTGCTGTTTCCCTTCAGGGCATTGCTAAGGGCAGCGGTCGCTTCCGTGCTGTTAATGGAGCCGTTGGTGCGGTTATTCACGTTATCGACCAGCAGGATGCTGCCCGAGGTAATTCCTTCCGATTGAACCATTTTGCTGACCAGCGGCTGCGCTGCGCCATTCCAGTCATAATGACGAACGCGCGGTGCAGGCTGTGCCGGCTGCTGAGCACCATTTTCAATCGGCCCCGGCTGGGTTGGGATCGTTGGCACAGTGGGCACTGTCGGCGGCGGCGGTGGCGTCTGCGGCTGTTCTGGCGTAGGTTTTGCCTCTTCAACCGGTGCAGGCTGTTCGCGATGGCCCACACAGCCCGCAAGAAAGACAGCGACAGCCGCGATAAACGCATAGCGACTTAATTTACTCATTACTGTTTACCCCTTAAAGATAAAGATAAAGCCGGACTTTATGTGCACCCAAACTGTTGGCGCTGCCGAACAGCGTCACAGAAGACTGCCCCGGGATGGTCACGGTACGCGGCGCTTCCAGTGGATGCATTTCCAGCCCTCTGGCGTCATACCAATAGAAACGATAGTGAACCGTGACAGACGTCGAGCGCTCGTTATAGAGTTTTGATGAGGCTGTCGCCTGAATTTCAGACGACGTCAGCTCAGGATTTTCGGCGCTGATCCCTGCCGCCAGAACGTTAGCTTCCATGACCAGCGTTTGTTGATCGCCCACAGGGATTTCAGGGTGAGAACCGCATCCGGCCAAGAGCACAGCCGCCAGCAGGACCCCCATTCGGCCACAGTTCATGCCGTTATCCTTTGTGCGCAAGCATTGGACCAAGCGGACGCCCGCCCAGAAGATGCATATGAATATGGTAAACTTCCTGCCCGCCGTGACGGTTGCAGTTCATGATCAGACGATATCCTTCCTCAGCAATACCTTCCGCTTCAGCAATCTTAGCCGCTACCGTCATCATGCGACCGAGCGCCTGCTCATGCTCAGCGGTGACATCGTTAACCGTGGGAATAAGGCTATTGGGGATAATCAGAATGTGGGTTGGAGCCTGCGGCGAGATATCACGAAACGCGGTAACCAGTTCATCCTGGTACACAATATCGGCCGGGATTTCGCGGCGGATAATTTTGCTGAAAATCGTTTCTTCTGCCATGTCATTTTTTCCTTTTTGCTTATTACCGTGCGGTAACCAGATCTTCAGATAACAACGTAAGAGTATGAGCGACTTACTCCTCTTCTTTCAACCTGATCCCACTTTTTCTTAGAGAGAATCGGATTCGGCGGCTGTTAGATAATCAGTTACGGACGATTCCCGCGCCCCCACAACTACACCAAAGTTTCAAATCCGTTCTTACATTTATTTACATCGATAATATGAATGCGTATATTTCGCATTTGCATTTTCATGCAATAGCGCCGTGTCGATAACACTAACAACACAAGGGTTTCGTATGTCTTTCACTTTTGACTTAAGCACAAGGGAGCGCAGACTCCCGGCCGCGCCGTCGCTTCTCGCTGCCTGCATTGCCTTAGCTCTGTTGCCCTCTTCCGCCCTGGCTGCCACAAATAATGAAGAAACCGTGGTCGTCGAAGGTTCGACGGATAATGCGACAAGCAGCGCTCAGGACCAGGATTACAGCGTTAAAACCACGACAACAGGAACGAAACTGCTGCTGGTGCCGCGTGACATTCCGCAATCCGTTAGCGTTATCAGCCAGCAGCGTATGAAGGATCAGAACCTGCAAACCATCGGCCAGGTGCTGACCAACACCACTGGCGTTACCGCTCAGGTGCAGGATAGCGATCGCACAGTGTTCTATTCCCGCGGCTTCTTCGTCAGTAACTATGCCTATGACGACTTGCCGACTTCCATCAGCGAAGTGTGGAACTTTGGTGACACCGCCACCGACACCGCCATTTATGACCGTATTGAAGTCGTACGCGGCGCAACCGGGTTAATGAGCGGCACTGGTAACCCCGCAGCATACGTCAATATGGTTCGCAAGCATGCGGACAGCCGTGAGTTTCAGGGCAATGTTTCCGCCAGCTACGGCAGCTGGGATAAGCAGCGCTACGTGCTTGATTTGCAGGCTCCACTAGTGGAATCAGGCAACGTGCGGGGTCGCATGATTGCCGGTTATCAGGACAATGATTCCTGGATGGACAACTATCACTACCGTAAAAAATTCCTCTACGGCGTTGTTGATGCGGATTTAACCGACAGCACCACGCTCTCACTGGGCTACGAATATCAGGAAAGCAATACCGCAGACCCCACCTGGGGTGGCTTACCAACCTGGTACAGTGATGGCAGCAAAACCCATTACAACCGCAGCGATACCGTCGCGCCGGACTGGGCCTGGTCGGACAAAGACAGCACCAAAGTGTTCGCCAATTTTACCCAGCGTTTCGATAACGGCTGGGAAGCGCACATCAACGGGATGCATACCGACACCAACTTCGACACCAAAATGATGTACATGTACGGTTATCCGGACAAAGAAACGGGCAGCGGAATGGTCGGCTATGGCGGCTGGAACCGTGGCGAACGTAAACAGGATGCGGTCGACGCCTTCCTGCGCGGTGATTTCGAGCTGTTTGGTCGTCAGCATGAAATGATGGTCGGTGGCAGCCTCAGCCGTCAGCGTAACCATTACGATAACTCACTGCCTGACTCGCTGTACGGCATGGTGGATATCGGCAGCTTCAACAACTGGAACAGCAACATCGCCGATCCGCAGTGGACCGCATGGAAGCTCTACAGCAAGGATGATATCCGCCAGTCCTCAGCCTACTCTTCGGCTCGCTTCTCACTGGCCGATCCGCTGCACCTGATCGTTGGCGCTCGCTATACCAACTACAACATTAAATACAACCCGGCGGGCGCACCGAATACGCGTCTGGAAAGCACCAAGGATGATGTGACGCCTTATGCTGGTCTGGTCTATGACATCAATGAAGACTGGTCGGCGTATGCCAGCTATACCAGCATCTTCCAGCCACAGGATAAACGCGATGCCAACGGGCGCTATCTCGACCCGACCACCGGCAAGAGTTACGAAGCAGGCGTGAAAGCCGACTGGTTTAATACCCGCCTGACCACCTCACTGGCCGTTTTCCGTATCGAGCAGGACAATGTTGCCAACAACACCTACACCTGGCTGCCAAGCGGCGAGTCGATTTACGAATCGCTGGATGGCGTGGTCAGTAAGGGCGTTGAGTTTGAGCTGAATGGCGCATTAACTGACAACTGGCAGCTCACCTTTGGTGCAACCCGTTATGTCGCGGAAGATAAAAAGGGCAATGCGGTGAGCTCCGATCAGCCACGTACCACCATGAAGTTGTTTACCCGCTATCAGCTGCCGATGATGCCAGTACTGACCGTAGGCGGTGGCGTGAACTGGCAGAACAAGATCTGGAGTGAAGTGAGCGGCGGGCCAGCGGGTCGGGACTATATCGACCAGGGCAGCTATGGGCTGGTTAACCTGTTTAGCCGTTATCAGGTCACGAAGAACTTTGCCCTGCAGGCCAACGTCAACAACCTGTTCGACAAAGAATATTACGATTACGTTGGTTCTTATCTGGTGTACGGCGCGCCGCTGAACTTCTCCGTCAGCGCGAGCTACGATTTCTGATTACCAAAACTGGCGGGTGGCGCTTCGCTTACCCGCCCTACAAATTCACATACCTACGCCAGCCTTGTAGGCCGGGCAAACAACGTGCCGCCCGGCAATTCCCACCGATTTCAGGCATTAAAAAAGGCAGCCTATTGGCTGCCTTAGTCTCCCCTGGCTTTATGGCTTAGTTGTTGCGGATGTACTCATCCATTTCGGTTTTCAGGTTATCGGATTTAGTACCGAAAATTGCCTGAACGCCGGAACCTGCAACAACCACACCTGCGGCACCCAGTTTCTTCAGACCAGGCTGATCCACTTTCGCCACATCAGCCACGCTCACACGCAGACGTGTGATACAGGCATCAAGGTTGGTGATGTTTTCTTTACCGCCGAAGGCAGCAATCAGGGCCGGAGCCATTTCGCTGGTTGCGCCAGCTTTGCTGTCTTCAGTCGCGTCTTCACGACCCGGAGTCTTCAGATCCAGTGCTTTAATCAGCACACGGAACACGGTGTAGTACACCGCGGCGTAGCACAGACCCACGATAGGGAACAGCCACAGCTTGCTGCTGTTACCGGACAGAACGATGAAGTCGATCAGGCCGTGAGAGAAGGACGTACCGTCACGCATACCCAGCAGGATACAGATTGGGAACGCCAGGCCTGCCAGAATCGCGTGGATTACGTACAGGATCGGCGCAACGAACATGAAGGAGAACTCGATTGGCTCGGTGATACCGGTCAGGAACGAGGTCAACGCTGCGGAGATCATGATACCGCCCACTTTTGCACGGTTCTCTGGTTTCGCAGAGTGCCAGATAGCGATCGCAGCCGCTGGCAGACCGTACATTTTGAACAGGAAGCCGCCAGACAGTTTACCTGCTGTTGGGTCACCTGCCATGTAACGTGGGATATCGCCGTGGAACACCTGGCCTGCGGCGTTGGTGTATTCACCAATCTGCATCTGGAATGGAACGTTCCAGATGTGGTGCAGACCGAATGGTACCAGGCAACGCTCAATGAAGCCGTAGATACCGAACGCCACAACCGGGTTCTGGTACGCAGCCCACTGAGAGAACTCCTGGATGGCGCTACCGATTGGCGGCCAAATGAAGGAGAGGATCACGCCGGTGAAGATAGCGGCGAGACCGGAAATGATCGGCACAAAACGCTTGCCCGCAAAGAAGCCCAGGTATTCTGGCAGCTTGATGCGGTAGAAACGGTTGAACATGTAGGCAGCGATAGCACCGGCGATGATCCCGCCGAGAACACCCGTATCCGCCAGATGCTTGGCCGTGATTTCTTCAGCAGGTAAATGCAGAACCAGAGGTGCAACGACCGCCATGGTTTTCACCATGATGCCGTAGGCTACTACCGCCGCCAGTGCAGAAACACCGTCGTTGTTAGTGAAGCCAAGTGCAACACCGATAGCAAAGATCAGCGGCATGTTAGCAAAGACAGAACCGCCCGCTTCCGCCATAACGTGGGAAACGACGGCTGGCAGCCAGCTGAAGTTAGCAGAACCGACGCCCAGCAGGATACCTGCGATAGGCAGTACGGATACTGGCAGCATCAGCGATTTACCGACCTTCTGCAGGTTAGCAAATGCATTCTTAAACATAATTGAGAGTGCTCCTGAGTATTTGTGCTTTTTTTTACGCTTTCACGCATTGGCGAGGGGGGAGAACCTCGCCGTAGACAGGACATCTAAGTGTCCTTTTATTTATTACGCAGAGTAAAATAATTCAGTTTATTTTTGTTTGACGGCCATCACGTTTCAACCAGCAATCGCCGAAAACCTTGCATTAATTTACAAAAGTTGTTTCTGAAGGTTACAGGTAAACCGTTCACCACCCCTTTTGCGGCGGTGAACTTTACTCGCTTTGATTATTAATTACGAGCTTTAAAATAAGCAGGCGAATCAGGCAGATTGCAGTCGGGCGGGGTCGATGTGGAACAACGTGGCGAAGTTTTCGGTGGTCTGTTGCGCCAGTTGCTCAAGCGACACCCCTTTCAACACGGCCATGTACTCTGCGACATCACGAGTCATCGCAGGCTGATTCTCTTTACCACGATGCGGAACAGGTGCCAGATACGGTGAATCCGTCTCCACCAGAATGCGGTCGAGTGGCACGTAGCGCGCCGCTTCACGCAGTTGCTCCGCGTTACGGAAAGTCAGAATGCCGGAGAAGGAGATGTAGAACCCTAAATCCAGCAGTTTGCCTGCTGTTTCTGTGTCTTCCGTGAAACAGTGTAGTACGCCACCGCAATCCGTCACTTTTTCATCGCGCAAAATCGCCAGCGTATCTTCGCGTGCATCCCGCGTATGGACGATGACAGGTTTGTTCAGCTCACGCCCAATGCGGATGTGGTGAGCAAACGAAGCCTGCTGGCGAGCTTTAGTTTCTGGCGTGTAATAATAATCGAGGCCCGTTTCGCCAAGCGCGACCACGCCCTCTTCTGCCGCCCACTGGCGCAGAGTTTCTACCTCGTAGTCTTCATCCTGATTCAACGGATGTACACCGCAGGAGAAAACAACATTCTGACGCTCACCGACCAGCTCACGCATGCCTCGATAGCCGGGCAGCGTCGTGGCAACAGCCAGACAAAACTTCACATCACGAGCGGCGGCTTTCGCCAGTACGTCATCCACATCTTTGTGCAGTGATTGATAATCCAGGCCATCAAGATGGCAGTGCGAGTCGACTAAAAACATAATGTCTCTTCTTACAGGTGAATTTCTTAGAAAGGGGGAAGAGGAAGCGTGCTGCCTGGCGTCAACCAGTGCTCCCAGCGTAGCAGGCTGTCATTGAGCATCAGTTCGCGGTTCAGCCCGGTCACGCTCAGCAACTGTTCCCGGCACAGACAGGCATCAGTCACCATCGCCTGCAAACGGGTTGCCGGGATGCGATTGGCGATGAGTTGAACCAGAGCCCAGGCATCAACATTGGTCAACTGGGTCACGCCCTGCTGCATTTTTATGCCATCGAGCAGCAGCGAAATCAGCCAGTAAAGACGTTCAGCCACCTGGTCATGATTGAGTACCGCAAGCATTGAGAGCCAGTCGCCGTTTTGCAATGTGGCTTCAAGCGCCGCACAAAGCTGCTGGCGAGGGGCGAAGTTGGCTTCCTGTAACAAATCCAGCGCCGCAGCGGGTGCGCCGGCTTTAAGACGCAGTGCGCTTAGCAGACTATCTTGTGACACCGTAACTTCACGGGCGAGCCAGGCCAGCCCGTAGTTTTCTGCCGGAGGAGCGAGATGGAAATGACGACAACGGCTGCGCAACGTGGCGAGCAACCGGGCAGGCTCTTCGCATTGCAGGAAAAACCAGGTATTTTGCGGCGGCTCTTCCAGTGTTTTTAACAAAGCATTGGCTGCCGCTTCGGTGAGGAGCGCGGCATCGCTTATCCACACCACCTTGGCGCCACCCAGACGCGCACGCTCATACAGCTTTTCGCTGACTTCGCGAACCGCATCGATCCCAAGCGTGCTTTTGCCCTTTTCCGGCAGCAGATGATAGTAATCCGGGTGCGTGCCCGCCTGCATCAGCTGACAGCTATGGCATTTACCACAGCTTTTCTGACCTTCAGGGGAGTGGCACATCATAAAACGGGTCAGCGCATAAACCAGCGCATCAGCCCCCATTCCCGGTAAAGCCTGAACTAATAGCGCGTGGTGGCCACGTCCGGATTGATAACCGGAAACAAGCTGTTCAAACGGCGGGCGCAACCACGGATACCATTTCATGCGCCCTGCTCCTCGACCCACTGCATGACCGTAGAACGAATATTTTGCATCACGGTTTCAAGAGGTTGGGTCGCATCAACTGTACGGATAGTCTGGTCTTGCGCGGCAAGTTCCAGATAACGAGCGCGAGTGCGGTTGAAGAAATTGAAAGACTCTTGCTCGATGCGATCCAGGTCGCCACGGGCTCGCGCACGTTTTAACCCGACTTCTGGGGTCACATCCAGGTATAGCGTCAGGTCCGGGCGGAAATCGCCAAGAACGGCATCACGCAGCGTGGCGAGAAGGTGTTGATCGATACCCCGGCCTCCGCCCTGATACGCTTGTGTCGAAAGATCGTGTCTGTCGCCAATCACCCATTTGCCTTCGGCCAGAGCAGGTTTGATGACTGTATCGACAAGCTGAACACGCGCGGCATAGAACATCAGCACTTCGGCTTTGTCGGTGATCGCTTCATCGCCAACGGATTTGATATCCAGCACCAGACTGCGCAGTTTTTCCGCCAGGATGGTGCCGCCCGGCTCGCGGGTGAACACTAAATCACTAATGCCCATCTCTTTAAGCGTTTCGACCACGACATTGCGTGCCGTGGTTTTGCCAGCGCCTTCCAGGCCTTCGATGACGATATACTTACTGCGCATTTTTTTCCTTAAGTGCTTTCAGATAATCCTGTACTGAGCGGTTATGGCTCGCCAGATTGGTGTTAAAGGTGTGACCCCCTTTACCGTCCGCAACGAAATAAAGGTACGGCGTTTTCGCCGGATTCGCCGCGGCTTTCAGTGAAGCTTCGCCTGGCGTGGCGATCGGACCTGGCGGCATGCCTGCAATCACATAGGTGTTGTAGGCTGTGGGTGTCTCCAGATCCTTGCGGCTCAGCTTGCCATTATAGCTCTCGCCCATGCCGTAGATAACCGTTGGATCAGTTTGCAGGCGCATGCCGATTCGCAGACGGTTAATAAACACTGAAGCCACCTGGTCGCGCTCGCTGGCGACGGCAGTCTCTTTTTCGATAATTGAGGCCATGGTGACAAGCTGGTTTTTATCCTTGTAGGGAAGATTGTCCATCCGCCCTTCCCACGCCTGATCGACCGCTTTGACCATTTTCTGGTGTGCGCGTTTAAGGATTTGCAAATCCGTGGTGTTGGCGGTGTACATCCAGGTATCCGGCCAGAACCAGCCTTCAACCCAATCCGCATGTTCCAGCTTCAGGGCTTCGGCTACGGCGGCATAGCTGTCGTCTTTCAGCGTATGTTTTACGTACGGTGCCTCACGCAGCTGCTTGAGATAATCACTGGTACGCATGCCTTCAATAAAACGCAGCGGGAACTGTGCTTCTTTTCCGCTGGCAAGCAGTTGCATCACCTCACGAACGCTCATCCCCGGCGTGATGCGATAGGTGCCGGCTTTAAAGTGAGACAGTTCAGGCTCAACGCGCAGCAACCACTGGAAAACACGCGGGCGATTGATGACATGTTCTTCATACAACTGAGTGCCTAACGCCAGGCGACCGGTGCCTGCTTTCAGGGTGAAGATCACCTCATCTTTGAGAAGGATTTTGCTGCTCGCCAGTTCGCGAACCTTCCACATCCCAACCCCAGCCGCGATCGCAAAAACAACCAGCAGCAGGAGGACAAACCGAAACATTTTCTTCATGACTTAGTCGACTGCTCACAAAGGGGGGCCAAAAATTCAAACAGCTCGCGCGAAAGATAGCGGGCATCGGCAAACTGGTTCACGGGAACCACGGGCATCAGGGCATTGCAGACAATCACTTCATCAGCCTGGCTGACGGCCTCTTCGTGGGCATTGACTTCGACAACGCGATAACGGCTTTGTGCCAACAATGAAAGGCAGTGCTGTCGCATAATGCCATTCACTCCGGCCTGATCCAGCCGTGGCGTGAATACGGTATCACCGGCTCGCCAGAATAAATTAGCCGCACAGCATTCCGTAACCCACCCTTCACTGTCAAGGACCAACGCCTCATCGGCCGTAGTCTGTTCAAGATGCGAGCGGATTAAGACCTGTTCGAGGCGATTGAGGTGTTTTAATCCCGCAAGCTGGGCGTTACGCCCAAGACGTACAGGGCTTAATGCGAGCGTGATGCCTTCACTTTGCCAGCGTGGATAATGTGCAGGAGCGGGAGAGATCGACAGAATGCGAGTAGGTGACTGGCAGCCGTTAGTGCTATATCCGCGTCCGCCACTGCCGCGCGTAATAACGACTTTCAGCACGCCTTCGCCAGCCGTCTTTGCCAGAGCCCGCATTTCCTCAGCGAGAGTGGCCCAATCGGTAAAGGGGATAAACAATGCGGCGGTAGTTTTCTCTAAACGCTCAAGATGCTGCGTGAAAAACGCGATTTCACCGTGCTGAATGCGGGCCGTGGTGAAACATCCATCACCAAACTGCAGGCCGCGATCGCTGGCGCTCAGAAAATCCTGGTTAATACCATTAATCATAAACATGGCATCTCCTAATCAATGGCCTTTCAGTCTGACAGGAAAGCTCAAGGGATCCAGAGGATAATACCTAAAGAAAAGGCCTGCTAAGCAGGCCTTTTTCATCTGGCGTGGCCATCAGACCTTTTTGAAGATCAGAGAACCGTTGGTGCCGCCAAAGCCGAAGGAGTTACACAGTGTGTATTCCATGCCGCTAACCTGACGCGCTTCGTGCGGAACCAGATCCAGGCCAAGGCCCTCTTCCGGATTATCCAGGTTAATGGTCGGCGGAACAGCCTGATCGCGCAGAGCCAGGATGGAGTAGATTGACTCAACCGCTCCTGCCGCGCCTAACAGGTGACCTGTCATCGACTTAGTGGAGCTGACCATCACACGGCTTGCGTCTGCGCCAAACACAGACTTCACAGCCTGAGCTTCAGCGATATCGCCTGCCGGGGTAGACGTGCCGTGGGCGTTAACGTAGCCAATCTGACCCGGTTCAATGCCCGCATCGCGAATTGCGTTAACCATTGCCAGGGCTGCACCTGCGCCATTTTCCGGCGGGGATGTCATGTGGTAGGCATCGCTGCTCATACCAAAGCCAACCACTTCAGCATAAATTTTCGCACCGCGTTTTTTCGCGTGCTCATACTCTTCAAGCATGATGATGCCTGCGCCGTCACCCAGCACAAAGCCATCACGATCTTTATCCCACGGACGGCTTGCGCCCTGTGGATTATCGTTGCGAGTAGAGAGTGCGCGTGCTGCACCGAAACCACCTACGCCCAGTGGCGTACTGGCTTTCTCAGCACCACCTGCCAGCATCGCGTCAGCGTCGCCGTAGGAAATCATACGTGCTGCATGACCGATGTTATGCACACCGGAAGTACACGCCGTGGCAATAGAAATGCTAGGGCCACGTAAACCAAACATGATGGTCAGATGACCGGCCACCATGTTAACAATCGTAGACGGGACGAAGAATGGACTAATCTTACGTGGACCGCCGTTCACCAGAGAACTGTGGTTTTCTTCGATTAGACCAAGACCGCCGATGCCGGAGCCGATAGCAGCACCGATACGCGTGGCGTTCTCTTCCGTCACTTCAAGGCCAGAATCCTGCATGGCCTGAACGCCAGCGACAATTCCATATTGAATGAAAGCATCCATCTTGCGCTGTTCTTTGCGCGAGATAATGTCTTCACAGTTAAAATCCTTTACTAAGCCAGCAAATTTCGTTGCATAGGCGCTAGTATCGAAATGGTCGATTAGGCTGATGCCGCTCTGACCGGCAAGAAGAGATTTCCAGGTGGACTCTACGGTATTGCCGACAGGAG
>NZ_JBOFIN010000105.1:0-6332 GCF_051650185.1 Scandinavium sp.
ATTACTTACGCTTTAAGCTGGCTAATACGGCAAATGGGTTTGGTTTTTGTGCCTCTTCAGGCAGTTCGCCAAAGACCATGTCCGCGTCGGACACTTCACAGTGTTCAGAATCATGCACCGGAACTACAGGTAAGGAGAGGATAATTTCATCCTCGACCAAAGCCCGCAGATCGATTTCACCGTATTCGTTAACCTGAATCGGCTCATACGCTTCCGGGAGTGCCTCAGCCTGTTCATCATTTTTGATCGGGCTGAAACAATACGTTGTGTAGACCGCATGTGGGAACGGTTTCCCGCAGCGCTGGCATTCGAGAGTCACCGAAACCTTTGCATCACCTTTAATCACGGCGAGGCGCTGATTGTCGATGGCGAATGTCATGTCGCATTCCACATCACTGTCCACACTGACTACAGATTCGGCAAGACGCTCAACCTGTTCCGGGGTGTAGACACCCGCGTAATCAAGGCGTTTTTGAGCGGTACGAACCGGATCAAGAGTCAGGGGTAATTTTACCTTTTGCATAGGGCGCGCATATTAACTTTGTAACGTCATAGAGTCAAAGAAAAAGGCACCCTCAGGCGCCTTTTGCCAATTATTCGCACACATTGCGGCCTGTAGTTTAAAATGTCGCAATCCGAATCACCAGATCCTGGTAAAAAAATTATGCCTCGTCTAGTTCTTGCTTCTACTTCCCCTTATCGCCGCGAATTACTTAAAAAGCTTGAATTGCCTTTTGAGTGCGCGGCCCCGCAGGTAGATGAAATGCCTCTGCCAAGTGAAACGCCTCGCCAGCTTGTTTTGCGTCTGGCCCAGGCCAAAGCTATGGCGCTGAAAGAACGCTATCCCGAACACCTGATCATTGGTTCCGATCAGGTGTGCGTACTGGATGGGAAAATTACCGGCAAGCCGCATACCGAAGAAAATGCGCATCAGCAACTGCGTAAAGCGAGCGGGCATGTCGTCACCTTCTATACAGGCCTTGCGCTCTATAACAGCGCTACGGGGCATTTACAGACCGAATGCGAACCGTTCGATGTCCACTTTCGCCAGCTCACCGAAAGCGAAATTACACATTACATCCAAAAAGAGCAGCCGCTGAACTGCGCGGGAAGTTTCAAAAGTGAAGGATTGGGGATCAGTTTGTTCGACAGGCTGGAAGGCAGAGACCCGAATACGCTTGTCGGGCTGCCGCTGATTGCGTTGTGCAAAATGCTGAGGTACGAGCACCACAATCCTTTACTGGGATAAGGCGATATTGCCTGCTGGCGCTTCGCTGAGCAGGCCTACACACTCGTAGGCCGGTGCAAGCTCAGCGCCGCCCGGCATTAAAACTACTTCTGACTGCGCAAAACCTGCAAGCAGCGCTTCAACTGCTCGTCCATCGGCGCTTCAATTCGCAGCGTTTCACCCGTTCCCGGATGAGTGAACTTTAACGCAGCGGCATGCAAGAACAGTCTGTTGAGCCCCGTGCCTGCAAGCTGTCTGTCAAACTCACGATCGCCATAACGATCGTCAAACGCTATCGGATGCCCCGCATGCAGCGTATGCACACGAATCTGGTGCGTACGCCCTGTCACCGGGCTACAGCGAACCAGCGTCGCATGGGTAAAACGCTCTTCCACTTTAAAGCGAGTTTCAGACGGCTTCCCTTCCTGGCTCACACGCACAATACGCTCACCGCTTTGCAGAATATTTTTCAACAAAGGAGCCTGCACCACTTTCGTGTGTGACTGCCACTGCCCGCGCACCAACGCCAGGTAATCTTTCTGCATGCCCTTTTCACGCAATTGTTCGTGCAGGGAACGCAGCGCCGAACGCTTCTTGGCAACCAGCAGAACACCCGATGTGTCTCGATCAAGACGGTGAACCAGCTCAAGGAAACGCGCTTCAGGACGCAGTGCTCGCAGGCCTTCAATCACACCAAAGCTCAGACCGCTGCCACCGTGTACTGCTGTTCCTGACGGTTTATTCAGCACCAGAATATGATCATCCTCATAAAGGATAACGTCGCTCAGCGCGGCCACTTTTTGCAGATGTGGTGAAACGGCGTCTTCTTCACGCTCCGCGACTCGCACTGGCGGAATACGCACTTCGTCGCCCGCTTCCAGCTTATATTCCGGCTTAACGCGCTTTTTGTTCACGCGCACTTCACCCTTACGCAGGATGCGATAAATCATGCTTTTCGGCACACCTTTAAGCTGGGTGCGCAAAAAGTTATCAATTCGCTGCCCCGCCTCATCTTCGGCGATGGCAACCATTTTTACGGTCGGAGTCTCAGTTTTCATGGGGGGCGATTCTAAAGAGGCACACGCATTCGCGCCACTCCTTTTTCTGTGCTTATATTATGACGTCAGCGGCACTCCTTTTTTATCTCACTGACTGAATTGATGGTTATTAGAACAATCCGTTCGGGAAAGTGAAAAAACTGTGAGTAACCGGGTGATAAATGGTAAAAGTCATCTTGCTATAACAGGGTGAGCAAGGAATAATGATGCCGTTTTCCGTGCTGATCTCTTGTAAGTACAAGCAGTAAGCGGAATGACCCATTTTGTCTGAATGATTTTTTATGCAGCAATGGCGTAAGACGTATTTATCTTTCAGACAGTTAGCGGGCTGCGGGTTGCAGTCCTTACCGGTTGATACTCTTAATTTCAAGCCGCTGTTGGCGGCAAACCTGGGATCTCCAGGCGCTACTCCAGTGAGTGACTGGGGTAAGCAGGTGAAGCCACCGTCTGCGACTTGAAAAACACTGAGTATAGAAGGAACCTTCTCTGGAGAATCATTCCCAGGCTGTTCCCCTGAATAATTGCGCTGTGTTTCCGTTTGAAACGCAGGCTACCGACACTTTGCGCCTCTTAAGCGAGCGACAACCGTGAGGTTGGCGACGTGAACAGTCACGAGGCCATCGGTTTACCCCCGGCAAGGAAAACTCTGCCCGTAGCTTAGTCGTCAATGCAAGAATAATGAGTAAGTTACGATGAAAAGAATGTTAATCAACGCCACTCAGCAAGAAGAGTTGCGTGTCGCCCTCGTGGATGGGCAGCGTCTGTACGATCTGGATATCGAAAGCCCAGGACACGAACAGAAAAAAGCAAACATCTACAAAGGCAAAATTACCCGTATCGAACCTAGCCTTGAAGCCGCATTCGTAGATTACGGTGCCGAGCGTCACGGTTTCCTCCCTCTTAAAGAAATCGCCCGCGAATACTTCCCGTCAAACTACAATGCGCATGGCCGCCCGAACATCAAAGATGTTCTGCGCGAAGGCCAGGAAGTCATTGTGCAGATTGACAAAGAAGAGCGCGGCAACAAAGGTGCGGCACTGACCACCTTTATCAGCCTTGCCGGTAGCTACCTGGTGCTGATGCCAAACAACCCTCGTGCCGGTGGTATCTCTCGCCGCATCGAAGGTGACGATCGCACCGAACTGAAAGAAGCGCTTTCCAGCCTGCAACTGCCTGACGGCATGGGCCTGATTGTGCGCACTGCGGGTGTCGGCAAATCTGCCGAAGCACTGCAGTGGGATTTGAGCTTCCGTCTGAAGCACTGGGAAGCGATTCAGAAAGCCTCTGAAAGCCGCCCTGCCCCGTTCCTGATTCACCAGGAAAGCAACGTTATCGTACGTGCCTTCCGCGATTACCTGCGCCAGGACATCGGCGAAATCCTTATCGATAACCCGAAAGTGCTTGAGCTGGCTCGCCAGCATATCTCTGCGCTGGGCCGTCCGGATTTCAGCAGCAAAATTAAGCTCTACACCGGTGAAATTCCGTTGTTCAGCCACTACCAGATCGAATCGCAGATTGAATCCGCTTTCCAGCGTGAAGTGCGTCTGCCATCAGGCGGCTCTATCGTTATCGACAGCACCGAAGCGCTGACCGCTATCGACATCAACTCCGCGCGTGCAACCCGCGGCGGCGATATCGAAGAAACAGCTTTCAACACTAACCTTGAAGCTGCCGATGAAATTGCTCGCCAGCTGCGTCTGCGTGACCTCGGCGGCCTGATTGTTATCGACTTCATCGATATGACCCCGGTTCGTCACCAACGCGCAGTTGAAAACCGTCTGCGTGAAGCGGTGCGTCAGGATCGTGCGCGCATTCAGATTAGCCACATTTCTCGCTTCGGCCTGCTGGAGATGTCTCGTCAGCGCCTGAGCCCGTCACTGGGTGAGTCCAGCCACCACGTGTGCCCACGTTGTAGTGGCACCGGCACCATCCGTGACAACGAATCCCTGTCACTTTCTATTCTGCGCCTGATTGAAGAAGAAGCGCTGAAAGAGAATACCCAGGAAGTTCACGCGATTGTTCCGGTTCAGGTTGCTTCTTACCTGCTGAACGAAAAACGTGCCGCCATCAGCGCCATCGAAACCCGCCAGGGTGGCGTTCGCGTGATTGTCGTACCAAACGATCAGATGGAAACCCCGCACTACTCTGTTCTGCGTGTCCGCAAAGGCGAAGAAACTCAGACCCTGAGCTATCTGCTGCCGAAACTGCACGAAGAAGAGATGGCGCTGCCGTCTGAAGCCGAACCAGCAGAACGTAAACGTCCTGAGCAGCCTGCTCTGGCGACGTTCGTGATGCCTGATGCACCGCCAGCGCCAGCCGCTGAAACGGCGAAAGTTGCTGCGCCGGAAGCGAAGAAAGCGGCACCGGTTGCTGCAACTGCAGCGGCACCTGGCCTGCTTTCCCGTTTCTTCTCCGCGCTGAAACAAATGTTCAGTGGCAGCGAAGAAGCTGTGGTTGAACCGCAGCCGGTGAAGAAAGAAGAGAAACCAGAACGTCAGCAGGATCGTCGTCGTTCTCGTCAGTCTAACCGCCGTGACCGCAACGACCGTGGCGATCGCAACGACCGTCGTGATAACCGCGATAACCGTGGCGAACGCGATAATCGCAATGAAAACAGCGAAGGCCGTGAAGATAACCGTCGCAACCGTCGCGAAAAACCGCAGCAAAACGCTGAAACTCGTGAATCACGTCAGCAGAACGTCGTGGAAGAGGCTGATAAGTCTAAATCCCGTGACGAGCAGCAGCCACGTCGTGAGCGTAACCGTCGTCGTAACAATGACGATAAACGCCAGGCTCAGCAGGATGTGAAGGTTCAGACTCGTGAAGAACAACCCGCTCAGGAAACCGAGCAGGAAGAACGCGTTCAGTCCATGCCGCGTCGTAAGCAGCGTAATCTGGCGCAGAAAGTGCGCATCGAGACCGCTGAGGAAACGGCAGTAACAACAGCGGTGGCTGAAGCGCCTGCACCTGCTGCCGCTGCGCCAGCACAGCGCACTGAACTTGCGAAAGTCGACCTGCCAGCGGTTATTGACACGCCAGCAGAAGACGAAAGCAGCGAAGGCCGTGAAACTGCCGGTATGCCGCGTCGTTCACGTCGCTCTCCACGCCACCTGCGCGTGAGCGGCCAGCGTCGTCGTCGCTACCGTGACGAGCGTTACCCGACTCAGTCTCCGATGCCGCTGGCTATCGCCTGTGCGTCCCCGGAAATGGCGTCTGGTAAAGTGTGGATCAGCTACCCGGTATCACGTCAGCATGACAACCAGGTTGAAGAAACTCGCGAGCAGGAAGTTGTTCAGGCTGTAGAAACGGCAGAAATCGTTGCTCCAGTCGTTGAACAGGTTGCTCCTCAGGCTGAAGCGCCAGTGGCAGAAACTGTGGAAGTTGTAGAGCCGCAGTCTGTTCAGGCTGAACCTGCAGCGCCAGTGGTTGAAACCACGCATCCAGAAGTGATTGCAACGCCGGTTGCTGAGCAGCCACAGGTGATTGCTCAGGAAGATGCTGTTGTGGCCGAAGTCATCGCAGAAGAAGCTGCTCCAGCGGTTGCTGAAGAAGTGGAACAGGCCGTTGCCGTCGAGCAGCCAGTTGCAGAGCAACCTGTCGTTGAACAGCCAGTGATTGCCGCTGAATCTGCGCCGGTTGTCTCTCAGCCAGTCGTCGAAGCAGCAGCCAAATCTGTTGTTATCGCCACGGCGCCAGAGGCTCGCCACCACGCGACCGCACCAATGACTCGCGCTCCAGCGCCGGAATATGTGCCGGAAGCGCCACGCCAAAGCGATTGGGTTCGCCCTGACTTCAACTTCGAAGGCAAAGGGTCTGCCGGTGGCCATAGCGCCACGCACACAGCAACCGCTGGCCCGACTCGTCCACAGTCAGTGGAATAAGCGTAAAGCTCATCACAAACCGCCTTCGGGCTAACACCGATCGGTTAAGCAGAATGATCGGTTGAACGATCCGGCGGGTAGACGACAATAGCCTCATCAATTTTCTGATGGGGCTTTTTTATGCTTTCTTCCTGGCTCGACGATACCCAAACCTGGGCCGAACCC
>NZ_JBOFIN010000106.1:0-20949 GCF_051650185.1 Scandinavium sp.
GTTGATGAGAGCTTTGTTGTAGGTGGGCCAGTTGGTAATTTTGAACTTTTGCTTTGCCACGGAACGGTCTTCGTTATCGGGAGGATGCGTGATCTGATCCTTCAACTCAGCAAAAGTTCGATTTATTCAACAAAGCCCCTAATAACTACAAAAAGAAGATTATTTCTGCCGGGTCAGGCGATTAGGAAGAACATCACTTCTCACACTTTCCGCATAATTAGTCACGTTTGTTGCATTACCTCCCACGGCATTGAATAGCTTTAACCACCACAAAACAGCCATTTAAAAGATGTTAATGCTGAATACGAGGCTATACAGATTCAGGCACATACGAAACGGCTTCAGGTGGGCGAAGGAGAGAAACCCCACATCATCATGGAAAAGTTAAGCATATGATTTACATGAACAAACAAAGCAATCAACAACAAAAATAGCGCGACTTCGGAAAAACATCTGCCAGCAGAGTATTTTATTAACAAAAGGCGAATAAATAAAAATTTTAAGCTAGTTGTTACTTAATAGCCAGATAGATACTCTATACGCGAAAACAGATCCAACCCAAAGCACTGTCAGAAACGTTCTATCCCAATGATATTCCCTTTTTCAAGGAGCATACCGATGTTCTCTGCGCAGTCACGCCTGCGTCATGCGGCAGCAGACACTTTCGCCATGGTGGTCTACTGTTCCGTCGTGAACATGTTGATTGAAATTTTTCTCTCCGGTATGAGCTTTGAGCAGTCACTTTCTTCGCGACTGGTGGCTATCCCGGTCAACATAATCATTGCATGGCCCTATGGTTTATATCGCGATTGGGTGATGCAGTATGCCCGCCGATTAAGCCCGGCAAAATGGGTGAAAAACCTGGCTGATGTGCTGGCTTATGTGACGTTCCAGTCGCCGGTGTATGTCGTGATTTTGCTGACTGTTGGCGCTGACTGGCACCAGATTGCTGCTGCGGTAAGTTCGAATATCGTGGTGTCGATGTTGATGGGTGCCGTGTACGGCTATTTCCTTGATTACTGCCGCCGTCTGTTTCGCGTCAGCCAGTATGCCTGACGCTCAGCCTGACACGACTGGCCGCGTGCCAGTCGTTCGCTTATTTCCCTTCGCCAAATAATCCTGTCAGAAAACGCTCAAGGGCAATGCGTGAGCTGAAGCCGTGTGGAATGCCGTAATGCTCTTGTGCATCCCCGCCTAAATAAAGCGGAAACTGCTGGTAGTGATCGCAGGTTTTGATCTCAGAAGCCGGATCCGCCAGCAGATAGCTGCGCTCTTTCAGGCCCGGATGAATGATAAGCGCGGTTCTGCCCATTCGGGCTTCGCGATTCACATAAACATAATTATCGCCACGGCGGTAACCGTAAATTTTCTGCGTCACTTCGTCCATCGTAAAACCGACTTTTTCAAGAACGCGCGCCACCTCATCAGGTCGTAAATACATATTTTATCCTCGTTGTCCTCAACAGCCACGCCACCTTACAGTATTCAGCAATAGCATCGCTTTCAGAAAAATCCATAAACAGCCGAATAAGGCGTGATTCACTTCAATCTGTCCTAAACTTAATTTCACCGTCACTCAGGGGAGGAACCCATGTTTAACAGACCCAATCGTAACGATGTGGATGAAGGCGTTCAGGATATTCAGAACGATGTCAGTCAACTGGCCGACTCGCTGGAAGAGGTGTTGAAATCCTGGGGCAGCGATGCCAAAGACGAAGCGGATACCGCGCGGCGAAAAGCGCAGTCCCTGCTTCGCGAAACCCGGGCCAGAATGTATGGCCGCACACGCGTTCAGCAGGCTGCTCGCGATGCGGTAGGTTGCGCGGACAGCTTCGTGCGGGATAAACCCTGGCACAGCGTGGGCGCTGCGGCGGCCGTAGGGATCTTTATTGGCGCATTATTGAGTTTGCGCCGATAATGACGGTGTCATGCTGATAATAAATACGCGTCTGCCCCGACAGGTTTCTGACCTGCCGGGGCTTTTATTTGATGGCCTGCTGTAACATACGCACCTGCTGCTGCGCCATCGCCGGGCTGGAGATATTGGTAAAGCTCATCAGCAAACCACTGGCTCCCTGGCTGTTCATCCGCCAGTCGCTCAGCGCTTGCACCGCAAGCCCGGCCCGACGGCCACGTACAGCCAGTTCCCGGTCGTCGCCCTCCACTGACATCACCAGTTGGATCCCACCCTGCTGCGGCACCACCTGAAAACCGTGAGCGGCCAGTGCCTGCTCCAGCCACTGGCGACGCTGTGCATAGTGCTGACGCATTTTCCTGAGATGCCGCCAGAAATGCCCTTCATGGATAAAATCGGCCAACGTTTGTTGCCAGAGCAGCGGCACGCCGCAGGCGGCATACGAGGCCTGCTGTCGAAATTGCGCCACCAGCGGCGCGGGCACCACCAGCCAGGCACAACGCAGCGCCGGGAACAGCGACTTGCTAAACGTTCCGGCGTAAATCACGCGCTGCGGCGCATCCAGACTTTTGATCGGCGGCAGCGGTTTGCCCTGATAGCGAAATTCACTGTCGTAATCATCCTCAATGATCCACGCTGCCTGATGAGCCGCCCAGTCTAACAATTGATGACGACGAGGCAGGGAAAGCGCCACGCCGAGCGGGCTTTGGTGCGCTGGCGTGAGCAGGGCAAAGCGGGCATCCGGAGCAAGCCGCATCCCCTCCTCAATCTGCATACCGTCATCGTCCACTGGCACAGGACACAGTTCAAGCTGCTGGCTGGCGATCAACGGACGAATCAGCGGAAAACCGGGATCTTCCAGCCAGATTCGGTCGCCTGGTTTGCTGAGCGTTTGCAGGATCAGCGCCATCGAAGCCGCATAGCCCGTGGTGACAAAAACCTGCTCAGGCATGCACTCGATGCTGCGGGAAAAACGCAGATACTCCACGATGGCGTTGCGTAAGTTCATTTCACCGCACACATCGCCGAGCGCGAGATCAAAACGCGTTTGCGTCCTTAAGCGTCGCCCCATAACACGTGCCCAGACAGCCCGGGGAAAAAGATCCAGCGCCGGTAACCCCATCTGAAAGGGCTGAGGTTCCGGCTGTTCGCCGCCAAACCAGACTGGCTCTGGCGTCGTTGGACCTCGCACAACACCTGCGCTGACAAAAGTGCCCTTCTGCCCCTGCCGTTCCAGCCAGCCCTGCGCGACAAGCTCACCGTATGCCGATTCCACAGTCGCCCGCGAAACGCCAAGCTCCTGAGCATAGACCCGGCTGGCAGGCAGCCGTTTGCCGGGAAGAAGCTCACCTTGTTCAATGGCAGCTTTAAGCTGACGCGCAATACTCTGGTAGCGTGGCCCTGCGGAGTGTGAATTCATGGTCTGGTTTTTTACTCAAAAGATGGCTCTCAACACCAGACCATTATAGTGACAGACTGTGTTCATCGAAAAGAGGAGACCTGCAATGACCACATTACGTCAGCCCTACTATGAACTGAGCCCTGAAGTGTATGCCGCCCTGGGCCAGGCGAAAAAAGCGCTGGAACACAGCGAACTGGATTTGTCCGTTATCGAACTGGTGTATCTGCGGATTTCACAAATCAACGGCTGCGCCTTCTGTCTGGAAATGCACAGCAAAGCGCTGCGTAAACGCGGTGTGGAACAGGTGAAACTGGATGCACTCGCAGGCTGAAGAGTGAGTCATCACTTCTCCGATCGCGAACGCGCTGCGCTGGCCTGGGCGGAAGATTTGACGGACATTGCCCGCAACCGCGCGGAAGATGAAGTCTATCAACCTCTGCTGGCTTACTTCAGTGCCAGAGAGATAAGCGACCTGACGTTTGCCATTAGCCTGATGAACGCCTTTAACCGCCTCGCCGTCAGTATGCGCATGTAATTACGACCCAAAACCCTCGCCCTCGCTACGCTCGTTAGCGGGGGAAAATCAAGATAAAATATCTATATATTGTATGGTTGATGTTTTTCATAACTACATCTAGTATTCCCTTTAGAGTTTATTCACCCAAACCGACGCTGATTTTTGCGCCGCTTTTTCATTCTAAATGGAAATACGAATCATGCGCATTACTATTTACACACGAAATGACTGCGTTCAGTGCCATGCCACCAAACGGGCGATGGAGTCTCGCGGCTTTGACTTTGAGATGGTCAATATCGATCACCATCCTGATGCTGCTGACACCTTGCGCGCACAAGGCTTTCGTTCTCTGCCAGTGGTGATTGCTGGCGACGTGAGCTGGTCTGGTTTTCGTCCGGACATGATCAATCGTCTGCGCCCTGAGGCCGTTGCGGCACGGGCATGAGCACCCTCGTCTTTTTCTCCAGCAGCTCCGAAAACACATTGCGCTTTATCGAGCGGCTGGGGCTGCCTGCCGTGCGTATTCCGCTCAATGAACGGGAACGCATCCAGGTGGACGAGCCTTACATTTTGGTGGTGCCCAGCTACGGCGGAGGCGGCACGGCAGGCGCTGTGCCTCGCCAGGCGATCCGCTTTTTAAACGACCCGCACAATCGCGCCCTGATACGCGGCGTGATTGCCTCGGGCAACCGAAACTTCGGCGAAGCTTTTGGCCGCGCCGGAGATGTCATCGCGCAGAAATGCGGCGTGCCTTACCTCTACAGGTTTGAACTGATGGGCACCCAAAGCGATATCGACAACGTGCGAAAAGGAGTGAGCGAATTTTGGCAACGACAACCGCAGAACGTGTGACCCAGAGCGCCCCGGACTACCATGCGCTCAATGCGATGCTGAATCTGTACGACAAAGACGGCCGCATTCAGTTTGAGAAAGATGCCGAAGCCGTGAACGCTTTTATGAGCGCCTACGTGCGCCCCAACTCACGCACCTTCGCCAATCAGGACGCGCGCCTGGACTGGCTGGTTGCAGAGGGTTATTACGATGAACGCGTTCTGGCACGCTTCAACCGCGCGTTTATTGCCGATCTCTTTGCCCACGCTCACGCCAGCCAGTTTCAGTTCAAAACGTTTCTCGGGGCCTGGAAGTTTTACACCAGCTACACGCTGAAAACCTTCGATGGCAAACAGTTCCTCGAACACTTTGAAGACCGCGTGGTGATGGTGGCGCTGACGCTGGCACAGGGCGATGAATCTCTGGCTCGTCAGCTCACAGACGAAATGCTCTCCGGCCGCTTCCAGCCTGCGACGCCAACCTTCCTCAACTGCGGCAAACAGCAGCGTGGTGAATTAGTCTCCTGCTTCCTGCTGCGCATTGAAGACAACATGGAATCGATTGGTCGCGCGGTAAATTCAGCCTTGCAGCTATCTAAACGCGGCGGCGGTGTGGCTTTTTTGCTTTCGAATCTGCGCGAAGCGGGTGCGCCCATTAAACGTATCGAAAACCAGTCTTCCGGGGTGATCCCGGTGATGAAAATGCTTGAAGATGCTTTCTCTTATGCAAACCAGCTTGGAGCCCGTCAGGGCGCAGGCGCGGTGTATCTGCATGCTCATCACCCGGACATCCTGCGTTTTCTTGATACCAAACGTGAAAACGCCGATGAAAAAATTCGCATCAAAACGCTGTCGCTTGGCGTGGTGATCCCGGATGTCACCTTCCGCCTGGCGAAAGAGAATGCGCAGATGGCGCTGTTTTCCCCGTATGACGTTGAGCGCCTGTACGGCAAACCGTTTGGTGATATCGCAGTGAGCGAAATGTATGACCAGTTAGTGGCTGACGCACGCGTGCGAAAAACCTGGATCAACGCCCGCGATTTCTTTCAGACCCTGGCCGAAATCCAGTTTGAATCCGGCTATCCGTACATCATGTTTGAAGATACGGTCAACCGTGCGAACCCGATTGCCGGGCGCATCAATATGAGCAACCTGTGTTCCGAAATTTTGCAGGTCAACAGCGCCTCAACCTTTGATGAGAACCTGGATTACGCCGCCACCGGGCACGATATCTCCTGCAATTTAGGCTCGCTGAACATTGCTCACACGATGGATTCGCCGGACTTTGGCCGCACAGTGGAAACCGCGATCCGTGGCCTGTCGGCCGTATCAGACATGAGCCACATTCGCTCAGTTCCCTCAGTTGAAGCGGGAAACGCGGCGTCACACGCGATTGGGCTTGGGCAGATGAACCTTCATGGCTATCTGGCTCGTGAGGGAATTGCCTACGGAAGCGTTGAAGGGCTGGATTTCACCAACCTCTATTTTTACACCATCACCTGGCATGCGCTGCGCACGTCAATGCAGCTGGCACGCGAACGCCATCAACGCTTTGCCGGGTTTGAGCAGTCACGGTATGCCAGCGGCGAGTATTTCCGCCAGTATCTGGAGCAGGAGTGGCAGCCGAAAACGGAACGTGTCCGCACACTGTTTGCGCAAGCGGGCATCACGCTCCCTACCCGTGAAATGTGGCAGCAGCTGCGGGATGACGTGATGCGTTATGGCATCTACAACCAGAATTTGCAGGCCGTGCCGCCGACCGGGTCGATTTCCTATATCAACCATGCAACCTCAAGTATTCACCCGATTGTCTCGAAAATTGAGATCCGCAAGGAAGGGAAAACCGGGCGCGTCTATTACCCGGCCCCGTTTATGACCAACGACAATCTGGCGCTCTATCAGGATGCCTATGAGATTGGGCCTGAAAAAATCATCGACACCTATGCCGAAGCGACAAAGCACGTCGATCAGGGCCTGTCGCTGACGCTGTTTTTCCCGGATACCGCCACCACGCGTGATATCAACAAAGCCCAGATTTACGCGTGGAAGAAAGGCATCAAGACCCTGTACTACATCCGCCTGCGCCAGCTGGCGCTCGAAGGCACAGAAATTGAAGGCTGCGTGTCGTGCGCATTGTAAGGAGAGAAGGATGAACCGTTTATCACCGGTCTGCGCCATCAACTGGAATAACATCCAGGACGACAAAGATCTGGAAGTCTGGAACCGCTTAACCAGCAATTTCTGGCTGCCGGAGAAAGTGCCGCTGTCGAACGATATTCCGGCGTGGCAGTCATTAAGCCCGGAAGAACAACAGCTCACGATCCGCGTCTTCACTGGGTTAACGCTGCTCGACACCATTCAGAATACGGTTGGCGCACCGGCGTTAATGCCCGATTCGCTCACGCTGCACGAGGAAGCGGTGATGTCGAACATCAGCTTTATGGAAGCCGTGCATGCGCGTTCCTACAGTTCGATTTTTTCAACGCTTTGCCAGACCAAAGACGTGGATGCCGCCTACGCCTGGAGTGAGGAGAACGAGCCGCTACAGCGCAAAGCGCAGCTGATGCTGGAACACTATGCAGCAGATGCGCCGTTGAAGAAGAAAATCGCCAGCGTGTTCCTGGAGTCGTTCCTCTTCTATTCCGGTTTCTGGCTGCCAATGTACTGGTCCAGCCGCGGCAAGCTGACCAATACTGCGGATCTGATTCGCCTGATCATCCGCGATGAAGCCGTCCATGGTTACTACATTGGCTATAAATTCCAGAAAGGGCTGGAGCTTGTAAGCCAGAGCGAACGCGAAGCACTGAAAAATTTCGCCCTCGATCTGCTAATGGATCTCTACGACAACGAGCTGGCCTACACCGAGGCGCTGTATGCCGGGACGGGCTGGGAAGACGATGTCAAAGCATTCCTGTGTTACAACGCCAATAAGGCGCTGATGAACCTTGGCTATGAAGCGCTGTTCCCGCCTGAGATGGCAGACGTGAACCCGGCAATCCTTGCGGCGCTGTCGCCCAACGCCGATGAAAACCACGATTTCTTCTCAGGTTCAGGCTCCTCCTATGTGATGGGGAAAGCGGTAGAAACCGAAGACGAAGACTGGAACTTCTGATCCTCTTCATACTTCACGCTGTAGATGCGTTGGCTGCATACGCGCACCCCAGTCACTTACTTAAGTAAGCTCCTGGGGATTTTGCGTATTTGCCGCCTTTCTACAACGCGAATTATTTAGAGGATTAACCCATAAATAAAATATGATTATTTCAATATCCCACTCAGTTTCAGCCGAAATTTGACCGCGCTTACAAAAAATACCAGTCTGAATTCATTTCCCCTCAGCCCTTATATCATGGGGGCATCGCGCCAGTCGGGCACAGGAAATGCAGGAAGCATCGGGAAATTGAGGGTTGTCTCAGAATCTGAGTATGTTAGGGTAGACCCGTCAATTATTTTCATCAGGTAACATATCGACATAATTAAATAATGGGAATTCGTTTATTGCATGGCAATTAAATTAGAAATCAAAAATCTTTATAAAATATTTGGCGAACATCCGCAGCGCGCATTCAAATATATCGAAAAGGGTCTCAACAAAGAGCAGATCCTGGAAAAAACAGGTTTATCTCTTGGCGTTATCGACGCCAGTCTGGCCATTGAAGAAGGCGAGATTTTTGTCATCATGGGGTTGTCCGGTTCCGGAAAATCCACCATGGTACGCCTTCTCAATCGCCTGATTGAACCCACTCGCGGGCAGGTACTGATCGACGGTATCGATATTGCCAAAATTTCCGATGCCGAACTGCGTGAAGTGCGCCGCAAGAAAATTGCGATGGTCTTCCAGTCCTTTGCGCTGATGCCCCATATGAACGTGCTGGACAATACGGCGTTCGGTATGGAATTAGCCGGTATTGCGCCACAGGAGCGTCAGGAAAAAGCCCTCGATGCCCTGCGTCAGGTTGGCCTGGATAATTACGCTCACGCTTACCCGGATGAATTATCCGGCGGCATGCGCCAGCGCGTTGGCCTGGCCCGGGCATTAGCCATCAACCCTGACATCTTATTAATGGACGAAGCCTTCTCTGCGCTCGATCCCTTAATTCGTACTGAGATGCAGGATGAACTGGTGAAATTACAGGCCAGACATCAGCGTACCATTGTCTTTATTTCCCACGATCTTGATGAAGCCATGCGCATCGGCGATCGCATTGCCATTATGCAAAATGGCGAAGTCGTTCAGGTCGGTACACCGGACGAAATTCTGAATAATCCGGCCAATGACTACGTGCGGACGTTCTTCCGTGGCGTGGATATTAGCCAGGTCTTTAGCGCGAAAGATATCGCCCGCCGTACGCCGAAAGGCCTGCTGCGTAAAGCGCCGGGCTTTGGTCCTCGCTCTGCCATCAAACTGCTGCAGGACGAAGACCGTGAATATGGCTATGTCATTGAACGCGGGAATAAATTTGTTGGCATTGTCTCTATCGATTCCCTGAAAGCCGCGCTGGCAGCAGGCGAGAACATCGACGCTGCGTTGCTTGAAACGCCGCTGGCGGTTGATGCTCAGACTGCGCTGAGCGAGCTGCTTTCTCATGTCGGTCAGGCACCGTGTGCGGTGCCGGTGGTCGACGAGAACCAGCAGTATGTGGGCATCATTTCCAAAAGCGTGCTGTTGCAGGCTTTAGATCGAGAGGGAACAAACAATGGCTGATCAATCTAATCCGTGGGCAACCACACCGGCAGCCGATAGCGCTGCGCAATCGGCTGACGCATGGGGAACGCCTGCGCCAGCCCCGACGGATGGCGGCGGTGCCGACTGGCTGCACAGCGCGCCCGCGCCACAGGCTGAGCATTTCAATATTATGGACCCGTTCCATAAGACACTGATCCCCCTTGATAACTGGGTTACCCACGGTATCGACTGGATCGTCAGCAACTTCCGTCCGGTTTTCCAGGGCATCCGTATGCCGGTGGATTACATCCTTGGCGGGTTTCAGCACCTGCTGACCGGCATGCCTGCGCCGATGGCCATCGCGCTGTTCGCGCTGATCGCCTGGCAGATTGGTGGCGCTGGAATGGGCGTTGCCACGCTGATTTCACTGATTCTGATCGGGGCTATCGGCGCCTGGACGCAGGCGATGATCACCCTGGCACTGGTCCTGACGGCGCTGTTCTTCTGTGTGCTTATCGGCCTGCCGCTGGGGATCTGGCTGGCGCGGAGTCCTCGTGCTTCGAAGATTGTTCGTCCGCTGCTGGATGCAATGCAGACCACGCCTGCGTTCGTGTATCTGGTGCCCATCGTTATGCTGTTCGGGATCGGCAACGTGCCGGGCGTGGTGGTGACGATTATCTTCGCCCTGCCGCCAATTGTGCGCCTGACTATCCTCGGCATTAACCAGGTCCCGGCGGACTTGATTGAAGCTTCACGCTCGTTTGGTGCCAGTCCGCGCCAGATGCTGTTCAAAGTCCAGCTCCCGCTGGCGATGCCGACCATCATGGCCGGGGTGAACCAGACGCTGATGCTGGCGCTGTCGATGGTGGTTATCGCCTCGATGATCGCCGTCGGCGGTCTGGGCCAGATGGTGCTGCGCGGTATTGGCCGTCTCGACATGGGCCTGGCGAGCGTCGGCGGCGTGGGGATCGTTATCCTTGCGATCATCCTTGACCGTCTGACACAGGCTGTCGGCCGTGATTCACGCAGCCGCGGTAACCGTCGCTGGTACACCACCGGGCCTCTTGGGTTAATCCTCCGTCCATTCACAAAATAAAGTGCCGGATGGCGCTAACGCTTATCCGGCCTACAAAATCACCAGGCCGGGCAAACGCAGTGCCGCCCGGCAACCTTCACCACTAAAATAAGGAACAACGATGCGACATCGCGTAATGTTTGCCACAGCGTTTGCCACGCTTGTCTCCACCAGCACTTTTGCCGCCGACCTGCCGGGTAAAGGCATTACCGTGCAACCGGTGCAGAGCACCATTTCTGAAGAAACCTTCCAGACGCTGCTGGTCAGCCGCGCGCTGGAGAAACTTGGCTACACGGTGAGCGCACCGAGCGAAGTCGATTACAACGTGGGCTATACCTCGATCGCCTCTGGCGATGCTACGTTTACCGCCGTGAACTGGCAGCCACTGCATGACGATATGTACAAAGCCGCTGGCGGCGACAAGAAGTTTTACCGTGAAGGCGTGTTCGTGACAGGCGCGGCACAGGGTTACCTGATCGACAAAAAAACCGCCGATCAATATCACATCACCAATATTGCCCAGCTTAAAGACCCGAAGATCGCCAAACTCTTTGACAGCAACGGCGACGGCAAAGCCGACATGATGGGTTGCTCGCCTGGCTGGGGCTGTGAAGCAGTGATTAATCACCAGAACAAAGCGTTCGATCTGGCTAAAACCGTCGACGTTAGCCACGGCAACTATTCTGCAATGATGGCGGACACCATCGCCCGTTATAAAGAAGGCAAACCCGTTATTTATTACACCTGGACGCCTTACTGGGTCAGCGATGTGCTCAAGCCAGGGAAAGATGTGGTGTGGCTGCAGGTGCCGTTCTCATCCATGCCGGGTGAGCAGAAAGACATCGACACCAAACTGCCAAACGGCGCTAACTATGGTTTCCCGGTGAACACCATGCACATTGTGGCAAACAAAGCCTGGGCTGAGAAAAACCCGGCGGCCGCGAAGCTGTTCTCACTGATGAAGCTGCCGCTGGCGGATATCAACGCCCAAAACGCGATGATGCACGAAGGGCACTCGTCAGAAGCGGATATCCAGGGCCACGTCGATGGCTGGATCAAAGGCCATCAGCAGCAGTTTGACGGCTGGGTAAAAGAAGCGCTGGCTGCGCAGAAGTAGATTGTGCTCGCCCCTCTCCCTAACCCTCTCCCGCGGGGAGAGGGAATAGATTGAGCCCCTCTTCTATTAGGTGCGGGAATTGACCTTACTCCCCTCTCCTTTTGGGAGAGGGGCTGGGGGAGAGGGGATCAGACGGCGCAAATCTTAACCGCACTATCCGACACCCAACATTTCCCTAAACCTCCGCAAACTCGTTATCATTGCTCACCAGTAAAATAATCACTCAGATAACGATTCACTGATGACTAAACACTCGCTTAGCCCCGCGCTGATTGCGCTGATGTCTGTGGCAACCGGCCTTGCCGTTGCCAGTAACTACTACGCCCAACCGCTGCTCGATACGATTGCTCGCGCGTTTTCACTCTCTGCCGGACAGGCTGGATTCATCGTTACCGCCGCCCAGCTTGGCTATGCGGCGGGTCTGCTGTTTCTGGTGCCGCTCGGCGATATGTTTGAGCGACGCGCACTGATTGTGACCATGACGCTACTTGCTGCGGGCGGCATGTTGATCACCGCCTCGAGCCAGTCGTTATCGATGATGATCCTCGGCACCGCCTTAACCGGGCTTTTCTCTGTTGTCGCGCAGATTTTGGTGCCGCTGGCGGCAACGCTCGCCAGCCCGGAAAAGCGTGGGAAAGTGGTCGGGACAATCATGAGCGGCCTGCTGCTCGGCATTCTTCTGGCGCGAACCGTTGCCGGATTGCTTGCCAGCCTGGGCGGATGGCGCACCGTTTACTGGCTTGCTTCCGGCCTGATGGTGCTGATGGCGATTGCCCTCTGGCGCGGCCTCCCTCAGGTTAAACAAGAAACCCATCTCAACTATCCGCAGCTTCTGCGTTCGGTCTTCAGCCTGTTTATCCGTGACAAACTGCTGCGGACCCGAGCCTTACTCGGCTGCCTGACCTTCGCCAACTTCAGCATTCTCTGGACTTCAATGGCCTTCCTGCTGGCCGGTGCCCCTTTCCATTTCTCTGAGGGCGTGATCGGGCTGTTTGGGCTGGCAGGCGCAGCAGGCGCGCTGGGCGCACGTCCGGCTGGCGGTTTCGTGGACAAAGGCAAATCGCATTTGACCACAACCACGGGTCTGGTGCTTCTGCTGCTCTCGTGGGTTGCCATCTGGTTTGGTCATGCCTCGGTGCTGGCGCTGGTTGTGGGCATTCTGGTTCTCGACCTGACCGTTCAGGGCGTGCACATCACCAACCAAACCGTCATTTACCGCGTGCAGCCAGACGCACGAAATCGTCTGACAGCCGGTTACATGACCAGCTACTTCATTGGCGGCGCTGCGGGCTCGCTTATCTCGGCTTACGCCTGGCAACACTACGGCTGGACGGGCGTGTGTGCGGCCGGTGCGGTGATGGCCGCACTGAACTTACTGGTATGGTGGCGAGGATTTCATCGCCAGGACGCCATTGCCTGAAAAGGCTTCACATTCATGGCGTTATTCTTGCATTGGGGTGTTAAGGCACCCCTTTGTCTGTTAAGGTTATCCACCTGATCAACCCGGTAACTGTTTCTCGGGTAATTATTACACTTTCACGATGAAACCTCCTGGGACGCTGACGGCGCGGTCGTTCGCCGTCAGACAATACTTTTTATGAATAAATTGCTCCGGCCCATGATTTCGGCGCATTAATTCATTTACTTTATTTGTCACTGTCGTTACTATATCGGCTGAAATTAATGAGGTTATGCCCAAATGGATAGTTCGTTTACGCCCATTGAACAAATGCTAAAATTTCGCGCCAGCCGCCATGAAGATTTCCCTTATCAGGAAATTCTTCTGACTCGCCTGTGCATGCACATGCAAGGCAAGCTGCTGGAAAACCGCAATAAAATGCTGAAAGCTCAAGGGATTAACGAGACGTTATTTATGGCGTTAATCACGCTGGAGTCTCAGGAAAACCATAGCATTCAGCCTTCTGAGCTGAGCTGTGCGCTGGGGTCTTCCCGTACTAACGCGACCCGTATTGCCGATGAGCTGGAAAAACGTGGCTGGATAGAACGCCGCGAAAGTGACAACGACCGTCGCTGCCTGCATTTGCAACTCACCGAGAAAGGTCATCAGTTCCTGCGCGAAGTGTTACCGCCGCAGCACAACTGCCTGCACCAGCTCTGGTCCTCTTTAAGCGTCACCGAAAAAGACCAACTTGAGCAAATCACCCGCAAGCTCCTGACTCGTCTGGATCAGATGGACGAAGACGGCGTCGTGCTCGAGGCACTTCGTTAAGCGTGTGACTCGCTCACCATCCTGATTAATAAAAGAAAACTGACAGGCCAGCAGCGCATAACTGCTGGCCTTTCTGACAAACAGGTCGGCTCAGCCGATGTGAAATAATAAGATCGTGGAGAACAACATGAGCGCGAATGCGGAGACTCAAAGCCCGCAGCAACCGGCGAGCAAGAAAGGCAAACGTAAAGGTGCCCTTCTGCTTCTGACCTTGCTCTTTATTGTTATTGCAGTGGCATATGGGATCTATTGGTTTTTAGTACTGCGTCATTATGAAGAAACGGATGATGCGTACGTGGCAGGGAACCAGGTTCAAATCATGGCACAGGTGTCTGGCAGCGTGACGAAAGTCTGGGCTGACAACACCGACTACGTGCAAAAAGGCGACGTGCTGGTCACGCTCGACCAGACCGATGCCCAGCAGGCATTCGAGAAGGCGAAAACGGGCTTAGCCTCCAGTGTTCGTCAGACCCGCCAGTTGATGATCAACAGCAAACAGCTTCAGGCGAGCATTGACGTTAAAAAGACCGCTCTGGCGCAGGCACAGACTGACCTGAATCGCCGCATTCCGCTCGGCAGCGCTAATTTGATTGGCCGTGAAGAGCTGCAACACGCGCGCGATGCCGTAGCCAGTGCGCAGGCAGAACTGAACGTCGCTATTCAGCAGTACAACGCCAACCAGGCGATGGTGCTGGGCACTCAGCTTGAAAATCAACCGGCTGTTCAGCAGGCGGCGACCGAAGTCCGTAATGCATGGCTTGCCCTGCAACGTACCAAAATCGTCAGCCCAATGACCGGTTATGTCTCTCGTCGTGCCGTTCAGCCTGGCGCGCAAATTAGCCCAACCACGCCGCTGATGGCGGTGGTTCCGGCCACCAATCTGTGGGTGGATGCGAACTTCAAAGAGACCCAGCTGGCGCATATGCGCATCGGCCAGACCGC
Source organism: Scandinavium sp. (assembly GCF_051650185.1). Classification (GTDB taxonomy): domain Bacteria; phylum Pseudomonadota; class Gammaproteobacteria; order Enterobacterales; family Enterobacteriaceae; genus Scandinavium. The sequence goes on from NZ_JBOFIN010000106.1 coordinate 14,695, forward strand.
GACCATTGTCAGCGATATCTACGGTGATGATGTGAAGTACACCGGCAAGATTGTGGGCCTCGATATGGGGACAGGCAGCGCCTTCTCCCTGCTCCCGGCACAAAACGCCACTGGTAACTGGATCAAAGTGGTTCAGCGTCTGCCCGTACGTATTGAGCTCGATGAGAAGCAACTGGCACAACACCCGCTGCGCATCGGCCTCTCTACGCTGGTGAAAGTGGACACCGCCGATCGCGGTGGCGAGATACTGGCAAGCCAGGTGCGTAGCAGCCCGGCTTACGAAAGTAATGCTCGTGAAATCAGTCTCGACCCGGTGAATAAACTGATTGATGGCATCGTCCAGGCTAACGCCAACTGATCAGGGGTGAGCGTAATGCAACAGCAACAACCGCAAAAACCACTGGAAGGTGCGCAACTGGTCATCATGACCATTGCCCTCTCTCTGGCGACGTTTATGCAGGTGCTGGATTCGACGATCGCCAACGTGGCGATCCCGACCATTGCCGGTAACCTTGGCTCATCGCTGAGCCAGGGAACCTGGGTCATCACCTCTTTCGGGGTGGCAAACGCCATCTCGATCCCGATCACCGGCTGGCTGGCAAAGCGCGTAGGTGAAGTCAAACTCTTCCTGTGGTCGACGGTCGCGTTTGTGATTGCGTCCTGGGCCTGTGGCGTCTCCAACAGCCTGACCATGCTGATTTTCTTCCGCGTGATTCAGGGTGTGGTCGCCGGACCGCTGATCCCACTGTCGCAAAGTTTGCTGCTGAGCAACTATCCGCCTGCCAAGCGTTCTGTCGCACTGGCGTTATGGTCAATGACGGTTATCGTGGCACCAATATGCGGCCCGATCCTCGGCGGCTATATCAGCGATAACTATCACTGGGGCTGGATCTTCTTTATCAACGTGCCGATTGGTGCGGTGGTGGTTCTGCTGACGCTGCAAAGCCTGCGCGGGCGTGAAACTCGCACCGAGCAGCGGCGTATCGATGGCATCGGCCTGGCGCTGTTGGTGGTCGGTATCGGCAGTTTGCAGGTGATGCTCGACCGCGGGAAAGAACTGGACTGGTTTAACTCGATGGAAGTCGTGGTGCTGGCCATTGTTGCCGTGGTGGCGATAAGCTTCCTGATAGTCTGGGAGCTCACCGACGATAACCCGATAGTCGACCTGTCGCTGTTTAAGTCGCGAAATTTCACCATTGGCACACTCTGCATCAGCCTCGCGTACATGCTCTACTTCGGCGCTATCGTCCTGCTGCCGCAGCTGTTGCAGGAGGTCTACGGTTACACCGCCACCTGGGCCGGGCTTGCATCTGCGCCGGTGGGGGTTATTCCGGTTCTGCTGTCACCGATTATCGGGCGCTTTGCCCATAAACTCGATATGCGACGGCTGGTCACCTTCAGTTTTATTATGTATGCCGTGTGCTTCTACTGGCGTGCGTATACGTTCGAACCGGGTATGGATTTTGGCGCATCCGCGTGGCCACAGTTTATTCAGGGCTTCGCCGTGGCCTGCTTCTTTATGCCACTGACGACCATCACGCTCTCGGGGTTACCTCCGGAACGGCTGGCGGCGGCGTCGAGTCTGTCGAACTTTACCCGTACGCTGGCAGGGTCAATCGGGACGTCGTTTACCACAACCATGTGGACGAACCGCGAAGCGATGCACCACGCGCAATTGACAGAATCGGTGACGCCGTACAACCCGAACGCCCAGCAAATGTACGATCAGCTGCAAGGCCTGGGGATGACACAGCAGCAGGCTTCAGGCTTTATCGCGCAGGAGATCACCGCCCAGGGCTTGATCATTTCGGCCAATGAAATTTTCTGGATTTCAGCGGGGATCTTTATCGTCCTGCTGGGCCTCATCTGGCTCGCCAGACCGCCATTTGGTGCGGGCGGCGGCGGCGGTGGCGCTCACTAACAAAAAAGCCAGTTCGTGATGAACTGGCTTTTTTTATATTGCCCGGCCTGCTGATGTTGTAGGCCGGATAAGCGCAGCGCCATCCGGCACTGTGCAGAGGACTAGATATGCAGTTCCTGCAGCTTCTCCTTCGGCAGCGCCAGCTCATCATTGCTGTTCACACGCACGCCACGGTCGATAATGCTACGGGCGATGTCCTGTGCTTCCTGCAGTGAGTGCATGGTGTAAGTGCCGCACTGATAGACGTTCAGCTCCGGGATCTGGTTCTGTTCTTTGACCTTCAGAACATCCGCCATCGCCGCTTTCCACGCATCAGCGACGCGGGTTTCATCCGGCGTGCCAATCAGACTCATGTAGAAGCCAGTACGGCAGCCCATTGGGGAAATATCGATGATCTCGACGCCATTCCCGTTCAGGTGATCGCGCATGAAGCCCGCGAACAGATGTTCAAGCGTGTGAATGCCCTTCTCTGGCATCACTTCTTTGTTCGGTACGCAAAAGCGCAGATCAAAGACGGTGATCTCGTCGCCGTGCGGCGTATGCATGGTTTTTGCGACGCGAACAGCAGGGGCTTCCATTCGGGTATGGTCGACAGTGAAGCTATCTAATAACGGCATTTTGTCTCCTCCGAACTCTTCGCTTTCTCTTGTGCCATCAGGGCCAGGAGAAAAAATAACTGAAGAGTGTGATTTTTTTATAAATAAACTGAACTCTTTGTTCCCGGGCGAGTCTGAGTATATGAAAGACGCGCATTTGTTATCATCATCCCTGTTCTTCAGAGATGAAAGTTTGGCCACAATGATGTGGCCTTTTTCTTTTCTGTCAGGCGTGACGCGCAACCACCGCAGCAAAAGGCTCGGTATCCGCCTCTTCGATCTGACGTTGACGAGCGATTGACGCTTCACGTTCCGCTTCAAAATCCGCTTCGTGCAAAATCTCCAGCGGCTCTTCGCGCAGCATTGTGCGGTATTGCTCGCCCAACGTTTTGCCTGTCCCGCCAATGCCACTTTCAAGCATAGAACGCAAAATGCGTGCTGAGAAAGTTAACTCCGGATTGTCAAAGCTTGCGACCAGCTCATCACACACTTGTTGGTAGGCATTTCCGCCTTCAATGCTGTCCAGCGTCTGCGCAACGCGTTTCAGGTCGGCAAACAAGTCTTTGCCCACTTTCTCCAGCGGGAACTGCGCGGTTTCGCAGCCAATGCCCAGCGTCAGACCTGGCTTGCGGCCTTCCAGAATCACGCGATTCCAGTTGGTGCGGGTACACAGCAGTTCATCGCTGCTCATCTCTGGCGCATCTGCCAGCACACACCAGACCATAAACAGATCGAGGAAGCGCACCTGCTGCTCGTCCACCCCAATCGGCGAGAACGGGTTGATGTCTAACGAGCGCACTTCGATGTACTCGATGCCGCCGCGCAGCAACGCATCAGACGGCGTTTCACCGCTGCGGGTCACACGTTTTGGACGAATTGGCGCATACAGCTCGTTCTCAATCTGCAGGATGTTGCTGTTGATTTGCAGGAACTTGCCGTCTTTCTCGACGCCAATTTTGGCGTACTCTTCCGACGGTGTTTTGATCGCTCGCTTCAATCCTGCCACATAGCCGTGCAGATCGTTAAACGTAATACCGAGATTGCTTTGCGACTTATTGGTATAACCCAGGTCGCTCAGACGCAGAGAAGTCGCGTACGGCAGGTAGTACATGCCGCATTCGGTTTTCTCAAACGGCAGCGTCGTCGACTTCCCTTGCAGGAACGACGAACAGATGGCCGGAGAAGCACCGAACAGATACGGGATCACCCAACCAAAACGGTAGTAATTGCGAATCAGGCGGAAATAGCCGTCAGAGATGGCCTCTTTGCCGTCTTCCGTGCCGTTAACGCCACACTTCGCCTGCCAGAATGCCATCGGCAGCGAGAAGTTATAGTGCACGCCGGAAATCGTCTGCATCAGCGCGCCGTAGCGGTTCTTCAGCCCTTCGCGGTACAGTGTTTTCAGACGCCCTACGTTTGACGTGCCGTATTGCGCCAGTTCGATTTCCTGACCCGGTGCGATGTAGCACGGCATGCTGAGTGGCCACATACGTTCGTCACCGATATGACGAGCCGTGTAGCGATGCACATCGCGCATCAGCGTCAGCATATGATCAATATCACCGTCTACGGGGGTGATAAATTCCAGTAAGGCTTCGGCAAAATCGGTGGTAATCCATTTATGGGTCAGCGCCGAGCCAAGAGCATCCTGATGGCCGGTTGTTGCCAGTGAACCGTCGGCATTGACGCGCAGTGTTTCACGCTCAAGCCCACGTTGAATTCCTCGCACAGCCTGAGGATGCTTTTCCAGCCAGGCCAGCGCCTGTGATACGTCCGGGATCAAATTGACCTCCCGCCTGTCGAAATCATTTTATTAAGCATAATTGTCATGGTTGACGATTAAAGGTCACAATCAGTCCAATTAGTGCCACCACGTCATACCTTGCAGCGTTGCTGCGGCAATGACCACATAGCGCAACGCCTTGCCAAGGCACAAGAAAAAAAGCACCGGTCCCCACGAGATGCGCATCCATCCCGCCAGCAGACACAGTAAATCGCCGATGACAGGCATCCAGCTTAGTAACAGTGTGGCGGCCCCATAGCGTCTTAGCCAGCCCACTGCTTTTTCCCGCCAGCGTGAATTATCACGTAGCGGAAATAAACGCCCAAGAATAACGTTAGTTACCCCTCCAAGGCTATTACCCATTGTTGCTATTAAAACAAGAAGCCAGGGATGACTGACCCCGGCTATCAGCATGCCGACCAGCACCACCTCTGAGTTGCCGGGCAGCAACGTGGCACTGAGAAAACTACTGGCAAACAGAGAGAAGAGAGACAGCGTGTCACTCACAGCAGACGCACGTCCACAGCATCCATTCCCGCAAGACGGGCCGCTTCAAGGCCGAAGTCTGCATCTTCAAAGACCACGCACTGTTCAGGCGCAACGCCCATCAATTCAGCACAAAGCAGAAAAGTATCTGGGGCCGGTTTGTGATGCTTAACATGGTCCGCAGCTACGACCGCCGTAAAGTATTGCCGCAGCCCTAAATGGCTAAGCAGAGCTTCAGCAATAGCGCTTTCACTGCCTGTGCCCACTGCCATCGGTCGACGGCCGTGCCACGTTTTAACCACATCAATCAGTGGCAGCGGACGCACTGTGTCCAGCAGCATCACTTTCACCGCATCTGTTTTCTCACGGGCCAGTTGGTGGGGATCGAGCGTTGCCTGATTGAGAGCGATAACCGACTCAGCGATGCGCCAGGTGGGAGCACCGTTGAGCGCCACCATTGCCGCTTCATCAAAGTGCATACCGTAACGGCCAAGCACCTCGTGCCAGGCCTTACGATGAGTCGGTTCGGTATCGAGGATGGTGCCATCCATGTCGAAAATCAGTCCTGCATAGCGCTCGTACATCATGCTCTCACTCACCGGATAACAAAACGTTACTTTAACGTAAAAAGGGGTAGCTTGTCGCCGCCAGCCGAAAACAACAAAGGCACCGCGAAGGTGCCTCTGAGCTAAAGTGTTTGGCGTTACTTAACCTGCATGTCGTTTTCGACCACACGCACGCCTGTGACGTTACGCGTGAGTTCGACTGCACGATTGGCAATCGCCTGGGAAGACACGAACCCGCTCAACTGTACGCGGCCTTTAAAGGTCACGACGCTGATTTCATTAGATTTGACATCTTTATCGCTGAACAGCGCGGATTTCACCTTAGTGGTGATCACTGTGTCATCGATATAGCCGCCAGTGCTCTCTTTGGTTGACGATCCCGCACAGCCCGCCAGCGATACGGCGAAAATGCTCGCTGCACAGAACGCAGAGACAGCTTTGAACCATTTCATGGATTTCTCTCCTTGCTACCTGAAAACAGATTGATTACAGATATAAATTAGCCTGGACGAAGAAAGATGCCAATACTGAACAAAGGGTTAAGGAGTTTTCTGGGGGAGTTTCTTAGAAATGGAATGTCTTTGAAGCACTATCGTTGCTGATAGTTTGAGGATACTTTGAGAGAAGATGGTGCATCCGGGAGGATTCGAACCTCCGACCGCTCGGTTCGTAGCCGAGTACTCTATCCAGCTGAGCTACGGATGCATCAGGGGCACTGCTTTTACTGCTGATTCAATGTCACTCAAGAAGCCGCAACACTGAGAAGATGGTGCATCCGGGAGGATTCGAACCTCCGACCGCTCGGTTCGTAGCCGAGTACTCTATCCAGCTGAGCTACGGATGCAAAATGGCGGTGAGGCGGGGATTCGAACCCCGGATGCAGCTTTTGACCGCATACTCCCT
>NZ_JBOFIN010000107.1:0-29646 GCF_051650185.1 Scandinavium sp.
TGTAGTTTTCGGAGGCGATCAGTTCGATGTGCTCTTCCTGACGTACTTTTTCCTGCTCCATAGCCTGCCACAGTTCGGCATCATAATCGGCAATGTTCATTTCACGCTTTAACATCCGCATCTCCTGACTCAGCTAACAGTAGTTTTTACCGCTTAAAAGGGGGGCCCTTTTGGGCAACGGCGAACAGTATAACTGATAAGTTCTGTGATAACAGGTCTTGACAAAGGATTTTACGCAAACGATTACCTACCCATTACACAAGGGTTTGAGCAATAAAGGCAACGCCCGGGCAAACGGATTTCTTTTCAGGTTTGTGATGCAGGAATTTCACCTTGCGAAGAACCCTTTACATCTCAGGGTCATTTTTATAACATGCATTCAAAATGCATCATTAAAAAACCTCAAAAGGATATTGCTATGCTCGACGCCCAAACCATCGCCACCGTCAAAGCCACGATCCCCCTGCTGGTCGAGACAGGCCCGAAACTGACCGCCCATTTCTACGACCGTATGTTTGCCCATAACCCGGAGCTCAAAGAGATCTTCAATATGAGCAACCAGCGTAACGGCGATCAGCGTGAAGCCCTGTTCAACGCCATTGCCGCTTACGCCAGCAACATTGAGAACCTGGCGGCACTGCTGCCTGCAGTGGAAAAAATTGCTCAGAAACACACCAGTTTTCAGATCAAACCCGAGCAATACGCCATCGTTGGCGGCCATCTGTTAGCCACGCTGGATGAAATGTTCAGCCCAGGCCAGGAAGTGCTGGACGCCTGGGGCAAAGCCTACGGCGTACTGGCAGACGTGTTTATCAAACGCGAAGACGAAATCTACAAAGAGAGCGCGGCGAAAAAGGGCGGCTGGGAAGGCACGCGTCCGTTCCGCATCGTCAGCAAACAGCCACAAAGCGCGCTTATCACCAGTTTTGAATTTGAAGCCGCAGACGGCGGTGTCGTTGCCGACTATCAGCCGGGGCAATATCTCGGCGTGTGGCTGAAGCCTGAAGGCTTTGCGCATCAGGAAATTCGCCAGTACTCCCTGACTCGTCAGCACGATGGTCAGCGCTATCGCATCGCCGTGAAACGTGAAAATGGCGGGCAGGTCTCCGAGTGGCTGCACGATGTCGCTCAAGTGGGTGATACCGTTCATCTTGCCGCGCCAGCGGGTGACTTCTTTATGCAGGTTGATTCCGCGACGCCGGTAACGCTGATTTCGGCGGGTGTCGGCCAGACCCCGATGCTGTCCATGCTGCACACACTGGCGGCGCAGAAACACACGGCTCAGGTCAACTGGTTCCATGCCGCAGAAAATGGCAAAGTTCACGCTTTTGCGGAGGAAGTGAAAACCCTGGGCGCGAGCCTGCCGCGTTTTGCCTCTCACGTCTGGTTTAATGCCCCAGAAAGCGGTGATGTGTTTGACAGCAAAGGACTGATGGATTTGCGGGCTCATGAAGGCGCATTCAGCAGCCCGGCGATGCAGTTCTATCTCTGTGGCCCGGTCGGGTTTATGCAGTTTGCCGCAAAACAGTTAGTTGAGCTGGGCGTGAGCGCGGACAACATCCATTACGAATGTTTTGGCCCGCATAAAGTGCTGTAATGTGAAAAAGAAGCCCGGCGGCGCGATGCTTGCCGGGCCTTCGAGAGGAGATGTTTAGATTGCCGCGTCGTCTTCTTCACCGGTACGAATACGAATCACGCGTGCCACGTCGAAGACGAAGATTTTGCCGTCGCCAATCTTGCCGGTCTGCGCGGTACGGATAATGGTGTCCACACAGGTGTCGACGATATCGTCCGTCACCACGATTTCAATTTTCACCTTCGGCAGAAAATCGACCATGTATTCCGCGCCGCGATACAGCTCGGTATGACCTTTCTGACGACCAAAGCCTTTCACTTCCGTTACCGTCATTCCGGTGATGCCGACTTCCGCCAGCGCTTCGCGCACATCATCGAGTTTGAAGGGTTTAATAATCGCATCAATCTTTTTCATGGTTTCCTGTCTTATCCACGTAACCGGTTGCTAACCCTATCATAACGTCGGTGTGTCTGCCGGGCTACTCTTTAAAATCGTTGGCATCCAGTTCATGACGGGACAGCAATTTGTAGAACTCGGTACGATTGCGCCCGGCCATTCGTGCAGCGTGCGTCACATTGCCTTTGGTGATTTGCAGCAGCTTACGCAGGTAGTTCAGTTCGAACTGATTACGAGCTTCAACGAACGTGGGCAGCGCGGTGTTCTCCCCTTCCAGCGCCTGCTCCACCAGCGCATCACCAATCACCGGGGAAGACGTCAGCGCCACACACTGCTCAATGACGTTCACCAACTGGCGAACGTTGCCCGGCCAGTTGGCGGTCATCAGACGCTTCATGGCGTCGGTGGAAAAGGCGCGCACAAACGGCTTGTGCCGATCTGCCGACTGACGCAGCAAATGGTTCGCCAGCAGCGGAATATCTTCCGTACGCTCAGCAAGCGATGGGATCTTCAGGCTGACGACGTTCAGGCGGTAAAACAGGTCTTCGCGAAACTCACCGCGCGCCATGGCTTTCGGCAAGTCGCGATGCGTCGCGGACAGGATGCGCACGTTGATATCAATATCGCGGTTGCTGCCCAGCGGGCGAATTTTACGCTCCTGAAGCACGCGCAGCAGCTTCACCTGCAACGGCTGGGGCATGTCGCCGATTTCATCGAGAAACAGCGTGCCGCCTTCGGCTGCCTGAAACAGCCCTTCGCGATTGCTGACCGCGCCGGTAAATGCGCCGCGAGCGTGACCAAACAGCTCGGATTCCAGCAGTTGCTCTGGCAGCGCGCCGCAGTTAATGGCGATAAAAGGGTATTTGCTGCGCGGGCTGGCGTTGTGAATGGCCTGGGCGAAAATTTCTTTCCCGGCGCCGCTTTGCCCGTTAATCAGTACGCTGACGTCCGACTGGGCCACCATGCGTGCCTGTTCAAGCAGGCGCAGCATCACCGGACTGCGGGTGACGATAGACTCGCGCCACTGATCGTCTGTCGCCGCGGCGGTGTGCACCAGCGCGTCATCTATCGCTTTGTAGAGTGCGTCTTTATCGACGGGCTTGGTCAGGAAACTGAACACGCCCTGCTGTGTGGCTGCCACCGCATCCGGGATGGAGCCATGCGCGGTCAGGATGATCACCGGCATGCCAGGCTGAACTTTCTGGATTTCAGCAAAGAGCTGAAGCCCGTCCATTTCATCCATCCGTAAATCACTTATCACCAGGTCGATTTTTTCCCGCGCCAAAACGCGCAGCCCTTCCTGCCCGCTTTCAGCCGTCTGCACGGAAAAACCTTCGCTGGTCAAACGCATGCCCAGCAGTTTCAGCAGACCGGGATCGTCATCCACCAGTAAAAGGCGAGCGGGCTTACGTCCTGTCATGGCTTATCCTCTCCGGTGGCTGGCGCCTCTTTGGTGGCCGGCGCGGTATCGCCCGGATGAGAGCCATCTGGCACCAGGCTGCTGCCTGAAGGCTTACGGCTGGAAAGCTGACGCTCGATATCGGTCAGGTTTTCCAGCTTACGGGTGGTTAAATCAAGCTGGCTGCGCAGATGCTGTTGCTGCTGGCGCAGCGTGTCCATTTCACCGTCAGCACTTTGCTGCAATTTACTGTAGCGAGAGCGCTCGTCGGCAAGCTGCAACTGCAACGCCTGACCGTCGCGCCACACCTGATACAACGGGCGCACCTGAGAAGGAATTTGTGGGCTGAAGCTGTCGAGGCGGCTGACCGTCTCGCGACGCTCCAGCGGCGTAATTTTCGCACTGCCTAGCAAAATGCCGCGACGAAACGCATCCTGCCAGCTGTCGTTGGTATGCAATTTTGCCTCGTTGCGCGCCATTTCAGGCGACAGCCGCTCGGCACAGTCCATGCCGCGCAGCCAGTAAAGTGGGTTCTTTTCCGTTGTTTCGCCGTGCAGGAACCAGACATCAGCACAATCGGTTGAAAGAAAATCGGCAACCTGCTGCTGTGGCAGTTTTTCCTCGTCACCGGTCGCGCTGGCATGTTGTGCAAACGGCGAGCTGCATCCGGCCAGTAAAAGAGATGACGCTCCGGCCACAAGCGTGAAAATAATGGGGGACATATTCACCAGACATTGCTTCATTTTATAGGTTTATCCGTGTCTGAAAGAGAGAGTTCGATGCAGAAACACACACTTCCGGGTTGATTGTCGGCCAGTCGCAGGTCGCCCCGCATTCGCCGGACACAATCCCGGGCAATACTCAGCCCCAGACCACTTCCCTTCACAGCCCCTTTACGTTGATGGCTGCCCTGATAAAAAGGCTCAAAAATGAGGGTTTTTTCCGCCTCCGGGATCGGCGTCCCGCTGTTTTCCACCTCAAGGAAAACGCTGTTCCCCTGCTGGCGGCTGCGCAGATAAATGTTACCGGATTCAGTCCCATAGTGCACCGCATTGGAATAGAGATTATCCAGGGCGCTCATCAGCAGCATGGGCTCTGCCCAACAATAGCGAGCCTCCAGCTCCACGCTGGTATGCATCATTTTAGCTCTTGCCGGCAAACTGTGGGCCGAGACCACCATTTCGACCAGGGGCGCCAGCTCCGTTTTCTCCATTTCCAGCGGGGTATCGGCCAGTTTTCGGTTGTAATCAAGCAGTTGCTCGATCAGTTTTTGCAGGTTACGGCTGCTGTCATCGAGAATAGACACCACTTCTTTTTGCTCTGACGTCAGCGGTCCAACGACCTGGTCAGCCAGCAATTCGGTGCCTTCGCGCATGCTGGCGAGGGGCGTTTTCAATTCATGTGAAAGATGCCGTAAAAATTGGTGGCGCTGCGATTCAAGCCAGGAGAGGCGCTCACTCAGCCAGACGATACGCTGGCCGACAGAACGCAGTTCTCGCGGGCCTTTAAACAGCGCAGAACTGCCGAGCGTTTTCCCTTCTCCCAGGCGGTTAATCATTTTTTCAATGCCTTTCACCGGGCCGATGATCATGCGGGTGAAGAGCAGCATCATGGTCAGGCTGACGAGGAATAATACCAGCGCCTGCCAGCCGAAAAATTGCCCACGCTCCGCAATTTCTTGCTGAAGCTGCTGCCCACGGGAGAACACCACCGCGCGTGTAGCCTGCACCATTTCGGTGTTGGCAGTGGCGAACGCCTCCAGTTGCGCTGCTGCATTCTCATCGGGGCCGCTGTTTTTACAGCGCAGGTCGGTGAGACTGTTCAGGCCCTGACGCAGAGCCTGATACAGCTTATCGTCAGGCAATACGCCCGCATGCGCATCCAGCATGCTGCTATAGCGTTTGCGTTGCCCTTCATAGACTTTGGCGAGCGTGGCGTCATCCAGCACGCAATACTGGCGATAGCTACGCTCCATTTCCAGCGCTGCGTTGGTCATCGCTTCACTGCGGCGTGCATCGATAAGCGTGGTTCGGTTGGTCATGGCGGCCTGATCGCTGAGCGCATTCAGGCTTTGCCAGGCCTGCCATGCCAGCACCAGGAGCGGCAGCAGGATCAACAGGAAGGAGAGCATAACCAACTGGCGCAGCGAGCGAGGGAAAAGAGACCAGCGTTTCAATGGGTTTGTTCCTGACAATAAGCTTTCTGGCAGGGTAACTGAGGACAGGGGGCAGATACAACAACGCCGGGTAAGAACCCGGCGTTGTTATGGAATAGGCGGTGCCTAACTCGACGTTTCGCCCGGAGGTTGATATAGCTACGCTGATATCAGAAGTTGGACGGCAGGCACCTGTTTGTGCGTCATTCTAGGTTTATGTAGCGCTTCCCGAAGGGGCTGACATAAGAAGGTGAATGAGCCACTGCTTCATATTATGCAGCATCTGTGCCACATTTCAAAACAGTTCGTTAACGTACTAATATTGCTGGGCATTTCGCTGGTTGCCAGGCCGCTTAGGATTGTGTGTTTTTTACCCACACTGTCGTCATAAAGAGACACAACCAAGCGGTAAATATTATTTTCTTTATATTCAAACAATTAAATGTCTCCAATTGGCGACGCCCAGCATTAGCCCTGTCGCCATTTTCAGACACTTTTGTTTTGATCGCCGGGCGGCGCTGCGCTAGCCCGGCATTACATCAGCCTAACTGCTTACGCGCATTGCGGAAAATGCACATCCACGGGCTGTCTTCGCCCCAGTTTTCCGGGTGCCACGAGTTTGCCACGGTGCGGAACACGCGCTCCGGGTGCGGCATCATAATGGTGACGCGACCGCTTTCGCTGGTCACCGCCGTGATGCCGTTCGGGGAACCGTTCGGGTTCGCCGGGTAGTTCTCCGTCACGTTGCCGAAGTTATCGACGAAGCGCAGCGCCACCAGCCCTTTGCTTTCAAGCTGTGCCAGATGTGCCGCATCGCGAACTTCCACATGCCCTTCACCGTGAGACACGGCAATCGGCATCTGCGAACCAACCATCCCCTGCAACAGCAGCGACGGGCTCTGAGTGACTTCCACCAGACTGAAGCGTGCTTCAAAACGGTCAGAGTGGTTACGCACAAAGCGCGGCCACAGGCTGCTGCCCGGGATCAGTTCACGCAGGTTGGACATCATCTGGCAGCCGTTACACACGCCCAGCGCCAGGGTTTGCGGACGATGGAAGAAGGTTTCGAACTCATCACGCACGCGGTTGTTGAACAGGATGGACTTCGCCCAGCCCTCACCCGCCCCCAGCACGTCGCCGTAGGAGAAGCCGCCACACGCCACCAGCGCCTGGAAATCTTCCAGACCGGTACGGCCCGCCAGCAGGTCGCTCATGTGAACGTCAATAGCATCGAAGCCAGCACGATGGAACGCCGCCGCCATTTCAACGTGAGAGTTCACACCCTGCTCACGCAGGACAGCCACTTTCGGACGCGCGCCTTTCGCAATATACGGCGCCGCCACATCTTCGCTGATGTCGAAGGAAAGCTTCACATTGAGGCCCGGATCGTTGTCGTTACGCTTAGCTTCGTGCTCTTGATCCGCACACTCCGGATTGTCACGCAGGCGTTGCATCTGCCAGGTCGTTTCCGCCCACCACATACGCAGCGTAGTGCGGCTTTCGCTGTACACCGGATGGCCATTTGCGGTGATCACAAAGCGATCGCCTTTCTCGGCCTGCCCCAGGTAATGCACACAATCCGCCAGACCGTGGGAAGCGAAAATGCCTTCAACGAGCGCACGATCTTCGGCACGCACCTGAATGACGCCACCGAGCTCTTCGTTAAACAGCGCAGCCAGGCGATCTTCACCCAGCGCGGCGATATCCACATTCACGCCGCAGTGACCGGTAAAGGCCATTTCAGCCAGCGTGACCAGCAGGCCACCGTCAGAGCGGTCGTGCCAGGCGAGCAGTTTACGTTCTGCCACCAGCACCTGCATGGCGTCCCAGAAGCCTTTCAGCTGTTCGACGCTGCGAACGTCCGCGGTTTTATCCCCCAGTTGGCGATAAACCTGAGCCAGCGCCGTTGCGCCCAGCGCGTTATGGCCTTTGCCGAGATCAATCAGCAACAGCGCGTTGTCTTCGGTGGAGAGTTCTGGCGTTACCGTGCGGCGCACATCTTCAACACGCCCGAAAGCGGAAATGACCAGCGACAATGGCGACGTCATTTCGCGCTGCTCGCTGCCTTCCTGCCAGCGGGTTTTCATCGACATGGAGTCTTTGCCGACCGGAATGGTCAGACCCAGCGCCGGACACAGTTCTTCGCCCACAGCTTTAACAGCAGCGTAGAGACCCGCGTCTTCACCCGGGTGCCCGGCTGCGGCCATCCAGTTTGCCGACAGCTTGATGCGCTTCAGGTCGCCAATCTGGGTGCCTGCAATGTTGGTCAACGCTTCCCCTACGGCCAGACGAGCGGAAGCTGCGAAGTCGAGCAGAGCAACCGGAGCGCGCTCACCCATCGCCATCGCTTCGCCGTAATAGCTGTCGAGGCTGGCGGTGGTCACTGCACAGTTAGCTACTGGGATCTGCCACGGGCCAACCATCTGATCGCGAGCAACCATGCCGGTAACGCTGCGGTCGCCAATGGTCACGAGGAACGTTTTTTCCGCTACGGTTGGCAGATGCAGAACACGATTCACCGCATCGGCAAGGGTGATACCCTGGCGATCCAGTGCTTCACCGTTCGCGGACAGGGTTTCCACATCGCGAGTCATTTTCGGCGTTTTGCCAAGCAGCACGTCCAGCGGCAGGTCGATAGGCTGGTTGTCGAAATGGGTATCGTTGAGGCTCAGGTGCATCTCTTCAGTGGCTTCACCGATCACCGCATACGGCGCGCGCTCGCGCCGGCAAAGCTCATCAAACAGCGGTAACTGTTCCGCAGCCACCGCCAGCACGTAACGTTCCTGAGATTCGTTGCACCAGATTTCCAGCGGGCTCATGCCAGGCTCATCGCTAAGGATATCGCGCAGTTCGAATTTACCGCCGCGTCCGCCGTCGCTTACCAGTTCTGGCATGGCGTTAGACAGGCCACCTGCGCCCACGTCGTGGATAAACAGAATCGGGTTCGCTTCACCCATCTGCCAGCAGCGGTCGATCACTTCCTGACAGCGGCGCTCCATTTCCGGGTTATCACGCTGTACGGACGCGAAATCGAGATCCGCATCTGACTGACCGGACGCCATGGAAGAAGCCGCCCCGCCGCCAAGACCGATGTTCATTGCCGGCCCGCCAAGGACGATCAGCTTCGCGCCGACGTTGATCTCGCCTTTCTGCACGTGATCGGCGCGAATGTTGCCGATCCCACCTGCCAGCATGATCGGTTTGTGATAACCGCGCAGCTCTTCGCCGTTGTGGCTGTTGACCTTCTCTTCATAAGTACGGAAGTAGCCGTTCAGCGCCGGGCGACCAAATTCGTTGTTAAACGCCGCGCCGCCCAGGGGGCCATCGGTCATGATATCCAGCGCGGTGACGATACGATCCGGCTTACCGAAATCTTCTTCCCACGGCTGCTCGAAGCCTGGAATACGCAGGTTCGAAACAGAGAACCCAACCAGACCCGCTTTAGGCTTCGCGCCACGCCCGGTTGCGCCTTCGTCACGGATTTCGCCACCGGAGCCGGTAGCCGCGCCCGGCCACGGGGAAATGGCGGTTGGGTGGTTGTGGGTTTCCACTTTCATCAGGATGTGTGTCGGTTCCTGGTGGAAGTCATAGCGCAGACCGTCGCGATCCGCGTAGAAACGCCCGACGTCAGAACCCTCCATCACTGCCGCGTTGTCTTTATAAGCGGACAGGACGTGATCCGGCGTGGTCTCGAAGGTGTTCTTGATCATTTTGAACAGCGACTTCGGCTGCTGTTCACCGTCGATGACCCAGTCGGCGTTAAAAATCTTGTGACGACAATGCTCAGAGTTCGCCTGAGCGAACATGTAGAGCTCGATGTCGTTCGGGTTGCGGTTCAGTTTGTTGAATGCTTCGTGCAGATAGTCGATCTCATCTTCTGCCAGCGCCAGACCCAGACGCAGGTTGGCGTCGACCAGAGCCTGACGACCCTGCCCCAGCACATCGACGCTGGACACAGGCGCAGGCTGGTGATGAGCAAACAGGTTTTCCGCTTCTTCCAGCGCCCCGAAGACGGTTTCCATCATCCTGTCGTGCAACTCAGCCGCGACGGTTCCCCACTGTGCTTCGCTCAGGGTTGAGGCTTCCACGTAATAGGCTACACCGCGCTCCAGGCGGACAACCTGGGCCAGGCCGCAGTTGTGGGCGATGTCAGTTGCTTTTGAAGACCAGGGAGAAATGGTGCCAGGGCGGGGGGTGACGAGCAGGAGTTTTCCGGCGGGAGTATGGCTGCTGAGGCTTGGACCATACTGCAGCAATCTTGCCAGGCGGGTGTGTTCCTTTTCTGAGAGCGGTGCGCTCAGTTCGGCAAAATGCACGTACTCGGCGTAAATATTGCTGACCGGAAGGTTGGCTGCCTGAAAGCGTGCCAGCAGTTTGGTAATACGAAATGCAGACAGTGCAGGCGAACCACGCAGAATTTCCATCATAAGTCTCTCGTCTTCTGGGTTTCAGTGTGCGCAATGGCGGAAAACGGGCGCCATTATAGAGCATCCTGGGCGGCGACGTAACCGTTTGCGTCGAAATAAAATTACCGCCCCGCTTTTATCAATAGGTGTGACAAATACGACTAAGAGGTTGCCAACTGCCGCATTGTTACGCAAAATGCCGCTCATTCTGTAGTGCCCCTAAACTTTAACATGGTAACTATTGCCTGAGATTGCTCTCATCACAGAGAATTAACTAATTGAAAAAATTAAAGATTAATTATCTGTTTATTGGCATTGTCACCCTGCTACTGGCAGCGGCGCTTTGGCCTTCTGTTCCCTGGTTCAGTAAGCCAGAGAACCACATCGCGGCCATTCAGGCTCGCGGTGAGCTGCGCGTCAGTACCATCGTTTCCCCTCTGACATTCGCCAGCCTCAATGAAAAAGACTACGGTCTGGACTACGAGATGGCCCAGCAGTTTGCCGACTACCTTGGCGTTAAGCTCAAAGTCACCGTACGCCAGAACATCAGTCAGCTGTTTGACGATCTCGATAATGACGATGCCGATATGCTGGCCGCCGGGCTGGTGTATAACAGCGAGCGCGTGAAAAACTATCAGGCGGGGCCAGCCTACTATTCTGTCTCCCAGCAACTGGTCTACCGCAAAGGTAATTTGCGCCCACGCACGCTGGCTGATATCACGGCTCAACAACTGACGGTTGCCCCAGGTCACGTCGCGATCACCGACCTGCAAGATCTGAAAGCGAAAAAATACCCCGACCTCGGCTGGACGGTCGATGACAAACGCGGCAGCACGGAACTGATGGAAGATGTTATCGACGGCAAGCTCGATTACACCATCGCCGATTCCGTTGCGATTAGCCTGTTCCAGCGCGTTCACCCGGAACTGGCCGTGGCGCTGGATATTACCGACGAACAACCCGTCACCTGGTTTAGCCTGAAAGACAGCGACAACACCCTGCCTGCGGCGATGCTCGACTTCTTCAATAACATTAATGAAGACGGCACCCTGGCACGCCTGGAAGAAAAGTATCTTGGTCACGGCGAGGATTTCGATTATTTCGATACCCGCACTTTCCTGCGTGCGGTCGATAACGTCCTGCCCGATGTTCAGCCGTTATTCCAGAAATACGCCCAGGAGATAGACTGGCGTCTGCTGGCGGCCATCGCCTGGCAAGAATCACACTGGGACCCGCAGGCAACGTCGCCGACAGGCGTACGCGGCATTATGATGCTGACCAAAAACACGGCGCAAAGTCTGGGGCTGACGGACAGAACCGATGCCGAGCAAAGCATTAGCGGCGGGATGCGTTATCTGCAGGACATGATGGATAAAGTGCCGGACACGGTACCGAAAGATGAACGCATCTGGTTTGCGCTGGCGGCCTATAACATGGGTTACGCGCATATGCTGGATGCGCGAGCGTTAACGGCAAAACAAAAAGGCAATCCGGACAGCTGGGCCGATGTGAAGCAACGTCTGCCGTTACTCAGCCAGAAGCCTTATTACAGCCGCCTGACGTACGGCTACGCTCGCGGGCACGAGGCTTATGCGTATGTGGAAAACATTCGTAAATACCAGATAAGCCTGGTGGGGTATCTGCTGGAGAAAGAGAAGAAAACAGCGCAGGAACTGGAGTTTGCGCAGGACTACCCGACCGTGCATCCCGATGAACTCAACCACACCAGTTTGGGTCTGTTGCCCTTCATTTCATTACAATCAGACCAGCGCAATGGCCAGATTGAAGTGAAGCATAACAAGATGCTGGTTGAGCTCACCCACAACTAGGATGACGAAGCGGCACGTTTCAGGGCTTTTTTCTGCTCGCGACGCTGACGGAAGAAGTCGCTTAACATCGATGAACACTGCTCCGCGAGCACGCCTTCAGTAATTTCCACGCGATGGTTCATGCCGGGATGATGCAGCACATCGATGAGTGACCCCGCCGCTCCGGTTTTCGCATCACGCGCCCCAAACACCAATCGGCCAATACGGCCGTGAACCATCGCCCCGGCGCACATCACACAGGGTTCAAGCGTCACATAAAGCGTTGCATCAATAAGACGGTAATTTTGCAGTACCAGGCCGCCCTGACGCAGAGCCATAATTTCGGCGTGCGCAGTAGGATCGTGACGGCCAATCGGGCGATTCCAGCCTTCGCCTATCACCTGATTGTTGTGTACCAGCACAGCGCCAACCGGCACCTCCCCTTCATCCCAGGCACGTTGAGCCAGCGTCAGCGCATGGCGCATCCAGTCATCATGGGTAAATTCAGTGTCGGACAAGGTGGCTACTCCGTTTGAAAAGCGGCGCATTATACACAGCGCCGGGGGGTTTACACTATTCCAGCTGCTGTAATTCTCCCGCAGGGGTGACTCGCCATCTGTGCTCGCAGAAATAGAGCAGCGGGTTGTCCTGATTGCTGTCGCTATAGCCACTGTAAAGACGCAGTGGCGTGCCGATTTTCTGTTCGAGCTGAGCGACTTTTTCATACCCAAGGCAGCGCAGCGTTAGCACCCAGCCGCCGTAGCGACGCTCCATCAGGCTGGCAATCAGATTCACTCGCGGCAACCACGGCGTATCAAAATAGACCTTTTCCACCAGCGGCTTTGGCGAGCCGGTAATCAGCCAGACGTCGGCATCGGAACTGGTCAGATACCCGGTCAGCCGTTCGTGAACCACCGGAAAAGTCGTGACGTGCTCACGGAACCATCCCACAAATTTCGCCTGAAGAGCGTTAAGCCGCGCTTCACTGTGACCAAAAGTCGCCCCCCACAACAACAGGCTCATCGGCCAGCGTGCCGCTCTCCCTTTGACCAACAGCGCGATACCCACCACCGGCAAAACGATGAGCACCAGCAGTGCGTTTAGCGGATTATGGCGCAGCAGAAAACGAATAAAACTGCCGAACATGTCCTGCTGATGCAGGGTGCCATCAAGATCGAAAAAAACTACCCGACGAGAGTTGCTGACCAAACCTTTCTCCTCAAAATGGTGAGCGCGTAAACGTCACTCCTGCCAGATAGCCTAACAGCCTGAACCTGACATTTCCAAAAACGAAAAGCCTTGTGCCTTTCACTCTGCTGCGGGAGAGCGTATCCTTTTGATTAGCATACTGAATCGGTTAACAATACGGCAACACGTGCTGACTCAGCGCATGACGGTTAACCACAATCCCCTATACTCAAGACAAAATTCGCACAGGCGGCCACACCAGGGCCTGCTGGAGAGCCAATGAACTGTTTGATTCGCATCCGTCAGCGTTATCCCGGGCTTGCGCAAAGCGATAAAAAGCTGGCTGATTTTATTCTGGCGCAGCCCGATCAGGCGCGCCACCTCAGCTCGCAGCAATTGGCCGCCCTCTCAGGCGTCAGCCAGTCGAGCGTGGTGAAATTCGCCCAGAAGATGGGGTTCAAAGGGTTTCCGGCGTTAAAACTGGCGTTGAGCGAAGCGCTGGCGAGCAATCCCAATCCTCACTCTGTGCCGGTGCACAACCTGATCCGTGGCGACGACCCTTTACGCCTGGTGGGTGAGAAGCTGATTAAGGATAACGTGGCGGCAATGCATGCTTCGCTGGACGTGAATACCGAGGACAAACTTCTTGAAGCCGTTTCGCTGTTACGAAGCGCCCGGCGCATTATCGTCACCGGGATCGGCGCCTCCGGCCTCGTGGCGCAAAATCTGAGCTGGAAGCTGATGAAGATTGGCTTCAATGCTGTCGCTGAACAGGACATGCATGCGCTTCTGGCCACGGTTCAGGCAATGACACCCGAGGATTTGCTGCTCGCTATCTCTTATTCCGGTGAGCGCCGGGAAATCAACATGGCGGCGGACGAAACCTTGCGTGTTGGAGGAAAGATCCTCGCCATTACCGGGTTTTCACCAAACGCATTACAGCAACGCGCCACCCATTGCCTGTACACCATCGCCGAAGAGCAGGCGACCCGAAGTGCAGCCATTTCGTCCACCAGCGCCCAGATGATGCTGACTGATTTACTGTTTATGGGCCTGGTCCAGCAGGATTTGGAGCATGCGCCAGAACGCATCCGTCACAGCGAAGCGTTGGTGAAAAAACTGGTCTGAACAGGAAATGAGCGTATAATGCCCGCCCTGTTTGTGTTGTTTCTGAGAATTTCCTGATGGCGCTGTTAATCACCAAAAAATGCATCAATTGCGATATGTGCGAACCTGAATGTCCGAACGAGGCCATTTCGATGGGCGACAGCATTTATGAGATTAACAGCGATCGCTGTACGGAGTGTATCGGCCATTACGAAACGCCGACCTGCCAGAAAGTGTGTCCGATCCCCAATACCATTATTAAGAACCCGACACACCTGGAAAGCGAAGAGCAGCTGTGGGACAAATTTGTTCAGCTGCACCACGCGGACAAAATCTAACTTTCCATGATCACGGTTGCGCAGGCGTAATGGCGTTCATCCGCGAGCGTCACATGCATCTGAGTCACGCCTGACTTTTCGGCAAGCTCTGCCGCCGCGCCCCAAAGCCGCAGCTTCGGTTTGCCCAGTTCATCGTTGTAAACTTCAAACTGTTCAAACGCCAGGCCGTTACGGATGCCCGTTCCCAGTGCCTTCGACGCCGCTTCCTTCACCGCAAAACGTTTAGCCAGAAAACGCACCGGCTGCTGATGCGTTTCCCAGATTTTCCATTCGTTATCGCTGAGCACGCGCCGCGCAAGACGATCGCCATTACGGGCGATCACTGCCTCGATGCGGGCAATTTCCACGATGTCGGTGCCAATGCCCACGATAGCCATTACTGACGCGCTTCCAGCATCAGACGTTTCATTTCTGCCACGGCATCTTTCAGCCCGCTCATCACCGCGCGCCCGATAATGGCGTGCCCGATATTGAGTTCATGCATTTCTGGCAGGGCTGCAATCGCCTTTACGTTGTGATAGGTCAGGCCGTGACCGGCGTTGACTTTCAGGCCGAGGCTTGCAGCGTATTTCGCCGCCTGAGCAATACGCTCCAGCTCTTTGGCCTGCTCCGCTTCACTTTCTGCATCCGCATAGCAGCCGGTGTGAATTTCGATATAGGGCGCACCCACGTCAGCGGCAGCTTTGATCTGATCGCGATCGGCATCAATGAACAACGAAACCAGAATCCCGGCATCAGCAAGACGCTTGCAGGCATCACGCATTTTGTCGAGTTGACCTGCGACATCCAGCCCACCTTCGGTGGTCACTTCCTGACGCTTCTCCGGCACCAGGCAGCAGAAATGAGGTTTGGTGTCACAGGCGATGGTCAGCATCTCTTCCGTGACCGCCATTTCCAGGTTCATGCGAGTATCGAGGGTCTGGCGCAGAATACGCACATCGCGGTCAGTAATATGGCGACGGTCTTCACGCAGATGAACGGTGATCCCGTCTGCGCCTGCCTGTTCAGCGATAAACGCCGCCTGAACCGGATCAGGATAGGCGGTACCGCGCGCATTGCGCAGCGTGGCGATGTGGTCAATGTTGACGCCTAACAGTAATTCAGCCATGACAATCCTCGTTATTGATTTTGGTTATTCATTCTCAATTGATTCCCCTCACCCCGGCCCTCTCCCCAAAGGGGCGAGGGAGAAAACCATAGCGACTTGTCCCCTCTCCCCTCAGGGGAGAGGGTTAGGGTGAGGGGCAAATTTACGACCGCTTCGGCACAAACTGCCGGAACAGCTCCCGGCTCTTGAGCGGCTTACCGCCCAGATAGGGCTTGAGCGCCATGCGGGTGAAGCGCTTTGCCGCCCGTAGCGCATCGACATCCCTGAACTCACGGCTGGCGAGCGCTTTCAAATGGTGCCCGGTAAAAGTGTTGTTATCAATCACTACGCTTGCGATAAACCCTTTTTCTTCGCGATAACGGTAGGTCATGGTGTCTTCGACCGGCTCGCCGCTGCCCGCACAGTGGAGGAAATCCACGCCATAACCCAGATGAGCAAGGAGCGCCAGCTCAAAACGGCGCAGCGCGGGCTCCGGTGTGCCCGTCACGCCAGCCAGCGCCTGGAGGCAGTGCAGATAATCGAAAAAGAGTTCAGAAAAACGGGTTTCGTTTTCCAGCACGCGAGAAAGGAGTTCATTGACGTACAGGCCACTGTAGAGCGCAATACCGCTTAACGGTAAAGCCAGCGAGACGGCTTCGGCACTGCGCAGCGTTTTGACGTCGCCACGTCCACCAAAACGGACCAGTAAGGGAGTAAAGGGCTGAAGCGCGCCTTTGAGATTTGAACGTTTGGAACGTGCGCCTTTTGCTACAAGGCGCACGCGGCCCGACTCTTCCGTGAAGACGTCCAGCATCAGGCTGGTTTCGCTCCAGGGACGACTATGCAGGACGAAAGCGCGCTGCCAGCCCTCCATCGGGTTGACTTACAGGTCGTCGACGTAACCGAGACTGCGCAGGGCGCGCTCGTCATCGGCCCAGCCGGATTTCACTTTCACCCACAGTTCCAGATGAACCGGCGCTTCAAACATTTCCTGCATGTCTTTACGGGCTTCAATACCGATGGTTTTGATTTTGGCACCTTTGTTGCCAATCACCATCTTCTTCTGGCCTTCACGCTCAACCAGGATCAGACCGTTGATATCATATCCGCCGCGCTCGTTGGTCTGGAAACGTTCGATTTCAACGGTGACGGAGTATGGCAGTTCTGCGCCGAGGAAACGCATTAGCTTTTCACGGATGATCTCAGACGCCATAAAGCGCTGAGAACGGTCGGTGATGTAATCTTCCGGGAAGTGGTGTGTGGCTTCCGGCAGATGCTTACGCACGATGGCTGCAAGCGTGTCGACGTTCAGACCGGTTTCCGCAGAGATCGGGACGATATCCAGGAAGTTCATCTGGCTGCCGAGGAACTGCAGGTGCGGCAGCAAGTCCGCTTTTTCCTGCACGTTGTCGACTTTGTTCACCGCCAGAATGACCGGCGCACGACCGCCACGGAGCTTATTCAGCACCATTTCGTCGTCAGCGGTCCAGCGGGTACCTTCAACCACGAAAATAACCAGCTCAACGTCGCCAATCGAGCTGCTCGCCGCTTTGTTCATCAGGCGGTTAATGGCGCGTTTTTCTTCCATGTGCAAACCCGGAGTATCCACGAAAATAGCCTGATATGGCCCTTCAGTGTGAATACCCACAATGCGGTGACGCGTGGTCTGCGCTTTACGGGAAGTGATAGAAATCTTCTGACCAAGCAGGTTGTTCAGCAGGGTGGATTTGCCGACGTTGGGACGCCCAACGATGGCAATAAATCCGCAGTAACTCTTTTCGTCGCTCATTCCAGCTCCAGTTTTTTCAGCGCCTGTTCGGCGGCAGCCTGCTCCGCCTTGCGACGGCTGGAACCTGTGCCAACTACCGGTTCACTCAGGCCACTGACCTGGCAGTGGATAGTAAATTCCTGATCGTGGGCTTCGCCACGCACCTGCACCACCAGATAGGAAGGCAGCGGCAAATGACGACCCTGTAAATATTCCTGCAAACGCGTTTTCGGATCTTTTTGTTTATCGCCCGGGCTAATTTCATCCAGACGAGTTTGATACCAGCTTAAAATCAGCTTCTCGACGTTTTGAATATCGCTGTCGAGGAAAACACCGCCAATCAGTGCCTCAACGGTATCCGCGAGAATGGATTCACGACGAAAACCGCCGCTTTTCAACTCACCCGGCCCAAGACGCAGGCATTCGCCCAGTTCAAACTCGCGAGCGATTTCTGCCAGCGTGTTGCCGCGTACAAGCGTAGCGCGCATACGGCTCATGTCGCCTTCGTCAACGCGCGGAAAACGGTGATACAGAGCGTTGGCAATCACATAACTTAAAATAGAGTCACCGAGAAATTCCAGGCGCTCATTGTGCTTGCTGCTTGCGCTGCGGTGAGTTAACGCCTGTTGCAACAGATCCTGATGTTGAAAAGTGTAGCCCAGCTTCCGTTGAAGCCGATTAATTACGATGGGGTTCATGCTTTACCAATAGATGAATGCGTCAATAATTCAGCACACGAAACCGACCTGATAAAAGCCAACGCGGTTTCGTGTGCCGTGGATCCCATGCGGGTACCAACCTAAAACTTCGGGGGGATATTCTATACGCAACGACAGGAGATGTCGTTAGCTGACGGGCATTTAAATGGGAAATAATTCGTGCTGCCATCATGGCGATGACAGCACGAAGCGTGAAGGTGAATTAATGGATACCGCCAATACGATTTAAACGTACGCCGGTCGGCCATTCGCCTTCCTGTTTTTCGAAGCTCATCCAGATACCGACTGCCTTGCCGACCAGATTCGCTTCTGGCACAAAGCCCCAGTAACGGCTGTCTGCGCTGTTGTCACGGTTATCCCCCATCATGAAGTAATGGCCCGGTGGAACAATCCAGGAGGCGAGCTGCTGACCCTGCTGATGGTAATACATACCCAGCTGATCCTGCGCGATAGGTACTGTCAGGATGCGGTGAGTCACGTCGCCGAGCGTCTCTTTGCGTTCAGTCAGGCGCACGCCGTTGTCTTTGCTCTCGCCTTTCGGCAATTGCCAGAAACCGCTGGTCGCTTCGCCGCCGTTACGACGGGCAAAGGTCTGCACGAAATCGCTCGCTTCCACGTTGGAGTAAGTGACTGGCAATGCGTTACCGCAAGCCTGACCAGAACTGCAGTTCGGCTGAATGGTGACTTCTTTCGCGACCGGATCATACGTGACTTTATCACCCGGTAAACCGACAGCACGCTTGATGTAATCAAGGCGCGGATCTTCCGGGTATTTGAACACCACAATGTCACCGCGTTTTGGGTGGCCGGTTTCAATTAAGGTCTTCTGATAAATCGGATCTTTAATTCCATAGGCGAACTTCTCGACCAGAATAAAATCGCCGATCAGCAGCGTTGGCATCATTGAACCTGATGGGATCTGGAATGGCTCATAAATAAAGGAGCGCACCACCAGCACGATAGCCAGCACCGGAAAAACAGACGCACCGGTTTCCAGCCAGCCCGGTTTCGGGCCGACTTTCTTCAGGGTCTTCTTATCCAGCGTCTCACCTGCCGCAACCTGCGCTGCGGCCTGACGTTCACGGCGTTTAGGTGCGAAAATAAATTTATCCAGGCACCATAAAATCCCTGTCACCAGGGTCGCGATGACCAGGATCAGGGCAAACATGTTCGCCATGCCAACTCCTTATTGGTTATTTACCGTCTTTACCGACATGCAGAATGGCGAGGAAAGCTTCCTGTGGCAGCTCAACGTTGCCCACCTGCTTCATGCGTTTCTTACCATCTTTCTGTTTCTGCAGCAGCTTTTTCTTACGGCTGACGTCACCGCCGTAGCATTTCGCCAGAACGTTTTTACGTAACTGTTTCACCGTGGAGCGGGCAATAATGTGGTTACCGATAGCTGCCTGAATCGCGATATCAAATTGCTGACGCGGGATCAGTTCTTTCATCTTCTCAACCAGCTCACGACCGCGATATGGCGCGTTGTCGTTGTGGGTGATCAGCGCCAGCGCATCAACGCGATCGCCGTTGATCAGCACGTCTACACGCACCATGTTGGAGGCCTGGAAGCGCTTGAAGTTGTAATCCAGCGACGCATAGCCGCGAGAGGTGGACTTCAGACGGTCAAAGAAGTCGAGCACCACTTCCGCCATTGGGATTTCGTAAGTCAGCGCCACCTGGTTACCGTGGTAAACCATGTTGGTCTGCACGCCACGTTTTTCGATACACAGCGTGATGACGTTACCGAGGAACTCCTGCGGCAGCAGCATGTGACACTCAGCAATCGGCTCACGCAGCTCATGAATATTGTTCAACGGCGGGAGTTTGGACGGGCTGTCGACGTAGATAACTTCTTTCGACGTGGTTTCAACTTCATACACTACGGTCGGTGCAGTGGTGATCAGATCCAGATCGTATTCACGTTCCAGACGTTCCTGAATGATTTCCATGTGCAGCAAGCCGAGGAAGCCACAGCGGAAGCCGAAGCCCAGCGCCGTAGAACTTTCTGGCTCATAGAACAGGGAAGCATCGTTGAGGCTCAGTTTGCCCAACGCATCGCGGAAGTTTTCATAATCGTCAGAGCTGACCGGGAACAGACCGGCATAAACCTGTGGCTTCACTTTTTTGAAGCCTGGCAGGGCTTTATCGGCAGGATTACGAGCCAGCGTCAGCGTATCACCGACCGGTGCACCGAGGATGTCTTTGATGGCACACACCAGCCAGCCTACCTCGCCACATTTCAGCTCAGTACGATCAAGTTGTTTCGGGGTGAAGATGCCCAGACGATCGGCGTTATACACCTGGCCGGTGCTCATCACTTTAATCTTGTCGCCTTTGCGCATGGTGCCGTTTTTAATACGCACCAGAGACACAACGCCCAGATAGTTATCGAACCAGGAATCGATGATCAGCGCCTGCAGCGGGGCTTCCGGATCGCCTTCTGGCGGCGGAATATCACGAACCAGACGTTCTAACACATCCGGAACGCCCACACCGGTTTTTGCGGAGCAGCGTACGGCGTCCGTCGCGTCGATGCCGACGATATCTTCAATCTCTTCTGCTACGCGCTCAGGGTCTGCGGCTGGCAGGTCGATTTTGTTCAGAACCGGCACCACTTCCAGATCCATTTCCATCGCGGTATAGCAGTTTGCGAGGGTCTGAGCTTCTACGCCCTGCCCGGCATCCACCACCAGCAGCGCGCCTTCACAAGCGGCCAGAGAACGGGATACTTCATAGGAGAAGTCAACGTGGCCAGGGGTGTCGATAAAGTTAAGCTGGTAGGTTTCACCGTCAGTGGCTTTGTAATCCAGGGTCACGCTCTGCGCTTTGATGGTAATACCACGTTCGCGTTCCAGATCCATGGAATCAAGCACCTGAGCAGCCATTTCACGGTCGGAGAGACCGCCGCAAATCTGGATAATACGGTCAGATAACGTCGACTTACCGTGGTCGATGTGAGCAATGATCGAAAAGTTACGTATATTCTTCATAGTTAGAGTTAGTTATGCCTTACGAATTCCTGGAGGCCGCGGGTCTGCGCCTGACGTTTGATCGTTCGAAAACGCCGCATTCTACACTACATCTCCGTCGCCAGGAAATGCTCTTCCGGCAAGCTTAGCGGTTAGTGGAGAGGAGATCCTGCAAGAGATGTAAATAAAGATAAAAGCCAGCGCGATTACTGGCTCAATTCAGAAGAGGTTGTGTCTGTGCGCAGTAGATCAGGTGGCAGACCGACGCTTAAAATGACCGGCTGCCAGGCTTCACGCGAAGCCAGTTTTGGCGACAAGCCGCGAGCAACCAAAAAGCCCCCTACGCCACCAAGCACTCCGCCTGCAAAAGCGGCTACATCGCTGCCAAACAGCAGCTGGAACAGTGCCGCAATGACGAACAGCCCAAACAGCGGAGTCATGTAAACCAGCATCGCTGAAGTTAAAAGGCTGCCCTCGCTGATACCCAGCTCGACCTTCTGCCCAACCACCAGCGGCTGCTCGCTAGGTACCACAATCGTGTGTTCCGTTTGCGGCCCAAGTTTGTTGAGAACCCGGCTGCCGCAGCCTGCTCTTGATGAACAGCTGCTGCAGGACGATTTCACGTCACAGCTGACTTTCGCTTGCCCATTCTGCCAGGACACCACGGTTGCCCATTCTTTAATCATTTTGCCGTCCTGAACTTGACGCTATCAGCAACGCGTTTCGCCGTCTGAGGAGGCAATTCGCCAACGATAGTGATCTCCGCGTTATCTCTCACTGACGTGCTGACCGTTCTACGGCCGGTACGCAGCATTTGCTCTGTGCTGGTCGGCGTTGCCGGGTTGATATTCACAGAGAAACTAAAGAGACCATCGGAATAAAGACGGGACTCCACAGGTGCATTAATGGTCGGCAGATTGCGACGGCTACCCGCCACCTCAACAAACCCTTGTGGCAGCCAGCTCGGCGCCCAGTTGAAATTGGCTTTGTCTCCGGATGGAACAGATAACAGCGGCGGCAGGCTGGCTGTAGCCAGATTCTGCATATTACTGCTAACCTGGCTGTTGACGTTAAATGCCACGACGCGGAACTGCTCCAGCGTTTCGCCATCACGGTCGAGTAAATCGACACGCATGGGCAATTTGGTTTCAGAATCAAGCCAGACAATATAGCTGTAACGAGTGCCATCGCGTGCGACGACTCGAATGACCTCACACAGCCTGTCGGCAATGCGCGTCCTTCCGACAGAAATAAAGTCGTAATACGGCGCAAGGCGTTTGAAATCGGTATAAACCAGGGAAGGCAACGAATCGACGATGTAGTCGCCGTTCAGAGTGAAAGGATCGAGGCCAGGCTCGAAGTAGCTGATTTCGTTTCCACGCTGAACCACTTCGCGGCGTGGACCGTCCAGCTGCAGCAGTTGCGCCAGGGCCTGATTATTCAGACGCGCATGACGATAGCGTAGCGACTCTACGCCCTGCTTGTTGATGCTGACAAACGACAGCTCATAGTTGAGAGACTGGCTGGCCAGATTCATCTGCTGCAACAACGCCCCGGACGAGACATCAGCCGAGGCGTTGGCGGAGAAGAACAGGCTACCAGCCACAAGGGACATGGCACACCAAAGTTGCTTCATTACTGCGATTGCGTTCCTAACGTTTGATATCCGGGCACCTGGACAGCAGCTTGCTGCGTCTGTGCTTGTTCAAACTGAAGCTGTTCGGAATGCAGGCGGCGCTGCAATTCGTAGTCCTGCAACATCGCATTGATGCGACGACGCTGCTCCTGGACTTGCTGCTGTTGACCACTACCGGTGGCATTGGCATCAGCAGGAACTCCCAGGCTCACCGGGCTGGCTTTGCCCATCATCGGCAGTGTATTGAACACTGGCGTTTCAGGCTGCTGGGATGCATCAGATTGCCCGTTATAGTGCTGGACACCTACGATAACTGCAAGTGATACGCACGCGGCAACGCCCATCTGTGTCAGTGAGCTTGCCCATGGACGCATCTTTTTCCAGAATGGCATGTTCTGCCACTGATGCGGAGCAGGCTGTGCTTCGGGAATGAGCGGCGTCGCCAGGCGAACAGGTTCATTCTCAATGGCGGCCATCACGCGAGCTGAAATATCAAAGCTCAGGGTCTGCGCTGTCTCACCACGCATGGTATCGCGGATAAGATGGTAGCTTTCCCATGTCTTTTGCATCTCAGTGGAGTGAGCCAGCTCGTTGAGCAGCTCTGAGTCCAGCGTTTCACCATCCATTAAGGCGGAAAGTTTTTCTTTCTGCATGCCTAAATACCTTTTCCAGTATTCCGCTATCGTCAACGCCTGATAAGCGGTTGAACTTTATTATCAATAGCTTCTCGTGCACGGAAAATGCGCGAGCGAACCGTACCCACCGGACAATCCATGATAGCGGCTATCTCTTCATAGCTCAGGCCATCGAGCTCCCGTAACGTGATTGCCATGCGTAAATCTTCCGGGAGCGACTCAATAGTACGGAACACTATTTGTCTCAGTTCTTCTGACAACATTAAGTTCTCAGGGTTCGAAATTTCTTTCAGCGCACCGCCACTTTCGTAGTTTTCTGCTTCTATTGCATCAACATCGCTTGATGGCGGACGTCTTCCCTGAGCAACCAGATAATTTTTTGCTGTGTTCACAGCAATACGGTATAGCCAGGTATAGAAAGCACTATCTCCCCGGAACGAATCCAGCGCTCGATAGGCCTTTATAAAAGACTCTTGTACCACGTCAGGCACATCGCCCGACGGGACGTAACGGGAAACCAGGCTCGCCACTTTATGCTGATAGCGCACTACCAGCAGGTTAAAGGCCTTCTGCTCTCCCTTCTGGACCCGTTCGACAAGGACCTGATCCGTTAACTGCTCGCTCATCCGAGGTAATGTCTCCTCAAACCTAATTCCCATGCGTAATCAGAACGCCACTCCATACACTGCACTATGAGCAAGCACCAGCTTAGAGTGTGCCATTGCTGTAAAGTTCAGTTACGCCTTTGCTTTTTGTTGAAAGCGGATAGACAGTTCATTATCACTCATTATAAGTCTACCACTGCTCAATGAAGTGTCAGGCGCGTAATAAACGTCTGAAATCTCCCAGCAGAGTAACGTAACACAGCATATTTTTCATCATAAAATCTGACGCTAACGATCTGCTTCGCAAAACTTTTCCGCGATTTACAAAGCGCTTCGCTCGCGCACCATGTTTAGTGGTTACAACGAAAGAGAAATTAAACGTGCTTAATCGCACGCTCTGGTGCTACTCTCATCGAACATTGTTTAGTAAATTAAACACAAATCATGACGACGACACCCGATCTCTCCTGTGATGTTCTGATTGTCGGTAGCGGCGCTGCCGGTCTCTCCCTCGCCCTGCGCCTTGCAGAGCACAGCTCCGTTATCGTACTGAGTAAGGGGCCTATTTCAGAAGGTTCCACCTTTTATGCTCAGGGCGGCATTGCTGCCGTCTTTGACGAGACCGACAGCATTGAATCCCACGTTGAAGATACGCTGATTGCCGGTGCGGGATTGTGCGATCGCCATGCGGTGTCATTCGTCGCCAGCAATGCCCGCCACTGCGTGCAGTGGCTTATCGACCAGGGCGTTCTGTTTGATACAGAAATTCAGGCCAACGGCTCGGAAAGTTATCATCTGACGCGTGAAGGCGGCCACAGCCATCGCCGTATTCTTCATGCCGCCGACGCAACAGGAAAGGAAGTTGAAACGACGCTGGTCAGCAAAGCGTTGAATCATCCGAATATTCGGGTGCTGGAACGTAGCAACGCAGTAGACTTGATCGTATCCGATAAAATCGGTTTGCCGGGCACACGCCGTGTCGTCGGGGCGTGGATCTGGAACCGTAATAAAGAAGCCGTTGAAACCTGTGCGGCAAAATCCGTTGTTCTGGCAACGGGCGGCGCATCGAAGGTGTATCAGTACACCACCAACCCGGATATTTCCTCCGGCGATGGTATTGCGATGGCCTGGCGCGCAGGCTGTCGGGTGGCAAACCTCGAATTTAATCAGTTTCATCCCACCGCGCTTTACCATCCTCAGGCACGCAATTTTTTGCTGACCGAAGCTTTACGCGGTGAAGGCGCACATCTGAAACGCCCGGATGGTTCACGCTTCATGCCAGATTTCGATGTACGCGAAGAACTTGCGCCTCGAGATATTGTGGCTCGCGCGATAGATCATGAAATGAAACGGCTTGGCGCTGACTGCATGTATCTGGACATCAGCCATAAACCAGAAGAGTTTGTTCGCCAGCACTTCCCGATGATCCACGAAAAACTGCTCGGGTTGGGTATCGATTTAACAAAAGAACCTGTGCCGATTGTTCCCGCGGCGCATTACACCTGCGGTGGTGTGATGGTGGATGACTTTGGTCGTACGGACGTTGACGGGCTGTATGCTATTGGCGAAGTCAGCTATACCGGCCTGCACGGCGCTAACCGGATGGCGTCGAACTCACTGCTTGAGTGCCTGGTTTACGGCTGGTCTGCGGCAGAAGATATTAAGAAGCGCATGCCCTATGCCCGGCAGAGCAACGAGCTTCCTGCGTGGGATGAAAGCCGGGTGGAAAATCCCGACGAACTGGTGGTCATCCAACATAACTGGCACGAGCTGCGACTCTTTATGTGGGATTACGTGGGCATTGTGAGAACAACGAAGCGCCTGGAGCGGGCGTTGCGCCGTATTACTTTGCTGCAGCAAGAACTGGATGAGTACTACGCTCGTTTCCGCGTATCCAACAATCTGCTCGAACTGCGTAACTTAGTGCAGGTGGCTGAGTTGATTGTTCGCTGCGCGATGATGCGTAAAGAGAGCCGGGGCCTGCACTATACGCTTGATTATCCAGAGTTACTGGAGAACTCTGGCCCCTCAGTGCTCTCTCCTTTAGCTCACATAAACAGATAAAACGCCTGGGTCAGCGCGGTATACCCCTCGGAGTATTGCTGCTCTGGCCCACGAATAATCAGCCTGTCAGTGAAACACTCTCCCGCACGCGGGGAGAATGCCAGCAGCATGCGATGGGGAGGGCGTAAGTCTGTTTCCGCCACATCCGTGCGCAAACGCAAATGCCACCCCATCGACAGCGCCTGTTCAGTAAAGGCATTGCCGATGCTTTCGGGCAGCACCACGCAGAAAAAACCTTCCTCCGTGATGGCATCCGCCGCACAGCTCAACAATGTGCCATGATCAAGCGTGGTGGTGTACCGCGCCTGCTCCCGCTGCGGCGTCGCACATTCTACGCCCTGCTCATAATAAGGAGGATTGCTGATAATCAGATCGTAGCGGCTATTCTCTTGCGTAAGCCACTGTTGCACATCGGCCGTATGAATCCTGATACGATGCGCCCAGGGTGACTCCGCAATGTTTTCCGCCGCCTGTGCTGCTGCGTCTGCATCCAGTTCGACGGCATCAATCGCCACATGATCGTCAGTACGTTGTGCCAGCATCAGAGCCAGCAACCCGCTGCCAGTGCCGATATCCAGTACCCGATTTACTCTGGCAATCGGTGCCCAGGCTCCCAGCAAAATGCCGTCCGTACCCACTTTCATTGCACAACGATCGTGAGCAACAAAAAACTGTTTGAAGGTAAATCCATTGCGGCGAAGCACGGAACCCGACTGACTCATCATCAAAACCTTTCCTGAAATTTCCCTTGGGGGATTGGGTTATGCACAATACCCGAGAACAGATAGCCATACAAACAGATGAAGATTGCAGCCATAACGTCTATAATCAGCGCCCCACACAGAGGTAGATCATGACTGTAACGACTTTTTCCGAACTCGAACTCGACGAAAGCCTGCTGGACGCGCTCCAGGAGAAAGGCTTCACTCGCCCGACCGCCATTCAGGCTGCTGCCATTCCGCCTGCGCTCGAAGGCCGTGATGTGCTCGGTTCTGCGCCGACAGGCACCGGTAAAACGGCGGCGTATCTGCTGCCAGCGTTGCAGCACCTGCTCGACTTCCCGCGCAAGAAATCTGGCCCACCACGTATTCTGATCCTGACGCCAACGCGTGAACTGGCGATGCAGGTGGCCGATCATGCCCGCGAGCTGGCGAAGAATACGCATCTCGATATCGCTACCATTACTGGTGGCGTGGCTTATATGAACCACGCCGAAGTGTTTAGCGAAAACCAGGACATCGTGGTCGCGACCACCGGGCGTCTGCTGCAATACATCAAAGAAGAAAACTTTGACTGTCGCGCCGTCGAAACGCTGATCCTTGATGAAGCAGACCGTATGCTGGACATGGGCTTCGCGCAGGATATCGAAACCATCGCCGGTGAAACGCGCTGGCGCAAGCAGACGATGCTGTTCTCTGCAACGTTGGAAGGCGAAGCCATCAAGGATTTCTCCGAGCGTCTGCTGGAAGATCCGGTGGAAGTGTCTGCCACGCCGTCCACCCGCGAACGCAAGAAAATCCACCAGTGGTATTATCGTGCCGATAACATCGAGCATAAAACTGCGCTGCTGATCCATCTGCTGCAGCAGGATGATGCTACCCGCTCCATCGTCTTCGTGCGTAAACGTGAGCGAGTGCATGAGCTGGCGGGCTGGCTGCGCGATAAAGGCATTAATAACTGCTATCTCGAAGGTGAGATGGTCCAGGTGAAACGTAACGAAGCGATTAAACGTCTGACCGATGGCCGCGTTAACGTGCTGGTTGCCACCGATGTTGCCGCTCGCGGGATCGACATTCCTGACGTTAGCCACGTGTTCAACTTCGATATGCCACGCAGCGGCGATACCTATCTGCACCGCATCGGCCGTACCGGTCGCGCGGGTCAAAAAGGCACCGCGATTTCGCTGGTCGAAGCCCATGACCATCTTCTGCTGCACAAAATTGGCCGTTACATTGAAGAGCCGCTGAAAGCGCGTGTGATTGATGAGCTGCGTCCAACCACTCGTGTGCCGAGTGAGAAAAACAAAGGCAAGCCGTCGAAGAAAGCGATGGCTAAACGTGAAGAGAAGAAGAAGGCTGAGCAGGAAAAACCACGAGTGAAGAAACGTCACCGTGATGCCAAAAATATTGGTAAACGCCGCAAGCCGAGCGCTACGGCGACGGCAACAGAGCAGAAGCCAACTGAAGAGTAAAAAAAGCCGGGAAATTCTCCCGGCTTTTTTATTTCCCACCCCTGAGAAATTACAGGCTTTCAGTGAAAGTACGAGCGATAACGTCGCGCTGCTGTTCTGGGGTCAGGGAGTTGAAGCGTACGGCATAACCAGAAACACGAATGGTCAGCTGTGGATATTTTTCCGGGTTTTCTACCGCATCCATCAGAGTCTCACGACGCAGAACGTTAACGTTCAGGTGCTGGCCACCTTCAACACGGACTTCTGGCTGTACGTCGACTGGCACTTCACGGTATTCGATGTCGCCCAGGTTATTGACTGCCACAACCTGATCTTCAGTGAAACCGCCTTTTGCTACCAGGCAGCGTGCTTCACCTTTCTCGCTGTCCAGCAGCCAGAAAGAGTTCAGCAGATCGTCGTTTGCCGCTTTGGTAATCTGGATACCTTTAATCATTGCATGCCTCCTGGGCTAAATTATTCGTTTTCATCAGCCATGCACTGGCCAATTGGTAAAACCATTGTTGCTTGAGTGTATATATATCAGTCGAACACCCGGCAAACTTTGATTTAAATCAACAAAAACCATACATCAACTATGGTGATGCACTGAATCTATTGATCTAAATCAGTTTTAACCCGCCAGTGAATACAAAAATCGTTGTAAATACTCAATTTTTTTGATAACCAACGTCCCCGAGGAAACGCAAAATTTTACGCTGCAGAAAGAAGCCGTTAAGCTAGGGCCAAGCACATTCGCAGGAGAGCGAGATGACCACTTCCTTAACCTGGCACGACGTCCTGGCCAGCGAAAAAGAACAACCGTATTTTATGAATACGCTGGCGACGGTTGCCAGTGAGCGCCAGTCCGGAATAACGATTTATCCCCCGCAGAAAGATGTCTTTAACGCCTTTCGCTTTACAGAACTGAGCGACGTGAAGGTCGTTATCCTCGGCCAGGACCCTTATCATGGGCCAGGTCAGGCACATGGTCTGGCCTTTTCCGTGCAGCCGGGCATCGGTATTCCGCCTTCACTGCTGAATATGTACAAAGAGCTGGAGGGGACCCTTCCAGGCTTTAAGCGTCCAACACACGGCTATCTGGAAAGCTGGGCTCGCCAGGGCGTGTTGCTGCTCAATACGGTACTTACCGTTCGCGCCGGGCAGGCACATTCCCACGCAAGCCTGGGCTGGGAGACCTTTACCGATAAGGTGATCGCGCTGATCAATGAACACTGCGAAGGCGTGGTATTTTTGCTGTGGGGCTCTCATGCGCAAAAAAAAGGGGCCATTATCGATCGCCAGCGCCATCATGTGTTGAAGGCACCGCACCCTTCCCCCCTCTCTGCGCATCGTGGCTTTTTTGGCTCTAACCACTTCGTTCAGGCCAATGAATGGCTGGCCCAAAAAGGGGAAGCCCCCATTGACTGGATGCCGGTCTTATCGGCGGAAAGCGAATAAAAAAATGCCAGCATCGCGCTGTAATGCCAGTCAGTTAAGCAACTGACTGGCTCTTTTTCGGGGCTGTGGGGTATTTCCAGGGCCTCTCCTTTACCACTCTCGGGAAGGCCCTTTCCCTTCTTGTCGGTAATTTCACTAGTTGTCCCATACTTGCAAGAT
>NZ_JBOFIN010000108.1:0-104393 GCF_051650185.1 Scandinavium sp.
ATAACCCGAAACCATCAGTGCCGGACAATGTGGCAGCTGCTGAGAAAAGTTCACCATTTTATGGAAACAGTCAGCCCATTCCCCGGAGGAAAACATGGTCAGGCAAAAGTGTAGCGGTATTAGGCGCAGCTATTTAGCATGTCTATCGCCGAGCTCCTTCGAGACTTTGAATCAGGTACTGGTTGGTATCAAACCGGTGAATATAAATGTCAGTGGTTCTCTGGAAAAAAACTTGAGCACGGAGTCTTTCCGGAAGAATCTTTGACTTCAACTAACCCAAAGCCATAAACCCAAACGCTCTAAAACTATCTGTGATTGATGTTGCATCTTGGATGATGACAGTTCTATCAGGAGATGGTTGCCTTTATCAGCAAGACGTTGTCGATTACCTCGTTAAAGCAAGCAACGAGCAGCATCTCAAAGAGAATGCAGATGGCAATCAAGTGCTTTCAACAAAAGTGATCAATAAATTCAGAGTTGATAGTGGGGAAAACGTCGTTTGGGTTAAGCCAGATAAATATTGGCGATACCGCGTTCTGGAGGACGAGGAAGGACGCGAGGCCAGAGGTTGAAACTAAGGGCGGCTAGCCGCCCTTTTCAGCATTCATCACATCAGGCGTGAATTACACGAACTGCACATCGCCAGGTGTGGAACACAGCCGTTAA
The DNA here is from genome assembly GCF_051650185.1 of Scandinavium sp. Classification (GTDB taxonomy): domain Bacteria; phylum Pseudomonadota; class Gammaproteobacteria; order Enterobacterales; family Enterobacteriaceae; genus Scandinavium. Next base: position 667 of record NZ_JBOFIN010000108.1, read on the forward strand.
CCAACTCAGGCTGATGTCGAGACATCTTGCCCGTGAATGTTTCACCATTAGGTCAGGCGAGCCTATGATGATGTCGAACTTTAAAATTTTTATCGCCCTCACTTTCAAATTGAGAAATGATCCCAACATCTTTGTTGACCATCATCTTGATGGCTCATTTAAATGTAAGGGTTGAGCATGAAAGTAAGAGAACACCTTGCACTTCATGGCAATATCAACCGCATCGTTGAAATGGATGCAGCTGGTATGGGTGCAAATGCTATTGCGGGCACATTCCGAGACAACAACATCGCCATAAACGCTGATGATGTTCGTTTCATTCTGACTCGTGTGCCTGTTTTAAGCACCAAAGCTTTGCCAAAATCCGCAGCAAATGCGGCGATCGCAGGCAATAAAGCTTTTAACGGAGTTACCGAGTAATAAAAGCCCGCAAGCTCTGCTTGCGGGCTTTTTCTCTAATCATCTCATTATACATTGCGTATGAATGTACTCCTGCAATGTCCTCAAGACTGTCTGGTCACTAACGGTTCCAGATGCCCAGCAACTGAAAATAGTTCAATGGTGGCATTATCGTCCATAACTGGCGGCGTCGGTGTTAACCATGTTTGCCCCACGCAATGGGATCGGATGTTAATAAATAATAATATTCAGTAGGTTATGCAACCTACACCTGCATGCTCATCATATGACCATGTGTTTTTCATAATCGACAAAGATCGTCCAAGAGCGCATTAAACAACAGATGGTTAGAGCCCGCGAAAACGTCAGTCGTCTAAGTTCACCTTAGAACGAATGGTGTTTTGTGCCCCATACATGCCCCATTACCCCGCCTTACCTCCCCTTCCCCTATACTTTCAGTCTCAACGACTGGAGGTTGCCTATGTGTGGACGTTTTGCACAAGCCCAAACCCGTGAAGAGTATCTGGCATACTTGGCTGAAGAAGCCGAGTGCGACATTCCCTATGACCCGGATCCAATTGGCCGGTACAACGTCGCGCCTGGCACCAAAGTGCTTTTGCTTAGCGAACGCGACGAGCAACTGCATCTGGATCCTGTTATCTGGAGTTATGCGCCCGGCTGGTGGGATAAGCCGCCGCTGATTAACGCGCGCGTCGAGACGGCAGCGACGAGCCGCATGTTTAAACCGCTCTGGCAACATGGCCGTGCGATTTGCTTTGCTGATGGCTGGTTTGAATGGAAGAAGGATGGCAGCGTTAAACAGCCCTATTTCATCTACCGGGCCGACGGTAAACCAATATTCATGGCGGCGATCGGCAGCACGCCATTCGAACGCGGTGATGAGGCTGAGGGGTTCTTGATTGTGACGTCTGCAGCAGACAAAGGTCTGGTAGACATTCATGACCGGCGGCCACTGCGGCCGCGGAAGATGAAGACATGCCCGGACATCGGATCGTCTTTCAGCGCCTTCTGCACTTTTGCAGCCAGCCCATTGAAGCCGTTTCTCATATCGGTAATACCGGCAACCAGCCAGATTTTTGTCCCGGAAGGTAACGGGATCATCGCTTCAGTTCCTGTATCAGCAGAGTCAGAAGCTTTTCGCTGACAGTGCCGTTGAGGCGGAGCGTCCCGTGCCGGAACGTTACCTCACAGCTGATACTGAGGGTTTCCGGGACCTCTGCGGGCGGTTCTGGCTGTACGGCAGCTGTATCGAGAGTCACTGGAAGTAGCTGAGGGCTCTCTGAAGAAGATAATAGCAGCTTTCCCTCGCGCCATTGTTGGCGCCATTTGAACAACAGATTGGCGTTGATGCCATTTTCGAGCGCCAGTTTTGAGATGGATATCCCGGGTTCGCAGGAAGCAGCAACGAGCTGCTGCTTAAACTCAGGAGAATAATTAGTGCAGCCTTTACGCCTGCCGGGAGTCATATTTTTCTGGATATCTGACACTTTGGTTCCCACTACTTATTTGGTGGACACCACTTTGTCGGATGCTTCAGATTATGACCAGACGGCCCTCGCTGGACGCTTACCTTTCTGATAACGGTGTCCGTCCTGCCATATCCTGTCCAGGCACCGGGTGGCGGCCGCTCGTGTAGTCTGCTGCTGGGGATGGAAAGTTCATGCTTGCGCCCTCAATACACTGTATGCATATGGGTCTTCCCCGATCATGGTGGGTCCACGATCAGCTACTCAAAAAATATCATGCCATCGTACGGATTTTCTTGGCACGACATCAGTCTGGATTTCAGGCTGCCGCAATGAACTTCAAGTTTGTGTCCATCAGGATCTAAAAAGTAAATTGACTCACCCTCGCTATGATTGTTTTTCCATTCAACGACCCCAGATTTTTGCAGTTTCATCCTGAATGCTGGTATGGCGTCTTCTGCGATGGTGAATGCGTAATGTGTATAGTCCTGTTTTGGAGCAACATCATCGACAGATAAGCAAAGCCAAAGCTCTCCTAAAGACAAATATGCCCCAGATTGCCATTTTGCTCGTGGAGTAAATCCAAGTATTCCAGCATAAAAATTATAACTGACGTCAACATTTCTGACGGCTAGAGTTATATGGTTTAGACTCGCGAGCATGTTTTTAACCTATTGTTTTGTAATTGATTTAATGAAGGACCTAGAATGCCATATCCAGTTTACCGTAGTGGAACATTACACCCAGCTTAAAACGTTCCCGGTTTCGGTATCCCCTGGCTTTTATCCTCAACAACCTTATTTTGCTGTTCAGTGCTTCGGCATTGCCATTTGAGACGCTGTATCGCATTGCGTTTAGTATTCCGTATAACCTTTTCGTGATGGTTCCTGCCATGTTTCTCATTACCGGCACATCGCAACTTCTCGCCAGTGCTATCCATTGCTGCCAGTCTGCGCGGCGTTTGTCACTCCATGGGCGGTTCCAGATATCTTTAGCCAGTTCTTTCAGTACCCAGCACTGACTGGTCAGTTGCATCTGCTCTCTCAGCCATGCCAGTTTTTCCTGCCGGGGCTCTGTCATCCATTTATCGTTGTATTGCCACAGGAAGCGGGTTCCTTTTGCCTGACGGCGGCTTTCTACCGGAAGCCGGGGATGCTCGTTCTGCCGTGTCTTATCAACTATTTCACCCAGCTGCTTTGCCACATGGAAGCGATCAAAGGCGATTTTCCCTACTGCTCCCGGAAGATGGATACGTGCCGCCCTGATATACCCAGCATTCATATCCATTGAGAACGTTTTGACGGCCTCTAACTGGCTGTCGGTGAGAGTACGAAGATAGCTGGCAAGGCTTTCAGTTCCCCGATCATCCGTTAGTGCCAGCGCTCGTCCCTCGCGATCGGATATCACAGTGATGTACCGGTGCCCTTTTTTGAATGCAACTTCGTCCACATTCATATGCCGGGCTGATAGCGGTTTTTTTATTCGGGCAAGACCACGTTTAACTGCCCGGGTCATAATACCGTCAACAGCATTCCAGCTAAGTTTAAGCTGCTTTCTTACCGCATCAACAGTGCTGATTTTCAGCCAGGAAAGAACGAACGATTCAAACAATAATGTATACCGGCTACCGGGGCCAGCCCAGGGAACGGGTAACGTCTGGCATCCATGGTTTGGGCACATGACCCGGGGAACATTCGCCTCAACGACTGTCATGAACTGGCAGGTATCAAGATGACGCCATTTGCGATGGCGGTGATCGTGAACAGGGCAAGGTTGCCCACATGTTGGGCAGATTAGCTGTGTATTTTTGGTTATCCCGACAACAACGGTGACAGATCCAGCGTTTTCATCAAGAGAAAGGGATTTAACCTGCCACGGAGCGGACAGGTTCAGGATATGAGCATAGAGTGACTTCTCGTCCATGATGATCTCTGGAGATAAAACCTACAGTTATCATGCCTTCAGCCACCACAACAAGGGAAGACCCATGCATATACAGCATTATTTATCGAGGCAATAGATCAAGGGGCTTGAGCAAAAAAGCCCACCGTAGTGGGCTATATCATTGTCAGTTGCGAGTTATTTAACTATTTGGTAATTCAGAGTTTTCACTCACTACCACGTGCTTTTTATTTTCTATTTTTTTGGCTATAAATGAAGCATATTTCTGAGAAGGAATATCTATCCAGCGCCAAAGGAGGTGCGAAACGACAACGGAGATCAATGTAGTCAGGATGATGGCTAGCATCCCAGACAATTTGAATCCAATTACATCCTGCATTGCAAGGAAGAACCAACAGGCAAAACTACCAACAAACGCCAAATGTATAACGTAAAGAGAGAATGAAATATCACCAAGACATTTTAGTGGCTTACATCCAAGTACGGAAGCAGCTTTCTCAGAATGAAACACTCCATATACAAGGAATAATGCACCAATACAACGCATGCTCAATCCAAGCTCTACATATGTTCCAATTCCATTATCTTTTAATGAATGGTAGCACCAAAGGAAAAATGATGAATATTCATTTTGCACGCCAAGGAACAAACCAGCAGCAATAAACAAAGATGGACACAGCGATGTTTTTTTGTATCTTAATATTAAACTGCCCAAAAAGAACAATGAATAATACGCACCTTCATTGGAGTGGAATACCCACAGATAAATAGATATGATAAGGACAATTACACCGTAATATTTTTCTTTGTAAAAAATCCCAGCAAGCCCAAGGAGGAAAATAGAACCGATTAATTCCTTAGATATCGTCCACAGCACACCATTATATGAGAAATCACCAGCATATGCGCCAATAACGCCTTGATATATAGCTTCCTGGTAATTCATTTCCTTGGGGAAAACAGTATTTAACCATTTTCCAGATTGAATAACTTCATTAGCCTGCACGAACCTATAAGCATCTAATGAAAATAAAACGGTACAGAATATAACAGACACAAACACCAACGGTGTTAATCTCAAATATCTTTTCGTGACCGATGTTCTGATGACAGCCATGTCATAATTTCTATCGAATGCCACTAATAAAGCCAACCCACTTAATGCGAAGAAAACGCAAACAGAAAAGTTACCATTGAAGAACATCCTGTAAAGGCTATATAACGTACCTTCATTGGTGAATTTTCCGTCATCTCCCATAGCAACCCCAAAGAATTGTTGCATATGCGAGAAAACCACGAGCAGTGCGGCAATGCCTCTTAGTCCATCTAAGTGATTGAACCTTATGTGCTTTGTCATAATTTAAAATGTGATTTTTATTAAATGATTTCAGATCCTATCAAAAAAACAACAAAATAACAAAGCCTCCTTTAGTTAAATACCCACCTAAATTTGAGGGTGGGTATTTATTATTAATTCATTCCATAGTCACGCTTTTAGCGTAACTGATAGCTCCGCATCAAATAATATTGTCCCAGTACCCAGTGTAGCTGCCAAACAAGGGAATCCTCCCCTCATAAAAGATGTGTTTGCATTGACATTGTAGTTTGTAACGCTATTCCCATCTGGAGATATCAAGGTTATTGTGCTTGAGCTTTCAGGGTATGCACGTTCAAAGTTAATGACCCAACCATCGTACTTATCAGTTGCGATCAACGCTAATTGAGTACCCTCAGTAAACACTCCTGTCGAAACGTTATAGTTTAGTATAACGAGCCGAATGGCCGGTACTGTAGATCCGCCTGAAGTGGAAGTGGTTGCATGCAAGAGAATGGCTGAGTTGTGGTTGAAGCAGAACATGAATCCTGCGTTCAAGCTAGCTCTGAATATCCTCAGACTCATGTCAAACGGAACGCCTGAATTACTAAAAGTTGGCAGGTAGTTACCAGCCAGGTCCCCAGACATCAAGCATCGCCGTGGATTCTCAATCTTACCAAATCCTGTATCCCTGACGGTAAGCGATGAGGAAGAAGATACGATCTGTTTGGATATCCTTTTAGTCTGACTTTGTGATCCGCTAATGGCTAACTGACTGCAAGTCTTACCGAACACAATTTCAGGAATTATCCCTGTTGTGATCGACCCGTCAATAGACATTTGCACTAAGTTCATTCCAGCCCTTAAGCCACCGACATAGTTAACTTCTACCGCTCCTGAAAATCCAGTCCTTCCAAAGAACACACCATTGTATCTTACTCTGTCGCGGCGAATATCTTGTGCAGTAACATAAACTGAATCACTGAATGAAGTTCTTGATGGTCCAGATTCAAGCCACCCTCGCTGATAAAGCTCGATAACTTCTTCTTCTACCCAAATGTGATAGAAAACCCTAACCGTTCCTGCAGCAGAAAGGAAAACTGATGGGAGAACGTCGGTTCCGAACACCCCTAGTTTCGCTGTGGAGTACTTTGCCAACGATGGTGTATATACATTTAATGAACCATCAATACAGAACCCACTTTTAGACATTGGGTTCTGTAAAGTGGTCATTGGTTTGGCAAAAATAGCGCTTTCAGGTTTGCATTCTTTTGCCGCGAACGCCCCCCAGTATTCATGAACTTTTTGACGTGGATGAATCATGCTGAATGCAGATGCATTATCTTGATCAACATATTTCTCTGAAATAGTGTTGTCGATGTTCATGTCAGAGAAGCGATCGTGTGCCTCCCCTAAATCAATGAAATCCAAAATTGGGTACTTATGGACTAAATGTCGTTTTACTGCACTTTCCAGTGTACGGTTATTTGAGTTAACAGATGTCATTGAGACAAGAATTACAGCACAACCATATCCCCACGCTTTAGCGATGAACTGTTCATATTTAGTCAAGTAATCGTCAAATGACATGGACCCGATACTAAGATCATCGTTGAAACCCATACTTAAAAGCAAAACATCCGGGGCTTTGTTCCCGTATGCAACGTTCTGGAAAAAGCCATAATCAAAATTGCGATAAGCCCATCCGTCAGCAAGTTGTTGCCCAGCCGCCGCACAATTTCTTCCAAAATAGATTGGCGTACTGCGAGTGTACCCAACCCCAGCCATCGAGTTCATCCAATCAATGAAAGTGTGGAACCAGCTACCGCTACCACCACTCTGATTATGATCGTAATTCGTTGACGTTAAATTCCTCTCGCCACTGCTTTCCTTTGGATTTTCCTGCCATCTTCCATCTGTTCGTGACCAATTCCAGCCAAATTCTCCATCTGTAATTGAATCACCGATTACACCGACGTTACACGACACCTGTTTTCTGTGTGCCTGAGCAATGAGTTGCTTACCAGTAAATTTGCTACCTTGCGTTGCCAGTGACACGTCGAATACATGCTCATTTCCCCATGGATCGCGAGTCAAAATTTTTCCTTCGCCGACAAATTTTGTGACGTCATCATTCGGCTGAAAATTGCAGCGCAATTGAACACCCTTCGGGATATAAACCGGCCCCGAGAATGCATAGATCGCAGACCGGTTATCTGTCGTATCATCAATCACTACACCAGGTACGTATTTGATAGCCGTTGCATCGCTGCGATATTGTCCATTGGCCAACTCGGTGCGTAGAGCGGCATCTCCGACGCTAACCCATTTCCCTTCGCCAATTCCCCCGGTGCTATCTGGCGTAGAACCAGGGGGAACTACTTTGGGGAAGGCTCCGTCCCATCTGTAGTACTCCCCGTTGCTCTTCCAGCGCAGGCACTCGTTAGCAGTGCTAAGGGTGCTGCCATCTTCAAAAGAATCCTTCGTGATATAGCCATAATTCAGAATTGCCTGATTTGCATCGTAATTTATTCCAGCAATTGTACGATGCGAATTGCCAAATCTGTCAACATATTCGTGCTCATCTGAGGTAACAAACTCATCGATTTTACCGGCGTTGAACTTCAGATCCTGAGGTTTTTCACTTGGCACGGCCAGTTGGGTAGGTGTAGTAGTCATATTTCGCCCATAAAAAAGGCCAGCGCGATGGCTGGCCTGATAGTTGGATGGTTTGGTTACGAATAGATAAGGTCGCTGTATTCTTCCAGCGTTAAAGCTGTGGTTCCGTCACTGTTTGGCTGCTTGGCGGTGATCGTCCACTGCGTTGCATCCATTTCCGTTGATGTTGCGATGACATAGCGTGACGGCGACTGAACATCGTAGCCGTCGTAAATGTTGAGGCTGATATTTGGTATTGCGGCAGTGAATCCGAACGCCGTATCGCTGCGCTGAGTCGCCGGGTAGCGCTGAGTCGTGTTACCGAGCGAGTCTGTGACAGTCACAAACATCGTGCCTGAGAAACTGATGCGCTCACTCGTGTCAAAGTCGTTCCCGTTCCGCGCAGTGATGTAACCGGCCTGCTGGTTGGTGTCGTATGTGTCTGGCACCTGAACCATCTGGCCCACATTCACCCATTCACCATCTGCCAGCGCCGTCATGGACATCGTCATGCGTGAGTAGATAAGCCGCTTGCACTCCCTAAGCGCCCTCTCATCCGCCTGGAACGTGTCTCTGATGTACATCATCTCGAACTTCTTCGCCTTCACTGGCGTGCCGGAGACGATGGCCCCGTTCTGAATGCGATAACTAATGAAGTCCTGCTTATTTGTCGTGGGATTACGGTACTGCACTTCAACCCCATCAAAACCGCCTGGCAGTGTCATGTCGTAGCTGATTGAATAGCCAGTTTCGACCGTATTGCTGCGGTTAAAGATGGTAGCCGGTGCCGTCTGTTTTTTGTCGCGGGCAAATGACAATACGCCGTCATCCCAGAAGATGCTGACGCTGGCGGCGTCGCAGATCATCTGCATTCGCGCACCCAGTGACACATCCTCATCGTCGAAGGTGTAGTCGAACTGACCGAGCCTCGGGTCGATGGCGTCAATCTCGGCCTGAATCTGGTACAACCCGTAGATGTCGATCGTGTCTTCGGGCTGTTGCCCGCGAATCAGCCAGTTATGTAGCGCTGAGTCGGCGAACTTGCGGGAATATCGCTCGGTGTAGTCGACCTTTTGCGTCGTCATGTCGTAGCTGATGACGTGTCGACCAATCAGGGCGTTGTACTTCCTTTCACGCGAACTCGTCGCCTCCTTGGTCTGCCGTACCGTGACACGCACGATAGTGTCGTCCGGATAGGTGACATTTGACCTGACGTTAACCGCATGGATGGCTTCAATCTTCAGTCTCGAGTTATCTGAGCTGTTGTCCGTGCGCTGCAGCGAGATGGCATAGCGACCGTAGCCGCCCGTCGGTGTCAGCTTATCTGTCCGGTAGAAAACCTCGCTCGATGAGTCGTGCGGCGTCGTCTGGCGGTAGGTGAATGTCTGGGTAGTGCCGGGGATCTGGTTGTTGTCCTGATCCACCTTCCAGATAGTTACTTGCCAGTTCGTTTCGCTCTTTGGCCCCAGTGGTGACTGGGTGTGAATCCATAAAAAAGTCGAGTCCACTGGAGAGAAAAACGGTCCCACAATCAGAGCGCCGTTGTCGTTCAGAATGAACTTGGTGGTGTTAATCGTGGCCGTAGTGATGTCGATGTCAGACGGGCCGACAAGGTTACTGAACGTGAAGTTGTAATAGATAACCGGGTTGATCACCGCGCCGTCATTCGTCGTTGCGACTGCGGTCAGGTTAGCTGAAACATTGATGTCTTCAGTCTTCGTGCCACCCGGCACCGGATACGTGATGTTTATCGTGAAAGTGACCGGGTGTGGCAGTGCCAGCCCCATGAAGTAATCGAACGAAGCCTGCTTAACGATTTTCATCAGGATTTGACCGCCAGCGTACTGCCCACTTACGACAGTCGTCGCGGTAGCGGTTTCGATCGGGAAATCGTCGGACTCGTTTCTGCCTGGCACTTCCTGACCGTCGATATCATCGAACTGATAGCCTTCATTAATTTGGCCGATGACTTCTCCAGGATTGTAGATATGGTATGACGCACCAGCCATTGACCCTAGGTTAGACTCGGAGTAACGGATGGATGAAGCGTCATACGTTCCCAGCCCAAAGTCCATGTACTCAGTCACGTACTTCAGGTTATCGGTGTACTCGAAAAGGCTTTCCTGAATCAGGTCAGGAAAAGACCTGACCAGACCATAGCTATCTGGTCGCGCTTCTCCGTTTCGGGCTATATTCGTCTGGCCTTTTACCGAGTTGTTTGGCGAGGTTTTTGAGCTCACTCCTGATGCGTTTGGCTGGGATATCAGTTTCGACATCACCTTTCCTATAAGCTTGATGTCTTGCTTATAGGTGAACATCCCCAAAACCAAGGCGCTTCCTTTGATAAAACTGCCACCTTTCGGCTGGTCAAAGATGATGACACGATCCGATTCCTTCAGGTGGAAGCCGATATCATCGTCATCACTCAACTCCCTGCCGTTAACGTTGATTCGGACATCGGAGTGCAGATTCTGTGTTTCAAGCCACTCGTGAAATGGTTTCCCCATCGGTGCCTGCACGCGTTCCTTCGGAAGCCCTGGCACTCGTTGAATCTCGATAATCGGCATAGGAATAGAACTCTACTTTTGTGAAAAGACGCTGAATGGTTCGCACCGGGTCAGAACGAACATGTCCGCCCTCGCACCTGCTGTGAAATGCCTCGCCGTTAATAATCAGCCCAACATGCGCTGGCTGTCCGCCGTACCAGGCGACGAAAATGCCGTCTTCGTGAAAAATATCCGTCTTCTCCCAGAAGAGGACCTCGTCAGAAAAGCAGGTGTGGAAGTCATGCCCGGCTTCGTAGTCCGGTGAATGGTGGATCTCCAGACCAAGAACAAGCCGGTAATACATCACAACGAGGCCCCAGCAATCGACCGCTTCAAAACTGCAGGCACGGTTAGCCCACGGCAGGCCAGAAAACCTGTCGACGAAGTCCTGTTTAAGCATTTTTAAGCCCTGAGAAAAGCTCTGGTGAATACAACGGGCTGACGTTGTTGTTTAACGGGTTTTTCAGCGTCAAATCACAAGTAACGTCGTTTTGGTCCATTGAAGTGTCGTTGACATACAGTGTCCAAGGCTTCAGGGGCGTGTTCATATCAGCCTGGTCAAATCGCTTGTAGGTAACAGCAATTGGGGTGATACGCGCGAACGCCTTCCATTTCTTCAGCGCCTGTTTGAAGTCCATTGCCAGGCGGCCGAACTTGAGCGACGCGCCTATAACCGGCGTATTGCTCTGCTGACTCTCTACGACCTCCATTCTGCAAGGCTGATAAGCTTTGCTTGCAAACGTCTTGGGGAATACCTGATTAGCAACCAGGTTAATTTCCCCAAATACGTCGTTCTTGATGGTGATCGTCTCGTACAGGATTCGCGCTGGGCGCTGACTTTTGTACTCTCTGAAAGTTGGCATTACGGCACCCTCGGGATGGATTCAGGGTCACGGTCGTCCGGATAGCCGGTGACGATGATATCGAGGAAACTTGCCCACGGTGGCGGTAGCTCAATGACAATGTCATCGTAGTCGTCGTCCGAGTTGAGCAACTTCCGGGTGATGACATCGCCAGTCCATGTGAATACGCCGCCTGATTGAGCCCATGTTGGATATGCAGTGAAATGCAACTCCTGCATCTCTGGCTCACCATATGGTCCAGAACCAATGCCGATTGGCATCGTGAACCACTGATTGCAATTATCCAGATAATTCGGGCTCCGAATCCACTGCATGAAGGCCCGGTGTTCTGCCAGCGTGAAAATCCACGTCAACGAGAAACCGGTCTTCAGGTCGTCAGTTAGCTTTTGAAAGATTGGCGCGCCAACCTGCGGCTGATCCGTCCTGAATCCTGTGTCAGGCTTTGGTGTCTTCGACTTCTGCGCCAGAGGCAGCCAGTCTGGGTAAGGGATCGGCATAGTTACTCCGTTGCTCGTGGCGTGGCGCTGGTATTGCGGGTGATTGACTGACGCATTGGGCCGCCTCGGTCCATGTCCTGAATGAAGGCCTGGACAGTGAGCGTGTTGCCGTCCTGCGACGCCTGCGCATCGAAGCTGTGCTGGCTCGATGAGTAGTCATTGAAAATGATATTCACCGCCATCTGTCCACCGCCTCCCTGCATGTCCTTATTGCTGATGACCGAACCGTTATCGCCTGGGATCATGTACTGATTGCCATTGCTGGCGCGGTAGATTTCGGGCATGCCGCCCTCACCTACCTGATACATGGAGCCAGCAGATACCGGGCCACCGTTCTTACGCTTACCAGCAAGAGCCTTACTCGCGGCAAACGCCGCAACCAGCGCACCAAGACCAATCGCCGCGGCACCACCGAATGAACCAACTGAGGCAACCAGCGCCGCCGGAGTCCATGCCGCGGTAGTTGCAGCAGCTGAGGAAACGCTGGCCGCAGTAGTGGTCGCCAGGCCTGCAGTTTGAGCTGCGGTAGTGGTGGCCACGGCGGCCGACTGAGCTGCGGCACCAGTTATCGCTGATTTAACCCACTCAACACCCATCTGAACGAACCCGTTGATCAGGCTGTTCAGGGCATTGCTTGCGAGAGAGGACATCGCCTCCTGAGCTGACATGCTCCCGGTAATGATGCCGGTGAAGGCGTTGGAGGCATTACCGGCAAGGGATTCAAAACCGGCAGCGAGAATCTGATTCGCTTGGCTCTGGTTCTTCCATAATTCCCACATCGCCGCATTGCGCTGCTGCTCATAGAGCGTGTCGGCTGCGTTTTTCTGCGCCAGCGCGTTCTGGTGAGTAATAACGCCTTGCTGCTCGTATTGCGTGATAAGCGCCAGTTGCTTCTCGTGCTGATTAGCTAACGCCTGAACCGGATCGACAGCCCCTGCAGCCTCCTGAGCTGGCGTAACAGCCTGATCAGCGCGAATCTTCGCAAGATTGGTCTGATGCGTTGCTTCGAGCCGTTCTTGTGTCTGATTGAACTGCTCCTGGTTTATTTTCTTCGCATTCAGCGCAGTATTCAGATCCTGTACATCCTGCTTGTAGCGTGCATTCTCAGCGTTCTCTGGCAGCAGTTTTTCAGCGGCTGCTTGTGCTTTGATGGCATTGGCAGTATCCCACTTCGCCGCGGCATATTTCCCGGCCAGCGCGATCTGCTCTTGAGTTGCAGATTTGCCCAGGGATTGTTGCGCAGTGAGAATGGCCTGCTCGCGGCTCAGGTTTGCAGTTGAGTCCGCTGACAATTCAGATTGTTGTTTCAGATTTGCCAGTTTCTGAATTACCGATTCAGTAGCCGCTGCTGATTTTTTCGATTCTCCCTCACCATCCTTCTGCGCTTTTGTGTGTGCCTTTTGTGCGGCTACCGCATCATATTCAGCGCCAGCGCGTTCACGCGCCATTCTGACATCAGCTTCGCTACCGCCAATGGCGCGAATTTCTTGTTCAGCCTTAAGTTGCTCGCGCTTCCTGTCATTTAGTTCGCTCTGCAGTTCAATTTGCTGTTCTTGTTTATCAAGGTAAGCCTGGACGTTTGCTGGTCTTTCAACTTTCAGGGATTGAGAATTAAAACGCGCCTTGGCAGCAGATGCAAAATTCAGAGACTTACCAAGCTGATTCATCAGGCCAGCAACGACTCCAGTTTCTTGTCCGTTGCGCTGAAGAAGGTCTATACCCTGTTTGAGTTGTCCGTTTAACTCCGCCTGAGCAATGCCAACAGTGCTGTTGACTCTGGATAATCTGTTCTGAGCGGATGAAAGATCGTCTGCTGCAATGGCCTGATTATCCAGCGCTGATGCCATTGCCTCCTGAGCTTGTCTGCCGCGTTTTGTAGCAGTTCCCCAGTTGTCGATTTCCTTCTGATAATCTTTAACTTTATTGGTTGCTTTGTCGTATGCATCCTGAGCATCATTGACGGCGTCAGTCAGTTCCGGGATGGTGGCGCGAAGTTTGGCTATCTCAGATGACAACTGCACCTGAGACATGTCTTTCATTTTATTCGTCAGACCATCAACCGAGTCGGCGAGCTTGATAGCTTCCTGTCTGGCTTCCTGTGCTTTCTGCCAGAAGTAGTAAATCGCAGCACCAGCCAGCATAGCCGCACCTGCCGGGCCACCGATCAAACCCAGTGCACCTTTCAGAAGTCCGCTCGCTACTGACGCCCTTGAAGCCGCCGCAGTGGCTGCATCCTGTGCAACCTTATTAGCCACCAGAGCAGTGTTATAACGCCCCGTGGCAGTAGCGGCAGCCATTCTCGCAGCAGACAACGCTTCCTCTGCTGCTGCAAGGCTGGTCGCGCTTATTGCCGTGGACTTCATCATCTGCGCAAGTCGAACTTCTTCAAGCGATCTGACTTTTGCCGCTTCGGCACTTCTTAGCTCGGCTGCCGCTGCAAGTGATGCTGACTGCGCAGCCTGATTGTCAGCAACGGCAAGAGCCCTTGCGGCTATAGCAGATTTCGCTTTCTCTGCTGTTGCCATTGCCAGCGCACCGACAAATCGGCTGCCAAGCACTGTCGCTGCAATAGCAATTACACCTGATAAAGCATCAAGATTTTCGCTGATCGTGATGATGGCACTACTTGCCCCGGCATATACCGATTTGATAGATGATGATTCACCTACGAACTTCGTCACGTTGTTGGTGGCTACAGAGAAAGCTTGGCCCAATGTAACCGAGGTATTGGAAAACTCCTTGGCAATTTGATCCCCCTGAGACAGCAGACCTTTCACCACGACATCGGTGGTTAGTTGACCCTGGGCAGCCATAGCGCGTAGTTGCCCTACGGTTACACCAAGGGAATCTGACAAGGCAACGGCAAGTCTGCTGCCGTTCTCGGAAATCGAGTTAAATTCCTCGCCACGCAGAACGCCGGACGCAAGAGCCTGAGACAACTGGATCATTGTTGAGCTTGCTTCTTCGGCGGTAGCGCCGGAGACAGCTAAACCCTTGTTGATGGTCTCAGTGAGTCTTGTCAGATCTTCTGTGCTTGTGCCAGCGCTGCGCGTTGCCCGCTCAAGGCGTGCATAAAGAGTTGCTGTCGCTTCCAGGCTGCTTCTGGTTTGCTGGGAAATATCAAAAACACGCTGGGTAACGTCAGCCAATTCTTCGGTCGGGCGAATGGCATTGGATAGTTTGTTATTAACGACCACCCATGCATCGGCGTATTGAGACACCTGCTGAACGGATAACGCGGAAGTAAGAGCACCAGCAATTTTTGTTAACGCTGAGAATGAACGCTCCGCGCCCGAAACGCTGCGCTCTGTGTTGTTGATTGCTTTTGTTGACTGGTCGAATCCGCGATTCATGCCATTCAGACTGTCGCTTAACTGTCGCTGGGAGCGAAGAAGACCAGCCAGATCCATATCAACATCATAAACGATGCTACCAGCATTAACTGAACCAGCCATTTAAGCCTCATTTTCTTTTTGCAGCAGCCCTTCTCGCTTCCTGTCTTGCAAGGAAGTCGTCAGTCACTGCGTTATACTCGTCTTTCGTGAAACCTTTCTGCTCAGGGTATTTCTGTGAGAGCAAAAGGATAAATTCAGTCATGGTTAGCTGGCTGGCCTCATCACGACTCATCTCAAAGTGGCTGCGGGCCGCGCTGATATACTCAAACGCCCTGAACTCTGAGGTGGTTTCGTTCGACTCGTGTCGCTGTAGTCTCCTGACTTTTGCTTTACCGATGACGCCGTGCTGCATCAGACTTTGCGCAAAGAGGATGATGTCAGCTCGTGGCATCAGGCCGGGCCGATAAACAACGCAGTGTTTCCACCCCTTCCACTCCCCAATGATCGGCGTGAGGTCGTCTTCACAGCAGGACTGAAGGACATGCATCGCCTTCGAGAGCAGTCTCTCTGCCACCCTGTTCATGGATGCGGTGAGCCAGGCTGATAACTTATCTGGCGCAGCCGAGCAAAGCTCAATTAACTCCTGCGCCTCGCCGCCGTGAATATCTGCGTATATTTGAACAATTTCTGTAGGCGATCCGATGCGGTTCATGGCCTCAAACGACGGACGCAACAGGTAGTCACGACCACCTTCAGCGCTATTGCTCAGGCCAATTTCGCCTATCTCAAGTAATGGGGTCATCTGGAATACCGGTTAACAGACATTATCAAGGGCAGCCACGGCCACCCTTTGGAATAGCCGTTAGCTGACGGTTACGACACACGCAGAGGATGTCACGGTAGCAGGCGTACCTGCCGAATCGGTTACCACGCAGGTATACGACCCAGCATCGCCAGAGACAGCACTGGCTTTGTTGAATGTTGCTGTCGTCTGACCAGAAACCGTAGTGGAGTCTTTTTTCCAGACGTAGGTATATGGAGTTGTGCCACCCTCTACCGCAACAGTCATATTGAGCGCAGCCCCGACCGCTACAGATTTGGTTGGCGGCAGATCGGTAGAGAATGACAACTGGGCATCAAGGTTTTCGACAATGACAGTAGTGCCATCAGAGACTTTAAACTCGACGCTGAACGTGATGATGTCATTACTACCGCCGTCGGCAGGTGTCAGGCTGGTGATCACCATGTAGCCAGAGAACTCAATTGGTCCAATGGCGATACGAGCCCACAGATTCGGCTGGCGCTTAGCGTTAATCTCATCAGTGAAATACTTCACCAAGTTTCCGTAGCCGAACTGATCGAGCTTGTCGTGTTTGCGCACCTCACCTTCGAAGCTGATGGTACCGTCGGCATTGGTGATGATGTTCTCCACCCAGCCAGCAGTATCATCAGCGTCGCTGGTCACTGAGTTTGGCGAGAAATCCAGACCTTTACTGGTACCAGCACCAAGCGCCTTCCATTCGTCTTCCGCCGGGCGAACGTCAGAACACCCCATAGCCAGTTCCAGCACTGTTGCAGAGCCGAAGACGCGTTCGTTTGAATTAGGGCAATTAGCTGCCATCGTTGACCTCTTTTGTGTATAAAAAAGGCCGCCAGATGGCGACCTTGTGTTGGTTATTTGAGGGTTAATCCCCGTAGATGCATGCAAACTGCAATCGGAAGACCATTCGGCCCTCTTCGGTTTGTACCGGTGGCGGGATTGCTCCCATGTTTTCAATTTTGCCCACGCACTCATCGGCATGAGGATTTGCCTGGACATAGTCGACGATTGCCTGAGTTGCCAGCGCCATGTCCTGCACCTTGTTCTTCGCACCGATCACATCGACAAGCACATAATTGTCATTGCCGAGGTCGTTACGAATTGCGGTGCCGCCGTTTGGCCTGAACACCATGAATGCTTTCGTCAGGTCGCCAGGGTCATTGAACGCCAGTAACTGGACGATAAAGCCAGTCGTCAGACCGGCATCGCCAAACATGTTCCTGACACGCTGGTACATTGGAGGGTTCATAGCGACAGTTCCTTAGCCACTGCGGCATCAATTTGGCGCTTGGTATCTTCGAAACCTTTCGTGAGGAACTCTTTCTGCGCTGTAGCTCGCCGGAAGGTTTGCGGAACGTTGGGGTCGTGAACGAAAATAGCGTAATTCGCTGTATAACCCACGCGCCCGGTGACTCTCGTCCCGTTAACTTCGATTTCTCGGTACTGGCTGTTGATGAGGGTTGATGTGTCGATAGGGGTATAAAGCGCAGCCTGGGACCCGCCGATGATTAACGCTGACTGAAGCGCCCGGACAACTTTCCGCCCCTGAACATCGTCGATTAGCCGATTCAAGTTGGCCTTCGCCTCACGAATGCCGCGAACTTTTACAGCCATGGCTAAACACCTGTCAAAATTGCATAGTCATCCGCCAGGCGTTCGAACGTATCAGCGTAACGGACAACCTGTCGCACCTCGTCGGCACCAGCCACAACCGGATCGGCTTCGGTCGATATGCCAATCAGCAAGTAATCGCCAGTGTCCGCCAGCGCAAACTCGGTCCAAATAGTGTTTTTCACGATAATTTCAGAGCCCAGGCTGGCTAACTTCTTGCTGAGCCCGCCCTCGTAATCACAGAGGATTTGCTCAGGCTCGGCATAACCCAGCGGGTCGCCGTATTCGTCATTTCCCTCCAGCTTGCGCCAGATAGTCGCTGCGGCTGTATAACTCCACGAAGCAATGCTCGACATCAGCCCTCCTTCCAGCGCAGCACCTTCGCGCCAGTCGCCCGGATGCGCGGGCAGTTGATGAACCACTCGCCGTCAGATTTCACGTAGCCGGTAGTCTCCCGCTCGGTGTCGGTCATCACCCAGACGCGGGTGAATGAGCGAGGCAGCCGGACGCTAACAGATGTCCAATTCATGATTTATTCCCGCACATACAGCCACCTTTTCCGATCCAGATACCTGCAAATGCTGGCGCGGCGGTAGGGTCGGCAGGAATCAGGTCAGCAGCGCAGTCGTACTTATCCAGACCGCGCAACATGTTCACTGAAGCTTTCCAGCGATCATCAAACGATTGATATCTGAACGAGCGAGACGCGCCGCTTGGTGCGGATTGACTGGAGATGTACTTATCACCCTGACCGAGTCCCATAATCGCTATCAGGTAGAGCTGAATCAGCAGCGCCGTTGATGCCGGATAGTGCGCATCGAGGCATTCTTGAATGCTGTTCGCCTGGTCGACGAGAGCCTGAAGAACAAAATCGGGAATGGTAATTCCCTGGCTCTCCAGATACTCCTTTGCCTGTTCGAGAGTTACCATTATCGACTCCGTGAAATACCCCGCCGGAGCGGGGCATAAAAAAACCGCCTCAGCGGCGGCTGTTATTCAGCAGGGAAAAGCTTTTCGAGCTCACCGTCAGGCAACAACTCACTGAGTTTTTCAGCGCCCAGGTTGCCTTTGAACTCGATGCCCAGTTCAGTCAGACGAGCCTGGATAACCTCTTTGCGAGATTTCTCACCGGTACCGGCATCAGGCGTCGACGGGGTAAGTTCTCCGCCTGCCTCACCATTAATGAGACGGACGTTAGACTTCAGCGCCGGGTGCAGTTCTTTCAACTCCACCACATCGCCAACCTTCACGCCGAACCAAGCGCGCACTACTTCGTATTTAGCCATGGTTTCCCCTTAATCCAGGTCAGCACCGTATAGAACACCAGACAGCCCCTGATCGTCTGCGGTGATTTGCAGACCTTCAGCGGACATAATCTGGAAGTTGTAGTTAACGTTAGGCAGTGGGCGCGGCAGTGGAACAACACCGACAGCCATGCCTACCAGAGGAGAGATCACGTCACGGCGACGAACGTACGCGATGAACTCGTTACCTGTCAGGGCAAAGCTCATGCGGATTTCTTTCACCGGTGCGAAAGGAAGAACCGCCTGCAGAACGGTGCCACTTACAACTCCGTTCACCACATATGGCTGAGCCAGGTTTGCCCAGATTTCTGGAGATACCCACATCACATCGTATGCGGCTACCTTGTTAGCACGCGCGGCGGTACCGAATGCACCCTTACCAAAGAACGCAAACAGCGCCGCAGTATCTGCAGTTGTTAGATCGATATTCGCGCCGCCGGCGCCAGATCCGAGGTTAATCTTCTTAGTGTGGCGATGATTCTTGATGCCTTGGGCCGGGTAAGACTGAACTTGGATTTTAGAATCGCCGTTCAGGTAGTAGTTAACGCGCTTTTGGTTGAACTTGCGCATCTTCGCCATCTGCGAGTCAAGCACCAGATCGATCCCCACAGAGCTCATGCCAGCCGCATGGCGCCAGTTAACGCCGTAACCGGCAGTAAATACCGGAATCGGGTCGCCGTCGCTGGCGTACTCTGTATGGTCGAAGGAAAACGGCGCCTGACCATCGATGCTTACTGATACGTCGTCGGCGATGTCACCAATCACGTTATACAGCTTGGCGGTTTTACCGACCGGCAGCACCGTCTGAACGCCGATCAAGTCGTTCACGATTTCCATTCCGACTTCCTGATCGCGCAACTGCAGTACCTGACGGTCAATCTCAGCCCAGAAGTCGCGGGAAAAACCACCCACGGAGTTACAGGCCAGCATGTCAGGCGTCATGATTGCGCGGTTAGCGGCAATAATGGAATCGTTCTGGAGGTTCCACATGTCGCGGTTTGCCCACAATTCGTTCCAGTGGCCGCCGAGGCGGGAGTTTGCCGCCAGAGTATCTTTAGAGAAATACATGTGCGTTTATCCTTTTGTTACGCGCCAGCGGCGGCGACAGTGCCAACGCGCATACGCACGCGAATGAAGTCAGTATCGCTACCGCTAATGGTAAATTCGTCCTGGCTGTAGCCGATAACTGAATCTGTGTCGTCAGTTGCAGGAAGGAACCCACCATTTGGCGCCAGCTTGATAGGGGTGTCTTTTTTGTATGTGCCAACACCACAAAGCAGCGCCAACTCGCGCCCCTCTTCTACATAGTTACCAACGCCAGAGTCGCCGGCTGGCACCTTGTCCATGATTCCGAGCCCCTGGTGATAAGCGCAATCCAGAATATAGATGCGGCCAGATAATGCAGTGGCAGGAGTGAAATGATCATTACTGTCAATGACTACCGCTGTGCCCGGACGGGCTTCCATAGCCATGGTTCGTGTTTCGGTCTTGTACAGAGACTGACCGTCGATATTAACGCGACGATAACGTGGCATTTTTCGACTCCTTAGTTGAAGTATTCGGTTGCAGACGGCGCGCCGGTTTCTTTTTGTTGCTGTGCATTATTGGTGCCCAGAGGCGCAGCTTCGCCCAGTGATTTGTACATAGCGTCCAGAGGTTCGCCTGAAAGTGCGTTAGCCACGATATCTCCATGGACCTTCGAAACTGCTTCGCGTTTTGCCTTCTCTTCTGCGCGTGAGTTGGCAGTCAGTGTTTCAGTAAGTTTGTCCTGGTTTGCTTGCAGACCGGTGATCGCATCCTTAATAGGATTCAGGGCATCGGCGAAGTTAGCGGCCAGGCCTTTACCGATTTCGCTGATCAACTCTTGTTTCTCTTCAGTGGTTAAAGGCATGTCGCCCTCCGTTTTGTGGTTTGTTGCAGGGTATTCCTGCGTGGTGAAAAAAGATCTGAATTTATTGGCGGCGATGGCTACCCAGGATTCTTGCCGTGCGACGGAGGTGCCATTATCGTCAAAGGTGATATTTCCACCTTCAGACTTGTAGCCGTATACCTCAGCAATACCACCGTTACGAATGATTACCGCTTGCGAGTCGGTGAAGTCAGCGATCCATGCATATTCATCCTGTCCTGTTGCAAACTTCGCTTTGGCTGCGCGGTCGAGACGCTGCTCGCGCTCCCGGTAGGATTCACCCACCAGCGCGCCGGAGTTCGCCTTAAGCGGCTGCGCCAGATCAGCGTTAACCATCAGGCCAACTCCCTGTTCCGGAGTAGCAGCTCCAACCTCGTGCAGGAGGATCGCGTCGTGGTCCATGCCGTGGATATCCGCTACCCACTCAGCTCCGGTAGCGCGTTGTTGCTCGTTCGGCTCAAGCTGGTCGAGGAATGCGGCCACGCTGGTATGAATCGGTGGAACGTCTTCACCGCGCTCAATGGCAGCGACACGTTCAAGCAGTTCTTTACCGCCTTCTGACTCACTGGCGCGGGCCACATCAACCCACTTTTCGAGGTAAATGCGATTACCGGACTTCTTAACGTTGCGGTTCCATGCGCCGATATGGCCTGCGTTAATCCCCTCAGGGGAGAATGCAGACACGAACTGACCGTTCACCTGAGGATGACCCAGCGGTGCCAGGGTGCCTTCCAGACCCTGATAGTGAGCATCGATTTGCTCTTGTGTGTACAGCCCGCCATTCATGACGACGTTCGCCGGAAGTGTGTAACTCGGCAGAACCAGATGCTCGCGCCCGTTGTATGTTTCGCGCCGGATAGACTGGCTGTTCACCTTCGTGGTGATATTGACCTGCATAGGCATAGTTATTTCTCCGCCCAGGCGTAACCGCGCGCCTGCATCGATTTATATTCCTGTTTGAGTTTCGTGATGGTGTCCGGGTATTCCGGATTACCATCCGCATCCACCAGCACCGACTGCTGGCTGCATTTGCAGTTGATGGAGTTGCCATCCTTGCTGTACCAGTCACGGACCTCTTCATTGGTGTAGAGGTGGGCATGGCGCACTGCGTGGGTATTTCGGGTTGTCGGTGACAGAGCCGAGATGTGAACCAGAAGCGTTTTGAGTCCGTAAAGGTCATTCGCCTCCTGGTCTTCATCCCACTTCGCCCGGCGCAGCGCGGTAGTCACTTCAGTGCGTGCTATCCGGTTCGCCCTGCGCTTCTCGATGCCGGTCTGCTCTGTCAGGCTGCGCGCAATATCCAGCGGATTAAGCCCGCGCCCCACGCCATCAGTCAGCACGCGCGCCATATCTCGCTTAACGTCAGCAGTCAGCCCCTTCATTTCCTCAAACACACGGGCATGCACCAGCGCCATTCGTTGCTGGTACGGGTCGCTTGCGAGGATGGACGCCAGCGATTCACGCCCGGCTGCGTACACCGGGGATTGCTGGCTAAGGTTGTAGAACGACTGCCCGGTCCCCTTCTCCGAAGCCAGATCGATGTACTCGTAAAACCACAGGTCGTAGTCGCCACCTTCAAGCAGCACCTGATCCACCAGGTAACTGGCATCGCTCAGGATGATGGAGAGTAGCGCGGGGTTTAGCTGGTATTCGTATCTGGCGTTTACTGCGAGTGATGAGGGTATTTTTTCGAGTGATGATTTGTACGCTTTGCCAATCTTATTCATCCGCCTGGCAAAATCTTTTATTGCGCGGCGTTCCAGCGCATCGGCTCCGGTCGGGTCCTGATAGTTACGCGGCAGAATCGGCGGCTTCGTCTTCTTCGTCGCCATCCTCTTCTCCTAACGGGAATTCATCATCGTTTTCATAACCGGCTGCTGTGCGAATTTCTTCACGGCTGAATGCCGGGGTGTCACCGCCGCCCAGCATGGTCTGGTTAATCTCGCCCATGGTCTTAGCGTTGGTTAGCTTTTCAGTATCGGTCTGCTCGTTCAGGTCATCCCAGATAACAGCCTTCTGGCTGACTGAGTCGATGATCTGCAGGTCGATAAGCTTGTCGCAGAAGTCCTCTATTTCGAAAGAGAGGTCCACACGTCGCGACTGGCAACGTGCATTCATGTACTTCTGGTCTTCGGTACTGGATCGCTCGGCCTGCTGATTACCAACCAGAATGCGCGTCGGGATATCAACTCCGGCGGCAGCGGTTTGCAGGTTGACGTTATAGGTCGCTGACGGATCAGCTACAGCAGTCACCAGCGGTGTGACCGTAGCCCCTTGGGTCGTCATCAGAACATCGTTACCACGGTTCATTTCCCCGGCAACTTCGTTAAACTTATCCTGCAACTCGTCAATGCTCACGCCATAAAGGGACGCGAGATTGTTGAAGTCGATTTCCTTCTCAAAGTTGACATTGAGCTGCCGCGCGGCGTTCTTCAGGAATGACTCACCAGACCCGCCCTCTACCTTCTCCAGACTCACAAAGGCGTTATATGCTGGATCCAAAAAGCCGATAGCATCATCAGAGTAATCACCAAGGATGAAAACGCGATCTGGGTGGATATTGACGCGGCGACTTGAACCATTCGGCAACCGTTCGGCGTACTGCCACATCTTCGGTTGCCCGTACTTCTTCGAGTTCAGGCCAGTGTCCCACTCGCTCACCGTGAGCGATCCGGCCCACGCCACAGATATTTTCTGAAGACCTCGCCCTTTGGTAACCGGAAGGTTCCAGTCTTTTTCATCGCGGACGTGCAGAAGGATGCCTGCATAACGACCGACAAGGCGACGGCGATCCGCCTCGGCAAATGAGCGCCAGAACCGGTTGTTGAATACCTGCTTTGACTTGTTTTCCCAGGCGGTTTCGTTTTCGCTCTCGTCGGCATCATCACCCTCGATGATTTCCGGGTTCGTCTGCCAGCACTTGCCCACCAGCTTCTCAACTGCTCCGTGGGCAATACCGCCGCGTCGATACAGGGCGTAGAGGTTTTCGTAGGTGACCTGCTCAGGGAAGCCATACTCGCACCATGCGGAATGGCGCTTATTGTCCAGCCCCATCGTAGGTGCCATCAGCCCCATACGGGCGCGCGCCATCCGCGCATCGTTCAACGCATGGTTGACGGCGAGAGTTAATTTGTCAGTCATGGTTTGTCCGTTAGCGATTAATTGGCGGCATTTTTGGCCCTCTTGATGGCATAAATGCAAGAGGCTTACTTGCCAGCAGTGATTTAGTTATTTCTTCATGACACTTCCAGCATCCCACTGGCGGCCTTAACCAAATATTATGCTTATTGCACTTGACCATGCTCACCTCCCTTGCAGGCGCTTCGGAATCATCATCCCGGCCATCTGACCTTTGCGCTTAATGTGTCCGTCGAGGCTGTAGCGAATGCCATCCCAGCAGTGCTCGAAACCATCTGCCAGCTTCGGCAATACCTCGCCGGTGATGCGGTCAGTTTTGTAGGACCACATACGTGCCTCGCGCGCCACGTTCTTGCAGCGAGGATGGATAATGATTTCGTCGAAGCCGCGAAGATGTGCGATGCCGTCCTCAACGCTCCCCTGCCATTTCTCGGCAGCTGAGATGTTGAATCCCTGCCGCTTGAGATAGCTAATCGTCTCGGGTCGAGCGGAGTCGGCCTTGATGGGCCAGTCACGCGATCCGGGAATTGTGTCGTACAGTTCTGGCATGTGGTCGAGCTCTGTCTGCTGCCCGTATGCCTCGTACTCGATGTACAGCCGGTTGTGCAGGATGAACGAACGCACCAGTGTGTTAGGGTCTTTGGCGAAACCGAAGTCAGCACCGAAGAACAATCGATCGGCCTCTTTCCATAGTTGGTCCGAGAACTCGGCAATCCGGTATTTCCCGGCCAGCACCTGCTTATCGGAGTTTTCTAGGTAAGCGCCTTCCCACACCCAAGCGTATGTCGCCGGGTCGAGGCGGCGCTGATCGTTCTGTCGCTCACCTTCAAGCACATCCGGGAACCACGGGTTATCCGTATAGTTCATCTCAACGGTGATACAGTCGTCGCCAGCCTCTTTTCGGAAACGCTTATCCGTGGCGCTGCCGTCTCGCTCAGGGTTCCACGTCACCCAAATCTCTGACCCCTCTTCACGAACGGTCGGGCTCAGCTTCTGCCAGGCTATTTCGCTTACTGATTCAGCCTCATCAACCCAGCACAGCAGGATACGCGCTTTCGACTTGATGCTATCGAGGTTATGCCGGAGACCGCAGAACACATAGTTGACGCTCTTGTCTATGGTGCGGATGTACTTCTCGCCGATATCGAAGTTGGCAGCCAGCCAGGGAACAGACAGGATCGCCTGTTTCACCTCCTGCATGCTCGATTCTTCCAGCGAGTTCATGAATTCTCGTGCGCAGAGCACCACGCCGCTTTCACCGTTCATCATCGACTGATACGCCTTTACCGCAGTCATCAGCGCAAATGTGCGCGTCTTGGCGCTACCGCGTCCACCGTGAGAGCACCGGTAACGCTTATTCACGGCAGTGAACAGTGGTGCAAGCTTCGCGGGGATCGGCAGTTGAACGGCGTTACTCATGCTTTTGGCTCAACGGGTAGTAGCTGGATGATGGTCGGTTGCGGCGTCATGCTGCCATCAGGGCTTGTATGCTCGACTTTCTGGCGATTAGTGTAGGCATCGCCCATTTCTTTGGCGGCCTGCTCGATAAGTTGCGAGGTCATGCCGTAGTTCTTCATCTTTTCAGCATTGGTCGCCATTCGGTCGAGAACGCGTAATCGGTACGCTTTGTTCGCGATCGGTATGTCGGCGATCTCATTCTGGAATCGTTTACGGGTGGCGTTGAACAGGTCAATCCACTTCTGGCTCAACTTGGCCGCCATTGCGTTGCCTGGCGTATATTGCGACACCTGCTGCCGTGAGACATCGATGCCATATTCAGCCTTTACAAGCTCAATGACTTTTACCGGGGTCTCGTAGCAGGCGAGTGATTGAACTATGAAGGCTTTAACCTCTGTCGATAATGCTGCCACAGGCTACCTCCATGACAATCTGAATAAAGCGTTACGCCAGCTTCAACATGCACGTCCCGCATGACCTGGCTATATCGATTTGAGCAACTTCTGCTGGTGCATTGGCCGCATCAACTAGCTCCTGCACTTCTTTGCTGGCACCGTATCGGCGTACGACACCAGTGAATTCTTCGACGTCGTGGCCGCGCAGTGTTAGCACTGGCTGCCCGGTCTCTTTGTTGAACTTAGGCGCGCCGAAATCATCGGTGGCCTGGGCGATGTGGTAAAGCTCATGCTCTACCAGTGCGCAGAACTCGAGGTCACTGCATTGTGTGCAGTAATCAGCAGCCAGCGTGATGATGAACTTCGGGATGCGTCCGAACCATTCATACATCTGCTGTTCCATCCTGGCCTTTTGCCATCCACCGGCGCGGAGCATTACCTGCTCAGCCTGACCGAGAACGTAGCGCCCTTTCTTCGCGAATGAGTCAGACGCCCACATGAAGCAGAGATCCGCATCCATCAGGTGAATGTGGTCTGGGTTATGGATACTCCCGGTATCGCTGAGGATTTGTCGGCTTATCCATTCATGCACTTCGTTAGCGGGGATCAGCCGGGTGTACGGCTGCCAGTTGTCGGAGTCGATGAAGTTAACTGGCGGATATGGCCTGCGCTCGTCATCGTTAACCATGAGTTACTCCGTTGTTTGTTCGGTCTGCTCTTCCGGTACCGGCGTGAACTCCACGCGTTTTACATCGGCAGGTGCGAAATACAGCCACTCGCCAGTCTCGGTCGCCAGCGGCACAAAGCCGTTCACCAGCTCAGGCTGACGTCGTGACATCTTGCCCGTGAAGGTTTCGCCGGTTTGGGTGGTGAGGGTGATTTGGTAGATGTCAGGCATGCAGATCCTCACATGGCTTTCGAAATGACCTTCGCGTCAGGGTTATATTGAGTGAGGTAATCGATGAAGACCTCTGTTTTATCGTGATAGTTGCCTGTCTCTACGGCAATCGCATCCGATGCCCGAAGGAAAGCAAAGCAGATGTCCATCTTCTCTCCGAGGTCAGAATCATCAGGCAACAGCAATGGACTGAAGACAATGTGGCCTTGAGCCTTAAGCGATTCCTGCACCTGATAAAATGATTTCAGGTCAGCATCAGTGACCCCGGCGATCTTGCCGTCGACAAATATTTTCATGCGTGTTCCCTAGATTATTTTCGAGATGGTCTTTGCTTCACGGATGCCAATAAATGCATGCCCAGCATCAGTCGGGTGGGTGTTGTCCGAACCGGTGTACATCTGCTTGTTGTACTGGTTCACCCAGTCATCAATATCGATGTAAGGAATAGCGAGTTCTTCGCACAGCTCCATTTCGGCTTCACGAATAGCTGTTAATACACTAGCCTTCCCCAAGGGGGTTGCCGGGCCTATGTTGACAATCTGAGCCAGGGGGCAGAGTTCACGAACTTTTTTGACTGAAGCCCGGAAGTTTGTTTTCAGCAACTCAATGTGCCCAGCGTTGGCGTCGTTGTACCCCATCGCGAAGAACACAAAGTTCGGTTGTCGGGTGATGCTGCCAAGCTTCATTTCCACGCGCTGCTGAGGAATGCGGTCGGGCTGAATTGAGGTCCAGCCTGCACCGGATATGCCGTCAGCCAGGCCAATAGCACCCAGTGCGTCACACATGATGCGGAAGTAATTGAATGAGCCCTGAGTTGCGCCAATACCAACCGTGTACGAATCCCCCATTATCCAGATGATCGGCTTATGGTTTTCATCAGGTGTCCAGATGCTGTACTGCAACTCGGTATTGATGCCACCGAAGCCGGTGTTTATGCCGCAGAGCCTGTATTCACGAATATCTGATACGCCAGCCCAGTCAACAGCATAGAGGTAAGGTGATCCACTGGTGTCCGTCTTTATGGCTTCCGCTGAAATGCGCGCGCCATTGACGTACAAATCCCCCTGGTAATTACCGCCAATCAGACGCAATTCAAGATATGGCGCATCGCTTACCCAGGCGATCTGACACTGAGTGCCGTTCTGAACGCCGTTGCCTCTGTAGCCCGACCCTGACGTATTGTCCTGGATATCGTAACCGAGATAGTCAAAGGCCGTTTCATCCTGGCGCTGTGTGGTTTTCCCGTTATAGATAGCAGACGCCACCCCCGCGTTATATGACGCAGTGAATCTCGCACCAGACCCCGTTCCTCCTGTCACATCAAGAAGCTCGCTCGACGAACTTTCATAGCAACCAGGTTTCTGAACCGCTACGCTGGTAATCCTTCCAATTTCATCCACCCCAGTGACACGGATCGTGGCCTGAAAAATGGCCTCACGCGCTGGGGTGAGATTATCGCCAACGGAATAGTCAATCCCTTCGTTAAAAACAGAGACGTACGATAACCCAAGCCCCTTGGTCAGGATTGTGTCAGGCGGGTTATCCATTACCGGGATCGGTGTGGTTCTCACCATGGACAGGCGCTGGACTCGGGAAAACCATGAAGGAAAATCTCGCGTGTCGGCGCTACCCGTCTCACGGCTTTTCGATGTCGGGTTACGAATCGACATAGTGATACCTCACCGCCGTAAACGGCACTGCTGTAGTCGCAAAGACAGACACAGCGTTTGTGGCAGCCAAATCAACACTACCGCCAGGCTCAAGAATGATGCTACCGGGCATCTGACCAGCTTCCCCGCCCGTCAGATTCACGTACAGCACATCCCCGGCGCTCACGTTCTGAATCACCCCTGATACTGCCGTGCTGTCTGCGGGCATTACTTCGAGGCTGGAACCGGGCGTGGCCGTTCCACTGTAATCTGTCGCAATCAGCGGTGCGCTATAAGCCATTGAGGGGAATTTTGTCGTCATGGTGTGTCATCCACAGATGCGAGCCAAACTCGCTGACCGGCAGTGAAAAGATAAAGCGTCGGTGCTCCCTTATCCTCATCATTGGTGACATAGTAATAACCGCTTGCATCACCTGGAATGTCAGAGATATGGGCAACTGTTTTCACGCCACTGGCAACCAAATCCTTATTGGCAAAATACACTTGCTGCATGGCATCGAGTATTGCGTTATTTGGCAGGCATGAGCTTAGTGTCAGGTAGTCGTTAAGCGTGCCATCTTCTGACTCAGCAGTTATCGTAATATTGCCGAGATAGTCCACTCTTCTGTCGGTATACCGAGCTTCGACTTTGTACAGACCATCGTAGAGTGAGATGCTGTAGGCACCATCATCTCCAGTGGTCATTTCTGCTTTCAGGTGAGTAAACGAATTGGCAGTGTTCCCAAGTTGAATGAAGGAAATGACAGCCCCCGGCACTATCTCACCGTCTGGTCTTTGATATATGCCGGACAATGTGATCATGCTTACCTCTGACATTGAGTGCTGATGTATTCCTGCAGTCCAGCTACTTGCTTTGTGATGGTGTTGATTCGCTCTCTGAGGGTGAAATAATCCCGTTCAGCGGAGTCTGTAAGTCTGGGGCTGGAAGCATCATCCACGCTGGCGGTTCCGGTGGTTTTACGCATGTCGGGACAGGTTGCATTGAGGTGCAACCCACACTTGCCAGAGCGAACACAACGCTGCAGATCTTCAAGCTGCTTTTTAGCATCAGCCAGTTCCTTTGTGTATTTCGCATCCAGCGCCGCAGTATCGCGTTGCCGGGTCTGCATGTCGGTGATAGTGGCGTTCGCCAGGCTGAGTTGCTCGGTGGCTTTATCACGCTGGTCTTTGTAGGTGATGGCGTTGTCGCGGTAGCTGTTAGCCATCAGAACAGCAACTACCAGCAGGCCAGCCAAAACCGCACCGATGATGGCAATAATTCTCTCCATCAAAACACTCCCGGTGCTGATGGCGGAGTGCCGGGATTGAGTGGACCAAAGCTGTCATCCGCTTTCTGAGGCTTCTCACCCCATAAGCAAACTTCGCGCTCAATCTCGCGGCGTGTAACAAGCCCTTTCCATTCCTTCCCGCCAGCATAGGTCCAGCGACGCAACTGGTCACAAGCGCCCTTCTGATCGCCCTGATTAATCTTTTTTAGCAGCGTAGACGTTTTGAAGTTTCCGGCACCGACGTTATACACGAACGAGTACATCGCGCCGCGCATCTCTTCCGGGATATCGGTCTTGATATACGGATCAATCTGCCTGGCGACTGTGTTCAGATCGGCATTAAGCAGTGCTTTACACTCTGCTTCGGTGTAAGTTTTACCGAGCATGATGTCTTCGCCTGTATGCCCATAGCAAACAGTCCAGACACCTACGACATCCTTGTATGGCTTGTACTTCACGCCTTCAAGCCCATCATTGCCCGTTGGGCCAGTGATGAGAGCTGATGCGATGGCGATTGCCCCGCCGCCGGTAGCAGCAATAACACTCTTCCTTAGCGCTGGTGACATAGCCATATTAAGTATCCTGTGGTGGTGCCGTGATGTATCCCTTTCTCAGGGCTTTCTCATAAGCTTTCGTCTGGCGTCTTTTGAAATAAAGGTTCGTCAGGTACGTGGCTAAACCGATAAGGAAGCCGCCGATCACTGCCACCTTGTTCCAGTCGAGGTCGTGCAACCATTGCAAAATGCCGCCTCCACAAATAAGACTGCCGGACACGCAATACGAGATTGCGGATGCAATTTTGTCTGGCATATATCGGATCATCTCTATCTCCTCGCGTTAGTGCGGGAGCTGTGTGTAGGGTTCAGGCCCTTGGGCTGGATTAACAACAAAGCGTGTCGAGGATGTTTCCCGGGGCCTGAAAATAAAAAAGCTCGCGGCGCGGCGAGCAATATGAGGGTGTGGCATGAGCCGAATGGCTCTTATAATCGGCGCATTCAATGAGCCGAATAGTCCCAGGCATTGGGTCTGGTTCGCCTGGCTGGATTCGAACCAGCGACCGACTGCTTAGAAGGCAGATGCTCTATCCCCTGAGCTACAGGCAAATAAAAACCCGCACATTGGCGGGTTGATGTAATTTTGGCAGCATATCAGATTTACATGAAATATATGCGTTTCAATCCAGTTTTGCAAGACTTGCGTCCAAATTTGTCGCCTTTTGTTGTGAACGTGATCGCATTACATGATGCAGCGCGTCGGTATCGAGTCGGCGGTAGATGCGTTTCATCGCCAGCCAGCGCTCCGTGAATGTCTCAGACCAGTTCTTCTGGTTCACCCCTACCAGCTCAGCCAGTTCCT
The DNA here is from genome assembly GCF_051650185.1 of Scandinavium sp. Taxonomy (GTDB): domain Bacteria; phylum Pseudomonadota; class Gammaproteobacteria; order Enterobacterales; family Enterobacteriaceae; genus Scandinavium. The sequence goes on from NZ_JBOFIN010000108.1 coordinate 31,496, forward strand.
GATACTCGTAAGTGTCGCGCCCTGCCAACTCTGCTTTCGCGTCCTGAGCAGCAAGCCACACGAGGCTACGCAGCCGATCGACTGTTTTCCCGGCCACGCGCTTCCCGGCAAGTTCCTTCTGGAACTCGGACCATGCCCACTGCGTAATACTGACCTGATTCTCGAAGCGGATGCTCTCGCTGTAGTTCCATAACAGCCATGCTTTCTGATGCTCGTCGAGAGACAGCAGTGCCCGGCGCCATGAAGCGGTCGCGAACTCTACCGGCTGCACCAGGGGGATATGCGAACCCTTAGCGCGTGACTGCTTCCCTGGTATCGGCGGATTATCCAGCGTCACCCACTTTTCCGTTTCTTCATCGAGTACCCGCATTTTCTTACGCTTGAATGTGTTGGTGTCGAACTGTGCATTCTCCAGCCATGCCATCAACTGGTCTTTGGTTGCTCCACTCAGATCGGTAGTGGCGAGGATGAGCTGCTGGCGTACGTACGATAAATTGATAGTCATAGTGCAGCTCCTGTTGCGCGATAAACGGTGATGAAATTTCGAAGGATGCGGTAGTCATGCAGAACCGAACCCGGGTAGCGGTAAATCCGCAGGAATTGCCACCGAGTGCGGAGTGCCTCAATGATTTCTGTCTTCATGCAGCCTCCTGCTGGCGGGCTCGTCGCTTCTCCAGCGCTCGGGATTTGCGTGTGAAAATAGATTTGATGCGCTGCAGGTATGGAATATCGAATTTTCGCGTAGAGTTATCGTTGTTGAGGGCTTCAACCCTCTCCCGCCCAATACGCTCAATTAGTCCCTGTTCAAATGCTTTCTGTGCGCCAGACTGATTGCGGTTACAGCGGACGCACTGTCCTGCGACGTTATTTAGGTTGAATGAGAGATGTGCGGCTGCGCCTCGGGACCTGTAGTGGCCACAGTCCATGGTTCCCCCGAATTTCTGTTCAGGGGTGGCACCGCAGCTTATGCAAGGAAGTCCGGCATCACGTAGGCGCACGTACTTATTGAATGCCGCCTGGGCCTCTTTCTTCCATTGAGGCTTGGTCTTGAGTGCTGCCTTGCGGATCTTCAGCTCACGGCGTTCCTGCTGGGTTTCCTGCTTACGTTTGCGCTCGGCTTCCAGCTTCTTCTTGGCAAGCAACTGCTGGCTGTACTCGTAGCCGTGTTCCGGACAGCACCACCAGACATTGGCGAACGTGGCCACAAACTTTTCTTTGCAGATTTTGCAGGTGCGGCGGGATGGTTTACGCATCATCATGCCTCCTGCTTATCGCGCAGCTGCTCATACTCGCAGCCGTTAGGGATGGTCAACACCAGGCCGAACTGAGCACACCACATCTCAACCTTTACCAGGAAAATGTGCATTTCACCGGTATCAAGATCGGCAGTGTGCCGCGGCTCCCAGGTAGTGGTTTTCTCACCAGTGACGAAATCGGTGTATGTGACTTCCTGGCAGCCAAGGTAGGTTTTCTTGAGGTTGCGCTTCACCCATTCAGGGGTTGCGTCGGTACGGCCGGAGTTAACCAGGTATTCGCTGATTTCGGTGTACCACATGTGGCTGAGTGCGTTCTGACTCAGGCTGCGCTTCTCGCGCCAGTCCTTCACCTGCAGGCGCAGGCATTTCCCTTCAGCGAGCTGCTGCTGAAGCAACTGGCTGATAGCGTTGAAGTTGCCGCTGTGGAGTTTGATACCGCATTGAGGGATGTTCACGCGCCACCTCCGCAGAGGTTAAACGCTGAATGCAGGAAATCGCCGGTGACGTTAGCCATCGGTGACAGGTGATGTGATGCTCGATTAGTCTTTTGCACTTTAACGTCCCCGTTAAAGCGCCAGATGCAGTGTCAGTTGTTCAGGCTGACACTGGTATTATGGACAGTTGATTCTGGAAAATCAAAGTTCTTTTAGTCTGCAAGAGTTGACGTCGTTGCGTCGAGATACTGCTTAAACTCAACAACTGTCATGGGGCTTTTCTGCGAAACATAGATAGTGTTTTCGGCCTCTTTCATTGGACCAGACTTATTAGTATCTTCAGTCAGGATGTATGTGTTACCGAAGCCTCTTGACCCAATTAACATGTCAGCTTCGTTACCATAATAGATCCCCCGCTTAGACGATTTTATTTGACGGGCTGCTTTGTGGAAGAATTCATCTTGATGAACTGACGCGAACCCTCCAACGCCAAATCCGCCAAACCTCTGCTCATCGGCAGGGACTGAGTCATCATAAAAACCAAAATAGCACAAGGGTTCTTCAAGCGACTGGGTCTCGCTTACAAAAAAGTTGTATAGGGCTTCCTTCCCCTCCTTGCCTTGCAACTCCTGCATTTCACGAGATATTTCACGCGTTATCTGGAATCGATAGTCACTTAGATGCTCGCTGCTTAGAGAAATCCCGCTCTCGTGCAAAAAATTCCAGGCATTTGAATCAACAATGATGTCAATCACTTAAAAAATCTCCCATCTAAAAAACACTCAACCATAGGTTTGAGCTTATTTTTTATTTGCCTCTGCCATTTCCGTATAGCGGGGATCGGATGCCCTCGGTAACGTTATCGACTGCTCACGGTAAAACCTTACTCGCTCCATGAAGTACTCGCGAAGGTGTTCTGGCTGTTCCCGGGCAACCTGCTCTGCCACTACCGGTTGATTCATGCGCTCTTTGAAAGCAACGCCGCTGGCGGCCAGGTCAATATTCACCTTGTCGCGTTCTTCCTGGCTCTTTGCTGCGATGTTGAATTTTGACATAGAAGCTCCGTCACTGAGTCCGGGTACAAATGAGGGCCGTAACTCCAAGCACTTTATCATCCCAAGGGCCTTTGGAATCAGTCTGATCTAACTCCCTTGTCAAAAGAGAGTAATAGGGGCCACCCATGAATTGTAAATCAATGGTGGTGGTTAGGTAGGTTTTACCGTGATACCCCTGAGCTTGTAGGCGATCGCCACTAAGTTCAGAAACTTCGGCATCAAAATCACCATTGATGACAACATGCTTCTTATCAACAACGTGGATTTTCACACCCGCCTGACACTCAAACGTAATGGGTTGCTGTTTATCAAAAGGAATATAGTCGGCGTGAGCCATAAGTGGAGCTATCAAAACCACTGCTGCGATCAGCGTTTTCATGTTCATTAGCCATAACAAAAAGAGCCATACGTTAGCATGGCCCATGAAGCTTTGTTTTGCGCTTAATCACTCCTGCTGCGGTGCTGCTGCAATCATGGCCTTGTGCATTGCGTCGTAGCCATCCTCCTCTACCCGCCTTGCTGCATCAATCATCGCGCGAGTCGCATCAAACGGCACCATTACCCAACCATCCGGAATCACCTGATAGCTGCCATAACTGGACGCGGAAGCAAGACGTAACGACAGCAATTCACGATAAGCATTAGACTGCGGATTATTGCCGTGAATCATCCCTTCCAGGTCTTCGTTTGTGAATGAGTTATCAGGCAACTTGTAAGGCTGGATTGCATGTTCGGAATTACCGGACAACTGCGGGGCGGCGACATTTGCAAACGCAGCACGCAAACCTATTTTGATGTCTTCCGCATCGTCAGCGCCGACCGGGTCATCGGAAATAGCACGACAGAATGCAAATGCCATCTCGTCGTTTATCTCGATGGGTGCCGCTTTCCGGTATTCCTGAAGTTCTGCGCGTTCCGCTGCGCTGTCCTGACCGTATTGCCGAACGCGATCCCACAGCGACAATGGGCCATACTCTAACTCTTTCGGTACGTTCAGCTCATCCAAACAAAATGAAACCAGCTCTGCAGCCTCGTAACCCCGCCGTAAAGCTCCCTCAGCAAGCCTGTGTTCCCGAAGCTCGTTAACAATCAGGGCCAGCTCCTCGCCGCTTATATTCACTACACGCGCATGGTGTGATGCGAGGTATTGCAGACGATGCTCTGTTGGTTTGTTATTGGTCATTGGCCTGCTCCTTGATATGTAATCGGGGTTCACCGTCTTTGGGCTCCGGCCACTGGCGTGCCATGTTTACTTTCAGCTTTTCTTCCATCGCGGCTGTAATTTCGCCATCAGATATACCGGCGCGGCGCTGGGCATCCCATAGCAGAAACTGCATATCTGCCCATTCGCTCAGGTCGTAAGGTTGGGCGGCAGCCTCCAGCGCTTCTTTAGACAGGTGCTTAAGCGGGCCTATTGGCCCGACATAGCCGAAAGTTTTATCCGACCATTCGGCGTGCCGCTGTCGAATGAGATTGCGCAGCTGAAACAGTGGGCCTGTCTCCTGCTTCATGCCAGCCAGCAGCATGCGTGCCATTTCAAGCTCTTCTTCCAGCCCTTCGCGAATGGCGGTGAACGCGCTTTGCGCTACGGCGAACTCCAACTTCGTAATCTTTTGCTGAACGCGCTCTTTGGTGATTGTGGTCATGGTTCGCTCCAGTTATCTTCAATCGTCACGCTCAGGCGATGTAGCCAATCGGCAAGTTTCAGCATTGCCTCTCGGTCGCTTAGGCCGCCTGGAAAATCGTCCAGCGTCACCACGGGCTTGAATGCTCCGTAACGGTCACGCTCTACTGTGAAGTATTGCTCCAGCGTGGTTCCGCTTTGACTGGACGTATGCCTGACTAGGTACTTTGAGACCTTCTCTCGTGCCTCTGGGTCATATTTATACTCAACAAGCGTCATGCTGCTGCGTCGAGAATCTATGCCGAGGAAGTTGAGCAGGTTAGCCATATCACTCACCTCCCTGAATCAGTATGGTGATGCCAGATGCACGAATTGCTTCAGCGCACTCTTTTATTACGTTATTTCTGAATTCACTAAAAATGTACGCACCTCGATTGGCGAATGGATGGTCTGGTACGTGGCTAAATCTTGGGAGCATTACAACACCTGCTGATTTCTGCCTTTCCAGCAGCAGCGCCTGCTCTGCTGATTCGGCGCGGGATTGCAGTTCTTCAATATTTCGGCGCAAGGCTGCATTAACCCCCTCTTCTTTCCCTAATGCTAAATCAAGATGCTGGTTCAGCGTCTTTTCTGATTCCAACGCATCCAGCAGCGCATCCATCTCATGCGGGAACAGCACAACATTGCTGCCAGTCTCGGATGCGCCAATGCATCGGTTGCGCAGCTCAGCCAGCGCCTCTTTGGTCATTGGTGTAGTCATGCTGCTGCTCCTTCTGTGCTGCGAAACCACACACAAACCGGACCATCATCCGTATCGTAGATGGCTGCGATAAACCAGCCTTCACCTGATGGCGGCTCTGGTTGCCAGGCTGCAAATGAGCCTGTTTCATACCACTCATCCAGCGCTGGGCTTGGCTCATGCAGGTCCATTGCAGTAATTTCAAATTCAAGCCCGTTTGCACCCACCCACTGATGGAAGTCATACGAAGGAACAAACTCACGTTCGCCACACAGTGAATCAAATGCTGGATGACACCATTGGCCCATATCGCCGCGCTCTACTGGTAATGCTGTGATTTTGCTCATGCTGTACGCTCCTGTTGACGGTTAGAGCGGCATATCAGCGCCCAAAAATTCATATCGCAAATCAGTGCTACGCGCATTTCAGCCGTAAAGCGGCACCCTAGCTTATTTGACTTACCGACTGACCGCCGACGCTTGCGCATAATCTTGCGTACGTGCGCCGCCTGCACTTCTGCCTGCCGCTGCTTTGAGGCATAAACACCCTTTGGAGGTATCTTCCGGGCCTGTTTTTGATAAGCGGTTAACAGGTCATGAACGTCTGTAGATTTGGTTAACTTGCTCATTCTGCTTTCTCCACGCGCAGCTGCTGTGCGAACTCACGCAACTTGAGCGCAATGACGCGTGTGCTGGCGACCGTGTCGATTGCTTCCAGTTCCTGCGCAGCTTGTTCCACACCCTGCGCCCGCTGTTCTGCGAGGAAGCGATCGGTTGCTGGGGTTTCAACATCTAGAACAAACTGGAATTCGTGAAGTGTCTGGCCATCAACAAAATCCCCGATTGTCGGATCGATGAGTTTGTTTAATTTCGCGTAAACCGCACATGCCTCCCCGAGTAGCTCGCGGCCCTTAGACTTCAGCCCCGCATTCTCCTCTGCCAACTGTTTACCCAGTCCTGTCAGGGCTAGCACCGCTTCTGGGCTTGCTTCGTCCTGCCACTTATCAGACGTGTCGCAAACTTCACGACACATGATTTCTTCGTGTGCTGCTTCTTCCAGTTTCGCTACGTTCGGATACGCAGCTGTGATTTGTTCGATTGTCATACTGTCTCCCACGGATACTGATAATCACCATTAGCAAAAACCATGTTGATGCGATGTGGCACCTGCATTGCTATGTCTGGGTGCATATCCCTGAAGTGCACGCAGTGAAGCTTATGCAACCACTCATGCGCATCCGCCGCCCGACCCCATAGCGTCATTCCTGCAAGTTGAATGATTTCGTTAACTGAACAAATATCAACGCGTGAATGACTACCCGTCATACGCTCATGCATTTCCCTGGTGGCCTTTATGAAAAGAGTGGCTTTCATTGGGTCATCCAGGTCGATATACGGGAACTCAATCACATCAAAAAGGTTCGTCTTTTTGGCGTGCATCCTGACAACAGTTGGGAGCGTCTCAGTAGCCTTAACGCCGAATACTGCCCCCATTACTCGTTGAATCGCTTTCGTGGCGATCATACGTTGGCTCCTTTCGCGTAACGCTTCTGCGGTGCTGATTTGGTGGATGATGCCTGGCGTGCTTCTTCCTGGTCGCAATCATGGAAATGACCATTGATGAAACGTTGATAGACAGTGCCAAGAGATCCAAAGCGGTTTTTGGTAACGATAATTTCTGCGTACTTCGCCGCCGGGCTGTTCTCGTCGTACACCGCATCGCGATAGAGCATGATGATGCTGTCCGCGTCCTGCTCGATGCTTCCGGAATCACGGAGGTCTGCGTTCGTAGGGCGCTTGTTAGGGCGTTTCTCAACATCACGTGAAAGTTGGCTCAGAGAGATAACCGGGGTTTTCAGGTCTTTTGCCATCGCCTTCAGGCTCCCTGAGATATGAGCTATAGCAAGGTCGTTACGGTCTGCCTTTGGCTTATCAATCAGGCCAAGGTAATCGACAAGAATAAGAGACAGCGCCGGGCTTTCCTGCTTCTGCCGTTCTGCCACGCTCCTGATTTGCTCAACAGTGAGTTTTGAAGCATCAACCATCCACACGTCGAGTCCTGCGAGATGGCATATCCCATCAGCTACCCGCGCCCAACCCTCGTTATCCATTTTTGCCGGGTTACGCAGAACGCTCACCGACATATTCCCGCGGCCGGCAATGCTGCGTTCAGCAATCTGAAGCTTGCTCATTTCCATGCTGAAAATCAGTACGCCTCGCATCACATCCGATCCTGGCATACGGCGACTAGCCACACCCTCAGCAACCTTGAGTGCGAGTTCCGTTTTGCCCATTCCAGGCCGCGCGGCGATGATCACCAGGTCTTCCGCGTTCATTCCTCCAGTAATCGCATCAAGTTCATCGATACCGGTTTTCAACGTGTCAGATTCATCACCATTGCGCAGGCGGTTTTCCAGTGTCTCTGCGTAGTCGTTCAGTACATCACCGAGGCGTACCGGGATAATTTCACTTTTTGGCTTACGGATAATCCCAAGACGGCGAATCAGTTCGTCCATGGCTTCACCAGAGGCAACCAGCGTCCCGTCACTCACCAGCCCTCGCATATCATCGATGGCAGTCAGGAATTTGCGCTTCTGATGTTGTTCAGCGAGCATTTCAGCGTAACCCTGAAGGTTGGCTGCACTCGGGCATGAACGGGCTGTCATCATGACGTCTGTCGCATGTTCGTCACCGCACTCTTCGGCCACCATCAGAGCGTCAATCAGGTTGCGGGTTCTTGCCTGCTTGCGAATAACCTCAAAGGCTTTCCGGTAGATCGGGATGGCGAATGCTTCCGCCTCCATCCGTGCGAGAACATCACTTGCCGCCGGGGTCAGGCCGCCGAGCAACAGTCCGCCGATCACGCTTGCTTCGATATCCTGTCTCATAGCGTTCCCTCGCGGATAGCGACCAGCACTTTCGGTCGCAGCAGGTAATCAAAACTGGCAACCCAGTCACGGTCGTTGTCGCCGAAGTGAAAAGGTCTGGCAGCAGCCATGAATGCTTTCACGTATGCCCGAAAGCCGTCGATGTTTTTGGTTGCCAGTGAGTTAATCAGCTTGCTGAGCTTACGCTTGCGTTCTTCGTTGACCTCAACAGCGTGAGGTAGTCGGTCACCGACAATCTCGTTGTAGGCATCAAGATACTCGCCGTAGTTGATTCGGACAGGTTTTCGCTTTTCAGGTTTACCCGGTTCGCGGTCATCTTCAGATGACTGTGTGTTTTTATTATTTATATTCTTGTTAATACCTTCTTGTTCATGATGCGCGGCTTTATGCTCGGGGTTATGCGCGGGTGCATAGCTCAAGACCGCATCATTACTGGGTTCGTTATGCGCGGTGCTATGCGCGGACTTATGCGCGGGTAAATCGTCGTTTTTTTGAGCATATTCGGCATAATTTAAGATGGTGATAACAGTCCCTTTTCGTCTTTCTGCATGGACGGAGATCATCCCTTCTTTCTCGAATACGGCTAACATCCTTTCGACCGAGTGACGGCTTGTAGGCTCACCATTTCTGTCACAGAGAAGCAGCCCTAAATCTGCCGAGGTGGTTACCAGTTGCCCGGCATCCAGAGTCCATGAATGTCCTTTGAAGTTGGCGGTATATGGCTTTCTGGCGGCATTCAGGAGAAGGTTTTCCCAAAGTGTGCGCAGGTAGACATCTTTCGCCCATGGCTGCTTCAGAATGCTTCGGTACAACGGGACATAACCGGTCTTCTGGTTCTCCATCCTGTTGCTCCTGCGCTGATGTGCAGCGCTGAAATCGTAGACTGTTGCTGTACTGTTCATCGCTACCTGCCCTGACGAAAAATGGCTAAAACAGAATTGAATTGATCCACCGACAAATCCTCTTTCAGCAGCCTTTCCAGAAAGGAATTCGGGATAAAAGTAAACCCCTCTTCTTTCGGCAGCGATGGCAATAAAGCCCGAGCCTCCGCTTTAAGAAGTTCTGTTCTGGCTACTGAAGCGAACCGGATGCAGGTTCGTTCGTCTATGGAATTCAGGAAGCGTGAACGCTTGACATCTTTGTGTGTTTCAGGTGGTACAAAACCTTTGTTTCGCATATAATTCACCTAGTTGAATGCAGTTAAAAATCCATCCGGATTTGGTCTGATCGCTCGGTTGCCGCCGGGCGATTTTTCTTTGTGAGAACTGCGGCTACTTCCTTCGCAAGACGCGCCATGTCATCGTCGACAACGCCCCACTCCAGAACAGCCAGAAGCATTGCTATCTTCGGCAGCCAGCTTTCCTTCCAGCGCGTGACCTGCGATTTATCAACGCCTAACTCTTTTGCTACGTTTGAGCCGCCAATGATTGCGATCCTGTTCAGGAGCCATGATTCGATTCGTCGTGCCTCCTGCTTATTGCGGGCTGTTGTACTAGCCATATGAGATATTCCTTTATGAAAATTAAATATTTAGATGGACCTTGCGCAATAAGGCGCAAAGCCTGATTTGACTTTTTTAGTTGGGGTGCGCTTTTCAGCGCTCGATTGGAATGTGGTAGTGCTTATGCGGCTTGGTTGCCAGATGGCGGGAAAACATCATCAAAGGTACATTGGCACCCAAGTTTTTCTAACCCGGCAACAATCAAACGACAATCAGCCAGGCTCGGTGTTCTGTAGTTCAGCTCATAGTTGGCAATCCGTGACTGCCCCCATCCAATAACTGAAGCAAATGCAGCTTGCGATACACCTGCCTTTTTTCGCAGCTGTGCAATGTTGTTCATCGCGATCTCCTTTAGGTCACGTCAAAATGATTATTCACAATATGTGATTAAGTGTCAATTACAAATCGTGTAAATACTGCAATCACATTGCGTGATAATATTAACGGTATGAAAACTATGCATGAAATTATCGGCGAGCGGATTAAGTCCCTGCGAGAAGAAAAGGGCTATAGCCAGGCTCAGTTAGCAAAGCTTTGTGGCTGGGCGGCACCGTCACGCCTTGGAAACTATGAGCTTGGGACCAGGAAGGTAAGCGCAGATGATGCGGTGATACTTGGTGAGGTTCTTGGCGTTTCGCCGTCGCTGATTCTATTTGGTGACGAAGTCGGCCCTGTCTACAAAAAGTACGAATATCCACTCTTCTCCCATGTTCAGGCTGGCATGTTTTCAACAGAGTTCGGCACATTTACTGACCGTGATGATGCTGACGTTTGGGTGAGTACAACCAAGAAGTCCAGCTATCAATCCTTTTGGCTTGAGGTTGATGGCAACTCAATGACAGCACCGGCGGGTTCCAAGCCTAGCTTCCCGGAAGGGATGTTGATTTTGGTTGACCCAGATCAGCCGGTTGATCCAGGTGATTTCTGCATTGCGCGTCTGGGTGGTGATGAGTTCACGTTCAAGAAGCTGATACGTGATGGCGGCATGAGCTATTTACAGCCGCTGAACCCCCAGTTTGGTCTGATACCGTGCAATGAGCATTGCCGGATTGTAGGTAAGGTTGTCGCCTCACAGTGGCCTGACGAGACGTTTGGGTGATGAGCACGGTGCTAAATCCGCCTCAAAAACCAAAGTTGGATGACTATCACGGCAAGATTGGTAAAGGACAAGCCGAGAGCAACCCAAGTTAAAACACTTACGCTCTCCATTCGGAAACCTCATGACGATTGACAGATTTCTTGCAATTATAGCAACAACGGTATCATTTATTGCAATTCCAGCAAGTGGATTCATAAGCTACAGATACGCAATTTTAGGGGAGCGCCGTAAGGAATTTAACGCCGTCGCTGATAATGTTCGCCATAAGTTACGTGAGCACCAAAGGCATATGGAGCAAAATATTTACCCATCTGGTGCGTATATAGAGTTATCACAGAAGGATTTTGACACCCTGGCAGATGTAGCATATGAAAGGGACCGAAAAACGATCCGCGCGTTGTGCGATAAATATCAAAAAGCCCTCCACTCCAGCGTAACCGTTGATGAGCATGGAGACTATGACATTTTAGGGTTTGATGAGGCCCAGGGATTACTCGCAGAACTAATGCCCCTCATAGAAAGAAAATAACCCGGCCACCGCGCCGGGTTTTTACTGCCCTTTCCTCACCATCTCAGCAGCGTCGCGCAACAAGCCTTTGTGAATGGTGTTGCCCACAGCCTTGCGCTTGCCTTCCAGAAAACCAACGATGTTATCCCGGTTAATCTCGATGCCATTGTAGATTAGCTCAAGTACCACCCCGCCAACTTCGCCAGCGATGAAAGCCACGCGATCTTCCTTCAGTTCGTCGATTTCTTCTTTCATATCCGCGTCCTCATTGATTTTTTTTATGAGCATATCACGGAAGCAATAAAAATAAATAACCACGAAAAACATACACATAATGTGTGATAGATAAATTATACACATTTTGTGATTGACCAATGAATCACAATACGTGAATATTAACTTCATCAACAGGACGCAACATTCACCAGGACGGTGATTCAATCGAGCACTGAAAAGTGCAACAAACCAAACGAGGTGGGTTTGGGGTATAGGCAGAAGCCAACCTCTTCGGCAGAGGCGCTTGGCAATGAGTAAGCGATCAGGGTTAGCCGCCTGACTGTCTGTACCACCAAAACCATTTCAGGAGGTCACCATGATTAAGCAGCAGAACATCAAAAGCAATGCGCGTTCTCGTCGTGATGCTCGTCGCAAAGAGAAACAGGTAGCGTTTGCAGCGGCTAACCCAATGATGGTCGGTCGTCACTATGACGTTGACATGACTCCGGTAGAGATTGACCAACGAGCCGGATATGAACCATCCCCTATAAAGTTCATCGCTCAGGATGCTGCCTGGCAGCGTCAGGAGTACAAACGCCAGATTGAACGCGCATCAGTACTGTATACGCATGAGTTCGGACGTAAACAGGTAGAAATCGGCGGGTGTCTGTCACAGGTTGCAATCTACGCCGCTGGGCATCGCGGGAGTAAATCGATTACGGCGCGTTAAGCAGCTCTTTGCGAAGGGCTGACGGTAAACAAACAGAGAGGTGAGTATGGAAGATAAGTATTGCCTTGGAGGGGTTGATCTCGAATTAAGCGTGTATCGAGACATTCTTGAGATAGTAGCACCGGCAGTAATCCGCGTTGTGGAGTCATCCATTGCTGGCGGGGATGGCGATGAGCAAGTTAAGCAGAAAGCAAAGCTTGCTTGCACCGCCGTTGTTCAGGCTTTATCTGGTGTTGCTGTAGATATTAAAACGAAAGGAACCCCACCGATTTCTTAGGGCTTCCGATTTTTTCCATAAATTCTTCGTCCTGAAGAAGTTCTTCAAATTCTTTTTCATAGCGAACAAGGTTCTGAAGATAGGACTTTGGTGAGTATTTCTGTTCTTTGGTCGCCATGTATGCGATGGCCAGTTCTTTAGCGGTGTACTCGCTCATTAATCATTCCTTAATTGTCTGTGGAATAACCAATTTAGCAATTTCCTTTGTCTGTGGAAAGCAGGGAAACCACGCGCCGGGCGTGGATAAATATCCCGGCAAAGCCAAGTCGCCAAGTGCGGCTTTTTTATTAGATACCCAAGGCGCTTTACGAGGCGCTTTCGTTATCTAACGGCGGCTATCCACCGCTATATCGGCAATTGCGCCGGATGCATTTATCAACTGTTCAGTTTGCCGCGTTAAGGCTAAGAGAGAAACATGAAGATTGATTTTGATGTGAGTGCTGCTGGCGTTGATGTTTCAACCAGCGGTTATCGAGACCACCTCAATTTAGAGGTTCGCGGAGTTGAGATATCAGACCTCCTTTCGAGTATTGATGAAACCGTTCTCTTCGATGGAATAGACCTCGAAGATTATATCGATTGGGCCGACGGTAAAGGGAAAGCGCCCGATGTTTTAGGCCGGCTTGATGCTGATGAAGTTATCGCATGGCTGCGCAGCAACGGTCACCTTGAGGAGCAAGAATCATGACAATTAATCACCCTCTTCTTCGTAAAGCTCAAGAGAAAGCCCGTACAGCTCGTCAGAACCGCGACGGTGCCAAGTGGATGGAAGCCAACGAAGAGATGAAGAAAGCCGCTGGCATGCCGTGGTATCGCTCGCAGCGTAACGCGCACTAACCCCCTTCCACTTTCAACGACCAGGCAGACAACAAGTTGCCGGGATTCGTGCACTAAAAATTCAGGAGAAACCATGAGCGAAGTAACGGATTTAACCGTCATTGAGATTAAGCCGGAACAGGCTCCGGTGCTGTACGCACCAAACGGGCTGGATGCTTATCTTGAGCAGATCCGGCAGCAGGTCAACGAAGTTCCCGACCTGAGCACCAAGAAAGGCCGTGACCGTGTCGCCTCTCTGGCGGCGTCAGTATCCCGCAGCAAGACCGCAATCGAAAAGCCAGGACGTGAATACCTCAAGCGCCTGAAAGAGGCAGTGAAGCCAGCAGAAGCCGAAATTAAGCGCTTCGTTGATGCATGTGACGAGTTGCGCGACGCGACCCGCCGCCCTCTCACCGAATGGGAAGAAGAGCAGGAACGCATCAAGGCTGAAGAAGCCATGAACGCTATGCACGCCGAAGCGCTGGAAATTAACGTCGCATTCGATCGTCATCGCGCCGAAAAGCTCGAAGCAGACCACGAAATGGCCCTGCTGATGAACGACGCTTTCGACCGTGACCGCGAAGAGCAGCGCCGCCTGGCGGAACAGGCTCAGCGTGAGCGTGATGAAAAGATCCAGCGAGAAGCCGCTGAAAAAGCCACTCGTGATGCTGAAGAAAAAGCCAACCGTGAACGCCAGCAGCACCAGGATGCACTTAGTGAGATCAGCGGTATTCAGCAGCAGGTGATCATCGCTCAGTCTGGCCGTTTAGGTGTTCGCCAGGGCGGGACAATCCAGTGCATTAAAGACACGCTGGCTGAAACTGAGGCGTGGCCTATTGATGAGCGCTTTGGCTCATTGATGGTTGCGGCTGAAAATGCCAAGCAGCAAGCAATTGCACAAATTAAGCAATTGCTGAACAACGCAGAAACAATTCAAAAACAGCAGGAAGAAGCTGATCGCATTAAGCGTGAAGCCGAACAGAAAGAGCAGGCTCGCCTGGCTGAAGAGAAACGCATCGCCGATGAGAAAGTCAAACGCGAAGCCGATGTTGAGCATCGTCGTACAGTTAACCGCCGCGTCATTGCCGATCTGATTGTTCAGGGCATCCCTGAAGAATTCGCGCAGAAAGCTATGCTGGCAATCGCTGGCGGGAAAGTGGCTGACGCGCACATCAAATACTGAGGTAAGTCATGCTTCCAGCTCAATTAGCAAGGACACCAAAACAAAGCCATCTGAAACGCAAGAGCCTGCTTGTCGAGGCTCTCTACTGGCGCGATGAAGGCAACAGAAAGATGAAGCGCGTTTGTCTCAGCATGGCGCGGGATGAGCGATTAAACAAAGGCCTTTTCCTCGGCGATGAATTGCCGTTCTGAGGTAATTATGGACACAAAAAAAGTCTATGCGGCGATAAGCGGGGTTGCCTCTCAGCTTGCCGAACAAGGCATTCAAAAAGCCCGCAAGCAAGGCAGCCAGGTTAACTACGCGTTTCGTGGAATTGACGATGTCTATAACGCGCTGGCTCCGGCGCTAGTGAAACACAAACTACTGATCCTTCCTCGCTATACGGAGCGAACCTGCGTAGAACGCCAAAGCAAAAGCGGTGGCGCGTTGTTTTACATCACTGTCCGCGGTGATTTCGATTTCGTTAGCACCGAAGATGGTAGCGTTCACTCGGTGACGACTTACGGAGAGGCAATGGATAGCGGAGACAAGGCCACCAACAAAGCCATGTCTATTGCCTATAAATACGCTGCATTCCAGGCTTTCTGCATTCCTACTGAAGAGACCGCCATTGACCCTGACGCATACTCTCATCAGGTTCAGCCAGCTAACGCTGATCAAATCCTTTCAGAGTTCACTCAGTACGCAGGGAATGAGAATGACGGGAAGAAATTGCAGGCACGTTATAGCGAAGCCTGGACACGACTGAACGGCCATGCCGACCACCAGGCTAAGTGCAAAGACGTCACCGGAATTCGGCTCAAAGAGCTGAAACAGACGGCATAGCCCGCCAATCTCACCACAGGACGGCCCCGCCCGTTACCGCTATGAAACCAGAATCGATCCTCAACATTCTGCGCAAAGATGCGCGGAACAACATCACTGCGTTTCACCGCAGCCAAACGGTGCGAGGCGCACGTGCTCACACCGGGGGTATAACGCTTAACTACCACGAGCCCTATTACGAAGGATGGGCTCCTGCTCTTGCGATGCAGGAGGTTTTTATCGGTGCCGCAGAACTCAGCCAGATTGAGAAATTCCTGACGGTTGAGTCATGGGGTAACGGGAACATCGGCGGCCGCATCTATCGCCTTAAGGAGCAGCAATGAGACGTGAATCGTGGGAGTCATGGGAGGAAGCATTCGTGCGTGAAGTCGGCACAACAATGCCGATCCCCATGATTGCCGAGAAACTGGAACGTTCGCCGCGCGCCATCCAGTGCAAGGCTGGCCGGCTGAATGTGAAGCTTGATGTCGGCTCGCCTGGTCGCCCATGGACAGAAGCAGAAGTTTTCCTCTTTGGACGCTTTACACCGGAGGAAATCGCTACCGCTACCGGCAGAAGCATTTACTCCGTCAGAAGCAAACGCAACTTACTGGCCCGAGCGTCAGGAGGAAAGATTATGTCTGAATGGACAGCAGAAGAGTTAGCCCTGCTCTGGCGCCACAACAACGCCACGGTAGCCGAAATGACCGGGCGCAGCATTGAGGAAATCGCTGAGCGGCGGTTGCAGGCGAATTCAGACCGCAACAACTGGCCTGAGTTTGACCCTGAGCGGGAGGATTCATGACCGATTACACCGGAAGCAAAACTCCAGCCGATCAGCGTGACCTGTGGCGAACGCCGCCAGCCCTCTTCGCAGCATTGAATGCGGAGTTCTGTTTTCAACTGGATGCCGCAGCAGCCGAGCAAAACACGCTGTGCCGCCGGTTCATCACCGAAGAGCAAGACACGCTGAGCACTCCCTGGGTTGGTTATTTGACCTCTCCTGGTTATGCCTGGCTAAACCCGCCTTACAGCGATATCACTCCGTTTGTTAAGAAGGCCGCCGCCGAGAGCGACAATCAGATCGGCACGGTCATGCTGGTACCGGCAGACACTTCGGTTGGCTGGTTCCGTGAGGCTATCGAAACGGCCAGCGAGGTGCGCTTCATTACTGCTGGGCGACTGGCGTTTATCAACCCGGTCACCGGTAAGCCCGTCAGTGGTAACAGCAAAGGTTCCATCCTGATTATTTGGCGTCCCTATCCCAGAACGCACTGCGAATTCACTACGGTTGAGCGCGATGTGCTGATGGAGTTTGGCGCGAAATTATTGGCAAGACGGGAGGCCGCATGAGCGAAGGAATTGATCTGCTTATTTATAACGATGAGTTCCCCGGATTTGCGTACAACAAAGTGACCGGTCAGTTCTTTGGAAGGAAGAGTGGAAAACCGATGCCGGAGAACAACGACATCCTTCACAGTCTCAATCTCCGGCTTTCAGGTATCGGTAAGCCGACTGACTTCCTCACTGTCGAGCCTGATCCGGTTTATGACCGCGTGGTCATGAATCCTCCTTTCGGCCGTCAGGCAGACATCAAGCACGTTTCTCACGCACTCAAATTCCTTAAACCGGACGGTCTGCTGGTATCGGTTATGGCTTCATCTGTGACGTTTCGCAGCAACAAGCTGACAACTGATTTCCGCCAACTCATCGAGGAGCGTGGCGGTCACATAGAAGAACTACCTGAAGGTGCATTCAAATCATCAGGAACGATGGTGAATACCGTCATCGTGGTTATTCCTGGGTGACGTAACTGATAGCCAGTTATGAGCTGGCTATTGGGTGCGAAAGCATCACCTCGTGATCCCTTTTGCCCGGCCCCATGCCGGGCTTCTTTTTGCCTGGAGAAAACTATGAGCGAAATGACCTTAATCGTTCCCAACGACTGGGTGACGGAGAAAAAATTAATTGAGATAACCGGCCTTCGTAAAGGAACCATTGAAGCTGCCCGCAGAAATTCGTGGATGGTAGGCCGGGAATATTTACATGTTGCACCAGATGGAAATCCAAAAGAAAACAGCGAATGCATGTACAACCGCAAGGCCGTCGATCAGTGGGTTGAGAGCCTCAAGAAAAATCAACCGGGTGCGCGCCAATGAAGATCCGTTTATGCTTGACGGGCTCTTGGACGTCAGGAGGGAACAATGGCTAAGTCAGCATACCCAACAGGCGTTGAGAATCATGGCGGATCGTTACGCATATGGTTCATCTATAAAGGCAGCCGGGTACGTGAAAGTCTCGGTGTGCCTGATACACCAAAGAACAGAAAGGTTGCTGGCGAGTTGCGCGCGTCGGTGTGCTTTTCGATAAAGACCGGAAGCTTTAATTATTCAGCTCAGTTTCCCGATTCGCCCAACCTGAAGAAATTCGGCGTTGAACGTCGGGAAATCACAGTCATTGAACTGGCCAGGAAATGGCTTGAGTTGAAGAAGATGGAAATAAGTACCAATGCCCTGGGCAGGTATCAGTCTATCGTCAGAAATATGGTGCCAAGAATTGGAGACAGCAGGCTTGCATCCTCGGTTACACCTGAAGATCTGCTGTTCATAAGGAAAGACCTGTTAACCGGCTACCAAGTCATGAAGAAGGGACACCGCACCCCGGTAAAAGGCAGGACTGTGCCAACAGTGAACAACTACATGGGCATTATGGCCGGTATGTTTCAGTTTGGTGCCGATAGCGGTTATATCAGGACCAACCCTTTCTCAGGCATAACACCTCTGAAGAAAGCGCGTGCGGAACCGGACCCACTCACCCGAGATGAGTTCGTTCGACTGATTGAGGCATGTCGTCATCAGCAACTGAAGAACATGTGGTCGCTGGCAGTCTATACCGGTGTTCGCCACGGTGAACTTGTATCACTGGCATGGGAGGATATCGATCTCAAAGCTGGAACGATGACGATCCGACGTAACCATACTCTGACGAAGGAGTTTACTCTCCCAAAAACAGATGCAGGAACGGACAGGGTTGTTCACCTGATCCAGCCAGCGCTTGACGTACTCAGAAATCAGGCCGAACTGACGAGGCTTGGGAAGCAGTATCAAATTGAAGTAAAGCTCAGGGAGTATGGCAGGACAGAAATTCATCCGTGCACTTTCGTGTTCAACCCACAGATCGGAACGCATAACAGCCTGGCAGGGCATCATTACGCGGTTGGATCTATTAACCAGAGTTGGGAGGCAGCAATGCGGCGCGCCGGGATTCGCTACCGCAAAGCATATCAGTCCAGGCATACATACGCATGCTGGTCTTTAACTGCCGGAGCTAACCCAAACTTCATAGCCAAGCAAATGGGCCACTCTGATGCTCAGATGGTTTATCGGGTCTACGGATCGTGGATGGCTGAAAACAATCAGGACCAGATACTCATTCTGAACCAAAAATTAAGTGAGTTTGCCCCATCCATGCCCCACGCAATGGGATCGGATGTTAATAAATAATAATATTCAGTAGGTTATGTAACCTACACCTGCATGCTCATCATTTCCTGATAAGCCGCTACCAGCTTATTGCGCACCTGAATGCCCATCTGCAACGAGACGGACGATTTTTGCAGGTCGGTCATCACATCGTTTAATGCCACGCCCGGTTCCCCTATCGCAAACTTCTCGGCCTGGGCTTTGGCGCTGTTTTGCGTTTCGCTGATGCGGTCGAGCGCAGAGCTTAACTGCCCGGCAAAGCTGATGGACGGCTGTTCTTCAACTGCCTGATTGCGGGCGACGCTGGCGGCTGCCTGCATCTGCGTCAGTACCCCTTCGATACCTGTGATGGCCATGTTTATCCCCTGGTCGATGTCATGGAGGATGAGATTAGCAGCTTGTCAATAAGATAAAGGCGCTAATTAGCGTGAAAAAACCCGACTATTTGACCCATAGAAAATCGCGGAACGTCAAATAATGGCATGGCTATCACTTTGCCTTTGCCGACCGGGAGTCAGCCTTGTTTTTGTCCACGTTTAACACCAGCGATCCGTATTTGCGAGGTGCGCAATGAGCGCGACAGCCACGACCACAGCCCAAACAAAGATGCCTGAGTGGGTCGCTCGCCTGCGCGCTAACCCGAAAATCCCCCTTATGGTGGCAAGTGCCGCGGCGGTGGCTATCATCGTCGCCCTGGTGCTGTGGGCAAAGCAGCCGGACTACCGCACGCTGTTCAGTAATCTGACCGATCAGGACGGCGGCGCCATCGTCACCCAACTTCAGCAGATGAATGTGCCTTATCGCTTTGCCGATAGCGGCGGCGCGATTGAAGTGCCTGCCGATAAAGTGCATGAGCTGCGTCTGCGTCTGGCTCAGGCCGGGTTGCCAAAAGGCGGTGCGGTTGGGTTTGAGCTGCTGGATCAGGAAAAATTTGGTATCAGCCAGTTCAGCGAGCAGGTGAACTATCAGCGCGCGCTGGAAGGTGAACTCGCCCGAACCATCGAAACGCTCGGCCCGGTAAAAAGTGCACGTGTTCACCTTGCGATGCCGAAACCGTCGCTGTTCGTGCGTGAACAGAAACAGCCTTCTGCCTCCGTGACCCTGAACCTTGAGCCCGGTCGTGCGCTGGATGAAGGCCAGATCGCGGCAGTGGTGCATTTAGTGTCGAGTGCCGTCGCGGGGCTTCCGCCGGGCAACGTGACGCTGGTCGATCAGGGCGGCCATCTGCTGACCCAGTCGAATACCGGCGATCGCGACCTGAACGACACCCAGCTCAAATACTCTGCCGATGTGGAAAGCCGCATCCAGCGTCGTATTGAATCCATCCTGTCGCCGATTGTCGGCAACGGCAACGTTCACGCGCAGGTCACCGCGCAGATCAACTTCGACAATAAAGAACAAACTCAGGAGCAGTACAGCCCGAATGGCGATGCCAGCCAGGCCGTGATGCGCTCCCGTCAGGTGAATGAGAGCGAACAGGTTGGCAGCCCTTATCCGGGCGGCGTACCAGGCGCGTTGTCCAACTCCCCTGCCCCTGCGCCAAATGCGCCAATCTCGACGCCGCCTGCAAACCAGAATGCGGCCCAGGGCCAGCAGCGGACCACCAGCAGCAACAACCAGAGTGGCCCGCGCAACTCCTCGCGTAACGAAACCACCAACTACGAAGTCGACCGCACCATCCTGCACACCAAAATGAACGTCGGTGACGTGCAGCGCCTGTCCGTTGCGGTGGTGGTGAATTACAAAAATCTGCCGGACGGCAAGCCGCTGCCGCTGACCACCGATCAGATGAAACAGATTGAAGACCTGACTCGCGAAGCGATGGGCTACTCCACCACCCGTGGCGACACCCTCAACGTGGTCAACTCGCCGTTTACCGCCGGGGATGAAACCGGAGGCGAACTGCCGTTCTGGCAACAGCAGTCGTTTATCGATCAGCTGATGTCTGCCGGTCGCTGGCTGCTGATTGCGCTCGTGGCCTGGATCCTGTGGCGTAAAGCCGTTCGTCCGCAGTTCACCCGCCGTCAGGAAGTGCTGAAGGCCGCGCAGGAAGAAGCGCGCATTGAACGTGAAATGGCGCAGGCGGTGGAAGTTCACCTCAGCAAAGATGAGCAACAGCAGAGTCGCCGTGCCAACCAGCGCCTGAGCGCCGAGGTGATGAGCCAGCGTATTCGTGAAATGTCAGACAACGATCCGCGCGTCGTCGCGCTGGTCATTCGCCAGTGGATGAGCAACGACCATGAGTAATACAGCCCTTTCCGGTACCGATAAAAGCGTCATCCTGCTGATGACCATTGGCGAAGATCGCGCGGCGGAGGTGTTCAAACACCTCAACACCCGCGAAGTGCAAACCCTGAGTGCGGCGATGGCGAGCGTGCGTCAGATTTCGAACAAACAGCTGACGGAAGTGCTGGCGGAGTTTGAGCATGAGGCTGAGCAGTACGCGGCGCTGAACGTCAACGCCAACGAATATCTGCGTTCCGTGCTGGTGAAAGCGCTGGGCGAAGAACGCGCCGCCAGCCTGCTGGAAGACATTCTCGAAACCCGCGAAACCACCAGCGGCATCGAAACGCTCAACTTTATGGAGCCGCAGAGCGCCGCCGACCTTATTCGCGACGAACACCCGCAGATCATCGCGACCATTTTGGTTCACCTCAAACGCGGTCAGGCGGCGGACATTCTGGCGCTGTTCGACGAACGTCTGCGTCACGACGTAATGCTGCGTATCGCCACCTTCGGCGGTGTTCAGCCTGCGGCGCTGGCCGAGCTGACCGAAGTGCTCAACAACCTGCTCGACGGCCAGAACCTCAAGCGCAGCAAAATGGGCGGCGTGAGAACCGCAGCCGAAATTATCAACCTGATGAAAACGCAGCAGGAAGAAGCGGTTATTACTGCGGTGCGCGAATTCGACGGCGAGCTGGCGCAGAAAATCATCGACGAGATGTTCCTGTTCGAAAACCTCGTCGAAGTGGACGACCGCAGCATCCAGCGCCTGTTGCAGGAAGTGGATTCCGAATCGCTGCTTATCGCCCTCAAAGGGGCCGAACAGCCGCTGCGCGAGAAGTTCCTGCGCAACATGTCGCAGCGTGCGGCGGATATCCTGCGCGACGACCTCGCCAACCGTGGTCCGGTTCGCCTGTCGCAGGTGGAGAACGAACAGAAAGCCATTCTGCTTATTGTGCGTCGTCTGGCCGAAACCGGCGAGATGGTGATTGGCAGCGGAGACGACACCTATGTCTGATTCCACGCCATGGAAAGTCTGGCAGCCTGACGATCTGGCCCCCCCCATGCCCGAATTCGTGGCCGAGTTCAGCGCAGCAGGCGAACAAGCCGAAGCGGAGCCGGAGATCTCTGAAGAGCAGAAGCTGCAACAGCAGCTGGCGCACATTCAGATGCAGGCCCACGAACAGGGCTATAACGCAGGTCTGAATGAAGGCCGCACCGCCGGGCATGCGCAGGGTTATCAGGAAGGATTAGCGCAGGGTCAGGAACAAGGCCTGACTCAGGCGCAACAGCAGCAAGCGCCGCTACATGCGCGGATGCAGCAGCTGGTGAGCGAGTTTCAGCACACGCTGGATGCGCTCGACAGCGTGATTGCCTCGCGCCTGATGCAGATGGCGCTGGAAGCGGCACGCCAGGTGATTGGTCAGGCACCGATTGTTGATAACTCCGCGCTGATCAAACAGATTCAGGCGTTGCTGCAACAGGAGCCGCTGTTCAGCGGCAAACCACAGCTACGTGTGCATCCGGATGATTTGCAACGTGTGGAAGAGATGGTCGGCGCGACCTTAAGCCTCCACGGCTGGCGGCTGCGCGGTGACCCGACGCTGCATCACGGCGGCTGTAAAATCTCCGCTGAGGAAGGCGATCTCGACGCCAGCGTCGCCACACGCTGGCAGGAGCTGTGCCGTCTGGCCGCTCCGGGAGTCATCTGATGACCGCCCGTCTGACTCGCTGGCTGACCACGCTCGATAATTTCGAAGCCAAAATGACGCAGCTTCAGTCCGTGCGTCGCTATGGTCGTTTAACTCGCGCCACGGGCCTGGTGCTGGAAGCCACCGGGCTGCAATTGCCGCTCGGCGCAACCTGCGTGATTGAACGTCAGGAAAATGGTGAAGTACGTGAAGTCGAAAGTGAAGTCGTCGGCTTTAACGGCCAACGCCTGTTCCTGATGCCGCTGGAAGAAGTTGAAGGCATTTTGCCGGGCGCTCGCGTGTATGCGCGTAATGCTTCCGGCGACGGTCTGCAAAGCGGGAAACAGTTGCCGTTGGGCCCTGCCCTGCTTGGGCGCGTGCTCGATGGTGCTGGAAAGCCGCTGGACGGCCTGCCCGCCCCGGACACCACCGAAACCGGCGCGCTGATCACTCAGCCGTTTAACCCGTTGCAGCGAACGCCAATTGAACACGTGCTCGACACCGGCGTTCGCCCGATTAACGCCCTGCTCACCGTCGGACGCGGCCAGCGTATGGGCCTGTTCGCGGGCTCCGGCGTTGGCAAAAGCGTGCTGCTCGGCATGATGGCGCGTTACACCCAGGCCGATGTGATTGTGGTCGGGCTGATTGGCGAGCGTGGCCGTGAAGTAAAAGACTTTATCGAAAACATTCTGGGTGCTGAAGGCCGTGCGCGTTCCGTCGTGATCGCCGCTCCGGCTGACGTTTCACCTCTGCTGCGTATGCAGGGTGCCGCGTATGCCACGCGCATCGCCGAAGATTTTCGTGACCGTGGTCAGCACGTGCTGCTAATCATGGATTCCCTGACCCGTTATGCCATGGCCCAGCGTGAGATTGCGCTCGCCATCGGCGAACCGCCAGCGACCAAAGGCTATCCGCCTTCGGTGTTCGCTAAGCTTCCTGCCCTGGTGGAACGCGCCGGGAACGGCATTACCGGCGGCGGATCGGTCACGGCGTTTTATACCGTGCTGACCGAAGGCGACGATCAACAGGATCCCATCGCCGACTCAGCACGAGCCATTCTTGACGGCCACATTGTGCTGTCCCGCCGTCTGGCGGAAGCGGGCCACTATCCGGCCATCGACATCGAAGCCTCCATCAGCCGCGCCATGACTGCTCTCATCACGGAGAAGCACTACGCGCGGGTGAGGAACTTCAAACAGCTGCTTTCCAGTTTTCAGCGTAACCGTGACCTGGTCAGCGTCGGCGCGTATGCCAAAGGCAGCGATCCGATGCTCGACAAGGCCATTACGTTATGGCCGCAGCTGGAGGGCTTTCTGCAACAGGGCATTTTTGAAAAAGCGGGCTGGGAAGACTCTCTTCAGGCACTTGAGATCATCTTCCCCGCCGCCTGATAGCAGGAGAACACCATCATGGCGCAACACGGTGCATTAGCCACGCTCAAAGAGCTGGCTGAAAAAGAAGTCGATAACGCCGCCCTGCAGTTAGGGGAAATGCGGCGCGGCTGTCAGCAGGCCGAAGAGCAGTTGAAGATGCTGATGGATTACCAGCTGGAATACCAGAATAACCTGAACAGCAACATGTCGCAGGGCATGGCCAGCCTGCGCTGGCAGAACTATCAGCAGTTTATTCAGACGCTGGAAAAAGCCATCGATCAGCACCGCCAGCAGCTGTTGCAGTGGAACCGAAAAGTCGAACAGGCGCTCACCGCCTGGCGCGAGAAAAAACAACGTTTGCAGGCATGGCAGACGCTCCAGGACAGACAAGCCGCCGCCACGCTGCTGGCGGAAAACCGTCTCGATCAGAAGAAAATGGATGAGTTTGCCCAGCGCGCTACCTTAAGGAAACCCGAATGATTACTCTGCCGAAACTTGTCGTCAGCGAGACTGACCTCACCGCCGCCTCCGGTCTGGCAGGCAAAACCAGCGATACCGACGGCGGCACGGCGCAGGACTTTTTCGCCCTGCTGGCAGGCGCGATGTCCGGGAAAAACGCCAAAGACGGCAAAACATCGCTGACGCTGGCCGATTTGCAGGAAGCCAGCCAGAAGCTACCGCAGGGTGATGCGAAAACGACGCTCAGCAATCTGTTGGGCCAGCTTCAGGACGACAACGCAACAAAAGCCGATGTGACCACGCTCAGCGATGCACAGTCTGTCCTTAGCGCGTTAACGCCAGAAGTGAAGAACGATGTGCTGAAGCAGCTCGGCAAAGATATCCAGAAAGACGACGACAAACCGAGCCCGAACGATGAAGAGATGGCCGGGTTAAGCGCGCTGATGGCGATGCTGCCGCATGTCGCCAGCCCAACAACGGCAGTGCCTGCTGGCGAAACGGTGTCCGTCACAGGCGCGGATCGTAAAGACGGCCCGGCAACGCTTGCAGGCCTGATGACGACAAATGCAGACACCTCCAGCCCACGCGGAAAAACCAGCGGTAAAGAGTTTGCTCTGCCTCAGGCTGCACATGGTCAGCCCGTTACCGCCACTGACGACGCGACGCTGAATCAGGCCACACCATTGACGATGGCTGCGGCTGCGAAAGCCGATACCGACAGTAATCTTTCTGCCGCCACGCCAACGGTTAACGTTGCGCCAGTTATCAGTAACGCGACCGCCACCGTCAACACGCACCCTGTGGTGACTGTGAATTCCCAGCTTGGCACGCCGGAGTGGCAGCAAAACGTCAGCCAGCACATCACGCTGTTCACCCGTCAGGGCCAGCAAACCGCCGAGCTGAAGCTGCATCCGGAGAATTTGGGCCAGGTGAATATCACCCTGAAGATTGACGACAACCAGGCGCAGATTCAGATGGTGTCCCCGCACAGCCACGTGCGCGCCGCGCTGGAAGCCGCTATTCCCACGCTGCGCACCCAGTTAGCCGATAACGGCATTCAGCTGGCGCAAAGCAACGTCAGCAGCGAAAGCTTTGCCGGGCAGCAACAGCAGCAGTCCGCTTTTGGTCAGTCATCTTCACAACGTTCTGCTGAAGGTGGCGCGTTTAATGCCGATGATGAAGAGACTCTGGCGGTGCCTGCCAGCCTGCAATCACAGGCGCGTGGCAACGGGATCGTCGACATCTTCGCCTAACGCCAGAGGTAGCATGATTATTCCCGTCTTTTCCGCCCTTTGAGCGTGACTTAAGTCGGGATAATCACCCTTAAAGCTGCATCGAACAGGAAATTTGTATCAGATGACTGACACCGCGATCGCGAAAAAAAGCAAACGCTCAATCTGGATCCCGCTGCTGGTGCTGGTGACGCTCGCAGCCTGCGCTACCGCAGGCTATAGTTACTGGCGACTGCAGCAGCAACCCTCCGCGGATGCAAAAAAAGAGGTTCCGCCACCGCCAGCCCCGGTGTTCTGGGCGCTGGATACGTTCACGGTTAACCTTGGCGATGCCGATCGCGTGCTCTATATCGGGATAACGCTGCGTCTGAAGGATGAGGCGACCCGCTCGCGTCTGAATGAGTATCTGCCGGAAGTTCGCAGCCGCCTGCTGCTGCTGTTCTCCCGCCAGGATGCGGCAAAACTGGCGACCGACACCGGGAAACAAGACCTGGTGAATGCCATCAAACAGACACTTGCTCCACCGTTGGTGGCGGGCCAGCCGAAGCAGGAAGTGACTGACGTGCTGTATACAGCTTTCATTCTGCGGTAATCCCATGGGCGACAGTATTCTTTCTCAGGCCGAAATTGATGCGCTGCTGAACGGCGACAGCGAGAAAAGTGACGAACCGCAACCCGGTGCCACTGGCGACAGTGACATTCGTCCCTACGATCCTAATACCCAGCGTCGCGTGGTGCGCGAGCGTCTGCAGGCGCTGGAAATCATCAACGAGCGTTTTGCTCGCCAGTTCCGTATGGGCCTGTTCAACCTGCTGCGTCGTAGCCCGGATATCACCGTGGGCGCGATCCGCATTCAGCCCTACCACGAATTTGCCCGCAACCTGCCGGTGCCGACCAACCTGAACCTGATCCACCTGAAACCGCTGCGCGGGACCGGGCTGTTCGTGTTCTCGCCAAGCCTGGTGTTTATTGCGGTTGATAACCTGTTTGGCGGCGATGGGCGTTTCCCGACCAAAGTCGAAGGCCGCGAATTTACCCATACCGAACAGCGCGTGATTAACCGCATGCTGAAGCTGGCGCTGGAAGGCTACAGCGATGCGTGGAAAGCGATTAACCCGCTGGAAGTGGAATATGTCCGTTCCGAGATGCAGGTGAAATTTACCAATATCACCACCTCACCGAACGACATCGTGGTCAATACCCCGTTCCATGTTGAGATTGGCAACCTGACAGGTGAATTCAACATCTGTCTGCCGTTCAGCATGATTGAACCCCTGCGCGAGTTGTTGGTGAACCCACCTCTGGAGAACTCCCGCAGTGAAGATCAGAACTGGCGCGAAAACCTGGTACGCCAGGTTCAGCACTCAGAACTGGAGCTGGTAGCGAATTTCGCCGACATCTCCCTGCGTCTTTCCCAAATATTAAAACTACAACCCGGTGACGTGCTGCCGATTGATAAACCGGATCGCATTATTGCCCATGTGGACGGCGTCCCGGTATTGACCAGCCAGTACGGCACGGTGAACGGTCAATACGCACTACGCGTTGAGCACCTGATTAACCCGATTTTGAACTCGCTGAATGAGGAACAGCCCAAATGAGTGATATGAATAATCCGTCCGATGAAAACAGCGGTGCAATGGACGATCTGTGGGCTGAAGCGTTGGGCGAACAGAAATCAGCAAGCGGCAAGAGCGCGGCGGATGCGGTATTCCAGCAGTTAGGCGGCGGCGATGTTAGCGGCACGCTGCAGGATATCGACCTGATCATGGATATCCCGGTCAAACTGACCGTGGAACTGGGCCGCACCCGCATGACCATCAAAGAGCTGCTGCGCCTGACGCAAGGCTCCGTGGTGTCGCTGGACGGGCTGGCGGGCGAACCGCTCGATATTCTGATCAACGGCTACCTGATTGCTCAGGGTGAAGTCGTGGTCGTTGCCGACAAGTACGGCGTACGCATCACCGACATCATCACGCCGTCTGAACGTATGCGTCGCCTGAGCCGCTAAGATGAAAACCCAGGCCAGCGTTTCTCAACCCGCCGTGACCGCGAACCCTTCTTCTCCGCTGATAGACGTCAGCGGCGCGCTACTGGGGATCATCCTGCTGATCCTGGCGGCGGCGTGGCTGGCTAAGCGCTTTGGCGTTAGCGGCGCGAGAAGCTCGGCCAGTAAAGATCTGAAAGTCAGCGCCAGCGCTTCGCTCGGCCAGCGTGAGCGAGTGGTGATTGTCGACGTTGAAGATGCCCGGCTGGTGCTGGGCGTGACGGCCTCTCAGGTGACGTTGCTGCACAAACTGCCTCCAGCGCAGGTTGATCCTGACGCGCCAAAGCCTGAAGTGCCTGATTTTGCCTCACTGATGAAATCTGTTATCAAGCGCCCTGGGAGATCCTGATGCGTCGTGTGCTTTCCCTCTCGCTTGTGGCGCTGTGGCTGCTCTCGCCTGCTGCGTTTGCTCAACTGCCAGGGCTTGTCAGCCAGCCTCTGCCTAACGGGGGCCAGAGCTGGTCTCTGCCGGTGCAGACGCTGGTGTTTATCACCTCCCTGACCTTCCTGCCCGCCATTCTGCTGATGATGACCAGCTTCACGCGCATCATCATTGTGTTTGGTCTTTTGCGCAGCGCACTCGGCACCGCTTCCGCGCCGCCGAATCAGGTGCTGCTCGGGCTGGCGCTGTTTCTGACCTTTTTTATTATGTCGCCGGTTATCGACAAGATTTACAACGACGCTTATCAGCCGTTCAGTGAGGATAAAATCACACTTGAACAGGCGATTGATAAAGGCTCACAGCCGCTGCGTGAATTTATGCTGCGCCAGACCCGCGAGGCCGATTTAGCCCTGTTTGCTCGTCTGGCCAACACCGCGCCTATTCAGGGGCCGGAAGCCGTCCCGATGCGCATTCTGCTGCCTGCTTATGTCACCAGCGAACTCAAAACGGCCTTCCAGATTGGCTTCACCATCTTTATTCCGTTCCTGATTATCGATTTGGTGGTCGCCAGCGTGCTGATGGCGCTGGGGATGATGATGGTACCCCCGGCCACCATTGCGCTGCCTTTCAAGCTGATGCTGTTTGTGCTGGTCGACGGCTGGCAGCTTCTGGTGGGATCGCTCGCCCAAAGTTTTTACAGTTAAGGAACGTCCATGACCCCTGAATCGGTAATGATGCTGGGCACTGAGGCGATGAAAGTCGCGCTGGCGCTGGCTGCCCCACTGCTGCTGGTGGCGTTAATCACCGGCTTGCTTATCAGTATTTTGCAGGCTGCGACGCAGATTAACGAAATGACCCTGTCGTTTATCCCGAAAATCATCGCCGTGTTTATCGCCATCATCGTGGCCGGGCCGTGGATGCTGAATCTGCTGCTGGATTACGTGCGCACGCTGTTCAACAACCTGCCGTACATCATCGGATAAGCCACATGCTGCACGTCACCAGCGACCAATGGCTGCACTGGTTGAGCCTCTATTTTTGGCCGCTGTTGCGCGTGCTGGCGTTGATCTCCACCGCCCCGATCCTGAGCGAGTCCAGCGTGCCCAAGCGGGTGAAGCTGGGCCTTGGCATCATCATTACCTTTATCATCGCCCCATCGCTTCCCGCCACTGACGTGACGCTGTTTTCACCTAACGCGCTGTGGCTGGCGATGCAGCAAATCCTCATTGGCATTGCGCTGGGCTTTACCATGCAGTTTGCCTTTGCCGCCGTACGATTCGCCGGGGAAGTGATTGGCCTGCAAATGGGCTTGTCCTTCGCGACCTTCGTTGACCCGAGCAGCCATCTGAGCATGCCGGTGCTGGCGAGGATCATGGATATGCTGGCGATGCTGCTTTTTCTGGTCTTTAACGGTCACTTATGGCTCATTTCGCTGCTGGTCGATACGTTTCACACCCTGCCGATTGGCGGCAATCCGCTTAACAGCAATGCGTTTATGGCGCTTGCCCGGGCCGGTGGGCTTATCTTCCTTAACGGCCTGATGCTGGCGCTGCCGATAATCACCCTGCTGCTGACCATTAACCTTGCGCTGGGGATGCTCAACAGAATGGCACCGCAGCTTTCCATCTTTGTGATTGGTTTTCCCATTACCCTGACTGTGGGTATTATTTTAATGGCCGCCTTGATGCCATTAATTGCGCCCTTCTGCGAACACTTATTCAGTGAATTATTCGATCTATTGGCGGATATTATCAGTGAATTACCCAGGATAAGTTCTCCTTAGAAATAAAAGGGGGATCCTAAGGATATTCTTAAAATAGTTCTTCAAAAACATCTACCAGCATAACTCCGGTGCGGGTGAATTGTTTTTACTCCTCTCACACATCATAACATTTACTTTACTTTAAGATGTTTCCTGGCAAATTATACGTAACTTTACGGGATAGTTGAGGTCGCCCGATTGTCTTTCCTTTGCTCTTTGTAAGTTCAGGTTAAACGTTCTCTGACAATTAAGAAGCAGTCGGGCTATGGGGTTAATTATCGTTACGCATTGAGTGAGGGTATGCCATGTCAACGATTATTATGGATCTATGCAGTTACACCCGGCTAGGGTTGACCGGGTACCTGACCAGTCGAGGGATCAAGAAGCGCGATATTGGCGATATTGAGACCATCAGTGAGCTTGAAACGGCCTGCGAAGCACTGCAACCGTCTGTCGTGTTCATTAATGAAGACTGCTTTATCCACGATACACAAAGCAGTCAGCATATTAAGCAGATCATTAATCAACACCCCAGGACACTGTTCATCGTATTTATGGCGATTGCCAACGTCCATTTCGATGAGTATTTGCTGGTCAGAGATAATCTGTTAATAAGTTCCAAATCGATTAAACCGGAATCACTGGACGATATTCTGGCTGATTACCTGCAAAAGATAAGCCGTAATGTTAGCAAGATTAACATTCCGACATTATCATTAAGCAGGACTGAATCAAGTATGCTAAAAATGTGGATGTCGGGACAAGGAACGATTCAGATATCCGACCAGATGAATATTAAGGCCAAAACGGTATCGTCACATAAAGGTAATATTAAAAAGAAAATAAAAACGCATAATAAACAGGTTATTTATCATGTTGTCCGATTGACAGATAATGTGACCAGCGGTATTTACGTCAATATGCGCTAATCGTTCGTGACTCACTGGCGGCACACCCGCCAGTGAAAAATTCTTACTCGGCTTTCTCAACGAAAATGCCGTCCGCGTGCCCCACTTCATTAAAGAACCAGATGCCCATCGGGTAATCTTCCAGCGACACCAGGTACATTATTCCTTCATTAAACTGTTCTACAGCCAGTACGACACCTGGCCGACGCGGCCCACCGTCCGTTTTGACCGTCACACGATCGTTCACCTGCATAACTTGTCTCCTGTCTTTTACTTCAGCCAGTGTAGAACAAAACCGCCCTGCTGGCAGCGTCCTGCGCGCCGATTGGTGTTTTTATCGACGGTCTATACTCAAAGGTGGATGACAGCAAGAGGACCCTGTGATGAAAACCGCCAAAGAGTACAGTGACACGGCCAAACGCGAGGTGAATGTGGATGTCGATGCCCTGCTGGATGCCATCAACGAAATCAGTGAGAGCGAGGTTCACCGTGCCGGTGACGACCCTCACCATGTCAGCATTGACGGACGCGAGTACCACACCTGGCGTGAACTGGCCGAAGCGTTTGAGCTCGATATTCACGACTTCAGCATTACCGAAGTGAACCGCTGAACGCAGGCAAAAAAAACCCGACCATGGAAGGGTCGGGTAGAAGCTTGCTGATGCAAGAAGCACTTGAAAATTCGTTACACCAGGAAATCTGATGCGGATAAAACATTATCCTCAATTTTTTTGTAAGACAAGCATTATTCATAAACACCATGAATACATTTAGGATTTTTCCGAACGAATTTCAGTTTAAGGAGAGGCAATGCCCAGTCAGCCACAACGGTGGATTATCTTTACCGACCTTGAGGGCACGCTGCTGGATATCCACACCCAGCAGTGGCAACCTGCCAGCGAATGGCTTACCCGGCTCAAACAGCGGCAGATCCCCGTCATTCTTTGCAGCAGTAAAACCGCGGCTGAGATGATGCTGCTGCAAAAAGAGCTCGGTATTGGTCCGTTGCCCCTGATCGCCGAAAACGGCGCTGTCATTCAAATGGGTGATGACTGGCAGGATGCTGATGGACCCAGGCGCATCATTGGATCGCCCCATGAAGAGATCCAGCATGTCCTCACTCAGTTACGGGAAAATGACGGCTTTAAGTTCACCACGTTTTCCGATGTCCCGGAGCAGACCATCAGTGACTGGACGGGCATGAGCCTGAAACATGCGGCGCTGGCGCGATTACATGAAGCTTCTGAGACGTTAATCTGGCGGGACAGCGATGTACGGATGCGGGCCTTTGATGAAACGCTTGCTTCTCTGGGCTTGCAGTTTGTGCGCGGCGCACGCTTCTGGCATGTGCTTGATCAGCGCGGCGGCAAAGCGCAGGCGGTCAGTTGGCTGCTAAGCCGTTACCAGCAGAAAGAAGGCTTTCGCCGGGTGTCTGTTGGCCTGGGTGATGGCCCAAATGATGCGCCGCTGCTCGACAGCACGGATTATGCGGTGGTGGTCAAAGGTCTTAGTCGCGACGGTATCTTCCTGAAAGACGATTCGCCGGAACGCGTGTATCACACCCGCTCCAGCGGCCCGGAAGGCTGGCGCGAAGGCCTCAATTACTGGCTTTCGTCTTTGTCGCAGCAGCAGACCTGATTGCGCCCATTCTGCTTCGCGTAGTACAGACGCTTATCGGCAACCGATTGCAGATATTCGATATCGTACATCCCTTTATCATCACTGCTGCTTACGCCCAGTGAGGCGCTAATGCGCAGCGTCGTCCCTTTCGCGACAAGAATTTCACGGCTGTTAATACGAGTGCGGATGCGTTCCGCCAGCGCACAGGCATCCTTATGGCTGGCTCCCGGCAGCACAAGACAAAACTCTTCCCCGCCTACGCGCCCCGCAATGTCAATCTCTCGCACTTTAGCGCTGATCATCCCCGCCACGTGAGCCAGCACTTTATCCCCGGCCTGATGACCGAAGCGGTCATTGATGCTTTTGAAGAAATCGAGATCGAGCTGAACCACGGAGATCGGCAAGCCCTGATGCTCGCATCGCCTGGTTGCTTTCGCCGCAAGATCAAACAGCGTGCTGCGGTTGTACAAACGCGTCAGCCCGTCGTGCCAGGCTTGCCACTGCAGAGAATCCTGCAAGGTGCTCATGTTCGTCACCATCCGGCGGATGACAATCCAGGAGAGCAGCAGCATGGAGGTAAACAGCAGCCATAACAGGCCCAGCGCGATGGAAATCGAGCCAAACTCGCCGCGAACCCCTTCATCGATGTGATGAATGCGCAACAACACGCCGTCATAATTTCGCAGCTTTTGCCAGTTGATATAGCTTGTCGAGAAGCGGACACCGCCGCGAGTATCGTGCTCAAAAGCCTGCGCCAATTGCGCTTTTTCCTGCTCGCTGAGCGAGGCGGACGCGCCACCGCCAGGGGTTGATGTCGCAATCAGATTCATTTGGTGGTCGTAAAGACGGTACTCCCCTTCCGTTTCACCTTCGGTTGACTTCGCCAGCAGTTGTTTGATTTGTGCCAGCGAGAATTCAATGGCCAGCACACCATGCCAGATATTCTGACTGTCTACCGGCAACGTTACGGCGACGCGGCGTTGTTCGCCATTGCCGGTGTCAAGCATCCAGCTTAGCCAGCGAATGCCACGCGCCGGGTTACTCCTTTGC
Source organism: Scandinavium sp. (assembly GCF_051650185.1). Lineage (GTDB taxonomy): Bacteria > Pseudomonadota > Gammaproteobacteria > Enterobacterales > Enterobacteriaceae > Scandinavium. Next base: position 64,854 of record NZ_JBOFIN010000108.1, read on the forward strand.
GACTGGCTGGCAAACCACGGGCTGGTCACCAGGGTATAATACTGTTCGACAATATCGTTGCTGTTTGCCACAGGGTTACTGGAGATAAAAAATCCGGCGCGGGAGACATACAGCAGTTGCTGAGTTACACGCTTAAGCGAAGTGGAAAGGCGCAGCAAATAGCCGACCTCAAGCGTGGCGGTCAATTCATTACTGAGCAGAGGGTTGTCGCGGGACAGGATCGTTGAGTCATTCACAAACTCATCGGAGACACCGTTTACTGGCAACGTGCGCCGGTTATCCAGAGAAATAGACCACTGATGTTGCCCGCGCTTGCGATCAAACTCCTCGCTGGCGTTGCGCATCACCTCAAAAGCGAGCGGCGTCCTGAGGGCAGCTTCCATCCCCGTGCGGTAAAAAAACAGTCTGTCGACGTTAAGCTGAAACTGATTGTTAAGCTCATGGGCGACGTTCTCCAGGGTGTTGCGCTGGCTCGAGATATACGCCTCTTCCAGCACCACCACTTCACGCCAGGTGAGCAGCGTAGAGAACAACAGGACGACAAAGAAACAGATGTTGACCACCCGCCCAGGGCGGGTATGGCTGCTGAGCTGATTCAGCCAGCGAGGATTTTCCACTCGTGTTACGTGGGGCACACAAACTCCCTGAACATTCCCTGAAACCCATGACAGAACAGCAAAAACGCCCGACACAGAATGCCGGGCGTGGTCGTTATGCCTCTTGCTGCGCCCGTCGGTCACCAGGCATAAGTTCGTCTTCGCGGAACGCTTCCCGCTTCACACCGAACCCATCGTACCAGCGACACTCAACCATTCCGCTGGCATACCCGGTGACCACCATACGTGGCCCGCCACTTTTCGGCTTAACTTCATCACTGACCAAAAAGACCATAACTGCCTCCTGTATCAGGGTGAAACTGTTTCACGATAGCCGAAGTTTTGCGGTTTTGCGTAATGGCTTAACAATATTTACGCAGCAGAGCGAAGCCGCGAAATCAGGCTCACGGCACCGAATACGATGACCCCGACGAGTAAGCCAAAGATAAGATTAAATAAGGTCGGCCCGAGCAACGCAACGAGACCGCCATAACCGGTAACAAAGTTTTCCACTGCATGGTGCAACGGTGCGATGCCGTGAACGACTATGCCGCCGCCCACCAGGAACATCGCCAGCGTCCCGACAATGGTCAGCACCTTCATCAGCCACGGCGCAACAAATAGCAGCGCTTTCCCAACGGCCTGCGCGATCGCACTGGTTTTTTCCACCAGCCAGTAACCCATGTCATCCAGCTTCACAATCACGCCCACCAGGCCGTAAACGCCGATGGTCACCAGAATCGCAATACCGGACAGCACCAGCACCTGGTTCAGCAGGGGCGCTTCGGCGACAATCCCGAGGGTGATAGCCACAATTTCGGCAGAGAGAATAAAATCGGTTCGGATAGCGCCTTTGACTTTATCTCGCTCGAAGGTCTTCGGATCCTGGCTGGCAATCGCTTCCAGACGCTGTTGGCGAGCCGCCGGGTCTTCCTTGTGCTTTCTGGCGTGCAGTGAATGTAGGACTTTTTCAAACCCTTCAAAACACAGAAATGCCCCGCCAATCATCAGCAGTGGCGTAATTGCCCACGGCAAAAATGCGCTGATCAGCAACGCCAGCGGCACGAGGATCACTTTGTTGAGAAATGACCCTTTTGCCACGCTCCAGACCACCGGTAATTCGCGATTGGCACGAACGCCCGACACCTGCTGCGCATTCAACGACAGATCGTCGCCCAGTACGCCAGCGGTTTTCTTTGCGGCGACTTTGCCCATCACCGAGATGTCGTCCAGCAATGTGGCGATATCATCCAGTAAGGTTAAAAGACTGCTCCCGGCCAAATGTGACTCCTTGCTTCTTTATTGATTTCTTAGACATACAGTATGAAGGAAAACTCGCGGCACGCACAGGCACGGCTTGTGTCAATAAAAATAGCGTGCCGTCCCCCTAATTAAAGCACTCGCCAGACGGATAGTTTTCCCGTTAACTATAAGCGCCCTTTTTAACTCGTCATGAGGACGTATGCACGCCAGACAGTTGTTACCGCTTATCGGCGCTTTGTTCGCGCTTTATATCATTTGGGGATCGACCTATTTTGCTATCAGCATCGGCGTGGAGAGCTGGCCACCGATGATGATGGCGGGTGTGCGATTCCTCTCCGCTGGCGTGTTGCTGATGGCGTATTTATTGCTGACCGGGCATAAACTCCCGGCTCGCCGCCCCCTGCTCAATGCTGCGCTGATTGGCGTGTTACTGCTGGCCGTGGGCAACGGCTTTGTCACCATTGCAGAACATCAGCATGTGGCATCTGGTATTGCGGCTGTTGTGGTGGCGACAGTGCCTCTGTTTGCGCTCTGCTTCAGCCGCTTTTTCGGCATTGCGACGCGTAAACTCGAATGGGTTGGCGTGGCTATCGGCCTGGCGGGCATTGTGCTACTGAACAGCGGCGGAAACCTCAGCGGTAACCCCTGGGGAGCCATCCTTATTCTGATTGGTTCATTGAGCTGGGCCTTTGGTTCGGTGTACGGTTCCCGGATCGAATTGCCGACAGGCATGATGGCCGGCGCAGTGGAGATGCTGGCGGCGGGCGTCGTGCTGATGTGCGCCTCGTGGCTGACGGGCGAGCATCTGACGCAAATGCCCACCCTTTCCGGCTTTTTGGCGGTAGGTTATCTGGCCGTTTTCGGTTCGCTGATTGCCATTAATGCTTATATGTATCTGATTCGTAATGTCTCGCCAGCCGTGGCAACCAGCTACGCCTACGTCAACCCGGTGGTTGCGGTGTTACTGGGCACAAGTTTTGGTGGTGAATCGCTGTCACCGGTGGAATGGCTGGCGTTGGGCGTGATTATTTTCGCGGTGGTGCTGGTCACGCTTGGGAAAACGCTTTTCCCGGCTCACAGCAAAATCACTGAGTGCGAGGCGGAGAAGTAACCTTTAAAGGTGATATGCCCTGAGTGTCGATCTGCGCGCTGCCCGATCCCGCGCAGATCCACTCTTCCAGCCTTTCGACCAACACTTCATCCGTCAGTTTTCTTTTCCCTCGCAGCGCACATTCCCACACCACCATCACCCTCCAGCCCCCTTCGACCAATTGAGCAATATCCCGAGCATCCCTGAGTGCGTTTTTACCGATTTTTTCCAGCCAGAATGCCGTTCGGGTGGCCGGAACTTTAAAGAGATAACAGTCGTGATGATGCCAGAAACAGCCGTGGGTAAAGATGATGCAGCGATAATCAGCCAGAACGAAATCAGGACGCCCGGCTAAAGTGGGGTCCTGAACGGTAAAGTTAAAACCAGAAGATGTCAGCAGCGCCGAGAGACGCTTTTCAATCGCGGTATCACGCGTGCCAATGGCACGCATGTTTTTACTGCGGGTCGCGGGATTATGAACGTCCGCCATTCGCTTTTTGCTCCTGGCGCATTTCAACCGCCTGCAAAATACGTGATTTCAGCAATTTAGCGACGGCAGCAAACGCAGGAACGACCACCGAGTTACCAAACTGGCGGTAAGCCTGAGTATCAGAGACGGGAATACGGAACTGGTAACCCTGCGGCGACTCAAAGCCCATCAGACGCGCGCATTCACGCGGCGTTAACCGGCGAGGACAGCGCTGCTGGTTTTGTGGATCGTCAAAATGCTTTTCGCCCAGCGCTTTATCCCAGCCGCGGTCGATAAGGATTTCTGCGCCGTCTTTGTAGTATCTGGCCGAAAGCGTGCGGGCCACACTGTCTGCACGAGTGGGATCGACTAAGCCATAACCAAACCCGTTGCCGCGCGCCTGATGCTTTTTGGCGTAACGATAAAGGTACTTCCACAAAATCGGCGTGAGAATAAATTTGGCATCAACCGTTGGTTCCAGCAGCTCGCCAAACGTCGGGCGACGTTCCGGATAGAGTGCGGGCAAATCACGCAGCGTGAACCCCTGCTGCAAATTCAAATCACGACGGAAACCCACCATCACGATGCGTTCGCGGTGCTGGGGCAAAAAGTGTTGTCCGTCGATGATTTTGGGATCATCAGCGCCCATTTCGGCAGAATCCGCCACGTCATAGCCGAGCGAATCCAGCGTTTGCATGATGATGCGGAAGGTTTTGCCGCCATCGTGGCTCTTGAGATTTTTCACGTTTTCGAGCACGAATACCGCCGGACGGCAGGCATCAATGATGCGCGCCACGTCAAAAAAGAGCGTGCCTTGCGTATCACAGGCAAAACCATGCGCCCGGCCCAACGCATTCTTCTTCGACACGCCAGCCAGTGAGAACGGCTGACAAGGAAAGCCCGCCAGCAGCACGTCGTGTTGTGGAATGATGCTGCGAATGTGTTCCGCGGCTTCGCTGTCGCTCACTTCAGGCTTATGGCTTAGCGTGACATCGCGGATATCTTCATTGAACTGATGTTCTGTCGGGTCGCAATACCAGTTGGCTTTATAAGTTCGAACAGCATGCTTATTCCACTCACTGGTGAAAACGCACTGCCCGCCAATGGCCTCAAAGCCGTTGCGAATTCCACCAATGCCGGCAAACAGATCGATAAAGCGAAATTGCGTTGTACGCCCGGAAGGCTGCGGCAACAGCGCCGCTAATCGAGCGTATTCATTCTCACCCAGACGGCGGTTAATCTTGCCATTTTCGGTGGCTCGCTTGAGGATTGCCGGGCTCCAGTGCTGTTCACCCACAGCATTCAGCGTGGCGACCAGCGTTTTGACGTCATAAATGGTCATCAGCTGGTTCAGTAATGCCTGTGCGTCTGGCCCGGAGGCTCCCGCGAAAGGAGAAGAGTGAGTGCGTGTAAGTGTGTGCTGCATATCAGTAACCGGACAGACTATTTGCCGTGAGAGTATCACAAATTTTGCGCACTGAACTCAGGACTCCGGCTCAAAACGCGCGAGAATGGCCTCATCGCAATGGAGATAATCCCCTTTCAGCTCCGCTCCCATTTTGGCCATAAACTGCACCAGATAACGCGCATTGTGAACGGCGAGCGCTTTGCCCTGCTCGGTTTGCATGGTTTGCGGTAAGCGCAGCAGCTTGTTCTGGAAATGATCGAGCGCGTAACGCTGATCGTTGAGCCCGCGATGGTCGGCGAACGGGTCATTTGCATCAAATAAGGAGAAATTCAGTTTCCCCGCAACAGCAAACACTCGAGCAAGCCCTATTGCGCCCAGAGATTCGAGTCTGTCGGCATCCTGCACAATCTTTGCCTCCAGCGTCAGCGGTGTGATATTGGCGCTGTGGCTGTGCGCTTCAATTGCATGTGCGACTGACGCGTACAAGTCTTCAGGAAAATCGGGGAAATCTGCTCGCAATACAGACAGCGTTTTTTGTGCCGCAAGTTGAGATGAGCGGCTACGGTCAGGGTGATTTTTGGGCAGGCTGACAATGTCATGAAAATAACAGGCACACAGAACCACAAGCTCATCAACCTTTTCACTCGCTGCCAGCTGCTGGGCGGTGGCCCAGACACGCCGAAAATGAGAGAGGTCGTGGGCCGCGTCGTCGCTGTCGTGATGGTCATGAAGCCAGGTTTCAAAGCGTTGCTGCCAGAGATGCAAAGTCATTCAGTGCTCATCCTTATCAGAAAGAGCAATGAGAATAGCAGCTTTTTATGTCAGCTTTCTGAATACGATGACCCGCGTGGTCGAGTGTACCAGGCAATGCCGCCGAGGATCGAACCGACTATGCCTAACACTAAAAAGCCTAACAATGCCCCAATTAACTTGCCGGATGTTGAGCCCATCGTGCCGTCAAGCGTTGTCCCTGGAATCGGGTCAAACTGAATGACGACCCAAACATAGCGCAGCATTGCCCAGATAAAATAGCCGCAGTAAGCATAAAAAACCCACAGCGCCAGCGTGCCGCCGGGACCACGGGTGGCTCTTTCTTCCATAAAGAGAGTTCCTTCCTGTTCGTACAGAAATGTTTCGTTTTTCACTTTCGCAGGTCATAAATGTGACATTCATCACATTATAACGTCTTCCGGCGCACCGCAAAGGACTCAGACGTTTCTCGCTCGCATCAGTTGCAGTTACCTTGATCTTCGGCAAATTTCGTTCATTAAAAGCAAATACCCAGACAAGCTGCATTTCTTAGTTAAAAACCTGAATACTTTCTGAGAATTTCTTCACCGGGCAACATTCGCCTGTAAATGTATTTTTCCAGACTTCTTTTTCGTATTAATTCATGGAATCATTTCGTGCCTTTTGTTGTTTTTACACTGCACTCATTTGTTATAAATTTCTAATCACGCCTGATTGCTGATTGCAATCAGGTTTTTTTCCGCCTTTTTACAGAGCATATCTCCTCCACTTCCCCCTCCACACCACTCTGTAAAAAACATTTCATAAATCAAAATTATGTCGTTAAAAATACAATAAAAAAATCATATAAATCACCACAATAAATGGGCATCACATCACCATTGACAAAATACACATATACGCACCTTAGATACAAATAGAAATATTTAAAATAATTTATTTACATATTAATTTTAAATAAAAATGAACTTAATCGATAGTATTTGTTTGCAATTTAGCATTAACCGCATTTATTCATGTAATTAATAATTCAAAGGATTGTATAATGAAAAGAAAAGTACTGGCGATGATCGTTCCTGCTTTATTGATGGCAGGCGCGACAAATGCAGCAGAAATCTATAATAAAGACGGTAATAAACTTGACCTGTATGGCAAGGTCGATGCTCGTCACCAGTTCTCTGACAATACTGGCGACGATGGCGATGAAACCTACGTGCGTCTTGGCTTCAAAGGCGAAACCCAGATTAACAGTGAACTGATTGGTTACGGTCAGTGGGAATACAACATCCAGGCGAACAATACTGAAGGAAGCAGCAATCAGTCAGCCACGCGTCTGGGCTTTGCCGGCCTGAAATTCGGCGATTACGGTTCATTTGATTATGGCCGTAACTACGGTGTCGTTTATGACATCGAAGCCTGGACCGACATGCTGCCAGTGTTTGGTGGCGACTCCTACACCTACACCGAAAACTTTATGGTTGGTCGCGGTAACGGTATGGCGACTTACCGCAACAGCGATTTCTTCGGCCTGGTGGATGGCTGGAACTTCGCACTGCAGTATCAGGGTGCCAACGAAGGCTCCAACGGTCTGTTTGATCAGGAAGGCACCAACAACCGCGGCGACTCTTCCATCCGTAAAGACAACGGCGACGGTTTCGGTATGTCGACCACCTACGACTTTGGTATGGGCTTCAACGCAGGCGCAGCATACGCCTCTTCTGATCGTACAAACGAACAGCAGACTGGCAGCCTCGCTGGCGGCGAAAACGCCGACGTATGGACTGTGGGTCTGAAGTATGACGCAAACAACGTTTATCTCGCGACCATGTACGCGGAAACCCGCAACATGACTCCGTTTGGTGATAAATCAGGTGCTATTGCCAACAAAACTCAGAACGTTGAAGTGACAGCACAGTACCAGTTCGACTTCGGCCTGCGTCCAGAGATCTCTTACCTGCAGTCTAAAGGTAAGGATCTGGCGAAAGATAATGCCCTTCGCAGCGACTGGAACAACAAAGACCTCGTGAAATACGTCTCTGTTGGCGCTAACTACTACTTCAACAAAAACTTCTCAACCTATGTTGATTACAAGATCAACCTGCTGGATAACGACGATAAATTCTATGCAGCGGCAGGCATCAGCACTGATGACATCGTTGGCGTAGGGATGGTTTACCAGTTCTAAGTTCATTTTTGCTGACAAGCCCGCTTCGAGCGGGCTTTTTTGTGCCTGCAAAATGGATTGGGAATGCCATCCGAGCTTTTACGGGCAACTCTGATGGATAATTTCCCAATAGCAACTTAAATCAATAATGAAAGGGCGACCCTTCTCTCAAGTTGTAAAAAACATCAATGACTTGAACGAAACGGCAGACTATCATGCCGACGTCTGACTGAAGGAAGTGGCGCAGAGAGGGAGTTGAACCCTCGGTAGAGTGACCCCTGCTCCGGTTTTCGAGACCGGTCCGTTCAGCCGCTCCGGCATCTCTCCGCTGAGGTGGTTGCCATCATGCCTCTCTCTTTGGCATTTTAATACCCCTGACCTTTTCATTGAGTTCAAGTGACGAGTTTGCGAGCAAAGCGATGATTAAATGGCCCTGGAAAGCACATGACGCCCCCCAAAACGCGGATATTCCGTGGGAACAGGCACTTGCCATTCCCATTCTGGCTACGCTCACAAAGGCCGAGCAGGAAAAGCTGATCCGACTTGCAGACCGCTTCTTGCAGCAAAAACGCCTCGTTCCTTTGCAAGGGCTGGAAATGTCGCACATCAGCTCTGCACGTATTGCCATGCTCTTTTGTTTGCCCGTGCTTGAACTTGGCATCGAGTGGCTCGACGGCTTTCATGAAGTCCTCATCTACCCTGCGCCGTTCGTCGTGGACGATGAGTGGGAAGACGACATCGGCCTAGTCCACAGCCAGCGGGTTGTCCAGTCTGGACAAAGCTGGCAGCAAGGGCCGATTGTCCTGAACTGGCTGGATATTCAGGACTCCTTCGACGCGTCAGGTTTCAACCTGATCGTTCATGAAGTGGCGCATAAGCTGGACACCCGCAACGGTGACCGCGCAAATGGCATACCCCTCATCCACCTACGTGAAGTCGCGGGTTGGGAACACGATCTCCACGCCGCCATGGATAACATTCAGGATGAAATCGATTTAGTGGGCGAAAGTGCCGCAAGCATCGATGCTTACGCCGCGACCGATCCTGCTGAATGTTTCGCCGTGCTTTCAGAATACTTCTTTAGCGCACCCGAACTCTTCGCCCCCCGCTTCCCCGCGCTGTGGCAGCGTTTCTGTCATTTTTATCAGCAGGACCCGCTGCAGAGAATTCGTGAAAATGGCGGAGATGAAAGCTCAAACTTGCGTGTAGTTCACTAAAAGCACGCATTGCCGAGATTTCATGCAATTGAATCAGGCAGTTAATTTTAGTGTTGACACAAAAAACGAGGCCCATTAATATGCGCCTCGTTCACACGATTCCTCTGTAGTTCAGTCGGTAGAACGGCGGACTGTTAATCCGTATGTCACTGGTTCGAGTCCAGTCAGAGGAGCCAAATTTAGAAAAGCCTGCTTTCGAGCAGGCTTTTTGCTTTTCTAGATTTGGTAGTCAATCGCCGCTTCTTCAGGCTCCATCACCTGCCGTTTGATCTCGTCGACGGAAAGCCCTGCGTTGCAGAGTTCAAGGAAACGCCACACGTAGTTTCGCTGAAGCTGGCCTCGCTTCAGGCCCAGCCAGACTGTATTGGCATCGAACAGATGATGCGTATCGAGGCGGGTGAAACGCCCTGTTTCCTGATTATCTCCCGACTGCTCCGCCACCAGCCCCACACCCAGCCCTAACTCAACGTAGGTTTTGATCACATCAGAATCCTGCGCGCTCAGCACAATATCCGGGACTAAACCCTTGCGATTGAAGGCTTCATCAATGCGAGAACGGCCAGTAATTCCCTGTCGATAGGTGATGAGCGGCCAGCGAGCGATGGCTTCCAGCGTTAACGGCGATGTTTGTGTCAAAGGGTGGCCTTCGGGGACTAACAGGTTGTGATGCCAACGAAACCACGGGAAGGCTGCCAGCGTGCTGTCATTACTCAGGCGTTCACTGGCAATACCGATATCTGCTCCACCGTTATGCAGCAGTGCCTCAATTTCCTGCGGCGTACCCTGGATAAGCTCCAGGCGAACATCCTTGAACAGTTCACGGAAGGCTTTGATCACCGGCGGCAAGCTATAGCGCGCCTGAGTGTGAGTGGTGGCGATAGTCAGTACGCCCGAGGCGTCATTGGTGAATAAATCCGCCAGGCGGCGCACATTGCTCGCTTCATTCAGGATTCGTTCAGCGATAACAAGAAGCGCTTTACCGGGTTCCGTCATGCCTAACAGACGTTTGCCGCGGCGGATGAAAATCTCAATTCCGAGTTCTTCCTCCAACTCGCGAATATGGCGGCTAACGCCAGATTGAGAGGTATAAAGCATATTGGCGACTTCGGTCAGGTTGTAATCCTGCCGTGCCGCCTCGCGAATGATTTTTAATTGCTGGAAATTCACCCTTTCCTCCAGGGACCTTCAGACATAACGCTATTGTTAGAGTCTGCGGCCCTGGCGAACAAATAATAAAAACCAGCAACTTATTCCATTCCGCTATATCAACTGACCAGCTGCAGCTCGCGATTTTCCAGCGACGGACGGCTGACCAGTGACATCAGGATCTCTTTTACCGCCTGAGCCTGCGGCGACAGCGAACCACGAGCGGACATATTGAGCGATAACGGCAAGCTCATCGACGGCGTGGTGATTCGCGCCATCCAGCCATTTGCGGAAGCGCAGAGGGTACGGGCCGCCGATTCAGGCAGTACCGTCACGCCCATTCCGCTGGCAATGGCCGCCGTCAGCGTAGAAATAGATTCAATTTCCCCAATAATTTTTGCCGTCAATCGGCGCAGGGAAAACGCTTCATCCACGCGTGCCCGCACGGCGCTGTAGTCACGAGGCAGGAACAAATTCATCTCAGCGATAGCCAGCAGATCAACACTCTGCCCCGGGCAGTCACGGGTGCCCACCAGCCACAAATCCTCTTTCAGTAGTTGTTGACTGGTCAGCCCGGCAACCGGAGAACGTTCATACAGCACGGCCATATCCAGTTGGCCATTCAGCAATTTATCGTTCAGGACATTCCCACTGTTCTCATGCAAATAGACCATCACTTCAGGCAGTTCATTGCGCACAGCCTGGAGCAGCGGCATGGTCACAGAGGACGCCGCAGTTCCAGGTGCCAGGCCAATGGACACCTGGCCGCTGAGCGTCTGACCGATATTGTTGACCGCAAGCTGAGCCTGTTCGCACTGACGCAAAATGGTCCGCGCATGGGTGTAGAGAATTTTTCCGGCTTCTGTTGGCGTCACTCCCCGCTTGGTGCGAATCAGGAGTTGCTGATCCATCTCACCTTCGAGCGTAGCCACCTGCTGGCTCAATGCGGGCTGAGCGATATGCAACACCTCAGCAGCCTGAGTCAGGCTGCCGATATCGACGATTTTCACGAAGTATTTCAGTCGTCTTAAGTTCATTTTGCCTCCAGTTTGGGGATGCCAGTACCAGGCCGGCGATTCAGTTGTCGGAGGAGTTGCAATATGCTTGCCAGTTTTTGAACACCCGCGCGAAGCGTGCCTAACCGACCGCAAAATAAGAGATTCTGATAATATTCGCCGTATCAGTAGCCAGCCAACAGATTGCGCTATGCCCCATACGGGGACGATCTGCACCAATGCGGTGCGCATAGTGCTTATTTTCTGCGACGGAACTGGCTCGTTGACACTTCGCATTTCAAAAAACCAGACACAAAATGCATCAATGCACTCGCCTGTTTACCCTCTGGAAAAAGTGAGTGAATTACGGGCTGAGGCTTGGCGTGGATAAGCAACAAGACGGGCATTGACGGTATTTCACAAGCCAGAGCCGATAGTGATTCAGACAACGCAAGCGACGCATCAAGAACGATGATCACCGAGAAGTGGGTGAATGCCTCCTGAAAAGCGCTCAACAACTTTTCCGGTGGAACAAAAATGTCACCGACACCTTGATGAGTGCTAAAGCAAGACAAAGGCAGGGCTTCAGCCAGACGTGAAGCCATCGCCTCTTTGTCTCGATCCAGAGTAAAAAGCGCAATTGACTCAGGCTGGACTGTCGCCCCAGAGGGGTTTTCTTTTACAGAAGGCGACAGCTCGTGAACATCTTTTAAGACGAGTAATGGCGTGGGCCGCAAAGGGTTTGCCACAGACGGCTGTGCTGTCACGCTTTTCAGAATACGTTCGACATGAACATTCAGATACTGTTTTGCTACCATCCCCTGATTCCTCTTCAGGGTGGTAAGGGTCATGTTAAGTGACGTGCAGCGACATTGACTCGCCACGCGTCTCTGAGCAACCCACTTCCCACCGAAGTTGTTGGTCATCGCCAGCAGGCAGGTCTTCTGGCTGAGCGTCATCCTCCCCCGCCCTTCCCAATCTTACGATCAGTGGTTCTACGGGTTCGTCGGCATCACAGCAGCGGGGGCTGCGGGGGATTTTCACCCCCTTCCCTGCCACAAACGTGGCTAACCTGTTGGCTTATCGGGCGGCTTTCGCCGCATTTACGTTAACACTGTCCCACAACGTACCCACTAACTGATTTCATAGGCAGGTACAGGCGTGGCTGTGTCTTTCCTTTGCTGACGAAAAACCTGCGGCGTCACCTGGTAGGTTTGACGAAAGACTTTGCAAAAATAGCTGGGTTGAGAAAAGCCCAAATTACGTGCAATGCTGGCGATACTCCAGTCACTATGACAAAGCAGCTCTTTGGCATTCACCATACGTTGCTGAGTCACCCAGGCATTGAAGCCAATCCCCTGATATTTTTTGAATAATTTGCTGAAATAGTACGGGCTGAGATAGACGTGTGAGGCCACCTCTTCGAGCCGGAGATCTTCTGAGAGGTGTGCCTCAATGTAGCGCAAGGCCTTTTTCATTTTGCTGTCATGCGGTAAAGGCGGCTTGCGGCTCACCGCAACGGGGGTGGGATTATCCTTGATCATCACAAAGCTGAGCTGCTTTTTGAGATAGTTCTCGACAATCAGCTTCAGCAGTTCCGCCGAGGCGATCACCCGGGCATAGTCTACCTCAGGGACATTAAGAAACTCATTGAGCAAATCGGGATCCGCACGCCAGCATTCATCCACCCGAAGAATATCAACCAGTTCGACATCATGGCTCAGCCTTACCTGACCGCAGAGCACAAAGCCCACCAAATGCCCGGCGATCACCAAAGGAATGGAAAAATCTGTGAGCCCGGCATGACAACGATAGATACAAGGCTCATCGGATTTCGACGCCTCCAGCCCGCCACAACGATCGCTTAGTCGGCAGCGAGAACTGTGCTGAGGATGCTGACGCATCAGTTGGCAAAACGGCGTGAAATTGAATAACTCAGAAATTTCGTCGCCATGAATGTTGACGACCACAACCGCCAGACCGGTGGCTTTAGCAAAATCTTGGGCAATTTTATTAATAAGTTCTGAGTTAAGGGTACTTGCAGATATCATGAATTCCCTCCTCAGTTAATTTATTGTTGAAAGGTTAAGCCATGCTGCGTATTTCCGATCAACACCTGGCACAGCGTAAATAAAGAATTAAGGGACAATATCAAAAGTCCCCTGTTGCCAGGAAACTTTTCCGCCATTAGTGAAAGCAGATCACGAAAAGATTTTCTGTGTTTCATCAATCTGTGATCTGCGGCGATCCAGTTCGCACTTTATTCAATAGCACAGGCATTACAAGGCAGATTCTTGCCAATGAAAAAGCGATAGATAGCTGCACCAATACAAGCACCAATAACAGGCGCTACTATCGGCACCACAAAATAAGGCATATCCCGTCCGCCCGTCATCGCAATATCACCCCATCCGGCAAACCAGGTGAAAAGTTTCGGCCCAAAGTCACGCGCCGGGTTCATAGCAAAACCGGTTAACGGTGCCGTGGCAGCCCCAAGCACCGCGACTAAAAGCCCAATCAGCAACGGGGCCAGCGCACCTTTTGGCACACCATTGCCGTCGTCCGTCAACGCCATGATCATTCCCATCAGCATTGAGGTGATAACCACTTCAACCAACGCGGCCTGCCACACACTGATGGCTGCGGCGGGATAAGTGCTGAAAATGCTGGCCAGTTGCAGGCTCTCGACGCTGCCACGTAACAGTTGATGCGCAGACTCATATTCTGTAAACAACGTTTGATAAAGAAACCAGGCTAACAATGCCCCGCCAAAAGCACCGAGGAACTGCGACAACGCGTATGGCACCACCTTTCGGCCCGGGAAGCAGGCGAACAGCCATAAGGCAATCGTCACCGCAGGGTTAAGATGCGCCCCGGAAATCCCGGCGGTCAAATACACAGCCAGAGAAATCCCCAGCCCCCAAACGATGCATATCTCCCACAGTCCAAAATCTGCACCGGCCAGTTTCGCTGCGCTAAGGCAGCCAATGCCCAGGAATAGAAACAGTCCAGTCCCCAAAAACTCGGCAACGCATTGTGCTTTTAATGAATCATTCATCGTGACACCTTCTGATAAGAAATTGTGCCTATAGCCACCGACTCCCTGACTGGCGGTAACGGACAGGAGGTTCACCGGGATGATGCGCCCGTTCGCAATTCACCCGATGTTGATTACAAACTCTCACTATAAAAACAAACCGATGGAAATTGTTGGCAACCTCTTGAGTCGCTCAAGAAAATAAATCAGAAGCTATAGCAAATTATTGCTCTCAATAAATGGCTAATGGCATAGCTGTCAGCTACTGAAGCCAGGAAAATAATTCTGTTTGAATAATAAAGTTATGCTTATTTTAGTTTTTATTATACCGGCATTAGTCACAATCCACTCGGCCCCTAACAAATAACCACAACTCTGTCATTATAAATAATGTAAAACTGATGTGAGCAAAACAAAATAGTCACACCCAAGCTGGATTTATTTCCATTCAAATACAATGGCTTCAAAATTCATACGCCAATTAAGTCACATAACCCCACTATTCTTTTTTTCACCCTGAACCTCAGGTCAGCCATTCTTTTTCTTTTCTTCTTTTTATAGTCGTGCTCATCAAGGCAACTCAGTTGAGGTTTTTATGCAACAAGAAGCACTGGGCATGGTGGAAACCAAAGGGCTAACCGCGGCAATCGAAGCGGCTGATGCCATGGTGAAGTCTGCCAATGTAGGGCTGGTGGGTTACGAGAAAATTGGCTCCGGGCTGGTCACCGTGATTGTCCGCGGCGATGTCGGTGCAGTGAAAGCCGCGACCGATGCAGGCGCAGCGGCTGCCCGCAATGTAGGGGAAGTGAAAGCCGTTCACGTCATTCCTCGCCCTCACAGCGATGTCGAGAAAATTTTACCCAAAGGAATAACCCATGAGCAGCAATGAACTGGTCGAACAGATCATGGCTCAGGTGATGGCCCGCGTGGCAACGCCCGATAGCTCTCCTACGACGCGAGAATCAGTGATGGCAGAGAAAAATTGCAGTTTAACGGAATTTGTCGGTACCGCGATCGGTGACACCGTCGGTCTGGTCATTGCTAATGTGGACAGCGCCCTTCTGGAAGCCATGAAGTTAGAAAAGCACTATCGCTCAATTGGCATTTTAGGCGCCCGCACCGGGGCGGGGCCGCACATTATGGCCGCCGATGAAGCGGTAAAAGCCACCAACACCGAAGTTGTCTGCATTGAATTGCCTCGTGACACCAAAGGCGGCGCGGGCCACGGCTCGCTGATCATTCTTGGCGGCAACGACGTATCTGATGTGAAACGTGGCATCGAAGTGGCGCTGAAGGAGCTTGATCGCACGTTTGGCGATGTCTATGGCAACGAAGCCGGGCATATCGAGCTGCAATACACCGCACGAGCCAGCCACGCGCTGGAAAAAGCCTTTGGTGCCCAGCTCGGGCGAGCCTGCGGGGTCATCGTGGGAGCGCCTGCTGCTGTGGGCGTGCTGATGGCAGACACCGCGCTAAAAGCAGCCAACGTAGATGTTGTCGCCTACAGCTCACCAGCTCACGGAACCAGCTTCAGCAACGAAGCCATTTTGGTGATTTCCGGGGATTCCGGTGCCGTGCGCCAGGCCGTCATTTCAGCCCGAGAAATCGGCAAAACGGTGCTGGCAACGCTGGGCAGCGAACCGCAAAACGATCGCCCCTCCTACATCTGACAGCGTGAGGCTGACGCATGAAATCGAAAAGATTTGAAGCACTGGCGAAGCGTCCCGTGAACCAGGATGGTTTCGTTAACGAATGGATCGAAGAAGGCTTTATCGCCATGGAGAGCCCCAATGATCCAAAGCCTTCCATCAAAATCATCAATGGCGTTGTTACTGAACTGGACAGCAAACCCGCCAGTGAATTTGACCTGATTGACCATTTTATCGCTCGTTACGGCATCAACCTGGCGCGTGCGGAAGAAGTGATGGCGATGGACTCCATCAAACTGGCCAATATGCTGTGCGATCCGAACGTAAAACGCAGCGACATCGTCCCGCTTACCACCGCGATGACACCAGCAAAAATTGTCGACGTCATGTCGCAAATGAACGTGGTTGAAATGATGATGGCGATGCAGAAAATGCGCGCGCGCCGCACACCGTCACAACAGGCCCACGTCACTAACGTCAAAGATAATCCAGTACAAATCGCTGCCGATGCGGCAGAAGGTGCGTGGCGTGGGTTTGATGAGCAAGAGACAACGGTCGCTGTCGCCCGTTACGCCCCCTTCAATGCTATTGCTCTGTTGGTCGGTTCCCAGGTCGGGCGGCCTGGCGTATTAACCCAATGTTCGCTTGAAGAAGCGACAGAGTTGAAGCTCGGCATGTTGGGCCACACTTGCTACGCCGAAACGATTTCCGTTTATGGCACTGAACCGGTCTTCACTGACGGTGATGATACGCCATGGTCGAAAGGCTTTCTCGCCTCTTCTTATGCTTCCCGCGGTCTGAAAATGCGCTTTACTTCTGGCTCAGGCTCAGAAGTGCAGATGGGCTATGCGGAAGGGAAATCGATGCTTTATCTGGAAGCTCGCTGCATCTACATCACCAAAGCAGCCGGCGTTCAAGGTTTGCAGAATGGTTCCGTCAGCTGTATCGGCGTGCCTTCTGCGGTGCCTTCCGGAATACGTGCCGTTCTGGCCGAAAACCTGATCTGCTCTTCACTGGATTTGGAATGTGCCTCCAGTAATGACCAAACCTTTACGCATTCCGATATGCGGCGTACCGCACGTTTGCTCATGCAGTTCTTGCCCGGCACTGACTTTATTTCATCGGGATATTCCGCCGTACCGAACTACGACAACATGTTTGCCGGTTCCAATGAAGATGCGGAAGACTTTGACGACTACAACGTTCTTCAGCGCGACCTGAAAGTTGACGGCGGTTTGCGTCCGGTTCGTGAAGAAGATGTCATCGCCATTCGCAATAAAGCGGCTCGCGCCTTACAGGCCGTGTTTGCCGGAATGGGCCTGCCGCCGATTACCGACGAAGAAGTTGAAGCCGCCACCTATGCCCACGGCTCGAAAGATATGCCAGAACGCAACATTGTCGAAGACATTAAATTTGCCCAGGAGATCATCAGCAAGAACCGCCACGGATTAGAAGTGGTAAAAGCGCTGGCTCAGGGCGGATTTATGGATGTGGCACAGGACATGCTCGACATCCAGAAAGCCAAGCTCACCGGAGATTACCTTCACACCTCCGCCATCATCGTCGGTCAGGGGCAAGTACTCTCGGCTGTCAATGACATCAATGATTATGCCGGTCCGGCAACGGGCTATCGTCTGCAGGGCGAACGCTGGGAAGAGATTAAAAACATCCCTGGCGCACTCGACCCCAATCAGTTGGGTTAAGGGGTGAACAATGGAAATCAATGAAAAACTGCTCCGTCAGATAATCGAGGATGTGCTGAAAGAGATGCAGGGGAGCGACAAACCCGTCTCTTTTATCTCTGACCAAGTGTCGACGCCTCAGGCTACTCCAGCGCAGGGTCAAAGTTTTCTAAGCGAAATTGGCGAGGCCCGTCAGGGCACTCAGCAGGACGAGGTCGTTATTGCTGTTGGCCCTGCGTTTGGTTTGTCGCAAACCACCAACATTATTGGCGTTCCTCATAAAAGCATTTTGCGTGAAGTGATTGCGGGGATTGAAGAAGAAGGCATCAAAGCACGAGTCATTCGCTGCTTTAAATCTTCGGATGTGGCCTTCGTCGCTGTGGAAGGCAATCGCCTGAGCGGGTCTGGGATCGCCATCGGTATTCAGTCGAAAGGTACCACGGTTATCCATCAGCAAGGATTACCGCCACTTTCGAACCTGGAGCTGTTTCCTCAGGCTCCGCTGCTGACGCTGGAAACCTACCGTCAGATTGGGAAAAACGCTGCGCGTTATGCCAAGCGGGAATCGCCACAGCCCGTGCCCACACTGAATGACCAAATGGCACGCCCAAAATATCAGGCGAAATCAGCCATTTTGCACATCAAAGAGACGAAGTACGTCGTCACTGGCAAAAACCCACAGGAACTGCGCGTGGCGCTCTAACAAGGATATTCCATGAAAACCGAAGCAATTGAATCGATGGTTCGGGATGTGCTAAGTCGCATGAACAGCCTGCAGAGTGAAACCCCGGTCTCACCTGTTGTGAGGGGTTCCGCTCACGCGGCAAAAGTCTCCGACTATCCGCTGGCGAACAAGCATCCGGAGTGGGTCAAAACCGCGACCAATAAGACCCTGGATGACTTCACCCTGGAAAATGTACTGAACAATCAGGTCACCGCCCAGGATATGCGAATCACGCCCGAAACGTTGCGTATTCAGGCGGCGATTGCCCGTGATGCAGGGCGTGAACGCCTCGCCATTAACTTTGAGCGCGCCGCCGAACTGACTGCCGTGCCGGACGATCGCATCCTGGAAATCTACAACGCATTGCGCCCGTTCCGTTCGACCAAAGAAGAGCTGCAGGCAATAGCGGACGACCTTGAGCAACGTTATCAGGCCACTCTTTGCGCCGGATTCGTTCGTGAAGCCGCGGAGTTGTATGTGGCGCGTAAAAAACTCAAAGGCGACGATTAAGCGCAGGGACGGGATATGCACTATATCGCTGGCATTGATATTGGTAACTCCTCTACCGAAGTTGCTTTGGCAAGGGTTGATGAGCATGGCGCATTGAGCATTGTAGGCAGTGCGCTCACGGAAACCACCGGGGTCAAAGGCACATTGCGTAATGTGTTCGGCATCCAGGAGGCACTCTCACTTGCGGCTAACCATGCCGGTATCGCTGTCAGCGATATTTCGCTCATTCGCATTAACGAAGCCACGCCGGTGATTGGCGATGTCGCAATGGAAACCATCACCGAAACCATTATCACCGAATCGACCATGATTGGTCACAACCCGAAAACACCCGGGGGTGTCGGCTTAGGCACGGGCATCACCATCACGCCGGAAGAGTTATTAACCCGTACAACAGAGTCACCGTACATTCTGGTGGTGTCCTCAGCATTTGATTTTGCCGATGTGGCGAACATGATTAACGCCGCTGTACGCGTCGGCTATCGGCTGACCGGCGTTATCCTTCAGCAAGATGATGGCGTACTGGTCAGTAACCGACTGGATCATCCTTTGCCGGTAGTCGATGAAGTGCGTTATATCGACAGAATCCCTTTGGGGATGCTTGCCGCCATCGAAGTCGCCGTTCCGGGCAAAGTGATTGAAACCCTCTCGAACCCTTACGGTATCGCCACGGTTTTCAAACTCAATGCCGAAGAAACCAAAAACATTGTGCCCATTGCCAGAGCGCTGATAGGCAACCGCTCTGCCGTAGTGGTAAAAACACCAGCCGGAGACGTCAAAGCCAGAGCCATTCCTGCCGGAAATATTGAGTTGTTCTCACAAGGCAGAACATTACGAGTTGATGTTGCGACGGGTGCAGATGCCATCATGAAAGTCGTCGGCGAGTGTCGAACTCTCGATAACGTGACCGGCGAAGCAGGCACCAATATTGGTGGCATGCTGGAAAACGTCCGGCAAAAGATGGCCGAACTGACCAACAAGCCCAGCAGTGAGATTTATATCCAGGATTTGCTGGCCGTTGATACTTCCGTGCCAGTGAGCGTCACTGGCGGTGTCGCAGGTGAATTCTCGCTGGAACAAGCCGTTGGTATTGCCTCAATGGTGAAGTCTGACCGTCTGCAAATGGCGATGATCGCTAATGAGATCAAACAAAAACTCACTATTGATGTGCAGGTCGGTGGCGCGGAAGCTGAAGCCGCAATTCTTGGCGCATTGACGACCCCAGGCACAACTCGCCCCCTGGCCATCCTCGATCTCGGTGCGGGATCGACCGATGCCTCCATTATCAATCCTCAGGGCGACATCATTGCCACTCATCTTGCCGGTGCTGGCGATATGGTTACGATGATCATCGCCCGTGAACTGGGTCTCGAAGACCGCTACCTCGCGGAAGAAATCAAAAAGCATCCGTTAGCCAAAGTGGAAAGCCTGTTCCATCTGC
Organism: Scandinavium sp.; assembly: GCF_051650185.1. Lineage (GTDB taxonomy): Bacteria > Pseudomonadota > Gammaproteobacteria > Enterobacterales > Enterobacteriaceae > Scandinavium. Next base: position 84,995 of record NZ_JBOFIN010000108.1, read on the forward strand.
GTCATGAAGACGGCAGCGTTCAGTTCTTCCCAGCCCCGCTTCCTCCAGGCGTCTTTGCTCGTGTTTGTGTTGTGAAGGCCGACGGTTTGCTCCCCCTCCCCGGTGACCTGCCACTGGAGAAAGTTCGCGCCGTTCGTCGCCGTGCGAAGGAGCGAGTGTTTGTGACCAACGCGCTGCGAGCACTCCGCCAGGTCAGCCCAACGGGCAATATCCGGGACATTCCTTTTGTGGTGCTCGTCGGCGGTTCCGCCCTCGATTTTGAAGTACCGCAGCTGGTCACCGACGCCCTTGCTCATTACCGGTTGGTTGCAGGTCGCGGCAATATTCGCGGTACAGAAGGTCCTCGAAATGCCGTTGCTACAGGCCTGATTCTGTCATGGCAAAAGGAGGCGGCGCATGGCTAACAGCAAACAGCTTCCGGCCATTGTGATAACCGTGCTGAACAACTCTCTCGCCCTTTGGCAAGAAGTCCTGTTTGGCATTGAAGAAGAAGGCATCCCCTTTACCCTTCGCGAACAGCCCATGGATGACCTCTTTCAATGCGCATGGCAGGCCGCTCAACACTCGCCCTTGCTGGTCGGTATTGCCTGCGACGAAAGCACGCTTGTTGTGCACTACAAAAATCTACCTGTGTCAGCCCCGCTCTATACGCTGGCACAGAACCAAAGTCACCTCGCCCACCGACACACTGGAAACAACGCGGCGCGGTTAGTTAAGGGCCTTCCCTTCAGGGAAGCTCATTCGTTATCCACAGGAGAATTGCAATATGAATAATGCACTGGGAATGGTTGAAACAAAGGGCCTGGTCGCTGCCATTGAAGCCGCTGATGCCATGGTGAAATCGGCCAATGTGCAGTTGGTTGGCTACGAAAAAATTGGCTCTGGTCTGGTCACCGTCATGGTTCGTGGCGACGTGGGCGCAGTGAAAGCGGCTGTCGATGCAGGCAGTGCAGCAGCCAGCGCAGTCGGTGAAGTGAAATCCTGCCATGTTATTCCACGTCCACACAGTGACGTTGAGGCCATTTTACCTAAGTCAGCCTGACGCTTACGGGCAAGGAGCACAGCGTGAAGCAATCACTGGGGTTACTGGAAGTAAGTGGGCTGGCACTGGCAATCACCTGCGCTGATCTCATGGCGAAAGCCGCTGCTATTACGATATCAGGATTCGAAAGAACCAATGGCTCAGGCTGGACGCTGATCAAAATCGCCGGAGATGTTGCCTCGGTGCAGGCTGCCGTTATCACCGGTGCCAGCCTCGCGGAACAGCAACAAGGTTTGGTCGCGCACAAAGTCATTGCTCGCCCAGCTACCGGTATTTTGCAACCCCCTAAGGTGGTTAGCATTTTTCCAGAATCTGCCGGGGTGAATGAAGAAAAATCTCCTGAGGACGCAGCAATACAGGAATCAGTTCAGAGGGCGGCTCTCGATCCCGCCCTCTGTAATCTTTGCCAGGACCCTGCTTGCCAGCGCCAGAAAGGGGAACCCCGAACCCTTTGCCTGCATGCGGGTAAGTGAGGGAATACGCCATGGATAAAGACTCTCTACACGCTCTTGTCTGCAATGTGCTGGATGAAATGCGGGAGCGACCCATTCCGCTGGGTATTTCCAGCCGCCACCTCCATCTGTGCGCTGAAGATTATGCTCACCTTTTTCCAGGGCGACCTATTGGCAAGAAAAAGGCTTTGCACCAGCCAGGACATTACGCGGCTGATCAAACAGTCACTCTGGTCGGGCCTAAAGGTCAGATAGCCAATGTCCGGTTACTGGGGCCATTACGCGGCGCAAGTCAGGTCGAAATATCCCGAAGCGATGCGAGAGCATTGGGGGTAGCGGCTCCTTTACGCCGTTCTGGCGATCTGAAAGGCACTCCAGGCCTCCGTCTGGTTAGCCCTTTTGCTGAGCTGGAACTGGCTTCAGGTGTCATTGTCGCCCGTCGGCATATCCATATGTCGCCTCTGGACGCTCTGATTTTACGCGTGTCACACGGCGACACCGTGGCAGTTGCCATCAAAGGTGATGATCGCCAACTGGTTTTCGACAACGTCGATATTCGGGTTTCGCCGGACATGCGCCTTGAAATGCACATTGATACCGATGAAGCCAACGCGGCGGGTGCAGATAACCCGCACGCTTTTGCAACGTTGGTGAGCCGCTCATGAACAACGTGTTGATACAGCACGTTATTGATGAAGTCGTCGCGCGTCTGCAACGACGAGCCGGGCAAGCCAAAACCTTAAGCGCCGCGCAATTTCAGGACATCGACAGCCGGGCATTAAGCAGCCAACACGAAGCGCTGAATCTGATTCAGATCAGCCTTCCGCAGCTTAGGCAACTCGCAGAACATCAGGAGGAGGATCGCACAGTGAAAAAACTCTTTGAGGTTCTCAGCCTGGGCCTGCGGGTGCGAATAACGATTCCCGTGCACTTATTGCCAGCGATACCAGTACACAAACTGTCGGGTTTGCCTCTGAAGTGGTGTGACGAACATGAACGCACCATCGTTCTGCATCCAACAAAGCTTTTAAGTTATGCCGACCTGGCTTGCCTTAACGAAAATTGGCTGGTGCTGCGTCGTCAGTGTGTCATTACCGCCCTCGCGCTTGACGCTGCGCGGGCACGCAACATTCACCTCATTAAGCAGGAGTGAACCATGCAACTGGCTCGAGTGACTGGCTCTGTGGTGTCGACACAAAAATCGTCTTCGCTGGTTGGCAAAAAACTGCTGCTGGTTCGGCGTGTGAGCGCCAGCGGCGATCTTCCGAACCCACCAACCCAGGGTGACGAAGTGGCTGTGGATTCCGTCGGAGCAGGCATCGGAGAACTGGTGTTGTTATCCAGCGGCTCCAGCGCACGGCATGTATTTTCCGGCCCCAATGAAGCTATCGATCTTGCCATCGTTGGCATTGTCGACACCCTTTCCCATTAAGGAGAGCGTATGGCGATTTATACCCGCACTGGCGACTCAGGCACCACTACATTATTCACCGGGGAACGGGTCAGCAAAACACATCCGCGAGTAGAGACTTACGGCACGCTGGATGAGCTGAATTCAGCGGTTAGCCTTTGTATTTGCGCCAGCACCTGTGCGGAACACCGTGAGCTGCTTGAATCTGTTCAGCATCACCTTTTCTGGCTGAGTGCCGAACTTGCCAGCGAGGGGGGCGCAGCCAGTGCAAAGCGCCATGACATCAGCATTGAAGACATTTCTGCACTCGAAGCCGCCATTGATACAGCAATGGGTCGTGTTACCCCGCTTAAGCAATTTATTTTGCCAGGACGCTGCGAGGCGGCAAGTCGTCTGCATTTTGCCAGAACGCTTGCTCGTCGGGCAGAAAGGCGTCTGGTGGAGTTATCCGCCACAGCAATCGTCAGAAGCGAACTGCTGCGCTACCTCAATCGCCTCTCAGATTGCTTATACGCCCTGGCTCGCGCGGAAGATCATGACGCTCATCAGCAAGCCCTTATTCAGGAAGTGACTCGCCGCTATCTCTCAGCCAGCCCTACCGCCACGAGCAGGAAATCCGCTATGTCGCTCTCGTTCAAAGACCTTCATCAATTAACTCAGGCAGCGGTGAGGCATGCCGAAGCGCTGGGGGTGCCTGTTGTCGTCAGCATCGTGGATGCGTATGGCACGCAAACCGTAACCTGGCGAATGCCAGATGCCCTGCTGGTCAGCAGTGAACTGGCACCTAAAAAAGCATGGACTGCGGTCGCGATGAAAACCGCGACTCATGAGCTTTCTGCAGCAGTCCAGCCCGGTGCTGAACTGTACGGGCTGGAAAGCCAAATGCAGGGAAAAGTCGTGACCTTTGGGGGAGGATTCCCTCTCTGGCGAGAAAGCATTCTCATCGGCGGTTTAGGGATCAGCGGAGGCAGCGTGGAACAGGACATGGACATTGCCCGGGCGGCGATACTGGCATTAGAGACAAGGATACCATCATGAATACACAAGAGCTTGAAACCTTGATTCGCACCATTTTGCGCGAAAAAATGCCTGCGACAGAAACGCGACCTGAGACAGCACAAGGGATTTTTACCTCTGTGGATGAGGCGATTAGCGCCGCGCATCAAGCCTTTTTGCGTTATCAGCAATGTCCATTAAAAACACGCAGCGCTATCATTAACACGCTGCGACAAGAGCTGACCCCGCATCTGCCAGAGCTTGCCGAAGAGAGCATGCGCGAAACCGGCATGGGCAACAAAGAAGATAAATTTCTCAAGAACAAAGCCGCGCTGGATAACACGCCCGGCGTGGAAGACCTCACCACGACCGCACTTACCGGCGATGGCGGGATGGTGCTGTTTGAATACTCCCCGTTTGGCGTGATTGGTTCCGTCGCGCCCAGCACCAACCCGACAGAAACCATCATCAATAACAGCATCAGCATGCTGGCCGCAGGCAACAGTGTTTACTTCAGCCCGCATCCGGCGGCAAAAAATATTTCCCTCAGGCTGATTGCCATGATTGAAGAGATTGCCTTTCGCTGTTGCGGCATTCGCAATCTGGTCGTCACCGTCGCCGAACCCACATTTGAAGCCACTCAGCAGATGATGGCACATGAAAAAATTGCCATTCTTGCCATTACCGGCGGGCCGGGGATCGTGGCGATGGGAATGAAAAGTGGCAAGAAAGTGATTGGTGCCGGAGCCGGAAATCCTCCGTGTATCGTGGATGAAACCGCCGATCTGGTCAAAGCGGCCGAAGACATCATCAATGGCGCTTCCTTTGACTACAACCTGCCCTGCATTGCAGAGAAAAGCCTGATTGTCGTCGAATCCGTTGCCGATCGTTTGATTCAACAACTGCAAGCCTTCAGGGCTCTGTTACTCAGTGCGCAAGACACCGACAAGTTACGCGCAGTCTGCCTGCCGGAAGGTCAGGTGAACAAGAAACTGGTCGGCAAAAGCCCTTCAGAGATGCTTAGTGCCGCCGGATTACCGGTTCCGGCAAAGGCTCCCCGCCTGCTGATTGGCGTTGTCGATGCTCGCGACCCTTGGGTCACCTGCGAACAGCTGATGCCAATGCTACCCATTGTCAAAGTGAAGGATTTTTCCAGCGCTCTTGAGTTAGCACTTATCGTTGAAGAAGGATTGCACCACACCGCCGTCATGCATTCGCAAAACGTTTCGCGATTAAACCAGGCTGCACGCGCCCTGCAGACCTCTATTTTTGTTAAAAATGGACCGTCTTATGCCGGGATTGGTGTTGGGGGCGAAGGCTTCACCACCTTTACCATCGCCACCCCAACAGGTGAAGGGACAACCTCAGCGCGCACGTTTGCTCGCTCCCGTCGCTGCGTGCTGACGAACGGCTTTTCTATCCGCTAACGAGGCTGTGATGAATACCTTTTCACTTAGGACCACGTTGTACAGCGGCCAGGGCAGCCTGAATGTTTTACGGCGGTTTGAGAATAAACACATCTGGATAATCTGTGATGGTTTTCTTGCCCGTTCGCCGATGTTTGATGCGCTTAAGCAGATATTGCCTGCCAGTAATCAGATCAGCGTTTTTAGTGACATTACACCAGACCCCACTATCAGCACGGTGGTTCAAGGCATCACACAGATGCAGCAACTGAAACCACAGGTGGTGATTGGATTTGGTGGCGGCTCAGCACTTGATGCCGCAAAAGCCATTGTCTGGTTTAGCCGCCAGGCCGAAACAGAGATTGAAACCTGTGTGGCCATTCCCACCACCAGCGGCACCGGCTCGGAAGTGACCTGTGCTTGTGTTATCACTGACCCGGACAAAGGGATTAAATACCCCTTATTCGACAAGGCGTTATACCCGGATATCGCCATCCTTGATCCCGCATTGGTGGTCAGTGTGCCAGCTCACATCACGGCCAATACCGGCCTGGATGTGTTGACTCACGCTATTGAGGCTTATGTTTCCCCTAAAGCCAGTGACTTCACCGATGCGCTGGCAGAAAAAGCCGCGCAGCTGGTTTTTCGCTACCTCCCTGTTGCAGTCAGAAAAGGTGATTGCCTGGCCACTCGCGGTAAAATGCACAATGCCTCTACGCTTGCTGGCATGGCGTTCAGCCAGGCCGGGCTTGGGCTGAACCATGCCATCGCCCATCAACTGGGCGGGCAATTTCATTTGCCACATGGGCTGGCAAATGCCCTGTTACTCACTGCTGTTATTCGCTTTAATGCTACAGACTCACGTGCCATGAAACGCTATGCGCGGCTGGCAAAAGCCTGCCGCCTCTGCCATGAAACAGCCAACGACACCGCCAGCCTGAATGCCCTGCTTCAACATATCGCCCAGTTGCTAAAACAATGTGAGATACCCCGCTTTGCTGACGCTCTGGGTGAGCACAAAACCGGCTATGCAAACCGCATTCCAGTGATGGTTCAGGCCGCACTTGTTGATGTCACGCTAGCGACCAATCCGCGCAACGCAGGTGCCAGCGCTATCAGGGAGCTTCTGGAGGAATTGCTATGACAACGCTTCTGGATGTTGATGCGCAAACCATTCGCCATCATGTCAAAGCTGCTGGCGTGGTTGGCGCTGGAGGAGCAGGCTTTCCAACCCACGTGAAACTTCAGGCTCAGGTCGATACCTTTTTAGTGAATGCCGCCGAATGTGAACCACTGTTGAAGGTGGATCAACAACTGATGGCCAGGCAAGCTGCACGGCTGATTCGCGGCCTGCGCTATGCCATGACCACCACTGGCGCAAGTACAGGCATCATTGCGTTAAAAGAGAAATATCACGAGGCGATAAACGCCTTAACACCGCTGCTGGCTGAAGGTATTCGCCTGCACATTCTGCCGGACGTCTATCCGGCAGGCGACGAAGTGTTAACCATTTGGATGGCCACCGGTCGACGTGTGCCCCCTGCCGCGCTGCCTGTCAGCGTGGGGGTTGTCGTCAATAACGTGCAGACTGTGCTGAACATCGCCAGAGCCGTCGAACAACACTACCCGGTGACGCGCAGAACCCTGACCGTTAATGGCGCAGTGACGACTCCCCTGACTGTCACGGTGCCCATTGGTACTTCTCTGCGTGACGTTCTGGCTCTGGCGGGGGGTGCATCCGTCCCCGATCCGGGCTTTATTAACGGCGGCCCCATGATGGGCAGCCTGATTTCTTCCCTTGATTCGCCTGTCACCAAAACAACTGGCGGATTGCTGGTGCTTCCCAAAACACACTCGCTCATTCAGCGACGCTTACAGGATGACAAAACGGTGCTGGCACTGGCGAAAACGGTGTGTGAACAGTGCCGCTTATGCACCGATCTCTGTCCGAGGCATGTGATGGGTCATCCGCTCTCACCTCATCTTCTGGTGCGCGCGGTGAACTATCAGCAAACCGCCACACCGCAGATCCTGCTGAGTGCCCTCACCTGCTCAGAGTGCAATGTGTGTGAAAGCGTGGCGTGTCCAGTCGGCATTTCGCCGATGCGAATTAACAGAATGCTCAAACGTGAACTTCGGGCGCAGAACCAGCGCTATGAAGGGCCCCTGCTTGCCGCCGATGAGATGGCTAAGCACCGTCTGGTCCCGATTAAACGGCTCATTGCCCGGCTTGGCCTGAATGACTGGTATCACGATGCGCCGTTCACCGAAACAGACTATCAGCCACAACAAGTCACTTTACTGCTACGCCAACACATCGGAGCGAGTGCTACGCCTTGCGTGAAAATAGGGGAACGAGTTACGCGCGGGCAATGCGTCGCGGATGTCCCTGAAGAAGCGTTAGGTGCTGCGATCCACGCCAGCATCGACGGCATCGTCAGCGACATAACGGAACAAGCCATTACGGTGATAAGAGGATAACCATGTCTCAGGCTATTGGAATTTTAGAGCTCACCAGTATTGCGAAGGGAATGGAAGCAGGTGACATCATGCTGAAAAGCGCCAACGTAACGCTGCTCGCCAGCAAAACCACCTGCCCCGGAAAGTATCTGCTTATGTTGGGCGGTGATGTCGGTGCAGTGCAACAGGCTGTTGCTGCAGGCGAAGCACTTGCTGGCGAAATGCTCGTTGACAGCCTGGTGCTGCCAAACCTTCATCACAGTATTCTGCCTGCGATTAGCGGCCTGAACGCTGTAGAAAGTAAACAGGCGGTTGGGGTAGTTGAAACGTGGAGTATCGCGGCCTGCCTTGGCGCCGCCGACCGTGCCGTCAAAGCGTCAAACGTCACGCTTGTTCGCGTACATATGGCCTACGGCATTGGCGGCAAATGCTACATGGTGTTGGTGGGCGAAGTTTCAGATGTAAACAATGCCGTTACGGTTGCGGCTGAGGCTGCTGGTGAAAAAGGGCTGCTGGTTTCTCGCGTGGTGCTTCCTCGCCCTCACGATGCCATGTGGCGACAGATAGTGGAGGCATAATGAAAAACTCACCAACAACCGATCGCATGATTCAGGAATATGTGCCGGGCAAACAAGTCACGCTGGCCCATTTGATTGCCAATCCAGGAAAAGATTTATTTAAAAAACTGGGGCTGAAAGATACCGTGTCAGCGATTGGCATTCTGACCATTACGCCCAGCGAAGCCTCAATTATCGCCTGCGATATTGCGACAAAATCAGGCGCAGTGGACATCGGCTTTCTCGACCGGTTTACCGGTTCAGTGGTGCTGACGGGCGATGTCTCCGCCATCGAATATGCCTTAACTCAGGTCACCCGAACGCTGGGCGAAGTGCTGCATTTTACCGCCTGTTCTCTCACCCGGACGTAGCGCAATGAAACGCATCATGCTTATTGGCCCCAGCCAGTGCGGCAAAACCTCACTCACCCAGTGTTTTCGCGGGGAAGCACTGCATTATCAAAAAACCCAGGCGATTGCCTGGAGCCCGGAAAGCATCGACACCCCCGGCGAATACCTGGAAAACCGGCGTCTGTACAGTGCGCTGTTGGCGAGCGCCTGTGAGGCCGATGTCATCGCGTTGGTGTTGAATGCAGATGCGGTGAGTTCACCGTTTTCTCCGGGGTTCATCGAACCGATGAACCGTCCTGCTATCGGGATTGTCACTAAAGCAGACATTGCCGCCCCACAGCAAATAGCAAAGGTAGAAGACTGGCTGAAACAGGCCGGCGCGCAAACGGTGTTCATTACCAGCGCCGCGACCCACGCAGGACTGAAGGAAATCAGCGCCTTTTTGAATCAGAGGAATGTTCATGTCGTATAACATTATGGCGATCAACGCCGGGAGTTCATCCCTGAAGTTTCAGCTGCTGAGCCTGCCACAGGGCGAGGTTCGCTGTCAGGGGATCATTGAACGAATCGGCAAAGCAGATGCGAGCTTTACGCTAAAAGTGATAGCGGAGAAATGGCAGGAAACGCTGCCCGTCAACGATCATCATCATGCCGTCACTTTGTTGCTGGATAAACTGATCGCGCTGAGGATCATCAACTCGTTGCAGGATATTGATGGCGTCGGGCATCGCGTCGCGCACGGTGGGGAATTCTTTAAAGACTCGGTGAACATCACCGACGATACGCTGGCAAAAATAGAACAACTGGCGGAACTGGCGCCGCTGCACAATCCCGTTAACGTATTGGGTATTAAAGTGTTTCGTCAGCTTTTACCCACCATACCTGCCGTGGCGGTGTTTGATACAGCCTTCCATCAAACGCTGGAAGCCTCCGCTTTTCTTTACCCTCTGCCGTTCCGGTATTACCAGGAGCTGGGCGTGCGCCGCTATGGTTTTCACGGAACGAGCCATAAATTTGTCAGCCAGACGTTAGCCGAAAAAACGGGTATTCCGTTGAGCGCGCTTCGCGTGGTCAGCTGTCATCTTGGCAATGGGTGCAGCATTTGCGCCATTCAGGGCGGGAAATCGGTGAATACGTCGATGGGCTTTACCCCGCAATCCGGCGTGATGATGGGCACCCGCAGTGGCGATATCGACCCTTCTATTCTGCCGTGGGTTGCGCAGCGTGAGAACAAAACCCCGCAGCAGCTCAATCTGTTGATCAACAATGAGTCCGGGCTTTTGGGCGTATCCGGTGTGTCCAACGATTATCGGGATGTGGAACAGGCTGCGGATGCGGGTCATCAACAAGCTGCCCTCGCCCTCACGCTTTTCGCAGAAAGAATCAGGGCAACAATCGGGAGCTACGTCCTGCAAATGGGCGGCATTGATGCACTCATTTTCACCGGGGGCATCGGCGAAAACGCTGTTCGAGCCAGAGCAACCATCTGCAAAAATTTGGGATTTTTGGGTCTGACGGTGGATGACCAGAAGAACGCTGAGAATGCGACGTTTATTCACTCTGACAGTTCAGTGGTAAAAGTGGCCGTCATCAACACCAATGAAGAGATGATGATCGCTCAGGATGTGATGCGTATTGGATTGAGCGCTTCGCATCCGCAAAATGTGTGTCTCAGTGAAGCATGATTCGGCATTTTTTCGGCCATTCCTCGCTTTTTGCTGAAATAGTCAGCAATCAGCACGACTGAACGCACGGAGCCTTTGACATGCTGCGCGGGCATCGCTACTATTCGCCCCGTTCACACGATTCCTCTGTAGTTCAGTCGGTAGAACGGCGGACTGTTAATCCGTATGTCACTGGTTCGAGTCCAGTCAGAGGAGCCAAATTTAGAAAAGCCTGCTTTCGAGCGGGCTTTTTGCTTTTCTGCATTCCCTTCGCATTCCCTTCATTGTTCGGCATTTTCCGCTGGCTTTTGTGTCACATTCCTGTGACATTTTATCGGGTAAAACCGAGAGCAGACACATGGAGCGAATGATGAATAATAAGGCTACCGGCCTCACCCCGGAACAGGCGCTGGAACGACTTGACGCGCTCTATAATCAATCGGTCGCGGCTTTGCGAGAAGCGATTGGTCGTTACATCAACGACAACACCCTGCCAGGTCCAGAAGAACGTGCAAAAGGATTGTTCGTTTACCCTTCTCTTTCCGTCTCCTGGGACGGTGAAGCGCACAATGCCCTTAAGACCCTAGCCTGGGGCCGCTTCACGCATGCGGGTTGCTACACAACGACCATTACGCAACCCACGCTTTTCCGCCCCTATTTGCTTGAGCAGCTCACGTCGCTGTATCAGGATTACGGTGCCAACATCACCGTCGAACTGTCTGAGCATGAAATTCCCTATCCGTACGTGATTGATGGCTCCACGTTAACCCTGGATCGCTCCATGAGCGCGGGGCTAACACGCCACTTCCCGACCACCGATTTAGCGCAGATTGGTGACGAAACTGCCGATGGCTTGTTCCACCCTACCGAGCTTTACCCACTGTCGCACTTTGATGCTCGCCGCGTGGATTTCTCCCTCGCTCGCCTGCGTCACTACACCGGCACGCCCGTTGAACACTTCCAGCCGTTTGTGCTGTTCACCAACTACACCCGCTATGTGGACGAGTTTGTGCGCTGGGGATGCAGCCAGATTCTTGATCCGGATAGCCCGTATATCGCGCTGTCTTGCGCAGGTGGCGTGTGGATCACCGCCGATACTGAAGCACCGGAAACCGCCATTTCCGATCTGGCCTGGAAAAAACACCAGATGCCTGCCTGGCACCTGATCACCAAGGACGGACAGGGCATTACGCTGATCAACATCGGCGTGGGCCCGGCTAACGCTAAAAATATTTGCGATCATCTGGCCGTGTTACGCCCGGATGTGTGGATGATGATTGGTCACTGCGGCGGGCTGCGCGAAAGCCAGACCATTGGCGATTACGTGCTGGCGCACGCTTATCTGCGCGACGACCACGTGCTGGATGCGGTTCTGCCGCCGGATATCCCAATCCCAAGCATCGCCGAAGTTCAGCGCGCGCTGTATGACGCCACCAAGCAGGTCAGCGGGATGCCTGGCGAAGAGGTCAAACATCGCCTGCGAACCGGGACTGTCGTCACCACCGATGACCGTAACTGGGAGCTGCGTTATTCCGCCTCTGCGCTGCGTTTCAACCTGAGCCGCGCGGTCGCCATTGATATGGAAAGCGCCACCATCGCCGCTCAGGGTTACCGCTTCCGCGTGCCTTACGGCACGCTGCTTTGCGTGTCTGATAAGCCGCTTCACGGCGAAATTAAGCTGCCGGGCCAGGCGAACCGCTTCTATGAAGGTGCCATTTCTGAGCATTTGCAGATTGGGATCCGCGCCATCGACTTGCTGCGAGCTGAGGGCGATAAACTGCACTCACGCAAACTGCGCACCTTTAACGAACCGCCGTTCCGCTAATGAACAGGACAAGTACAATGCAAACGACCTCCCCACTTTCTGCCCTTCGGCGCTACCTGGCTGAACACTGCCTGGATGGCATGATTGTGCCCCGTGCCGATGCCTGGCAGAGCGAATATGCCGCCCCGCACGATAATAAACTCGAATGGGTTTCCGGGTTTTCTGGCTCCGCCGGGGTCGCGCTGGTCCTTCAGGATCGCGCCCTGATTTTTGTTGATGGGCGCTATCAGGTTCAGGTTCGTAATGAAGTGGATCTTCAGTCCTGGGACATTCATCACTTGCATAACGATCCGCTGGAGAACCATCTCCCGGCAGGCAGCCGCATCGCTTTCGATCCTATGCTGATGGTCAACAGCCAGTACGAAGTATTGAAGAATACCGATTGCACGCTGACGCCACTCACTGAAGATCTTTTCAATACTCTCTGGCACGATCGCCCTGCCGCGCCCTGTGGCGCGATCCGTGAAATGCCGCTGAGCATTGCAGGAGAAAGCAGTGAAGCAAAACGCCAGCGCATCGCAGCCGTGCTTGATGCCCACGGCGCCGATTACCTTGCCATTACCCAGCCGGATAACATCGCGTGGCTACTCAACGTGCGCGGTGCGGATATCGCCACCAGCCCGGTGCCGCTTTCGTTCGTCCTGTTAAGCCGCAAAGGCGATGTGGAATGGTTTGTCGACAGCGCCAAAACAGCGAATCTGCCGCAGGCGCTGCTTTCCGGTTTAACGCTGTCGCCGATGGATCAACTGGTGCCACGCTGCCAGCAAATTGCATCAGGCAAGCGTATTCAGCTGGATGCAGACAGTGCCCCTGTCGTGCTGCGTTTTGCCACAGAGCAGCACGGCGGCGAAGTCTACTGGAACGCAGATCCCATCACCTTAATTAAAGCCTCCAAGAATGATGCTGAACTTGCAGGCTATCGCGACAGCCACCAGAAAGACGGTGCCGCATGGGTGAACTTCCTCGCCTGGCTGGCGCATGAGGTTCCGGCCAGGCTTGCCGCAGGGGATCCACTGACTGAGCTGGAGGCACAAGCTAAACAGCTCGCATTCCGCGAACAGCAAGACAGCTTTATCGAGATGAGTTTCGGGACGATTTCTGCGGCTTCAGCCAACGCCGCGATGTGCCATTATCACTCAAGCGAGGAAACCAACGCCGCCATCACGGCGGAAAGTTTCTACCTGAATGATTCTGGCGGCCAGTACAGCAACGGCACCACCGACGCCACACGAACGCTGGCGTTTGGCCCATTGGATCAACAGCGAAAACTGCATTACACCGCAGTGCTGAAAGGCTTTCTGTCGCTGATAACCCTGCAATTCCCGTCGGGCAGCTTCGGACACCAACTGGATGCCTTTGCCCGCCGCTCTCTGTGGGAGCTCGGCGTTGATTTTGATCACGGCACCGGACACGGCGTGGGTCATCAGTTGTTGATCCACGAAGCACCACACCGCATCGCGAAAAAGGTGAATCCATGGCCGTTGGCGGCAGGCAATATCATCACCATCGAGCCGGGTTACTATCTGGAAGGGGAATACGGGATCCGTATCGAAAACCAGGTCGAAGTCGTCGATTCCCTGCCTGGCTTCTGTAAGTTCGCTTCACTGACGCTGATCCCCATCGATCTGAGCCAGGTGGAAATCGCTCTGCTAAGTGAGCAAGAAAAACAGTGGCTGGATGACTACCACCAGCAGGTACGCGAAACCTTATCGCCACGGGTTGATAGCGATGCGCGGCCATGGCTGTTTAGCGCAACGGCACCTGTTCGGGTGCAGCGCAGTTAGTCATAACAGGCGGGCTCAGTGCCCGCTTTTTGCGGCCTGCACCGCATATTTTCTACATCCGCTGTATGACCTGTCTTTTCATCTGAATCCTCCTTCCAGTTCTCCAATCGGGCGCTTTTCTGAAAACGCTATTTTCACCACACTCCTCCACTGGCTGGTCCTGAACAGATTTCAATCAACCACCTCAAGGAGTAGCATGTGTGGGTCATTAAAACGACGGATACGTTTGACGAGTGGTTTATCCCTCTGCCGAAAAATGAAAAGCGCAATGTCACTACCTCAATGCTGATACTCAGTGTAAAAGGGCCAAATCTGTCACGGCCCTATGCCGATACAGTACAAGGCTCGCGCTTTCACAATCTGAAGGAGTTGCGTATTCAGAGTCATGGCGATCCATTAAGAGCTTTTTACGCTTTCACCCCCGACCGTTGCGGGCTGATGCTCTGTGCTGAGCGAAAAGTCGGGCACGAGAAACGTTTTTACAAAAAGATGCTCCCACTCGCGGAGCATAGTTAACGAAATATCTGAACAAGTATGTTGAGACGAGGTAAATCATGGGAAGAACACTGGAGCAAATTCTGGCACAGGAAGATCCGCAAATGGTCGAAGAAGCGAGAGCTGCTGCGGCTAAAACGCTGTTGAAGATTGAACAAGCGGAACAACTGCGGCGGAAACACAAAAGAGCAGAAAAGGAGGGGTTGCCCCTGAGCAGGCCGCAAGCTGCTGACTGAAATTATCTGTCGCCAACGCGCTCACTGAAGCGCTGTGAAAGAAAGAAGTGTCACCTTACAAACCCACAAAAGCAAAAAGCCTGCTCGTAAGCAGGCTTTTCTAAATATGGCTCCTCTGACTGGACTCGAACCAGTGACATACGGATTAACAGTCCGCCGTTCTACCGACTGAACTACAGAGGAATCGTGTGAACGGGGCGCATATTAGCGATGCGCCCCCGGCTTGTCAAAGCCTGTTTTTCACTATCTTGTTCGTTTGCTGATTTCTTCTCCAGAGCGGATAAAAATCACTCCCAGGCCTGTTCCGCTTTGGCGGCATCGAACTGCGGTGGCGGCTTACGGAAGCGGCCAGTCAGGTAGGTCAGATACAAGATCCCTACAGCAGCCCACACCAGGCCCAATGTTAACGACGTCATTTCGAGGTTAACCCACAGCACAGCGACCGTGGCTGCGCCCATTAATGGCAGGATCAAATAGTGCAGCTTGTCTTTCCAGGTTTTGTTCCGCCCTTCACGACGCCAGAAGTGGTTGAACACAGACAGGTTCACGAAGGTAAAGGCCACCAGCGCACCGAAGTTGATCAACGCGGTTGCCGTGACCAGGTCGAAGAACAGCGCCGAAAGCGCCACCACGCCGACCATCAGCACGTTCAGTGCCGGGGTGCGCCATTTCGGGTGCACATAGCCGAAGTATTTCTCCGGGAACACGTTATCGCGTCCCATCACATACAGCAGTCGTGAGACGCTGGCGTGTGAGGCCAGGCCTGAGGCCAGCGTGTTCACAAACGTGGTGCACAGGAAAATCGACTGGAACAGTTTCCCGCCCACGTACAGCGCGATTTCCGGCAATGCGGCGTCCGGGTTCTTGAAGCGGCTGATGTCCGGGAAGAACAGCTGCATAAAGAAGGAGGCCACGATAAAGATAATGCCGCCGTACACCGCCGTCAGGAAGATAGCTTTGGGGATGGTCTTCGCCGCATCCGGGGTCTCTTCCGACAGCGTGGTCACCGCATCAAAGCCAAGGAACGAGAAGCAGACGATTGTCGCGCCGGTGATTATCGGAATCAGGTGCGCATTCTGGCTGATGAAAGGCTGCAGCGACCAGACAGTCCCTACCCCTTCGCCTTTGTGCAAGCCTTGTACCACGAGGAAGATAAACACTACCATGATAGCCACCTGCACCAGCACGAACAGCGTGTTGAAGTTGGCGACCAGGTTAACGCTTTTCAGGTTTGCGGCGGTCAGGATGCAGACAAAGCCCACCACCCAAATCCATGGCGCAACGCCCGGGAACAGCGCAGAAAGATAGATTTTCGCCAGCAGGACGTTAATCATCGGCAGGAACAGATAGTCCAGCAGTGATGACCAGCCGACCATAAAGCCAACGTGCGGGCTAATGGCTTTTTGAGCATAGGTATAAGCAGAACCGGCCTGCGGGAACTGACGCACCAGTTTGCCGTAGCTGATGGCGGTAAACAGCACCCCCGCCAGCGCAAGAATATAGGATGCAGGGACGTGGCCGTCGCTAATGCCGGACACGATCCCGAAAGTGTCAAACACCGACATCGGCGTGAGGTAGGCAAGCCCCATCACCACCACCTGCCAGAGTTTTAAAGATTTACGCAGCTGCGGTTTTTCCGCCTGCGATGGAAGATCGAGTGATGAGTTAGTCGCCATGACGAAGTCCCCCCAAGGACGTACGGGTTTGCGATGAAATCGTTGTCGTTATTGCAAACCTGCTAAGCCTGGGGGTAAGTCGTGAATGTGATGGAGTTAACGTCGGGCAATGACCTTGTACTGGTCCGTCATAATCAATACGGCAGCGGCATTCGCCTTCGCCGTGTGGGTACTTGAACATCTGCATCATCTCATTTCCTCGTCATACAATTTGTTATTAACTGAAGACCCTTTGTCGCCTGCGCTCCGTTACGCGACGCCGGAAAATGGCAGGTTGCCCTGCTAAAACGTCCGGTCTGGCTCCGCTCAGACCGTATGATGCTGCCTTTTATTTTTTCTTGCCGGTCGGCGAGATGCTTGCCCGGCCTACATCCTCACGGTAGGCCCGGTAAGCGAAGCGCCACCGGGCAACTCGCGATTATGCGTTTTTCAGCATCCACTCAATTTCAGTTTCTGTGATCAGACGTTCAAACTGAATTAACTCGTCGTTCTTACAGGCATGGAACACATGGCTGAAACGTTCGCCCATCAGCTCACGCAGGTGGTCGTTCTGAGTGAACTCCCACAGCGCATCACTTTGACGGATAGGGAACGGCAAGCCTTCCTGCTCCAGACCATTCCCTTCGACTTCTTCCTGCAGCGGCAGCTCGTTATCCAGGCCGTGCAGAATCCCGGCGAGAATGGACGCCATCACCAGATAAGGGTTGGCATCAGCACCCGCTACGCGGTACTCGACACGGTGGTTGTCACGATCGCCACAAGGGATACGCAGCGCGACGGTACGGTTGTTGTGCCCCCATGAAGCCTGCGTTGGCACATACATACCTGGCTGGAAACGACGGTAGGAGTTTACGTTCGGCGCTAACAGTGCCATAGATGCAGGCATTAAATCTATCATTCCCGCAAGGGCACGCTTGAGGATGGCGGAATCTTCGCCATCGGCGTCGGCCAGCACGTTTTCGCCTTTACTGTTCAGCATGCTGATATGGATGTGCATCCCGCTGCCGGCGTGCTCTTCATACGGTTTCGCCATAAAGGTGGCGTGCATTTTGTGCTTCTCGGCCACGGTGCGAACCAGGCGTTTCAGGGCCAGCGCATCGTCACAGGCATCCAGCACGTTATCGGTGTGATGAAGGTTGATTTCGAACTGGCCAGGAGAGGCTTCTGCCACTGCGCCATCAGCCGGGATCAGCTGCAGACGCGCCAAATCATCGATATCTTCCAGAATGGTGGCAAAGTGGTTCAGGTTATCAACGGAGTAAACCTGGCTCTGGGTATTACGGTCGTTGGTGCCCGGGGCGCATGGCGGTTGCAGGTAACCTTCAGTATCGCGCTGACGATCGAGTAAATAGAACTCCAGCTCTACCGCTACCACGGGGAACAGGCCGCGCTGGCGCAGCTTCTGCCAGAGTCGGTTAAGCACGTTCCGCGGCTCAACGTCAAAGGGAGCGCCATCTTCATCCAGCATTGTCAGCTGTAGCTGACCGATATATTCCGGGTCGGCGGCTGACGGGGTTAACGTCCCCAGCACAGGCACACAATTGCGATCCGGTTCACCTAACTCTTGCCCTAACCCGGCTTCTTCTACCACGTTGCCCAGAATATCCATCGCGAAGACAGACGCCGGGAAGTAGCAGCCTTTCTCAATCTTACGCAGGCTGGAAACCGGGATACGTTTTCCACGGAAGCAGCCGTTCAGGTCGGTTAGCAGAACATCAACATATTGGGTATTCGGGTAACGTTCGAGGTAGGTCTTTACTTCGCGTGCGAACGCGCTACTTCGTCTCTCTTCGGAATGCTGAACAAAGTTCTCAACTTCTACGATATTGGTTTCCATGATTCACCGCCGTTGCTTTGGATGCCGGTCGCTGATTCCCGACCGTTAAATATAATGTCCACTTTTCGACAATGATACCAATCCAAATGTTTGTCAAATGTTAAATTGAGTTTGCAAATAGGTTATCTCGCTGCTAGATTGAGAAAATATTGAACGGAACAGGTCAACATGGATAAGTTTGGCAATAATTTAGTCCAGAATGTGAGGTCGATCATGGTCGATATATTTGACAAACCAGTTATTGGTGTCGTGATGTGCAGGAACAGGCTTAAGGGTCACCAGACCCAGACATTGCAAGAAAAGTACCTGAATGCGGTACTGAACGCTGGCGGACTCCCGATCGCCCTGCCTCATGCGCTGGCTGAGCCAGAGCTGCTGAAGGCGCTGCTGCCAAAACTCGACGGCATTTTCCTGCCAGGCAGCCCCAGCAACGTGCAGCCGCACCTCTATGGTGAAAACGGCGATGAGCCTGACGCCGATCCCGGGCGTGATGAATTGAGCATGGCGCTGATTACCGCCGGGCTTGAAAGGCGCATTCCCATTTTCGCCATCTGCCGGGGTTTGCAGGAACTTGTTGTCGCCACAGGCGGGACTCTGTATCGTCGCCTGTGCGATCAGCCTCAGTTCCTTGAGCACCGTGAAGATCCGGAACTCCCGGTGGAGCAACAATATGCGCCATCTCACGAAGTCCAGGTTCAACAGGGAGGATTGCTTTCAACATTAATACCGGGTTGCAACACGTTCTGGGTGAACTCGTTACACGGACAAGGCGCGAAAACGCTGGGCCCGCTGCTGCGTGTGGAAGCACGTTCGCAGGATGGTCTGGTCGAAGCGGCAAGCGTTCACGATCACCCGTTTGCTCTGGGCGTGCAGTGGCATCCGGAATGGAACAGTAGCGAATACGCCTTATCGCGTATGTTGCTGGAAGGTTTTATCACCGCTTGTCAGAACCACCTCGCTGAAAAACAGCGACTCTGACCCCTACTGTTAAGGAAATGCCAATATGAGCGATGACGGCCTGGCGCCGGGTAAACGTTTGTCAGAGATTCGCCAACAACTGGGTCTTTCGCAACGTCGTGCCGCCGAACTGTCTGGATTAACGCATAGCGCCATCAGCACCATAGAACAGGACAAAGTCAGTCCTGCCATCAGTACGCTGCAAAAGCTGCTGAAAGTCTACGGGCTGTCGCTCTCCGAGTTCTTCGCGG
>NZ_JBOFIN010000109.1:0-24869 GCF_051650185.1 Scandinavium sp.
GATTTTTTGGTCAGAATATGACGCAGGTTTGCGTGCTTACGCTTAAATCCACCACCACCGGTTTTTTTGAAGCGCTTAGCAGCACCGCGTACGGTCTTAATTTTTGGCATCTTAATAACTTCCACTTCGCATTGTTGAAAAATAGAAACCCAGGCGAACAAAAAGCTGTGAGGCCCGCGAGAGCCCCACAGTGATTGTTACTTGAAGGCCTTACTGTTTCTTCTTAGGAGCAAGCACCATGATCATCTGGCGGCCTTCGATCTTCGTAGGGAAGGATTCGACTACAGCCAGTTCACTCAGATCGTCACGGACGCGGTTAAGCACTTCCATACCGATCTGTTGGTGGGCCATTTCACGACCGCGGAAACGCAGTGTGATTTTGGCCTTATCGCCCTCTTCGAGAAAGCGTACCAGGCTGCGGAGTTTTACCTGGTAATCGCCATCGTCGGTGCCAGGTCGGAATTTAATTTCCTTAACCTGAACAATTTTTTGCTTTTTCTTCTGTTCCTTAGAAGATTTGCTCTTTTCATAGAGGAATTTGCCGTAGTCCATGATTCGGCAAACTGGCGGTTCGGCGTTAGGACTGATCTCTACCAGATCCACTCCTGCTTCTTCAGCTTTTTCCAGAGCTTCTCTCAGACTCACAATACCAAGCTGTTCGCCTTCCAGACCTGTTAAGCGAACTTCCTGAACTCGAATCTCGCCATTGATACGATTCGGACGTGCCGTTTGTACTCGTTTTCCGCCTTTAATACCTTATTCCTCCAGTTGTTGAAGACTGCGGCTGCGTATTTCTGTTAGCAGCTTCTCGATCACTTCGTTTACGTCCATAGTGCCGAGGTCTTTTCCGCGACGGGTGCGCACGGCAACTTTGCCTGCTTCAACCTCTTTGTCGCCACAAACCAGCATATACGGGACACGACGTAATGTGTGCTCGCGGATTTTAAAGCCAATCTTCTCATTTCTCAAGTCTGCTTTTACGCGAATGCCCGCATTTTGTAGTTTACGCGTCAATTCGTTAACGTATTCAGACTGTGAATCGGTGATATTCATCACCACCACCTGCACCGGTGCCAGCCATGTTGGGAAGAATCCGGCGAACTCTTCGGTCAGAATACCGATGAAGCGTTCGATGGAACCCAAAATAGCACGGTGAATCATCACCGGCACCTGACGCTCGTTGCTTTCGCCCACATAAGAGGCGTTCAAACGCTGCGGCAGAGAGAAGTCTAACTGTACTGTTCCGCACTGCCATGCACGATCGAGGCAGTCATACAGGGTAAATTCAATTTTCGGGCCGTAGAAGGCACCTTCACCCAGTTGATACTCAAACGGGATATTGTTTTCTTCCAGAGCCACGGCCAGATCGGCTTCCGCACGATCCCACATCTCATCACTACCGATGCGTTTTTCCGGACGAGTCGACAGCTTGACGACGATTTTCTCGAAGCCAAAAGTGCTGTACATATCATAGACCATACGAATACAGGCGTTAACTTCATCACGCACCTGCTCTTCAGTACAGAAGATATGCGCATCATCCTGGGTAAAGCCACGGACACGCATTAAGCCATGCAGTGCGCCGGATGGCTCGTTACGGTGGCAGCTACCGAACTCCGCCATACGCAGCGGTAAGTCACGGTAAGATTTCAGACCCTGGTTAAAGATCTGGACGTGACCCGGGCAGTTCATTGGCTTGATGCAGTATTCACGGTTCTCTGAGGAGGTGGTGAACATCGCATCTTTGTAGTTGTCCCAGTGGCCGGTTTTTTCCCACAGCACACGGTCCATCATGAACGGGCCTTTCACTTCCTGATACTGATACTCTTTCAGCTTAGAACGCACGAAAGTTTCCAGTTCACGGAAGATAGTCCAGCCGTCATTATGCCAGAACACCATGCCCGGCGCTTCTTCCTGCATGTGGTACAGGTCAAGCTGCTTGCCGATTTTACGGTGGTCACGCTTGGACGCTTCTTCCAGGCGTTGCAGATAGGCGCTTAACGCTTTCTTATCGGCCCATGCGGTGCCGTAGATACGCTGCAACATTTTGTTGCTGCTGTCGCCACGCCAGTAGGCGCCTGCGGTTTTCATCAGTTTAAAGTGATGACAGAAACGCATATTCGGCACGTGCGGACCGCGGCACATGTCGACGTATTCTTCGTGATGATACAAGCCAGGCTTGTCATCATGCGCGATGTTCTCATCAAGAATGTTGACTTTATAGCTCTCACCACGCTTCACAAACGTTTCGCGTGCTTCGTGCCAGCTCACCTTTTTCTTGATGACATCGTAGTTTTTCTCCGCCAGCTCGTGCATACGCTTTTCGAGGGCGTCGATATCTTCCTGGGTCAGGGTGTGGTCGAGGTCAACGTCGTAGTAAAAACCGTTATCAATGACCGGACCGATAGCCATTTTGGTGTTCGGCCACAGCTGTTTGATAGCGTGTCCCAGCAGGTGCGCACAGGAGTGACGGATGATTTCCAGACCGTCTTCGTCTTTCGCGGTAATCAGCGAGAGCGTCGCGTCCTGTTCAATGATATCGGAGGCATCGACCAGCTCACCGTTGACACGGCCAGCGATAGTGGCTTTCGCCAGGCCTGGACCGATATCCAGAGCAACATCCATGGGGCTTACAGCGTGGTCGAAATGGCGTTGACTGCCATCAGGAAGAGTAATTACAGGCATTTTATATCCTTATTTACAGTGGTGCCCCACACGAAAGAGCACATGCAAAATCGATTAGTATATTCATATCAGAGAGTTGGAAGGTTTTATTTGCTTCACTCTGCAAACTGTGGACATCTGGATGTCGAAAATCCGCAATGCCCCTGCCTTCGCCTTCTGATAACGAACCAACATGGTACACGTCATTGTGTGGTTATTAAAGGATGACGTAAATTGAAGACGTTACTCTCCTAGATATCCTGCTTCCTGCGATGAGGAAACTGGCGATACTCGAACGCCCTGACCTCACCCGTAGGCAGTTTGTTGATGAAAATCTGGCGCCCTTCACGAATCGCTTTGCTGATCGCCGTCTGGTGGACACCAATGGCTCTCGCCGCTTTTACCTGCCCCACTTCCTCAACGTATTTCGCGAGTGAAATTTTCATGTCGCGCACCTCCGTGGCATAACCCTGAAACAATACGCTAAGTATTAAAATTAACAATACCGGCGGTATTTTTATTTTAAGAGCCTGGGTATTACTATTTGAATATGGGAAAGAAAAAAGACATTACGCCGGCTCAGGCGGAAGACGCCAAACGCCTTAAGAACCTTTATGAGGCAAAGAAAAAACTGCTCGGCGTTACCCAGCAGTCGATTGCTGATGAGCTGGATATTACCCAGGGTGCCGTAGCCCACTACCTTAATGGACGCAACCCGCTGAATCCCTCAATCGCCCGGATTTTCGCGCAGCAGCTTCAGATTCCCGTTGAAGACTTCAGCCCGTCCATTGCCCGGGAATTAGCCAGCATGGGCATGATGGGCTTCAATGAATCCATCGCGCCGTATACAGTTAACGCCATTCCAGTCAAAGGATACCCGGTGCTCAGCCGCGCCCTGGTGGGTCCATGGTATGAAGCCTCTGAGTCCTTTTCGGTACAAGACGTTGATCAGTGGCTGTACTCAGATGCCCGGATCCTGGGCAAAGCGTTCTGGTTCAAAGTAGATGAAGATTCGATGACCGCACCCACGGGCCTGAGCATTTCTGAAGGAACATTTGTGCTCTTTGATACCGGACGTGAGCCCGTCAATCACAGTCTGGTCATGGCGAGACTGAGCGGAACCAGCGAAGCAACGTTCAAAAAACTGGTTATCGATGGAGGCAAATCCTGGCTGAGAGGCTTAAATCCCCAGTGGCCATTTACCCCGATTGACAGCACATGCCAAATGTTTGGCGTCGCTATCGAAACCAAATGCATACTGACATAACCATTCTGTAGACTTATCCGGCCTGCTCCCGCCCCTCGTCAGACATCATGCCTTTCCTGATACCATCCGCGTCACCTCACTGAAATTTAAATAAAGATTTGCAACACCCTGATGATTGCTGTGGGTTAACGTTTTCGGGAACATAACCGCTTTTTACTGGAGCACTTATGCGAGAACTTCTGGCCCTTCTGCAGCGGTATGGCATCGATCTGAACCACCCTTCGTCGCTGTTCATGGTATTCAGCTTTATTATCGTTTCTGCGCTGATTGTGCATTTTATTTTGCACCGCGTAGTCCTGCGTACCATCGAAAAACGCGCCAGCAATGGGAATACCCTGTGGTTGCAGATTTTCACGCAAAACAAGCTCTTCCACCGCGTGGCGTACACTCTTCAGGGCATCCTGGTGAACATCCAACTGGTATTGTGCCTGAATGCAGGTAGCCACGTGGGTGCACTGTTCAGCACCGCCGCACAGCTCTGGATTTTGCTGTTTGCCCTGCTCTCTTTCTTCTCTTTACTCGACGTCGTTCTCAAACTTTCGCGTCAGTATCAATTTGCCGGGCAGTTGCCACTGCGAGGGATTTTCCAGGGCGTGAAGCTGGTTGCCGCCTCGATCATTGCTATCCTGATGATCTCTTTGATGATTGGTAAGTCGCCGGCAATTTTGTTCAGCGGTCTGGGCGCAATGGCTGCGGTATTGATGTTGGTCTTTAAAGATCCATTGATGGGGCTTGTTGCCGGGATCCAGCTTTCTGCTAATACCATGCTGCACATGGGTGACTGGCTCGAAATGCCGAAATACGGCGCCGACGGCACCGTTATCGATATTGGCCTGACCACGGTGAAAGTGCAGAACTGGGATAACACCATTACCACCATTCCGACTTACGCTCTGGTTTCCGATGCTTTTAAAAACTGGAGCAATATGTCCGCTTCCGGTGGCCGCCGCATTAAACGTAGCGTGTTTATAGACAGCACCAGTATTCACTTCATCTCTGAGGAAGAGATTGCACGCTTAAGCCAGGCGCATTTGTTGAAACCGTGGCTGGAAGAGCGCCGCCAGAAAATGGCGAACAGCACCGCTAAAAGCAGCGTGCTCAATGGGGAAAGCGTGACCAACATTGGCGCTTTCCGCGCATGGCTGACAGAGTATCTGCATCAGCATCCAAAACTGCGCAAAGACATGACGCTGATGGTGCGCCAGTTGCCGCCCGGCGCAGAAGGATTGCCCCTGGAGATTTATGCCTTCACCAACACCGTCGAGTGGCTGAAATATGAAGCCATTCAGGCGGATATCTTCGACCATATCTACGCGGTGATTGAAGAATTTGGCTTGAGAATTTACCAGCGCCCTTCTGGCAATGATTTACGACCACAGGCCTTAGCGCTCGACTAATTGTTTCTCGCAGGGTGCATCAGGCCCCCTGCATAAAGGGCTTCACCTGAATCCCTTCCTCATCCAGCCGTAAACGGATCTGGCGGGCCATTTCAACGGCGCCGGGGCTATCCCCATGAACGCATATTGACTGTGCGGCAATGGGCGTAAACACGCCTTCCACGGACTCCACTCCGCCGTTAATAATCATTTGCACCACACGCTGTGCGACTTGCTGTGGATCGTGAAGCACGGCTCCGCGCTCACGCCGTGAAACCAGAGTACCATCCTGATGATACGCCCGGTCAGCAAAGGCTTCCGCCACGGTAGTAATACCGTCTTCTTGCGCCCAGGTAATCAGGCGCGAGCCTGCCAGCGCCACCAGCGTTAACGTTGGGTCAACCGCCAACATTGCAGCAATCACTGCCCTCGCCTGGCGCTCATCATTGGCGATGGTGTTATATAAAGCCCCGTGAGGTTTGACATAGCTCACCCGCGTCCCTGCCGCAGCGGCGAGCCCTTGCAGCGCGCCTATTTGATAGATGACGTCAGCGGTAAGTTCATCGCTGGAGATATCCATATTCCGACGGCCAAATCCAACCAAATCCGGATAAGCGACGTGTGCGCCAACAGAGATATTCAAACGTTTTGCTGCACGCAGCGTAGAAAGTATTCCCGCAGGCGATCCCGCGTGAAAACCACAGGCCACATTCGCACTGCTGATGAGAGGCAAAATTGCTTCGTCATCCCCCATCCTCCACTGGCCGTAGCTTTCACCTGAGTCACTGTTGAGATCAATGGCCGGAGCTGAACACATCGCAATCCTCTCCCTGTTAGTCTTTCGTTAAGGTCTGTTGGGTTATCACTGTTATACCGCGTTACCCCAGGAGACGAAAATGGACTTTGCGACACTGATACAGTCCGTCACAGGATTTATCAGCAACCACCCGCATCTGGCGCTGGGCGTCGTTTTCTTGTTGGCCTTCGGCGAATCACTGGCGTTTATCTCACTGTTGCTCCCGGCCACCGTCATTCTTTTGGCGACCGGGGCCTTAATCGGTGAAAGCGAATTGACCTTCTTTCCGGTCTGGTTGGCCGCCACCCTTGGCGCATTTTTCGGAGACTGGGTGTCCTGGTGGCTGGGTTATCGCTACAGCCATCGCGTGATGAGTGTCTGGCCGCTATCACGAAAACCTGAGCTGATTGAGCGCGGACATCTGTTTTTTGCTCGTTGGGGGGCGTGGGGAGTGTTTATCGGCCGCTTTTTTGGGCCATTGCGTGCGGTAGTCCCGCTCATTGCCGGGGTCTGCACTATGCCAGCCCACAAATTTCAACTGGCGAACGCGCTTTCTGCAATGGTGTGGGCATTTGGCATTCTGGCACCAGGCGCGCTGGGTCTGCCCTGGCTTGCAGCGTTGTTCTGAACAAACAAAAACAATCAGGCCGGAAAATTCCGGCCTGATACATTACATCTTATAACCCAGCGTTACCGTAGTGCGCTTGTCGGTATGCTCTGGCGCGGAAGATGGCGGCTCGGAGTTCCAGGTGACGTTGTACGCCACTTTCAGGCCAAAGTTATCGCTGATAGCGACATCCAGCGCAGTCTCGGAGTTGATGGTGGTGTCATCGGCACCAAACACCGACAGACCCTGGGTGAATTTGGTGGTGTCCGTCATCTGCCAGGCGTAGGTTCCTGACGCGTAACCCAGCGGCTGAGTTTTGGTATCGCCGTTGGTGTACTCGTCATAACGAACGCCCGGACCGAATTCGAAACGCAGGCTGTGAACCGGACCGTTGAGGATCTGACGACCGTAACCAGCGGTGAACACGTCACGCTGACGGTAGCCGTTGAAGCGGTCGGTGAGCCAGCTTGCCTGACCAAACAGGTAGTCGTAGTCAGTCATGTTGTAACGCGAACGTCCGCCTACCTGATAGGTTTCGGAAGAGCGTTCATCGTTGGAAGAGGTGTTGCTGGCATTGCCCCAAAGCGACCATGCTGTTGAGTTGCCGTACCAGGTCAGCGTGGAGTCAGCAGTCAGGGAAGAACTTTTAGTATTGCCAGACTGTGCCAGGTAACCACCGTTGATCTTGCCTTCAAACGGTTTCTTCGCTGTGGAAGGGTCGTCCATGACAGTAAAAACGGTATTGTCAGCCATTGCATGCAGCGACGCAAAAAGGCCCCCCGCCAGCACAACCACTGCGGGTACTGTCTTGAAAAGCTTCATTTATTAAGAGTCCGTACAACAAAAAAAGAGACCATTACGGTCCCGGAAACTTTCGCGAGGAGCAACGATTGCGGCCCTAAGAAAGGTAACAAATTATAAAAAGGCCCGTTTAACATAGCAATGAATTCTTATTTCATTTTTTGAATAAGAAGGATCTCAAATGCTCTTTTATTTCATAATAAACGACCGCAAAAATAGAGTGTAAATCTGCGCAAAATCATGCCATTGCCATTGTCTTAACCGAGCCATCAGTGCCAGGCTTATCTCTGCTCATGTTTGCAAGCCCTCTTGTGGGCCATAAAAGGAGGTAATTGAATGGCGAACATTTATACGCTCACGCTGGCACCTTCGCTCGACAGCGCGACACTGACCCCGCAAATCTATCCCGAAGGCAAATTACGCTGCACCGCGCCCGTTTTCGAACCCGGCGGGGGCGGCATTAACGTTGCGCGAGCCATTACATTTCTTGGCGGCAAAGCCACCGCCCTCTTCCCCGCAGGCGGTGCCACGGGTGAACACCTGGTTTCTTTGCTGCGCGAAGAACGTGTCCCGGTCGAAACCGTTCAGACGCAAGACTGGACCAGGCAAAACCTCCACGTCCATGTTGAAACCACAGGTGAGCAATATCGCTTTGTCATGCCCGGAGCCGCACTGACAGATAACGAGTTTCACCATCTCGAAGAGCAAGTCCTGAAAATTGAGACTGGTGCGATTCTGGTTATCAGTGGCAGTCTGCCGCCTGGGGTCACGCTGAATAACTTCGTCAATTTATTAAAAGCTGCCCAATCGCACGGCCTGCGCTGCGTGGTCGACAGCTCGGGTGAAGCTCTGGCCGCTGCTCTGGAAGTGGGTGATATCGAACTGGTAAAACCAAATCAAAAAGAACTGAGCGCGCTGGTTCATCGTGATTTGACTCAACCGGATGATGTGCGTAAAGCCGCCGAAGAGATAGTCCGCAGCGGTAAGGCCCGCCGTGTCGTGGTTTCTCTTGGCCCACAAGGTGCACTGGGTGTCGATGCCACAGGGAGTGTGCAGGTGGTTCCACCACCGGTGAAAAGCCAGAGTACCGTTGGCGCGGGTGACAGCATGGTCGGCGCAATGACGCTCAAGCTTGCTGAAAAAGCCTCACTGAAGGAAATGGTGCGTTATGGCGTGGCGGCCGGGAGCGCGGCAACCCTCAACCAGGGGACTCGCCTGTGCTCGCTCGAAAATACGAGAAATATCTACGATTACCTGTGTCGGGATTAATCGCAACCCCCGCTGCCAGCGCGGCGGGAGTCGCCAAATCGCAGGTTTCGACTATGCTATCAAAACTCCATGGATAACAATGAGGTTTCCGATGAGCGGCGAAATAACGCGCTACGTAGTCACCGTCAGCTTCCATGAAGAGACGCTGACGGAGCTGAACGAGCTCAATAACCATCTGACTCGTGCAGGCTTCACCCTGACGCAGACCGATGATGAAGGCAAGGTTCACGAACTGGGGACCAACACCTTTGCGCTGGTCAGCCCACTCAGTGAAGAAGAAGTGAAAGCGCTAACGTCAGGGCTGGCGGAAACGGCGATTGGTCAAACGCCAGAGATCCAGATTCTGACGTTTGAGCACTGGCTGAAGGAGAATGCAGCCTCCTGATTTGTTTTAAAGCGCACAGTTGTGCGTCAGTTCGAGTTTTTCCACCGCATTTATGCGCTAACCTTATGATCTGGCAGAAAACATGGGGAGAGAGAGCATGTGGCAAGCTATCTGTAGCCTGTTAAAAGAGCACGGAGACGGCGAAATCGAGCTGCGTAACGAACTGCCTGGCGGAGAAATCCACGCCGCATGGCATTTGCGCATCAGCGGCCAGGATTACTTCGTTAAATGCGATGAGCGCGAAATGCTGCCCATCTTCACCGCCGAAGCTGACCAGCTTGAGCTGCTTTCACGCAGCAATACAGTGACGGTGCCGGAGGTCTTTGCCGTCGGCAGCGACCGCGACTACAGCTTCGTGGTGATGGAATATCTTCCACCACGCCCTCTCGATGCCCACAACGCGTTTTTGCTGGGCCAGCAATTAGCGCATCTTCATCAGTGGAGCGATCAGCCGCAGTTTGGCCTCGATTTTGACAACGATCTCTCCACGACACCGCAACCTAACGCCTGGCAGCGTCGCTGGTCCACCTTCTTCGCCGAACAGCGCATCGGCTGGCAGCTTGAACTGGCGGCCGAAAAAGGCCTTGAGTTCGGTAACATCGATGCCATTGTGGAACACATTCACCAACGGCTTAGTTCACACCAGCCACAACCTTCCCTGCTGCATGGCGATCTGTGGTCAGGCAACTGTGCGCTAGGGCCAAACGGACCCTATATTTTTGATCCAGCCTGTTATTGGGGCGATCGGGAATGCGATTTGTCGATGCTACCGTTGCATCCGGAACAACCGCCGCAGATTTATGACGGGTATCAGTCCGTTTGTCCATTGCCGCAGGGTTTTCTGGAGCGCCAGCCGGTTTATCAGCTGTATACGCTGCTCAACCGTGCCATTTTGTTTGGTGGGCAACATCTGGTGACGGCACAGAAAGCGCTGGAACGGGTTCTTGCTGCTTAACCGGATAAAAAAAGCCCCGTCATAGCGGGGCTTCATGTTTTAGTTTATTTGTACGCCTTTGAGACGGAATTCAATATTCATCGTGATGCCGGTGCCGGGCTTACCCTGCTCGTAGCGCCATTTGCGCATCGCCGATTTCACTTCACGCTCAAACATATTCGACGGTTTGGCTTCGAGAATTTCCACGTTGGTGACGCTGCCATCTGCCGCCACGTCAAACTTCACGCGAACTTTCCCTTCAATTCTTAACGCCAGAGCTCGCTGAGGATACTGCGGTTCGCCGCGGCTCAAAGCACGTGGCCCCGTTGGAGCAGTGACCGTTGGCTTACTGGTTGCTGGCGCGGTGTTGGCGACCGGGCGAGTCTGCGTATTGGTATTTTCAAACGGCGACGCCGGGCGCGGCTCTACTGGCTGACGCTTTGGCTGTTCGACTTTTTTCTCGGGCTTCGGCTTCGGCTTCGGTTTGGGCTTCGGCTTTGGCTCGGGCTTGTGAATAACAACGGGCGCTTCTTTTGGCGGCTCAGGCACCACTTCCGGCTCTGGCTCGGGCTCAACGACTGGTTCAGGCGCTGGCGGCTGTGCTGCTGGCGGTTCGAGATCGGCCGGGGCCACCATCGTGACCGTAATCGGCTGGGCGGGGGCAGGAAGTTCAATAACCTGATGTACCGATGTATAAAGCAGTCCCGCTACAACGGCACCGTGGATAGCCACAGAGAGCAACGTGGGCCACGGAAAACGGCGAGGTAAATCGAGGGTCATTGAAGTCATAATCGCTGCTGTTGAAAAATGATGCCTCGATTTTAAATGCAAATAGCAATCATATTCAATAACGCATCTTATCTTCGGTCAACTTTCTGCCGCTGTTGGCGAAAAAAAACGCATTCATTAACGTGAAATCAGGGCCACAGGAACTTTGCATTGCAGTCACAGACACTTTGAAATACCGTGTTTCGACCATTGATTAATAAGGAGCTGTGCCCGTGCTTTATGTGATTTATGCTGAAGATGTCGCCGACTCTCTGGAAAAACGCCTGTCGGTTCGCCCTGCTCACCTTGCCCGCTTACAACTGCTTCATGATGAAGGCCGTCTTTTAACGGCGGGCCCGATGCCTGCGGTAGACAGCAACGATCCGGGCGCAGCGGGTTTTAGCGGTTCTACGGTCATTGCCGAGTTTGAATCACTCGAAGCGGCTCAGGCCTGGGCGGAAGCCGATCCGTATGTCGCCGCTGGCGTGTACGGCACTGTGAAAGTACGTCCGTACAAGAAAGTGTTCTGAGACCCAAAACGAAGGGCACCGCATGCGGTGCCCTTTGTGTTCTCAGAATTCGTAAATGGCAAACAGCAGTGAATTTCGCTGCCGGCTCACCAGACACTTTCTGATTGAGTGGATGCGAATATTGCGCCGCGACTGGGCTTCCAGCCAGCGAGCTTTACGACGGTTTGCCTGTCTAAGCATCCGCCAGCGCCCCACTTCATTTCTGCTACGCTTCATTTCAACATCTCTGAGATGAAAGAGCGCATAGTATAAACCCTTGTGTTCGGCTGACCAGTGCTTTCGCCCCTGTTTTTATTTGCGAGAATAATCGGTGCGCGTAAACTCATAACGACAGGCTTTCAAAAGGAATTTTATGACAACCTTCTACACCGTGGTGAGTTGGCTGGTCATTCTGGGGTACTGGTTGCTCATCGCAGGTGTGACATTACGCATCCTGATGAAACGCCGCGCGGTGCCTTCAGCGATGGCATGGTTGCTCATCATCTACATTCTTCCTCTGGTCGGTATCATTGCCTATCTGTCGTTGGGAGAGTTGCATCTGGGGAAACGCCGCGCCGAACGCGCCCGTGCCATGTGGCCTTCCACCGCGAAATGGCTTAACGATCTTAAAGCCTGTAATCACATTTTTGCTGAAACCAACAGCCCGGTCGCCAGCTCGTTGTTCAAACTGTGCGAGCGCCGTCAGGGCATTGCGGGCGTTAAAGGCAATCAACTGCAGCTGCTTACGGAATCCGATGACGTGATGCAGGCGTTGATTCGTGATATCCAGCTTTCCCGACATAACATCGAGATGGTGTTCTACATCTGGCAACCCGGCGGCATGGCCGATCAGGTCGCGGAATCGTTGATGGCAGCCGCACGCCGCGGCGTACATTGTCGCCTGATGCTGGATTCCGCAGGCAGCGTCGCTTTCTTCCGCAGCCCGTGGGCAGCGATGATGCGCAATGCCGGCATTGAGGTCGTGGAAGCGCTGAAGGTTAACCTGATGCGTGTGTTCCTGCGCCGCATGGATTTACGTCAGCACCGTAAAATGGTGATGATCGATAACTATATCGCCTATACCGGCAGCATGAACATGGTCGACCCGCGCTTCTTCAAGCAGGATGCCGGAGTCGGTCAGTGGGTCGATTTGATGGCCCGCATGGAAGGCCCTGTCGCCACCTCAATGGGCATTGTCTACTCTTGCGACTGGGAAATTGAAACCGGGAAGCGCATTCTTCCGCCCACGCCGGATAACAACATCATGCCGTTTGAAGAAGCAAGCGGCCATACCATTCACACCATCGCTTCCGGGCCTGGTTTCCCCGAAGATTTGATTCATCAGGCATTACTGACCGCGGCCTATTCCGCACGCGAATACCTGATTATGACCACGCCCTACTTCGTCCCGAGTGACGATCTGCTGCATGCTATCTGCACGGCTGCACAGCGTGGTGTGGACGTCAGTATCATCATGCCGAGGAAAAATGATTCGGTGCTGGTTGGCTGGGCGAGCCGAGCCTTCTTTAATGAGCTGCTGGCAGCGGGCGTAAAAATTTACCAGTTCGAAGGTGGTTTGCTGCATACCAAGAGCGTACTGGTGGATGGCGAGCTTAGCCTGGTCGGTACCGTGAATCTGGATATGCGCAGTTTATGGCTAAATTTCGAAATTACACTGGCCATTGACGACGCTGGATTCGGCGGTGACCTCGCCGCAGTACAGGATGACTATATCTCCCGCTCACGCCTGCTGGATGCGGGATTGTGGGCAAAACGTCCACTCTGGCAGCGTATCGCCGAGCGACTGTTTTACTT
This sequence comes from Scandinavium sp., assembly GCF_051650185.1. Classification (GTDB taxonomy): domain Bacteria; phylum Pseudomonadota; class Gammaproteobacteria; order Enterobacterales; family Enterobacteriaceae; genus Scandinavium. Next base: position 13,192 of record NZ_JBOFIN010000109.1, read on the forward strand.
CTTTAGTCCATTGCTGTAAAACGTGCCCATCAGCTAAGAACCAGGGTGTCATCATGGATATGGATTTGAATAATCGTCTGACCGAAGACGAAACGCTTGAGCAGGCTTACGATATCTTTCTTGAACTGGCCGGCGATAACCTCGACCCGGCAGATATCATTCTGTTCAATCTGCAGTTTGAAGAGCGCGGCGGTGCCGAGCTGTTCGACCCGGCAGAAGACTGGCAAGAGCATGTGGATTTCGATTTGAATCCTGATTTCTTTGCCGAAGTGGTAATTGGCCTGGCGGATACCGACGGTGGCGACATTAACGATATCTTCGCTCGCGTGCTGCTGTGCCGCGATAAAGACCATAAAATTTGTCATATCCTGTGGCGTGAATAATTCCACCCGTTAGTTGCAAAAAGGCTGCCTTCGCAGCCTTTTTTATTGTTCATTGCCCGGCGGCGCTACGCTTGCCGTGCCTGGGTTAATTTGCTTCCGCAAGCGCTACAAAACTGCGCGTCTTTATCATGACCCGAATGATGACAAGCCGGGCAACGCCGTGCATTGCGGCGATTCTGGTATTCGTTACTCATGTGGGTGGTAATCAGCCCGGTGGGGATCGCAATCACCGAATAGCCGATTAAAATCAGCAGCGAAGCGAGCGTTCTCCCCAATGGGGTGTGCGGCGCAATGTCGCCATACCCAACCGTTGTCGCGGTCACAATCGCCCAATACACGGAGGTTCCGAGCGTTGTAAAGCCATTCTCCGGCCCTTCGATGCCATACATCAGCGAGCCAAACACCACCATCACGATAGCTATCAGGAAATAAAACACCATCAGTTGATGGCGTGCGCTGATAATGGCGTCCGCAAATATCCGCAGTGAGGGCATGTTGCGCAGGAGCTTTAAGATCCTCAACACCCTGATAGTCCGAAATGCCAAAAGGTAATTCAGGCCGATCTCCGGCCACAGCCACAGGATATAAAGCGGCAGAATGGTGATTAAATCCAGAAGCCCCCAGAAGCTGAATACATATTTTGCAGGTCTCGGCCAACACAGGATGCGCAGAATATATTCGAAGGTAAACGCCAGGGTGATGACCACTTCCAGCAGCATGAAACCACGCCACTGCTCGAAGGTCAGGTGATATTGCGTACCAAAGCCGGATTCAATAAAAACGATGACCACGCTAAAGAGCGCAAATAATCCGCAGAATAACTCTGTACGGCGGCCGGAGACGGTACGCTGGTCAAACAAAAAATGGTAGAGGCGCTGACGAAGCGAATGCGGATGTGTCGACACCATGACCTCACGATGAAAAAGGGCTGACAATTGTCAGCCCTGCGGATTATAGCGGGTCAACCTTAAGACACGAAACCGCATGTCGGAAGCTGCCCTCCAGCACCGGACGCGTTTTCGCACACTCCGGCCCGGCAATTGGGCAACGGGTGCGGAAGACACAGCCCGATGGCGGATTAATCGGAGAAGGCAACTCCCCTTCCAGCAGCTGGATGGTTTTGTTTTTCTCCAAATCCGGGTCCGGGATCGGCACCGCTGACATCAGCGCTTTGGTGTAGGGATGGAGCGGGTTGTGATAGACCTGATCGTACGTCCCCAGTTCAACGGCGTGACCCAGGTACATGACCAGCACGCGATCGGAGATATGCTTCACCACCGCCAGATCGTGAGCGATAAAGATAAGCGACAGGCCCATCTCACGTTGCAGCTGCTGCAGCAAGTTGACGACCTGCGCCTGAATCGACACATCCAGCGCGGACACTGGCTCATCACAGATAATCAGTTTCGGCTCAAGGATCAGCGCACGAGCGATACCGATACGCTGACACTGGCCGCCTGAAAACTCATGCGGATAGCGGTTAACCAGGTTCGGCAGCAAGCCCACCTTCATCATCATCGCTTTCACGCGATCGCGCACTTCCTGGCGCGGCATGTTCGGATGATAGGTACGCAATGGCTCGGCGATAATATCGCCGATGTTCATTCGTGGGTTCAGGGAAGCCAGCGGATCCTGGAAAATCATCTGGATATCGCTGCGCACGGCACGCCATTCATCTGGCTTCATGCCGAGCAAATCTCTGCCCAACCACGCCACTTTGCCGTCAGTGGCTTTCACCAATCCGATGATCGCGCGGGCAAAAGTCGATTTACCGCAGCCGGATTCGCCCACCACGCCCAGGGTTTCCCCTTCGTACAGACGCAGCGTAACGCCATCCACCGCCTTCAGGGTTTTCGACGGCTGCCAGAACCACTGTTTGCCATCTTTGATATCGAAATGCACTTTAAGATCGGCAATTTCGAGAAGTACTTTTCTTTCGTCGGTCACGGCGTTCATACCAGATCCCCCACCGGTTTAAAGCAGGCGCGTAAGCGGCCAGGCGCAAAGGCATCCAGAGGTGGAGCGCTGTTGCAAATCTCCATCGCGTGCGGACAACGCGGCTGGAACGGACAGCCTTTCGGCAGACGCATCAGGTTTGGCGGGTTGCCAGGAATGGTCAGCAGTGATTCGCCTTCCGCGTCAAGGCGCGGCACGGCATTCAGCAGACCCATTGAGTACGGGTGCGCCGGATGATAGAAAACATCACGCGCGTTGCCATATTCCATGGTACGACCGGCGTACATCACCAGCACCTTATCGCAGATCCCTGCCACAACGCCGAGGTCGTGGGTGATCATGATAATGGCCGTATTGAATTCACGCTTGAGCTCGTTGAGCAGCGTCATAATCTGTGCCTGAACGGTCACGTCCAGCGCGGTGGTTGGCTCATCGGCAATCAGCAATTTCGGTCTGCACAGCAGCGCCATCGCGATCATCACGCGCTGACGCATACCGCCGGAAAACTCGTGCGGATACATACGCATGCGCTTACGCGCTTCCGGCATTTTGACCGCATCCAGCATTTTGACTGACTCTTCAAAGGCTTCGGCTTTGCCCATGCCTTTATGCAGCATCAGCACTTCCATCAGCTGTTCGCCGACACGCATATACGGGTTCAGCGACGTCATCGGGTCCTGGAAGATCATTGAAATCTGTTCCGCACGCAGCTTGTTCAGCTCGTTCTCCGGCAGATTCAAGATCTGGCGGCCGTTAAAATTGGCGACGCCGCCAATCCGGCCATTAGAAGCCAGCAGCCCCATCAGGGCGAACGCCGTCTGGGATTTGCCGGAACCGGACTCGCCCACAATGCCCAGTGTTTCACCTGCTTTCAGGCTGAAGTTCAGATCGTTCACCGCCGTGACATCGCCATCTGGCGTGGCAAAGGTGACGCGTAAATCTTTTACATCCAGCAGCAGACCTGTGGTGTTCTGCTGCGAGGCGTTAACCATTTCAATCGTGCTCATGGCATCACTCCTTAGCGGTCTTTCGGGTCGAGGGCATCACGCAGGCCATCGCCGATAAAGTTGAAACAGAACAGGGTCACCACCAGGAAACCAGCCGGGAACATCAGCAACCATGGAGACACTTCCATGGAGTTGGCGCCATCGCTTAACAATGCGCCCCAGCTGCTGAGTGGCTCCTGGGTACCCAGACCGAGGAAGCTCAGGAATGATTCAAACAGGATCATGCTTGGCACCAGCAGCGAGGCATACACCACGACCACGCCAAGGACGTTTGGCACGATATGGCGAACGACGATATTTGCCGTTGATACGCCACCGACATGTGCCGCTTCAATAAACTCTTTGCGCTTGAGGCTCAGCGTCTGGCCGCGCACAATACGCGCCATATCCAGCCAGGACACCATCCCGATAGCCACGAAGATCAGCAGGATGTTTTGACCGAAGAAGGTCACCAGCAGGATAACGAAGAACATGAACGGGAAGGAGTTGAGGATCTCCAGCAGGCGCATCATGACGGAGTCAATTTTGCCGCCGAGGTAACCGGAGAGTGAGCCGTATAAGGTGCCCAATACCACCGCAACCAGCGCTGCGGCGATCCCAACCATCAGAGAGATACGACCACCAATTGCAACACGAACCAGCAGGTCACGCCCGGAGGAGTCGGTGCCGAAATAGTGCCCGGAGGTCATGTCCGGTGCACTGGACATCATGCCCCAGTCAGTATCGAAGTAGCTAAACTGTGACAACATCGGTGCCAGGGTGACAAACAACGCAATCACCACCAGCACACAGAGGCTGGCAACGGCTGCGCGGTTATGCATAAAGCGACGGCGGGCATCCTGCCAAAGGCTACGGCCTTCGACATCCAGTTTTTCACTGAAGTTTTCCAGCGCCTCGCTGTTTTTCTTACTCAACATCATGGCGAACTCCAGTGTCAGTAACGGATTTTCGGATCGATAACGGCATACAGCACGTCAACAATCGCGTTAAACAGAATGGTCAATGCACCGACCAGAATGGTCAGGCTCAACACCAGCGAGTAGTCACGGTTCAGTGCCCCGTTCACGAACAGCTGGCCGATGCCCGGCAGACCGTAGATGGTTTCGATAACCATCGAACCGGTGATGATGCCGACAAACGCAGGCCCCATATAAGAGAGCACAGGCAGCAGCGCAGGCTTCAACGCATGGCGGAAGATGATACGGCGCATCGGCAGCCCTTTCGCCCGCGCGGTGCGGATGAAGTTAGAGTGCAGCACTTCAATCATGGAACCGCGGGTAATACGCGCGATGCTTGCGATATACGCCAGGGAGAGCGCGACCATCGGCAGGATCATAAATTTCAGCGCCCCGCCATTCCAGCCACCGCCCGGCAGCCAGTGCAGCGTGATGGCGAAGATCATGACCAACAAGGGGGCGACCACGAAGCTGGGTATGACGACACCGGTCATTGCCACCCCCATGACCGCGTAATCCCATTTTGTATTTTGATTAAGTGCAGCAATAACGCCTGCGCTTACCCCCAGAATCACCGCCAGGAAGAAGGCTGCAAAGCCTAATTTCGCAGAAACCGGGAAGCTTGCCGCCACCAGGTCATTCACGGAGTAATCTTTGTATTTGAATGACGGCCCGAAATCGCCATGAGCCAGCTGCTTCAGATAGTTGAAGTACTGGACGCTCATCGGATCGTTGAGATGATATTTGGCTTCAATGTTCGCCATGACTTCTGGCGGCAGCGTACGTTCACCGGTAAATGGACTGCCCGGCGCAAGACGCATCATAAAGAAAGAGATCGTTATGAGAATAAAGAGTGTCGGAATTGCTTCCAGACAGCGACGTAAAATAAATTTCAACATTGCCCGTACCTCTGGCGTGTGCCTTTACATATCCCGGGTCAGCCTGTCGCTGAGGGTTATGTGATAGTGCGATGAAATAAGACACAGTGAGGCGGCATCGCGCCGCCCCACGGATTGCCATTAGTGCTTAATGATGTACAGATCTTTGGTGTAGATATTGTCCATCGGGTCTTTACCGGTATAACCGCCCACCCATGGTTTCACCAGGCGTGCGTTAACGTAGTAATAAACCGGAACGATGGCTGAGTCTTTGCCCAGTTGCTGTTCAGCTTTGTCGTACAGCGCAACACGTTGTGCTTCGTCAGTCACCTGCAACGTCTGCTTCATGATCGCATCAAACGCCGGGCTCTTATAGTGTGCGGTGTTCATAGAGCTGTCGGACAGCATGGTGTTCAGGAAGGAAGTCGGTTCGTTGTAGTCCGCACACCAGCCGGCACGCGCGACGTCATAAGTTCCCTGGTGACGGGTGTCGAGGAAGGTTTTCCATTCCTGGTTCACCAGTTTCACGTCAACGCCCAGATTTTTCTTCCAGATAGATGCCGCAGCAATAGCCAGTTTCTTGTGCAGATCAGACGTGTTGTACAGCAGGTTGAAGGTCAGCGGCTTGTCTGCGGTGTACCCTGCTTCGGCCAGCAGTTTTTTCGCTTCGGCGTTACGCTGCTCCTGGGTCAGTTTGAACCAGTCTGGCTCGGTCAGCTTCGCGCCGTCAGTGTACGGCGGGGTGTAACCAAAGGCTGGCAGGTCGCCCTGTGCTTTCACTTTATTGGTGATGATGTCGCGATCCAGGCCCAGTTTCAGCGCGGTACGGACGCGAACATCGGTGAACGGCGCTTTCTGGTTGTTGATTTCGTAGTAGTAGGTGCACAGATACGGATCAACGTGAACTTCGGTTGGGATCTCTTTTTTCAGCTTCTGGAACAGCTCAATCGGCAGGTTGTTATAGGTCATGTCGATTTCGCCGCTGCGGTAGCGGTTAACGTCAGTCACTTCAGAAGAGATTGGCAGATAAGTAATCTGGTCGATAACGGTTTGCTTGTTGTCCCAGTAATTCGGGTTGCGCTCCATCACGATGCGCTCGTTCACGACCCAGTCTTTCAGCTTATACGCGCCGTTGGTGACGATATTGGCTGGCTGAGTCCACTTCTCACCGAATTTCTCGATAGCAGTTTTGTTGACCGGGGACATCGCCGGGTTCACCAGCAGTTTGTAGAAGTAAGGTACCGGCTCGCTCAGAGTGACTTCCAGAGTGTGGTCGTCGATGGCTTTCACGCCGAGATCGGAGGTCGGTTTTTTGCCTTCAATGATTTCATCAACATTGAGGATGTGACCATACTGCGGATAGCTCGCATACGGAGACGCGGTTTTCGGGTCAACCAGACGCTGCCAGCTATAAACGAAATCTTGTGCCGTTACCGGCTCACCGTTGGACCATTTCGCGTCTTTGCGCAGGTGGAAGGTCCACACTTTAAAATCTTTGTTATCCCAGCTTTCTGCCACGCCCGGAATCGGGTGACCGTCTTTGGTGGAGGTAATCAGCAGGCCTTCAAACAGGTCACGGCTGACGTTAGCTTCCGGAACACCTTCAATTTTGTTCGGGTCTAACGACTGAGGTTCCGCGCCGTTGTTACGGATCATGGTCTGTTTATCTGCCAGTTTAACGCCCGCAGGAACGTCTGCAGCCATTGCACTTCCTGCGATAAGTGCAGCGAATACGCCTGCTGCGATGAGGCTTTTTTTTGTGATGATGGTCATTGTGTTGATACTCCGCTCATTATAATTACTGACTTTGTCAGCCTGTTTAATCCCCTAAGGGGTTCCCGATTAGCGCAGGAGTGAAAGCGCCCGTCGGGTGGTTACTGCGTGCTATCACCGACTTTTTTATTACGGTCACTCTATTTCGGCAACCTTACGTCGATTCTTTAAGCCATCCCCCCTGTCGGGATGACATCTGTTCTTTTTTCGCCCGGAGATTTATTTGAAAATTATTCTCATCTCCGTGTTTTATGCGGCAAAATGCCTCGGCGGAAAGTATCAAATGCACTTACTGCCCGCCAATACAATTTGCAAATTTGTTAACCAATTCTCTTTTGTGACAATAGCTTCAAATGAAACACGGCGTTATCGATAACAGCGCCTGGTAATTAATATTTAAATTTCAACAGATTGCAATTCACAACTAGCGTGTTGCTCTCTTTTCCGATTTTGCGATCGTTTTTTGTACATAAATTTAACATTTGGTTATTATTTAGCACATTACTCTGCCTGTGAGCTGAAATTACTAATATCATTTCAATGATCGCACGGCAAGCGTAAGAGTATCATGTTAATGAAATAACATTATTGCTGCGGGAACCATCCCGCACCTGGCACATTAAGTCATTGATAGATAGGAGATTGACAGGTCATAACACGAGGTTATTACTGAGGGGTATTTCAATTTTATTGATATATTTTGCTAATAAAGGAAAGAAGGACGAGGCCTGTGTCGACCTCGTTTTGGAGAATCCTCAGGCAAGAAGACCTGGGAAGATGGATTTGATACCGGCCACGATAAATTCAATGCCAAGCGCCATCAGTAATAAGCCCATAATACGGGTGATGACGTTGATACCCGTTTGCCCTAACAGACGCACCAGCCACGGAGCAATACGGAACAAGCCCCAACAGCAGGCCGCAAAAAGTGCAATCGCCACGGAAAAACCAATCAGATGCGCCCAGTTGTGATAGCGCGTTCCCCAAACGATAGTCGAACTGATTGCCCCCGGCCCGGCCATCAGCGGTAATGCCAGCGGCACAACCCCAACACTTTCACGGATTGCGGTTTCTGACTTCTCTTGCTTGTTCTGTTTATCCTCGCCGAGCTTCCCGCTGATCATCGACATCGCGATGGTTACTACCAGAATGCCCCCCGCAATGCGGAACGAGTCAATTGAGATGCCGAAAAGCTGCAGGATGCCGTCCCCCAGAAACAGGGAGGTCCACAAAATGATGGCCACAGACACGTTCGCCGTCAGGTTGGTTTTGTTTCGCGCAGGCGCTGACTGGTAGCTGGTCATGCTGATGAAAACCGGGATGATGCCTACCGGGTTGACCAGCGCGAATAAGCCAATGAAAAATTTGATATACGTTGGAAAATCGAACAGCGATTGAATCACGGTAACCCCGCGCCCTCATCAATTGTGGTAGTTGACGTTCAATACTTCTAAAAACCGCGCTGAAGATACGCTTTTTGGCAGTATTCTTCACCACAAATCTGTCAGAAAACGCTACCAATACACGTTGTTATGCAATTGTATAAATTATGCTAATGTAAAATCGGTTCGAAAGGTCGATCTTTTAACACTTGATACAACCCGCTAAAAACGGCCTGCTGAAAGGAGTCAGCTTGGTGTAATCTTGATTTAGATCACGTAATTCGTACTCAGAAGTGGGTAATCTTGAAGTCGCACCAGGGAGTAGCCCGGTTCCTCAATCGGGTGTAATGGAAGGCTCTTTTAGTAAATCAAGTGGATTGAAGGTCGAAAGTAACCTGTTGGTTTTATGGCTCTTACGCAAGCTGTTGGTGGTCTGTCTATACTGACGTATCGCGCAGCTGATTTACTAAAAAAGTTTAACATTATCCAGGAGAGCATTATGGCTGTTACTAATGTCGCTGAACTGAACGCACTCGTTGAACGAGTGAAAAAAGCCCAGCGTGAATATGCCAACTTCACCCAAGAACAGGTTGATAAAATCTTCCGCGCGGCCGCTCTGGCTGCTGCAGATGCTCGAATCCCTCTCGCGAAACTGGCGGTTGCCGAATCCGGTATGGGTATCGTGGAAGACAAAGTGATTAAAAACCACTTCGCTTCTGAGTATATCTACAACGCCTATAAAGATGAGAAAACCTGTGGGATCCTCGACACTGATGAAACCTTCGGTACCATCACTATCGCTGAGCCTATCGGTATTATCTGCGGTATCGTTCCTACTACCAACCCAACTTCTACTGCGATCTTCAAATCGCTGATCAGCCTGAAGACTCGCAACGCAATCATCTTCTCTCCACACCCACGTGCTAAAGATGCAACCAACAAAGCGGCAGATATCGTGCTGCAGGCTGCTATCGCTGCGGGTGCACCAAAAGATCTGATCGGTTGGATTGACCAGCCTTCTGTTGAGCTGTCCAATGCCCTGATGCACCACCCGGATATCAATATGATTCTGGCAACCGGTGGTCCAGGTATGGTTAAAGCAGCATACAGCTCCGGTAAACCAGCAATCGGTGTAGGTGCCGGTAACACTCCAGTTGTCGTTGACGAAACGGCAGATGTGAAGCGTGTTGTCGCTTCCATCCTGATGTCCAAAACCTTCGACAACGGCGTTATCTGTGCTTCTGAACAGTCTGTTATCGTGGTTGACTCCGCTTATGCCGCAGTGCGCGAGCGTTTCGCTTCCCACGGTGGCTACATGCTGCAGGGTAAAGAGCTGAAAGCCGTTCAGGACATCATCCTGAAAAATGGCGCACTGAATGCCGCTATCGTCGGTCAGCCAGCAACCAAAATTGCTGAACTGGCAGGCTTCACAGTCCCAGCGGACACCAAAATCCTGATCGGCGAAGTCAGCGTTGTTGACGAATCCGAGCCGTTCGCTCACGAAAAACTGTCTCCGACTCTGGCCATGTACCGTGCCAAGAACTTCGAAGACGCCGTTGTTAAGGCGGAAAAACTGGTTGAGATGGGCGGTATCGGCCACACCTCTTGCCTGTACACCGACCAGGACAACCAGCCAGAACGCGTTAAATTCTTCGGCGACAAAATGAAGACCGCGCGTATCCTGATTAACACCCCTGCTTCTCAGGGTGGTATCGGTGACCTTTACAACTTTAAACTCGCACCTTCCCTGACTCTGGGTTGTGGTTCATGGGGTGGTAACTCCATCTCTGAGAACGTTGGTCCTAAACACCTGATCAACAAGAAAACCGTTGCTAAGCGAGCTGAAAACATGTTGTGGCATAAACTTCCGAAATCTATCTACTTCCGCCGTGGCTCTCTGCCAATCGCGCTGGACGAAGTGATTACCGATGGCCACAAACGTGCGCTGATCGTGACTGACCGCTTCCTGTTCAACAATGGCTATGCTGACCAGATCACTTCTGTGCTGAAAGCGGCTGGCGTTGAAACTGAAGTGTTCTTCGAAGTTGAAGCTGACCCAACGCTGAGCGTTGTTCGTAAAGGTGCAGAGCTTGCGAACTCCTTCAAACCAGACGTGATCATCGCGCTGGGTGGTGGTTCCCCAATGGACGCCGCGAAAATCATGTGGGTGATGTACGAGCATCCAGAAACTCACTTCGAAGAACTGGCGCTGCGCTTTATGGATATCCGTAAACGTATCTACAAGTTCCCGAAAATGGGCGTGAAAGCGAAGATGGTTGCGGTCACCACCACTTCCGGTACCGGTTCTGAAGTCACGCCGTTTGCGGTTGTGACTGACGATGCAACAGGTCAGAAATACCCACTGGCTGACTACGCACTGACGCCTGATATGGCTATCGTTGACGCTAACCTCGTCATGGAAATGCCTAAGTCTCTGTGTGCGTTCGGTGGTCTGGATGCAGTAACCCACGCTCTGGAAGCTTATGTTTCTGTACTGGCATCTGAGTTCTCTGACGGTCAGGCTCTGCAGGCGCTGAAACTGCTGAAAGAAAACCTGCCAGCGTCTTACAACGAAGGTTCTAAAAACCCTGTTGCCCGTGAACGTGTTCACAGTGCAGCGACCATCGCCGGTATCGCGTTTGCTAACGCCTTCCTCGGTGTGTGTCACTCCATGGCGCATAAACTAGGTTCTCAGTTCCACATTCCACACGGTCTGGCGAACGCCCTGCTGATCAGCAACGTTATCCGTTACAACGCGAACGATAACCCAACTAAGCAGACAGCATTCAGCCAGTACGACCGTCCACAAGCGCGTCGTCGTTACGCAGAGATCGCTGACCATCTGGGTCTGACCTCTTCCAGCGACCGTACTGCAGCGAAAATCGAGAAACTGCTGGCATGGCTGGACAGCATCAAGGCTGAACTGGGTATTCCTAAGTCCATCCGTGAAGCTGGCGTTCAGGAAGCTGACTTCCTGGCACATGTTGACAAACTGTCTGAAGACGCGTTTGACGACCAGTGTACCGGTGCTAACCCACGTTACCCTCTGATCTCCGAACTGAAACAGATCCTGCTGGATACTTACTACGGTCGTGAGTTCACTGAAGGTGAAGTGGCAGAGAAGAAAGCCGCTGCTCCGGCTAAAGCTGACAAAAAAGCGAAAAAAACCGCTTAATCGTTAGCTGAATAAAAAACCCGCCGAATGGCTAACACCGATCGGTTAAGCAGAATGATCGGTTGAACGATCCGGCGGGTAGACGACAATAGCCTCATCAATTTTCTGATGGGGCTTTTTTATGCTTTCTTCCTGGCTCGACGATACCCAAACCTGGGCCGAACCCGC
>NZ_JBOFIN010000110.1:0-7965 GCF_051650185.1 Scandinavium sp.
GAACGCCGAGGGATTTTAAATCCCTTGTGTCTACCGATTCCACCATCCGGCCTCGGGAAATAAAGTGGAGGCGCGTTCCGGAGTCGAACCGGACTAGACGGATTTGCAATCCGCTACATAACCGCTTTGCTAACGCGCCGATATTGCTAACACCCGCAACTGCCGATGTTTTTAAACTGGAGCGGGAAACGAGACTCGAACTCGCGACCCCGACCTTGGCAAGGTCGTGCTCTACCAACTGAGCTATTCCCGCAGAATCAGATGAAGTTAATCATTTGATTTTGTTACCGTCTGGCAAGCTGTGCTGCCGTTCGATGCGTTGCATTCTACTGACATGACGCAATGAGTCAACGATATTTTTCAACGCACAGGATCGTTTGCTGAAATTTACGTCGAAACGATCACTGATCAAGCAAATCCCCACGCGCGGCATTCAGATACTGGAACATCGACCACAGCGTCAGTACCGCAGCAACCATAAACAGGCCAATTCCCGCCCACTCTACCCACTCATTCGGACGCCACAGCATCCATACCAGCGCGGCCATTTGAGCCGTCGTTTTCACTTTGCCAATCCACGATACAGCCACGTTGCTTCGCTTACCCAGTTCCGCCATCCATTCGCGCAGTGCAGAAATGATGATTTCACGGGCAATCATGGTCGCGGCAGGCAATGTGACCCACCATGCGTGGTAATGCTCCGCCACCAGCACCATCGCAATGGCGACCATCACCTTGTCCGCCACAGGATCAAGAAACGCGCCAAAACGGGTACTCTGATTCCAGCGACGAGCCAGGTAGCCATCAAACCAGTCGGTGATAGCGGCAACGAAGAAAATCAGTGCGCACAGAAAAGGAGCCCAGGTGAAAGGCAGATAGAACGCCAACACAAAAAATGGGATCAGGACAACGCGGAACAGGGTGAGCAACGTAGGGATATTAAATTGCATGGCGACGGTAACTATCTGTTGTCAGTAAAATTAGCCCTATGTTGCTACAGAGCCCCTAATGTTTCAACGAGTAGAAGATCTTTTCTGCCAGACCGTGCGAAATGCCCGGCACTTTTGCAATATCTTCGACGCTCGCATTTTGTAAACCTTGCAGCCCGCCCATATATTTCAACAACATCTGGCGGCGCTTTGGCCCCACGCCTTCAATCGTCTCAAGCGAACTGGTGCTTTTCACTTTAGCCCGTTTTTTACGGTGCCCGGTGATCGCATGATCGTGCGACTCATCTCGAATATGCTGGATAACATGCAGCGCCGGGGAGTCAGACGGTAAATTGAAGCCCTCACCTTCCGGTTCGAAAAACAGCGTTTCCAGCCCCGCTTTACGGTCACTGCCTTTTGCCACGCCTAACAACAGCGGATGATGTTTATCCCAGGTCACATCCAGCTCAGCGAAAACCTGCTTCGCCTGCCCCAGTTGGCCTTTACCGCCATCAATCAGGATAACGTCCGGAATTTTACTTTCTTCAATGGCTTTGCCATAACGACGACGCAACACCTGATTCATTGCCGCGTAATCATCACCCGGCGTTATCCCGGTGATGTTATAACGCCGATATTCAGCACGCAGGGGGCCATTGCTGTCAAAGACCACGCAGGAGGCGACCGTTTGTTCGCCCATCGTATGGCTGATATCAAAACATTCCATACGCTTCACTTCTGGCAACTTCAGGGTTGTTGCCAGCGCCTGCAAACGTTGAGTGATGGTAGATTGCTGGGCCAGTTTGGTTACTAGCGCTGTCGCTGCGTTCGTGCGAGCCAATTTAAGATAGCGGGCGCGGTCACCACGTGGTTTGGTTTGAATATGGATGCGTCTGCCAGCAAGTTCCGTCAGGGAGTCCGCCAGCAGCGTTTTATCGCCTAAATTGAAGTCAAGCAGGATCTCGCCGGGGAGCGTTCTCGCCTGGCTACCCTGTAAATAAAATTGCCCTACGAATGTTTCAACCACTTCCGCAGGTTCAGTTCCGCCCGGTACTTTCGGGAAATAGCTGCGGCTACCCAGCACTTTCCCCTGACGAATAAAGAGCACGTGGACACAGGCCATTCCGCCATTGAAGGCCACGCCGATAACGTCGAGATCATCACCTTCATTCGAGACGAATTGTTTTTCGGTTACCCGGCGAACCGCCTGGATCTGGTCACGAATTCGCGCCGCTTCTTCAAACGCTAACGCCTGGCTGGCCTTTTCCATACGGGCCACCAGCTGATTCACTACCTGCTCATCCTTACCCGCAAGGAATAAACGCACGTAGTCGACCTGCTGGGCATACTCTTCTTCGCTCACCAACCCAGCGACACACGGCCCCAGACAGCGGCCAATCTGATATTGCAGGCAAGGACGCGAGCGGTTGCGATAGACGCTGTTTTCACATTGGCGAATAGGGAAGATTTTTTGCAGCAACGCAAGCGTTTCGCGTACTGCGTAGCCATTCGGGAATGGGCCAAAATATTCACCTTTGGCGTGTTTGGCACCACGGTGCATCGCCAGCCGCGGGTGTGTATCGCTGCTCAGGAAAATAAACGGGTAGGATTTGTCGTCACGAAGCAACACGTTATAGCGCGGCTGATACAACTTGATGTAGTTATGTTCAAGCAGCAGCGCTTCGGTTTCGGTGTGGGTGACGGTGACGTCTATCTGAGCAATCTGCGCCACCAGAGCTTCCGTTTTGCGCGAGGCAAGATTGCTGCGGAAGTAACTGGAGAGGCGTTTTTTCAGATCTTTGGCTTTGCCCACATAAATAACCGTGCCGCCGGCATCATACATACGATACACGCCAGGCTTGCTGGTCACGGTTTTCAGAAAGGCTTTTGAATCAAAAACATCACTCACTGACTTGCTAACGACTCCGCATTGCACAGGCCATGGCGAATTGCCAGATGCGTCAGTTCAACATCACCATGAATGTTTAATTTGCTAAACATCCGATAGCGATAACTGTTCACCGTTTTAGGACTGAGATTCAGCTGTTCTGAGATCTCATTGACCTTCTGACCTTTGGTGATCATCAGCATAATCTGCAATTCACGTTCAGACAAACTGGCGAAGGGTGATTCTGTTTTTTCAGGCTCAATTTGACTCAGCGCCATTTGCTGAGCAATGTCAGACGCGATGTAACGCTGACCCGCAAACACTGAACGAATGGCATTTACCACTTCTTGTGGTGCGGCGCCTTTGCTCAGATAGCCAGCGGCTCCTGCCTGCATGACTTTCGCCGGGAGTGGATTTTCCGTATGAACGGTTAACATGATGACTCGAGTATCGGCCGTGGAACGTGCGATTTTACGTGTTGCTTCAAGCCCACCGATGCCGGGCATGTTCATATCCATCAACACCACATCAACCGGGTTGCTACGGCACCACTTCACCGCATCTTCACCACAGTTAACTTCGCCGACAACTTTAATACCCTTTATATCTTCCAGAATGCGTCGTATCCCTGCGCGCACTAGTTCGTGGTCATCAACAAGAAGGACGTTGATCAAAGGAATAATCTCCAGAATAGGGATAACGCTACTGTTTCTAAATTCGTCACCATATTAACGGGTTTTATCCTGCGGGGGAAAGCCTAAAAATGTTCCATTAAAGATTTTACTCGGGTTTCTGGAAATTAGACTGTACAAAAACTGGAAACAACCACAAAACAGAGAGATACGACAATCGGTTTTTTAAACAGTTTTATTCAAAAATTTCCTGAAAACGCGACATTTTACGCAGATGATAAATACGATGAGAATTATGTAACAATAATTAACCGAGCAGGAACCTGATTTCTACAAATAAGCTAACTGCCGCTGCGTAAACTTCAGAATATTGCGCGTAAGCACCTCTGATCAGAGAACAAAACTCAAGCACTCCCGCTTTGCGCAAAGCCTGTGGTATACTGCGCGCCCTTTATCGTTACACCCCGCGTAAACGCGCAGAAATCCAACGAGGAAATAGATGAGCACTCCTGATTTTTCCACTGCTGAAAATAATCAACAACTGTCCCAGGAAGTTTCCTGCATGAAAGCGCTGCTGACGCTGATGCTGCAGGCGATGGGTCAGGCTGACGCCGGGCGCGTGATTATTAAGATGGAGAAGCAAATCGCGCAGATGGAAGATGAAGCTCAGGCGGCCGTATTTTCCAGCACCGTTAAGCAGATTAAACAAGCTTACCGTCAGTAAAGGTGCACCGGCTGCTCAGGGCAGCCGGTTTTGCATCTGGCACGCAGAACATCAGAGGCGGTCAGATGATACCAATCGCCGCGGCATAACAGGCAATTTGGGTCTTGTTCGGCGCGTTAAATTTCTTCTGCATATTCTTTTGATGAAAGTTCACGGTATTCTCAGAAATCGACAGGATGATGGAGATTTCCGCTGACGTTTTCCCTTCAGCCGTCCACTTCAAAATTTCCAGCTCACGCTTGCTGAATTTCATTTCTGGTGCCATCACCGTCGTATCTTCCTGACGCACCAATGCCCCAAGGCTCAGCGTCATTAACGTCTGCAGGCGCAACTCAGTCTCTGCATCCGAATAGGGGTTCGCCTGGTTGCTTTCCCGCGACACCGATAAAAATCCTAACGCACGATTAGGCAGCATCAGTGACTGAGTAATCCCCTTGCGCAGGCCGTGGTCACGAGCGGCATCCCATAAATCTGGCGCATCGCGGAATAAGCGGTCGTTCCACGGCAAATGCCCGTTCAGGTAATTCTCTGCTTTTAATACCGGATCGATAGCAAAATAATTTTCGGCGTGATAATGCGCCATCCAGTCTTTGGGATAGGTCGTTTGCAGCGAAAGTTTGGGGCGAGTAAAAGGCACGGGATGTCGCACACAAAGCGCGAACCAGTCATATTCCAGCTCGTGTGCCTGCTGCTGCAATATCGTATAGACCTGTTCGTTTGTCCCGGCAGCCTGAAATTGCTGCGAGATCTCCTTCCGCCACTGGAAAAAATCAATGTCCCTCATACCGACGAGAAAACTCCTGATTGATAATCATTCTTATGAATGCATCAAATTAACACATAACTCTTATTTATATATGTAAAATATCGCGGTCAGGGAAAATAATCTGAAACGATCGGCTGACGACAAACAAACTGGCGGATAAAACCGTTGCGGCACGCGGCCTGAGCAATAAGCCTGATGTTATAAAGGCTATTTTCGCCCCTTAAATCAAATTGAATTATTCACGATAAAGCGGCCTGAAAATCAGGCCGCCTGGTTTTACAGTTAGAGGAAAGGATTACTGCATGAGGAATTTTTCGAGGAACTGACGGGTACGCGGCTGCTGAGGATTAGCAAACAGCGATTTGGCTTCGCCTTGTTCAACAATACGCCCCTGATCCATGAAAATGGCCCGGTCAGCAACGTCGCGGGCGAAGCTCATTTCGTGGGTCACAATCACCATCGTGCGCTTCTCTTGCGCCAGTTGGCGGATGGTGTTGAGCACTTCGCCCACCAGCTCCGGGTCCAGCGCCGAGGTCGGTTCGTCGAATAAAATAACATCCGGGCGCATCGCTAACGCACGAGCTATTGCCACACGCTGCTGCTGCCCGCCGGAAAGACGGCGAGGATAGCTGGTCTCTTTGCCCGACAGCCCTACTTTGGCCAGCAGCTCACGCGCACGCGTCGTTGCTTCGGTTTTGTTCTCACCTTTGACAATCACCGGCCCTTCAATGATGTTCTCCAGCACCGTACGATGCGGGAACAGGTTGAAGTTCTGGAACACAAAGCCCACATGCTGGCGAAGCGTACGAATTAGCCCCTTTTGCTGGCTCAGCGGACGAGCTGCATCAATGGTGATGTCGCCCACCCGAATCGTGCCGCTTTCAGGTTGTTCAAGCAGGTTAATGCTGCGTAAAAGCGTGGTTTTCCCCGAGCCGCTTGGCCCGATAATCGCCACCACTTCCCCCTCTTTCACTTCCAAATCGATACCGTGCAACACGGTCTGACCGTGGAATTTTTTCACCAGGTTTTTTACGTCAATAGCACTCATTTTGGATCACGCTCCTGGCGGTTGAGCTGGTTTTCAAAGTAGTTCTGCAGCGCAGAAAGCACCGTCGCCATCACCCAGTAGATCAGCGAAGCGGCCAGATACATGGTGAACACTTCCAGCGTGCGCGAGGTGATCAGCTGCGCCTGGCGGAACAGCTCTGGCACCTGAATGGTCGCCGCCAGCGAGGTGTCTTTCACCAGGCTGATAAAGCTGTTGGACAGGGGCGGCAACGCCACACGTGCAGCCTGCGGGAGAATGGCGCGACGCAGCGTCTGCCACGGCGTCATCCCAATACTCGCCGCGGCTTCCCACTGCCCTTTATCGATAGACGAGATAGCCGCACGCAGCGTTTCAGACGTATACGCCGCAGTATTGAGCGACAGGCCAATCATC
Source organism: Scandinavium sp. (assembly GCF_051650185.1). Taxonomy (GTDB): domain Bacteria; phylum Pseudomonadota; class Gammaproteobacteria; order Enterobacterales; family Enterobacteriaceae; genus Scandinavium. The sequence continues at coordinate 6,381 of NZ_JBOFIN010000110.1, forward strand.
GCCGCCGGAATCGGGTCCAGCTCAATGCCAAACTGCGGCAGGCCGTAATAAATCATGAACAGCTGGGCGATAAGCGGCGTGCCGCGAAAAATCGAGATATAGAACCGTGCCAGCCAGCGCACCGGGCCAATCGGCGACATGCGCATCAGCGCCAGCACAAACCCCAGCACTAAACCAAAAAACATCCCGCCGATGCTGAGCTGGAGGGTAAACACCGCTCCTTTCAGCAGATACGGCAGCGAGTCGATAACCAGTTGGATACTTTCTTGCATTATGGTGTTCTTACTCAAACATGAGGATGGTAAGCGAACAGCGCCGGAGCACCGCCCGTGTGAACAAACAGGATTGGGCCTTCATCTTTAAAGCGCTTCTGGCTGATACCGTCAATCAGCCCGGCCATCGCTTTGCCGGTATACACCGGGTCGAGCAAAATGCCTTCCAGACGCGCCAGCAGCTTAACAGCTTCCATCCCTTCGTCATTCGGCGTGCCGTAGCCCGGAGCGAAATAGTCATCCCAGAGCGTGATATCTGCCCTGGCTTTAAGTTCCAGACTTTCTGCCACAGCCTGCTGCAACGTCACCACTTTCGGTTTTTGATCGGCGATGCTGCGGGAAACCGTCACGCCGATAAGTTCAACATCCGGCATCAGTTGCTCTAAGCCCACCGCGAGACCCGCATGCGTGCCTGCGCTCCCGGAAGCCACCACCACCGAAGAAAGCGATACCGCGCCTTCACACTGCTGCGCAATCTCAAGCGCGCTTTCCACATAGCCGAGCGCACCAAGAGCATTTGAGCCACCGACCGGAATGATATAAGGACGAAAGCCTTGCGCTTCCACACGCGTCGCCAGCTCTTCCAGTTGGCGATTAGGATCGGTCAGCGCGTCGCACATCTCGACCTGCGCGTTGAACAGGTCAAGCAGCAGGCGGTTGCCGTTCGTCAGGTAGTTCTCGGCTTTAGTGCCGATAGGATTTTCCAGCAAAGCAACACAATGGAGGCCAAGCTTCGCGGCCACGGCGGCAGTCTGACGCACGTGGTTAGACTGGATTGCACCCGCAGTAATCAGCGTGTCGGCGCCTTCGCGCAGCGCATCGGCAGCCAGAAACTCCAGTTTACGCAGTTTATTGCCCCCCAGCGCCATTGGCGTCACATCATCACGCTTGATGAAAATATCGCGCCCCAGATAGTCAGAGAAACGAGGCAGGTACTCCAGCGGAGTGGGTGCGCCGATAAATTCCAGACGCGGAAAACGAGTTAGATTTTGCAGTGACATAGCAGCTCCTGTTTTCTTTTTATTATGCACACAGTTGCGGACGAAATAAAAAAAGGCGCTGCAATAGCGCCTTTTTAGCTTGTGGGTGGAGATAAACGTGGGACCTGTGCGGCCTGCTCCCCCTCACCCCGGCCCTCTCCCTAAATGGAGAGGGAGAAAGTCAAAACCAGCTCCACTCTGTCCCCTCGCCCCTTTGGGGTGTACGGTCCGGAGACATGGTAGACAGGTGTTCGGGGACATGGTGAACACTATTTAACATCCTTTACCCATGGTTATCGACCTTTTCTTCAGGTCGATAACCCCCACTTTCGT
>NZ_JBOFIN010000111.1:0-2816 GCF_051650185.1 Scandinavium sp.
TACGCAGAGAATCGTAACGGGATACCAAATCAAGTGCCTGTCCAATGAGCATAAAAAAATCCGGAAACGAGTGAGCGTTTCCGGATTCTTACACAGCCACTGGATCGGTCAACTGATCCTTAACTGATCGGCATTACTCCCAATGGGAGCCTTTTTTGTAGGCCGGGTAAGCGAAACGTCACCCGGCAACTTAATGTCGCCGCTCGTTAGTTATTCTGGTAAATGTCTTTATACAATCGGCTTTCGAAACGCACCAACGGAATGCGACGATTACGCTGGTCCGCAGGTTCTACCGCGTAGCCCGACAGATACTGCACAAAGGCCATACGCTGGCCGCTGGCCGTCGTGATAAAACCCGCCAGGTTATAAACGCCCTGCAATGAGCCCGTTTTCGCGGAGACTTTACCATCCACACCCGCCTGATGCAGACCCGCTCGGTATTGCAGAGAGCCGTCATAACCCGCCAACGGCAGCATAGAGATGAAATTCAACTCGGTGTCATGCTGCGCAATGTATTGCAGCACCTGCATCATGGTCGCTGGAGCGATCAGGTTATGGCGAGAAAGCCCGGAACCGTCGGCAATAATGGTGTTGCCTAAATCAACGCCAGCCTGCTGACGGAGGATCTGACGGACGGCGTCTGATCCTGCACGCCAGGTTCCCGGTACGCCGAAACGAGCATGACCAATCATGCGAAAGACAGTATCGGCTATCATGTTGTCGGATTTTTTCAGCATGATCTTCAACAGATCGTGAAGCGGTGCCGACTGCTTACTGGCGATCACCGTGCCAGGATCGTTGGTTAGCGTCTGGCGTAACAATGTGCCCGAATAGGTAATACCGGCTTGCTTGAGCTCATCCTTAAGGATCGCACCGGCGTAGCTTGCGCCATCCTGAATGGCGAACGCCAGCGGTAAAGGCTCCGAACGCTGTGGCAAACAACCTGTCAGCGTGTAACGGTTCAGATCGCCCGGAACAACATCCAGCTCGCAGTATTGCGCTTCACCGGACCCTTTTTGCAGGGTGCGAACCTGGCTGAACATCGTCACTGGATAGTAAGATGCGACGCGAATGAACGCTAAATCGCCGGGTTTTTGCGCACTATAGAGTGAAACAGAGAAGCAGTTACGATCGACAATCGCTGCCGCAGGAGGGGCGCTGAAGCACTGTGTGAGATCGTTCCAGGGCCAGCCCGGGGCCTTATCGTGGCTAGCGAAAATGGAGGTGTCGATCAGCACATTGCCTTCAATTTGCTGGACGCCTGATTTTTTCAGAACCGCCACCATATTGCGGATATCCTGCCGTTTTAACGTAGGATCGCCACCAAATCGCGCAATTAAGTCACCTTTCAGAATGCCGTTATCAACGCTACCTTTACTTTCCAGTGTTGTGGTAAAGCGAAAATCGGGACCCAGTTGCAGCAGTGCCGCCAGGGCGGTAAGAACCTTCTGGGTACTTGCCGGCAGGGCCATCTGCTGGCTGTGATAATCAATGTCGGGAGCCTGTGCGCCGACTTTTTGTACCATAAGAGCAAGATTGGCGCCGGCGGGGAGCTGAGTCACGTACTGCTCGACGTTCGCGGCCTGGACGCTAAATGCTAAACTGGTGGTCAATCCGATGATAAATCTGGAAAATCGCATATTCTCGCGCTAACAACCTGGAAACAAACCGTCATACTACGGCGCAAAGCCCTGTAAAGTAAACGATGACCCATAGTGAACTTCAGGGTAAAATACGCATCAAACAGAAAAATTGCTGCTGGCCTGGAAATTTTGTTCCGGGTCAGTTTTCTTTTTGCTTTTCTCCTGGTAAGCCCGTGGGTTGAGGGAGAAAGTACAGGGGCGCAGCGTAAGCTGTACCTCAAGGAATGATGAAGAGGTAAAACCCATGCAAGCTATTCCGATGACCTTACGTGGTGCTGAAAAACTGCGCGAAGAGCTGGAGTACCTGAAATCCGTTCGTCGCCCTGAAATCATTGCGGCCATTGCCGATGCCCGTGAACACGGCGATCTGAAAGAGAACGCTGAGTATCACGCCGCGCGTGAGCAGCAGGGCTTCTGCGAAGGGCGTATCAAGGATATTGAAGCGAAACTTTCCAACGCTCAGGTTATCGATATCACCAAAATGCCGAACACCGGCCGCGTGATTTTTGGTGCCACCGTACAGGTGCTGAATCTGGATAACGATGAAGAGACGAGCTGGCGTATCGTCGGCGATGATGAGGCTGATTTTAAGCAGAATCTCATCTCCGTTAACTCGCCTATCGCACGGGGCCTGATTGGTAAAGAGCAGGACGACGTGGTGACTATTCAGACGCCTGGCGGCGAAGTTGAATATGAGATAGTCAAAGTGGATTACCTGTAATCTGACTTTGTTGACGCAATGTAAAGATAAGAAAAAGGCCGCATAGCGGCCTTTTATCAACGTTGAGAGCGTGGCATTTTGCTCACCTGCCCGCGAAAACCCCTCGTTTTACACATCACACGTGTTCAATTCAGGTTAATCTTAACGTGGCAGCGAGATTTTACGCTCTGCTGTTGGGCGATACAGAACCAGCGTCTTACCGATGACCTGTACGTTACAGGCGCCGGTTTCGCGAACGATAGCTTCCACGATAAGGACTTTAGTCTCGCGATCTTCCGAGGCGATTTTCACCTTGATGAGTTCGTGGTGTTGCAACGCTTGTTCAATCTCGGCCAGTACCCCTTCGGTCAAACCATTGTTGCCAAGCATAACTACCGGCTTGAGCGGATGTGCCAGACCTTTCAGGTGCTGTTTTTGTTTAGTACTCAGATTCATCGTATATTTTTGCTTAC
>NZ_JBOFIN010000112.1:0-31475 GCF_051650185.1 Scandinavium sp.
CAGTCGAAGGCAAAGATGAAGTGTTCGCGCTGAGTAACATCCAGAAGGCGAACCTGGTTCCCCACTTTTAACAGTCTGGATTGAGGTGAAAGGCCCCGATGAACAAAGAAATTTTGGCTGTTGTTGAAGCCGTTTCCAATGAAAAGTCACTGCCGCGCGAGAAGATTTTCGAAGCGCTGGAAAGTGCTCTGGCTACGGCAACCAAGAAAAAATACGAACAAGAGATCGATGTTCGCGTAGAAATCGATCGTAAGAGCGGTGATTTCGATACTTTCCGTCGCTGGGTTATTGTTGAAGAAGTGACTCAACCAACGAAAGAAATCACCCTCGAAGCCGCTCGTTATGAAGACGAGAGCTTTAACGTGGGCGATTATGTGGAAGACCAGATTGAATCTGTGACCTTCGACCGTATCACCACTCAAACCGCGAAACAGGTTATCGTGCAGAAGGTCCGCGAAGCGGAGCGTGCGATGGTTGTTGATCAGTTCCGTGAGCACGAAGGTGAAATCATCACCGGCGTGGTGAAGAAAGTGAACCGCGACAACATCTCTTTGGATCTCGGCAACAATGCTGAAGCTGTGATCCTGCGTGAAGATATGCTGCCACGTGAAAACTTCCGTCCGGGCGACCGTATTCGCGGCGTACTTTACTCTGTGCGTCCGGAAGCGCGTGGTGCGCAGCTGTTCGTTACCCGTTCCAAACCGGAAATGCTGGTTGAACTGTTCCGCATCGAAGTGCCGGAAATTGGCGAAGAAGTTATCGAAATCAAAGCGGCTGCTCGCGATCCTGGTTCTCGTGCGAAAATCGCCGTGAAAACCAACGATAAGCGTATCGATCCCGTCGGTGCCTGTGTGGGTATGCGCGGTGCGCGTGTTCAGGCTGTGTCTACTGAGCTTGGCGGTGAGCGTATCGATATCGTTCTGTGGGACGATAACCCGGCTCAGTTCGTGATCAACGCAATGGCACCGGCTGACGTTGCTTCTATCGTGGTTGACGAAGACAAGCACACCATGGATATCGCAGTTGAAGCGGGTAATCTGGCGCAGGCGATCGGCCGTAATGGTCAGAACGTGCGTCTGGCTTCACAGCTGAGCGGCTGGGATCTCAACGTGATGACCGTTGACGATCTGCAGGCGAAGCATCAGGCAGAGGCCCATGCGGCGATCGATACCTTCACCAAATATCTTGATATTGATGAAGACTTCGCCACCGTACTGGTTGAAGAAGGTTTCTCAAGCCTGGAAGAACTGGCCTATGTGCCAATGAAAGAACTGCTGGAAATCGATGGTCTGGACGAACAGACCGTTGAAGCACTTCGTGAACGTGCGAAAAACGCACTGACTACGCTGGCGCTGGCTCAGGAAGAAAGCCTCGGTGATAAAAAACCGGCTGACGATCTGCTGAACCTTGAAGGTCTGGATCGTGCAATGGCATTTAAGCTGGCTGCCCGCGGTGTTTGTACGCTGGAAGATCTTGCCGATCAGGGCATTGATGACCTGGCTGATATCGAAGGTTTGACCGACGAGAAAGCCGGTGAGCTCATCATGGCCGCACGCAATATTTGCTGGTTCGGCGACGAAGCGTAATAAACTGTAGCAGGAAGGAACAGCATGACAGATGTAACCGTAAAAACGCTGGCCGCAGAAATTCAGACTTCCGTGGACCGCCTGGTACAGCAATTTGCTGATGCAGGTATCCCGAAGAAAGCTGAAGATTCTGTGACCGCGCAAGAAAAACAAACCTTGTTAGCACACCTGAACCGTGAACACGGTTCAGCGCCTGACAAGCTGACGCTGCAGCGTAAAACCCGGAGCACCCTGAGCGTTCAGGGAACCGGTGGTAAGAGCAAATCGGTGCAGATTGAAGTCCGCAAAACGCGTACCTTTGTAAAACGTGACCCGCAGGAAGCTGACCGTCTGGCGGAAGAAGAAGCGAAGCGTGAAGCGGAAGAACAAGCCCGTCGTGAGGCTGAAGAAACAGCCAAGCGTGAGGCACAGGCAAAAGCTGAACGTGAGGCCGCAGAACAAGCTAAGCGTGAATCCGCTGAAAAAGCGAAGCGTGAAGTTGCGGAAAAAGACAAAGTGAGCAATCAACAGACAGACGATATGACCAAAACCGCCCAGGCTGAGAAAGCCCGCCGTGAAGCTGAAGCTGCAGAGCTGAAGCGTAAATCGGAAGAAGAAGCGCGTCGCAAGCTTGAAGAAGAAGCTCGCCGCGTAGCGGAAGAAGCCCGCCGCATGGCCGAAGAAAACGAGAAAAATGGGGTGAATAACGCTGAGCCGACTGAGGATACCAGCGATTATCACGTCACCACTTCTCAGCATGCGCGCCAGGCTGAAGACGAAAACGATCGTGAAAGCGAAGCCGGCCGTGGCCGCACTCGTAGCGCGAAAGCAGCTCGTCCAGCGAAGAAAGGCAATAAGCACGCTGAATCCAAAGCCGATCGCGAAGAAGCTCGCGCTGCCGTTCGTGGCGGCAAAGGCGGTAAGCGTAAAGGTTCCGCTCTGCAGCAGGGCTTCCAGAAGCCAGCTCAGGCCGTAAACCGTGACGTTGTGATTGGCGAAACCATCACCGTTGGCGATCTGGCTAACAAGATGGCAGTCAAAGGTTCTCAGGTCATCAAAGCGATGATGAAACTGGGCGCCATGGCGACCATCAACCAGGTCATCGACCAGGAAACCGCACAGCTGGTTGCCGAAGAGATGGGCCACAAAGTTATCCTGCGTCGTGAAAACGAGCTGGAAGAAGCGGTAATGAGCGACCGTGACACCGGTGCTGCTGCTGAGCCACGTGCGCCAGTCGTCACCATCATGGGTCACGTTGACCACGGTAAAACCTCTCTGCTCGACTACATTCGCTCAACGAAAGTGGCGTCTGGCGAAGCAGGTGGCATTACCCAGCACATTGGTGCTTACCACGTTGAAACTGACAACGGTATGATCACCTTCCTGGATACCCCGGGTCACGCCGCGTTTACCTCCATGCGTGCTCGTGGTGCTCAGGCAACGGATATCGTTGTTCTGGTTGTTGCAGCAGACGACGGCGTCATGCCGCAGACCATAGAAGCTATCCAGCACGCGAAAGCGGCGCAGGTGCCTCTGGTCGTTGCTGTGAACAAAATCGACAAACCTGAAGCGGACATGGATCGCGTTAAAAACGAACTGTCTCAGTACGGTGTTATGCCGGAAGAGTGGGGCGGTGAAGCGCAGTTCATCCCAGTATCTGCAAAAGTGGGTACCGGTGTTGACGACCTGCTGAACGCAATCCTGCTGCAGTCTGAAGTTCTGGAACTGAAAGCAGTTCGTAACGGTATGGCTAGCGGTGCAGTTATCGAATCCTTCCTGGATAAAGGTCGTGGTCCGGTTGCTACCGTTCTGGTTCGCGAAGGGACTCTGCACAAGGGCGACATCGTTCTGTGTGGCTTCGAATACGGTCGTGTTCGTGCGATGCGTGACGAACTGGGTCAGGAAGTTCTGGAAGCAGGTCCGTCCATTCCAGTGGAAATTCTGGGTCTGTCCGGTGTTCCGGCTGCTGGTGACGAAGTGACCGTTGTACGTGACGAGAAGAAAGCGCGTGAAGTTGCGCTGTATCGTCAGGGCAAATTCCGTGAAGTCAAACTGGCTCGTCAGCAGAAGTCCAAGCTGGAGAACATGTTTGCCAACATGACCGAAGGCGAAGTTCACGAAGTGAACGTCGTTCTGAAAGCCGACGTACAGGGTTCTGTCGAAGCGATCTCCGATTCCTTGCTGAAACTGTCTACCGACGAAGTGAAAGTGAAGATCATCGGTTCTGGCGTAGGGGGTATCACCGAAACCGACGCTACGCTTGCTGCGGCATCCAACGCTATCCTGGTTGGCTTCAACGTCCGTGCCGACGCTTCTGCGCGCCGCGTGATTGATGCTGAAAGCCTGGATCTGCGTTACTACTCCGTCATCTATCATCTGATTGACGAAGTGAAAGCAGCGATGAGCGGTATGCTGTCACCTGAGCTGAAACAGCAGATCATCGGTCTGGCTGAAGTGCGTGACGTGTTCAAATCGCCTAAATTCGGTGCGATCGCAGGTTGTATGGTTACCGAAGGTAACATCAAGCGTCACAACCCAATCCGCGTCCTGCGTGACAACGTGGTTATCTATGAAGGCGAGCTGGAATCCCTGCGTCGCTTCAAAGATGACGTCAACGAAGTCCGTAACGGCATGGAATGTGGTATCGGCGTGAAGAACTACAACGACGTTCGTGTTGGCGATATGATCGAAGTGTTCGAGATCATTGAGATCCAGCGCAGCATCGACTAATCCTCAAAGGATTAGCCAGCGTGTAAGCCGGGTCAGCGAAGCGCCACCCGGCATGAATTTCAAAAGGGGCTAATAGCCCCTTTGTTGTCTTTATTCTGGAGAATTTATTATGGCGAAAGAATTTGGTCGCCCGCAGCGCGTCGGTCAGGAGTTGCAAAAAGAAATTGCTATCATCCTGCAGCGCGAAATTAAAGATCCACGTCTTGGTCTGATGACCACCGTCTCCGGTGTGGAAGTCTCCCGTGACCTGGCTTATGCCAAAGTGTTTGTGACCTTCCTGAACGACAAAGACGAAGCTGCTGTTAAAGCGGGCATCCGTGCTTTGCAGGATGCGTCTGGCTTCATTCGTACGCTGCTGGGTAAAGCCATGCGCCTGCGTATCGTGCCGGAACTGACCTTCTTCTACGACAACTCACTGGTCGAAGGGATGCGTATGTCCAACCTCGTGACCAACGTGGTGAAGCATGACGATGAGCGTCGTGTTAACCCGGACGACAGCAAGGAGGACTAATGAGTCGTCCTCGTCGTCGTGGTCGCGATATCCATGGTGTGTTGCTGCTGGACAAGCCTCAGGGCGCTTCCAGCAACGATGTTCTGCAAAAGGTAAAGCGTCTTTATAACGCCAACCGTGCAGGGCACACCGGCGCGCTGGATCCGCTGGCGACCGGTATGCTTCCGGTCTGCCTCGGTGAGGCCACCAAGTTTTCTCAGTATCTGCTGGATTCCGACAAACGCTATCGCGTGATTGCGAAGCTTGGGCAGCGTACTGATACCTCTGATGCCGATGGTCAAATCGTCGAAGAGCGTCCAATGACTTTCAGCGCCTCCGATTTGGCTGTTGCGCTGGACAGCTTCCGAGGTGATACCCGGCAGGTGCCGTCGATGTATTCGGCGCTGAAATATCAGGGTAAAAAGCTGTACGAATACGCTCGCCAGGGCATTGACGTTCCGCGTGAAGCCCGTCCGATCACGGTCTACGAACTGCTGTTCATTCGTCATGAAGGTGATGAGCTTGAGCTTGAGATCCACTGTTCAAAGGGCACTTACATCAGGACGATCATTGATGATCTGGGCGAGAAGCTAGGCTGTGGCGCGCACGTCATTATGCTGCGTCGTCTGGCTGTGAGCCGTTATCCGGTCGATCGGATGGTGACACTGGAACAGCTCCATGCGCTGGTTGCTCAGGCAGAAGCGCAAGATATTCCTGCTGCCCAGTTACTGGATCCTTTACTCATGCCGATGGACAGTCCGGCATCGGACTTCCCAGTGGTGAACCTGCCGTTGGACTCTTCCGTGTACTTCAAAAACGGTAACCCTGTGCGTTCAGCGAACGTGACAGCAACCGGTTTAGTCCGCGTGACAGAAGGCGATGAAGCCAAATTCATCGGTATGGGCGAAATTGACGATGAAGGCCGCGTGGCACCACGCCGTCTGGTCGTTGAGTACCCGCAATAATCGCTCACCTTGCGATAACAAGTCGCTGCAGGTAGAATATTGCGGCTTAACGTCTGAACAACGGTTTCCCCGTAGGACGGCGTTAATCCTGGGGTCGCTGAATTAGAGATCGGCACCCTTTTTCCTTATTCATTCTGGAGTTTAAAATGTCTCTAAGCGTTGAAGCTAAAGCAAAAATCGTTTCCGAGTTTGGTCGTGGTTCTAACGACAGTGGTTCTACCGAAGTTCAGGTTGCACTGCTGACCGCTCAGATCAACCACCTGCAGGGTCACTTCTCTGAGCACAAAAAAGATCACCACAGCCGTCGTGGTCTGCTGCGCATGGTTTCTCAGCGTCGTAAACTGCTTGACTACCTGAAGCGTAAAGATGTTGCACGCTACGCCGCGCTGATCGAGCGTCTGGGTCTGCGTCGCTAATTCTGGCGAGTTTCAGAAAGAGGGGCCTTTATGGCCCCTTTTTTCAACCAGATGGCAGCAATCAGGCTGAAACTCATGTATTGTTTGTATTGCTGCGATAAATGATCTTCCGAGCAGAGTTTCGCGCGGCTAATGAGAGGCTTAACCCACGGCGGTTAGGATTGTCATTAGTCGCGAGGATGCCAGAAGATCGGGTCTCTGGACGGCACGCTCAATAGTGCGCTGTCCCTTATCAAGAAAGGATAAAATTTTGCTCAATCCGATCGTTCGTAAATTCCAGTACGGCCAACACACCGTAACGCTGGAAACCGGCATGATGGCTCGTCAGGCTACTGCCGCTGTCATGGTTAGCATGGATGACACTGCGGTATTCGTGACCGTTGTCGGCCAGAAAAAAGCTAAACCAGGCCAGGACTTCTTCCCACTGACTGTTAACTATCAGGAGCGTACTTACGCTGCTGGTAAAATCCCAGGTGGCTTCTTCCGTCGTGAAGGCCGTCCAAGCGAAGGCGAAACCCTGATTGCGCGTCTGATTGACCGCCCGGTTCGTCCACTGTTCCCGGAAGGCTTCGTTAACGAAGTTCAGGTTATCGCGACCGTTGTGTCCGTAAACCCACAGGTTAACCCTGATATCGTGGCAATGATCGGTGCTTCTGCCGCGCTGTCTCTGTCCGGTATTCCATTCAACGGCCCAATTGGTGCCGCTCGCGTGGGGTACATCAACGACCAGTACGTGCTGAACCCGACCCAGGAAGAGCTGAAAACCAGCAAGCTGGATCTGGTTGTTGCCGGTACTGAAGCCGCTGTACTGATGGTTGAGTCCGAAGCAGAATTGCTGAGCGAAGACACCATGCTGGGTGCGGTTGTCTATGGCCACGAACAGCAGCAGATTGTTATTCAGAACATCAACGATCTGGTGAAAGAAGCCGGTAAACCACGTTGGGACTGGCAGCCAGAAGCCGTCAACGAAGCGCTGAACGCGCGCGTTGCTGAACTGGCTAAAGCTCGTCTGAGCGATGCTTATCGCATCACTGACAAGCAGGAACGTTACGCTCAGGTTGATGCTATCAAATCTGAAGTCATCGCGACCCTGGTTGCTGAAGATGAAACGCTCGATGCCAATGAGCTCGGCGACATCCTGCACGACATCGAGAAAAACGCAGTTCGTAGCCGTGTACTGGCAGGCGAGCCACGTATCGATGGCCGTGAAAAAGACATGATTCGTGGTCTGGACGTGCGCACTGGCGTACTGCCACGTACTCACGGTTCTGCGCTGTTCACCCGTGGTGAAACTCAGGCGCTGGTAACCGCAACTCTTGGTACCGCCCGCGACGCACAGAACATCGACGAACTGATGGGCGAGCGTACTGACAGCTTCCTGTTCCACTACAACTTCCCTCCGTACTCTGTGGGCGAAACCGGTATGGTTGGTTCACCGAAGCGTCGTGAAATCGGTCACGGTCGTCTGGCGAAGCGTGGCGTGCTGGCAGTGATGCCGACCACTGACGAATTCCCATACACCGTACGTGTGGTATCTGAAATCACCGAATCCAACGGTTCTTCTTCCATGGCTTCCGTGTGCGGTGCTTCACTGGCACTCATGGACGCAGGCGTACCGGTGAAATCTGCAGTTGCAGGTATCGCGATGGGCCTGGTGAAAGAAGGCGACAACTTTGTCGTACTGTCTGACATCCTCGGCGACGAAGACCACCTTGGCGATATGGACTTCAAAGTAGCGGGTTCCCGCGACGGTATCTCTGCACTGCAGATGGATATCAAAATTGAAGGTATCACCAAAGAGATCATGCAGGTTGCTCTGAACCAGGCTAAAGGTGCACGACTGCACATCCTGGGCGTGATGGAACAGGCGATTAACGCGCCACGTGGCGATATCTCTGAGTTCGCACCGCGTATCCACACCATCAAGATCAATCCAGACAAGATCAAAGACGTTATCGGTAAAGGTGGTTCTGTCATCCGTGCGCTGACTGAAGAAACCGGCACCACCATCGAAATCGAAGATGATGGTACCGTGAAAATCGCAGCAACTGACGGCGACAAAGCGGCCTATGCTATCCGCCGTATCGAAGAAATTACTGCTGAAATCGAAGTCGGTCGTATCTACAACGGTAAAGTCACCCGTATCGTTGATTTCGGTGCGTTCGTAGCTATCGGCGGCGGTAAAGAAGGTCTGGTTCACATCTCTCAAATCGCTGACAAGCGTGTAGAGAAAGTGACTGACTATCTGCAGATGGGTCAGGAAGTACCGGTTAAAGTTCTGGAAGTCGATCGCCAGGGCCGTGTACGTCTGAGCATTAAAGAAGCGACCGAGCAGACTCAGCCTGCGGCCGCGCCGGAAGCTCCGGCAGCGGAACAGGGCGAGTAAGGTTGCCATTTGCCCTCCGCCTTTGCGGAGGGCGCATTCCGGGCAGGACGCTTGTTGAGCCACCGGAGAACAGGACGTTCATCCAATTGTTGTCTTCGGGAGTGGGAAATGAAGCCTTTTTTGCGCTGGTGTTTCGTTGCGACAGCACTCACGCTGGCAGGATGCAGCAACTCTGCCTGGCGTAAGAGCGAAGTCCTGGCGGTGCCATTGCAACCGACTTTACAGCAAGAAGTGATTCTGGCCCGTATGGAACAGATTCTTGCCAGTCGGGCTTTAACCGATGATGAACGCGCGCAGCTTTTATATGAGCGCGGAGTGTTGTATGATAGTCTCGGTTTGAGGGCATTAGCGCGTAACGATTTCTCGCAAGCGCTGGCAATCAGACCAGATATGCCTGAAGTATTCAATTACTTAGGTATTTACTTAACGCAGGCAGGCAATTTTGATGCTGCCTATGAAGCGTTTGATTCTGTACTTGAGCTTGATCCAACTTACAATTACGCATACTTAAACCGCGGCATCGCGTTGTATTACGGTGGTCGTGCTAAGTTAGCGCAAGATGATCTGCTGGCGTTTTATCAAGACGATCCCAATGATCCTTTCCGTAGCCTGTGGCTTTATATCGTTGAGCAGAAGCTCGATGAGAAGCAGGCTGTCGTAGCACTGAAGCAGCGCTATGAAAAATCGGACAAAGAGCAATGGGGATGGAACATTGTCGAGTTCTACCTCGGTAACATTAGCGAAGCAACGCTGATGGACAAGCTGAAGGCAGACGCAACGGATAACACCTCGCTCGCTGAGCATCTCAGTGAAACAAACTTCTATTTAGGTAAGTACTACCTAAGTCTGGGGGACAAGGACAGCGCTGCGGCACTGTTCAAACTGGCGGTTGCTAACAACGTTCATAACTTTGTTGAGCACCGATACGCATTGTTGGAATTAGCGCTCTTGGGCCAGGAGCAAGACGACCTGGCAGAATCGGACCAGCAATAGCTGACGAACAACTCAGCCCATAATCTTTTTTGATTGCCATCATCTTCACGGGTGAGGGCTTTATTGTTCGTTAATTCACCAAATTTGAGCCGGTTCACACTTTTCAATGAAAATTGCAGATCAATTTCACGATGAGTTACGTAGACTGGCCGCCATCAATGAGGCACATGTACTACATGACTGATATCATCGAAACTACTTTTTCTGATCTGGGGCTGAATGCCTCCATTCTTAGCGCTCTGAACGATCTGGGTTACGAAAAACCATCACCAATCCAGGCAGAGTGTATTCCGCATTTGCTGAATGGCCGCGATGTACTGGGCATGGCCCAGACGGGTAGCGGAAAAACTGCAGCGTTCTCCCTGCCGCTGCTGCACAACCTTGATCCTGAGCTGAAAGCACCACAGATCCTGGTGCTGGCACCGACCCGCGAACTGGCGGTACAGGTTGCTGAAGCAATGACGGATTTCTCCAAACATATGCGCGGCGTAAACGTGGTTGCCCTGTACGGCGGCCAGCGTTACGACGTGCAATTACGCGCTCTGCGCCAGGGTCCACAGATTGTCGTCGGTACGCCGGGCCGTCTGCTGGATCACCTGAAACGCGGTACTCTGGATCTCTCTAAACTGAGCGGTCTGGTACTGGATGAAGCTGACGAAATGCTGCGCATGGGCTTCATCGAAGACGTAGAAACCATTATGGCGGAGATCCCAGAAGGTCATCAGACCGCGCTGTTCTCTGCAACCATGCCAGAAGCGATTCGTCGTATTACTCGTCGTTTCATGAAAGAGCCGCAGGAAGTCCGCATCCAGTCAAGCGTGACTACCCGTCCTGACATCAGCCAGAGCTACTGGACTGTCTGGGGTATGCGTAAAAATGAAGCGCTGGTGCGTTTCCTGGAAGCAGAAGATTTTGATGCGGCGATCATCTTCGTTCGTACCAAAAACGCGACCCTGGAAGTGGCAGAAGCGCTGGAGCGTAGCGGTTATAACAGCGCCGCGCTGAACGGTGACATGAACCAGTCCCTGCGTGAGCAGACTCTGGACCGCCTGAAAGACGGTCGTCTGGATATCCTGATTGCCACCGACGTTGCGGCACGTGGTCTGGACGTTGAGCGTATCAGCCTGGTCGTAAACTACGATATCCCAATGGATTCTGAGTCTTACGTTCACCGTATTGGTCGTACCGGCCGTGCGGGTCGTGCTGGCCGTGCGCTGCTGTTCGTTGAGAACCGCGAGCGTCGTCTGCTGCGTAACATCGAACGCACCATGAAGCTGACCATTCCAGAAGTGGAACTGCCGAACGCAGAACTGCTGGGCAAACGCCGTCTGGAAAAATTCTCTGCCAAAGTTCAGCAGCAGCTGGAAAGCAGCGATCTGGATCTGTACCGTGGCCTGCTGTCTCAAATTCAGCCGACCGTCGAAGGCGAAGAGCTGGATATGGAAACGCTGGCCGCAGCACTGCTGAAAATGGCTCAGGGCGAACGTTCTCTGATTGTTCCACCTGATGCACCGATGCGTCCTAAGCGTGAGTTCCGCGATCGTGATGATCGTTTCGAACGCCGTGGCGACCGCAACGATCGTGGCCCGCGTGGCGATCGTCCAGAGCGTGGTGGTGAAGACCGTCCACGTCGCGAACGTCGTGATGTTGGCGATATGCAGCTGTACCGCATTGAAGTGGGCCGTGATGATGGCGTTGAAGTTCGCCATATCGTGGGCGCGATTGCTAACGAAGGTGATATCAGCAGCCGTTACATCGGTAACATCAAGCTGTTCGGTACGCACTCTACTATCGAGCTGCCAAAAGGTATGCCGGGCGAAGTTCTGCAGCACTTTACTCGCACCCGCATCCTGAACAAGCCGATGAACATGCAGCTGGTCGGTGATGCGCAGCCGCACACCGGTGGCGGTGAGCGTCGTGGTGGCAACGGCGGTGGTCGTGGTTTCGGTGGCGAGCGTCGTGAAGGCGGTCGTGGTGAAGGTCGTCGCTTCAGCGGTGAACGCCGTGAAGGTGGCGCAGGCCGTTTCAGCGGTGAGCGTCGCGAAGGTGGCCGTGGCCCACGTCGTGAAGATGCACCAGTACGTCGTCGTCCTACCGAAGCGTAATAGCCGAGTAAAAAACTACGTTTGCTGACGTAAAGTAAACGATACAGCCCCGATGAAGCTTATCGGGGCTTTTTTTATTTCAATTGTACTCATGTACTGGTACATTGCTTCGCGTAAACGGGCAACACATTCACTTTTCTGGAGAGCAGGTCCTATGGCGACATTAACCACCACAGCCACTCGTCCGTCGTTATTTGGCGGCGTGGTGATTATCGGCGGAACCATTATTGGCGCGGGGATGTTCTCGCTGCCGGTGGTGATGTCCGGCGCGTGGTTTTTCTGGTCGCTGGCAGCGCTGGTGTTTACCTGGTTCTGCATGCTCCATTCGGGCCTGATGATCCTCGAAGCGAACCTGAATTACCGTATTGGTTCAAGCTTCGATACCATCACCAAAGATTTGCTCGGCAAAGGCTGGAACCTGATCAACGGGCTGTCGATTGCCTTTGTACTCTACATCCTGACCTATGCCTATATCTCGGCAAGCAGCTCGATTCTGCATCACACCTTCAGTGAAATGTCGCTGAACGTGCCGCCGCGCCTTGCGGGCCTCGGCTTCGCGCTGATTGTGGCATTTGTAGTGTGGTTGAGTACCAAAGCGGTCAGCCGAATGACGGCGATTGTGCTGGGGGCAAAAGTGATCACCTTCTTCCTGACCTTCGGCAGTCTGCTGGGGCATGTTGAAGCGCCGACGCTGTTTAACGTCGCACAACAGAACACCTCTTATTTACCTTATCTGCTGATGACGCTGCCGTTCTGCCTGGCCTCGTTTGGCTATCACGGTAATGTGCCGAGCCTGATGAAGTACTACGGCAAAGATCCACAAACCATCGTCAAATGCCTGGTGTACGGCACGCTGTTGGCGCTGGGGCTGTATGTGATTTGGCTGCTGGGCACGATGGGCAATATCCCGCGTCCGGAATTTATCGGCATCGCACAGAAGGGCGGCAATATTGATGTGCTGGTGCAGGCCCTGAGCGGTGTGCTGAACAGCCGCAGCCTGGACCTGCTGTTGGTCGTTTTCTCTAACTTCGCGGTGGCGAGCTCTTTCCTCGGGGTGACGCTGGGCCTGTTTGATTACCTGGCGGATTTGTTCAAGTTCGACGATTCAGGAATGGGCCGTTTCAAAACCGCTTTGCTGACTTTTGTTCCGCCGATTGTGGGTGGCCTGCTGTGGCCGAACGGTTTCCTGTATGCGATAGGTTATGCGGGGCTGGCGGCAACCATCTGGGCGGCAATTGTTCCGGCGCTGCTGGCACGTAAATCACGTAAACGCTTCGGCAGCCCGCAGTTCCGTGTCTGGGGCGGCAAACCGATGATAGCGCTGATTCTGGTCTTTGGTGTGGGCAACGTGGTGGTGCACTTCCTGTCGAGCTTTAATCTGCTGCCTGTGTATCAGTAAAGCATGTTGCCGGATGGCGGCTGCGCCTTATCCGGCCTACAAGATCGCGTAGGCCGGGCTAGCGTTAGCGCCGCCCGGCAAAACAGCTTACCCCAGCATCTCCTCGCGCACCTGCATCGCTAAATCAAACGAATGCAAACGCGCCTGATGATCGAAAATCTGGCCGTTAACCATAATTTCATCAGCCTGCGTTTCCCGCAGAACGGATTCCAGCCCGTGGCGAATTTTCGCTTTATCACCCACCAGAGACATCCCCAGCGCGTTATCCACGCCGTACTTTTCTGACGGCGACCAGAACTGATCCATATTCTGAATCGGCGGTGGCAGTTGCCCGGTTTCGCCCCGGCGCAGTTTCACAAACGCCTGCTGCATGGAGGTAAACAGGAATTCTGCATCGCGGTTACTGTCTGCGGCAATGATGTTGATACAGACCATCGCGTACGGTTTTTCCAGACGCCCGGATGGTTTGAAGTTTGCCCGGTAGAGATGCAACGCCTGGAACAGCATATCGGGCGCAAAATGCGAGGCGAAAGCGAACGGGAGGCCAAGCTGAGCGGCAAGCTGCGCGCTGTAAAGGCTTGAGCCTAACAGCCACACAGGAATTTTTTCGCCATATCCCGGCACGGGACGTACTTGCGGATTCGGGTCACGCGCGTCAAACCAGCCGACCAGTTCAGCCACATCGCGAGGGAAGTTATCAATATCGCCACCCATATGGCGACGAAGCGCTCGCATGGTTGGCTGGTCGCTACCTGGCGCACGACCCAGGCCTAAATCGATGCGGCCAGGATACAGCGTGTTGAGCGTTCCGAACTGCTCTGCAATCACCAGTGGAGAGTGGTTGGGTAACATCACGCCGCCGGAGCCCAGGTGTAAGGTCGTGGTATTAGCGGCCAGATAGCCAATCAGCACAGATGTCGCCGCACTGGCGATACCGGTCATGTTGTGGTGTTCGGCCAGCCAGTAGCGATGATAACCACGCTTCTCAGCGAGGCGGGCAAGATCGAGCGAATGGGCAAACGCGTCTTTGGCCGCTGAACCCTGTGGGATCGGGGCCAGGTCCAGCAGCGAGAAAGGAATCGATTTGTCGATCATAACAGCTCACTTTGTCATCGGCATATTTTTTAATAGTGCATTAAAAAATGATAACCGTTGTTAACAAAGTGAGCTTTTATTTACGCCTGAAGCGCCAGCCCGGCCAGTCGTTTCCAGTAGCCGTTGCAGTCGCTGTGTGCTTCAAGCTTGAGGGGTGAGGCACCGTTTTCATTTGCCCGGAAGGCGTCGATCATCGCGAACGTGCCGGTATCGAGAGGCGACAGACGAACCATATCGACCAGGCCCTGCATGGAGGCCAGCTCGTTACCGAGGTTATAGACATAGCCGCTCATGGTCTGAATGCCGTTCAGCACAAACACCTGCTGATCCTCCTGAGACAGCACGCTGCGCCCGTTCGGGTATTTGATGCAGCAGGTTTCGCATTCGTCCTTCGGCAGATCTTCTGAGCGCGCGGTAAAGCAGCGGGCGGAGTAGGCGAGCGGCAGGTGGCCGTAGCTTAATACTTCCACCTCGAACTTATTGCGGATCCCCAGTTCTTCACACTGCGCGAGCAGGTTTACCAGCCAGTCGCGGGAAAGTTCTACCGGCATGCACCAGCGCACCATGCCCTGCTTTTGCAGCAGGCGCAGTGTGACGGCGTTATAGCAGTTCAGCGCGTGTCCGGCGACAAACGGCAGCTTGCGCTCGGCACAGAGATTCACCACGCCGAGATCGCTCGCTTCAATCAGGAAATCACCGTTGTCGACATAGCGCTTCAGTTCGTTAAGCTCGGAAGACGCCTGTACCAGTGCGAGTGTGGAGAGCACAATCTGCTTGCCGCTGCCCGCCAGGCTTTTCGCCATCCCCAGCCAGTCGCCCACTTTGGTGGCACGACGCTTGCTGCACACCGCTTCACCGAGATAAATCACGTCGGCGCTGCTTTGGGCTGCCAGCTGGTAAAAATCTTCCAGCGTCTCTTTTGGCCAGTAGTAAAGCACCGGCCCTAATGAATATTTCATCGTCTTCCTTACTGCCATTTACGGTGATAAGCGCCAAGCGTAGTCTGCGTGCCTTCTGACATCGCTCCCAGCGTGTCCATCCATGCCGCCTGAGGCACGAAGTTTTGCGGATCGGCGATGCAGCGGTCGATGGCCTGACGCCACACTTTTGCCACCTGGCTAACGTACGCCGGGCTGCGCTGGCGGCCTTCAATTTTCACGGAAGCGATATTGGCTGCCAGCAGTTCCGGCAACAGCTCAAGCGTATTGAGGCTGGTCGGTTCTTCGAGCGCATGATAAGGCTCGCCATCGACGCGATAACGGCCCTTACACAGCGTTGGATAGCCTGCGTTTTCACCGTCCTGATAACGGTCGATCAGCACGTCATTCAGGCGCGATTCCAGTCCCTGCGGCGTTTGCTGCCAGCGAACATACTTCGCCGGGGAGCAAGCACCCACGGTATTCGGCGACTCCCCTGTTAAATAGGAGGAGAGATAGCAGCGCCCTTCAGCCATAATGCACAGGCTGCCAAACGCAAAAACTTCCAGTGGAACTGGCGTGGTACGGGCGAGTTGCTTAACCTGATGAATAGACAACACGCGCGGAAGCACCACGCGAGCGACATCAAAATGGCGATGATAGAAGCGAATGGCCTCTTCATTAGTGGCCGAAGCCTGAACGGAAACGTGACGCTCGATGTGCGGATAGCGCTCGGCGGCGTACTCCAGCATCGCGATATCGGCAAGGATCAGCGCGTCTGCACCAAGCTGGGCTGCCATATCGACCGCGCGCTGCCAGCGGGCGTAACCGTCCGGATGCGCAAAGGTGTTGATCGCAATGTGAAGCTTGCGGCGGTGCTGATGAACAAAGCTGACCGCTTCCTGCAGTTTCTTTTCAGTGAAGTTCAGGCCAGCAAAGTGGCGGGCGTTGGTGTCATCTTTCAGGCCGATATAGACCGCGTCGGCGCCATTTTCGATGGCCGCCTTAAGCGCCGGAAGGTTTCCGGCAGGGCAGAGCAGCTCCATAATGTTTCCTGAAGGCAGCGACCCGCAGGGCCGCAGGATTGTTAACGAACTGGGATTTTAGATAACCCACCGTCGACAATTTTTGATTTGAGGCAGTTAAAAGCGCATTGATGTTGCCAATAATGGCGGTGCTGTCTTACAGAATTGTTGATTTACGCCGCTATGTGACTTCACGGATGTGGCAGAATAACCAGACTATTGCATTGAGGGAGTAAAGCTCGTGTTGGATAAACTGCGTTCACGCCTGGTCACACTGGGCCCGACTCTGATGAGTGTCCCGGTCAAGGTCACGCCTTTTGCGCTGAAACGCCAGGTGCTGGAACAGATGCTAAGCTGGCAGTTCCGCCAGGCGCTGGCAGACGGGGAACTGGAGTTCCTCGAAGGCCGTTGGCTGAGCATCGAAGTGCGTGATATCGGCCTGCGCTGGTTCACTTCCGTTGAGAACGACCGTCTTATCGTCAGCAATCACGCTGATGCCGACGTGAGTTTCAGCGCGAATGCCAGCGATCTGTTGATGATCGCGGCACGCAAGCAGGATCCGGATACGCTCTTTTTCCAGCGCCGTCTGGTGATTGAAGGCGACACGGAATTAGGGCTGTACGTCAAAAACCTGATGGATGCCATTGAGCTTGATCAGATGCCAAAAGCGTTGCGGATCATGCTGATGCAGATGGCAGACTTCGTGGAGGCGGGTCTTAACACCCCGTCACAAACCAGACAGACATCGGTAGGTGAGCCATGCTGATTCGAGTGGAGATTGGGATAGATGCGCCGGGCATTGACGCTCTGCTGCGCCGCGAATTTGACGGTGACGGTGAAGCTGATTTGGTGCACTCCCTGCGGGAAGATGGCCTGATTACGCTGGGCGTTGTCGCAACAGATGACGAAGGACAAGTGGTGGGCTACGTGGCCTTCAGCCCGGTCAGCGTTGAAGGCGAAGAGCTACAGTGGGTAGGCATGGCGCCGCTGGCTGTGGCAAAAGAATACCAGGGGCAGGGAATTGGCCGTCAGTTAGTCTATGAAGGGCTGGATTCGCTGAATGAGTTTGGTTATGCCGCTGTGGTGACGCTTGGCGACCCGGCACTGTATGGCAAACTAGGCTTTGAACCGGCTGCGCGTTTTGATCTGCGCTGTCGCTGGCCTGGCACCGAAGCGGCGTTCCAGGTTCGTCCGCTGGCTGATGACGCAATGAATGGCGTGCATGGGCTGGTGGAGTATTGCGATCACTTCAATCGTTTCTGAGGTTCGCCAGTAGCGTCTCAAACGAAGCATCACCGCTGACGAGGCGCTCTTTCTGAGGTTTCGTCAGCTGCTTGATGCGGTACTCCAGGCGTAACGCCAGTGAGTGTTCACCCACTTCTCTGAAAAAGGCCAGCGCGAGTTCACCTTTCCCGCGTAGCGCTTTGGCTCCTTTCCCGCACTGATGCTGCGCAAAGCGGCGTTCCACATCAGTGGTGATGCCGGTGTATAAGCGGTTATCGGCAGTGCGAATCAAATAGACGAACCAGCACACGTTCCTGCTCCTGTGTTAAGGTGAGCGCACCATAGCACGTGGGAGCGCAAAAATGGAGTCACTGGCACTCATCAGCCGATGGCTGGAAAAACAGCATGTTGTCAGCTGGAGCGTCGTAAAGGACGGCGAACTGTGGGCCGCCAGCGCGTTTTATCTCTTCGACCGTCAGACCATTTCGTTTTATCTCCTCAGTGAAGAAAGCACCCGTCACGCCCAAATGAGCGGCAAATGTGCGCCCGTTGCAGGCACCGTCAATGGTCAACCCAAAACGGTGGCACTGATTCGCGGTGTTCAGTTTCGTGGCGAAATTCGCCTGCTGGAAGGTGAAGAGAGCGCCACCGTCCGTGAGCGATACAACCGCCGTTTTCCTGTTGCCCGAATGATGCCAGCCCCGGTGTGGCAAATCCGCATTGATGAACTAAAGTTCACCGACAATACTCTGGGTTTCGGTAAAAAATTCCACTGGTTACGACAGGATTAGCACATGGCAAATGTATTGATCACCGGAGCGACAGGGTTAGTGGGCGGACACTTACTGCGAATGCTGGTTCAGCAACCGGAAATAGCGCGTATCACTGCCGCGACACGCCGCCCGCTGACGACTATTCCTGCGGAAGTGCATAACCCTCACGATCCTCAGCTGACCGATGCGCTGGCGCAGGTGGACGATCCGGTCGATATCGTATTCTGCTGCCTCGGCACAACCCGGCGCGAAGCGGGCAGTAAAGAAGCCTTCGTGCATGCGGATTACACGCTGGTGGTCGACACGGCCTTAACCGGACAGCGTCTTGGCGCGCAGCATATGCTGGTGGTCAGTGCTATGGGGGCCAATGCGCATTCACCATTTTTCTACAATCGAGTGAAAGGGGAAATGGAAGAGGCGCTGATAGCCCAGCAGTGGCCGCGCCTGAGCATTGCCCGGCCGTCAATGCTGCTTGGCGATCGTGAGGTTCGGCGCACCAATGAATCTCTGCTGGCACCGTTGTTTGCCTTCTTACCGGGCAACTGGAAAGCCATCGAGGCTCGCGATGTTGCCCGCGCGTTGTTAAAAGAAGCGCTCTCGCCGCAAAAAGAAGGGGTTAACATCATCACGTCGGCAAAATTACGTGAAATAGCGGCAAGCCAGGCGTAACATCCTTTCCCACAATTTTTTTATTCCTTTCCGGAGCATGGTATGGCTGGTCAGTCTTCCTCTCAGGCCGCTTCCCCACTGGCGTGGTGGAAGCCTGCACTGTTTTTCCTCGTCGTGATTGTGGGTCTCTGGTATGTGAAATGGCAGCCCTATTATGGGAAAGCGTTCACGGCCGCTGATACTCACAGCATTGGCAAATCCATTCTGGCTCAGGCTGCGGATAATCCTCTACGGGCGGCTCTCGATTACGCGATGGTCTATTTTCTGGCGGTCTGGAAAGCGGCGGTGCTCGGCGTATTGCTGGGGTCGCTCATTCAGGTGCTGATCCCTCGCGACTGGCTGTTAAGGACACTTGGGCAACCGCGTTTTCAGGGGACGCTGTTCGGTACGCTGTTTTCACTGCCCGGCATGATGTGCACTTGTTGCGCCGCGCCCGTGGCCGCAGGAATGCGCCGACAGCAAGTTTCGATGGGCGGGGCGCTGGCCTTCTGGTTGGGAAATCCGTTACTTAATCCGGCCACACTGGTGTTTATGGGTTTTGTGCTTGGCTTGCAGTTTACGCTGATTCGCTTTGTTGCCGGGCTGGCAACCGTATTGATCGTGGCGACGTTAGTGCAACGCTGGGTCAAAGAATCTGCCGCCCTGCCGGATGTCACCGTTGAGCCTGAAGTTACAGAGAACTCATCGTTCCTCGTTCGCTGGGGCAAAGCCCTGTGGACGCTGTTCTGGAATACGATCCCGGTTTATATCCTGGCAGTGCTGGTTCTTGGGGCGGCTCGCGTGTGGCTGTTCCCGCATGCAGATGGTGTTGTGGGTAACACGCTGTTCTGGGTGATAGCAATGGCGGTTGCAGGCTGCTTGTTTGTGATCCCGACGGCGGCAGAAATTCCTGTTGTGCAAACAATGATGCTTGCGGGCATGGGCGTAGCGCCGGGTTTGGCTTTGCTTATCACGTTGCCAGCACTCAGCCTGCCTTCTCTTATCATGCTGCGCAAAGCGTTTCCGGCTAAAGCTTTGTGGCTGGCGGGTGGGCTGGTGGCGCTAAGTGGCGTGATTACGGGCGGGCTGGCGTTGTTGTAAGCGGAAATTGCCTGATGGCGCTGCGCTTATCTGGCCTACGAAGAGTAAGCCTGGCAAGCTTTAGCGCCACCCGGCGATACTTAGTTGATGAAGGTAAACGCCGTGGTGACGTGTTTCACCCCGCTGACGCGGCTGGCGATATCCGCTGCCGCTTTGCCTTCACGGTCGGTTAACGATCCCATCAGGAACACTTCTGCGTTTTCAGTGGTGACTTTCACCGCAGAGGATTTCACCTGATCGCTGCCCAGCAGCTGAGAACGCACCTTGGTGGTGATCCACGTGTCGGAAGAGGCGGTACCCAGCCCAATCGGCTGACCCTGACGGATTTCGTTGAACACTTCCGTCGTGCCGTCGACACCCATCGCAATCTGTTTCGCACGGGAAGCCAGGTCTGTAGACGGTGCCTGACCTGTCAGCAGAACTTTGCCCTGCCAGGCCATCACGTTCACACGAGCTTCTTTTTTCAGTTGTTCATCTTTATTGAGTGCGCTGTTCACGCGCAGCTCCAGCGTACTGTCATCGACCTGGGTGCCCACGGTGCGTGGGTCAGTGGCCGCTTTGGTGCCCACTGCCGCAGTTCCAACCACGGCGGCGGCAACGCATCCCTGAAGCAGCAGTGCGGCAATAAGGACCGCGAGGGGCGAAAGTGCCTTCATGTGTACTCCTTAATCGTCCTGGTGTGGGAAGAGCGTGTTATCAATCAGATCGCACAGGCAGTTTACCGTCAGCATATGCATTTCCTGGATGCGAGCGCCCCGGTGCGACGGAATCCGAATTTCCACGTCCTGCGGCCCTAACAGACCCGCCAGCTCGCCTCCGTCATACCCGGTTAACGCCACAATCGTCATATCACGCGTGACTGCCGCTTCAACGGCTTTCACGATATCCCGGCTGTTTCCTCGGGTGGAAATCGCCAGCAGTACGTCACCAGCATGACCCAGCGCGCGCACCTGCTTGGCATAAACTTCATCGTGAAGCCTGTCGTTGGCAATCGCGGTTAAGACCACATTATCGGTATTAAGTGCAATCGCAGGTAAACCAGGGCGTTCTGTTTCAAAGCGATTAATCATACAGGCAGCAAAATGCTGTGCGTTGGCGGCCGATGTGCCATTGCCACAACAGAGGATTTTGTTGCCGTTGAGTAAGGACTGCACCAGCGTCATGGCGGCCCGGGAAATGGCGTCCGGAAGCGCTTCTGCTGCTGCGATTTGGGTCTGAATGCTTTCCGTGAAGCAGGCTTTAATTCTGTCGAGCACGATGTCCCTTAATTCTTTAGTGACGCTATTCGCCAAAGGCGTTTTTAAACCATTCGATCTGACTGCCGGTGAAGGCTATCACATCGAACCGGCAATCCGTAGTCTCAAAGCTCCCATTGTGGCGGGCAAGCCACAAGCGGGCGGTGTGTAATAATTTGGTTTGTTTGCTGCGGGTCACACTGGAGGCCGCGCCGCCGTAACCTGCGGAGGCCCGAAAGCGCACTTCAACAAACACCGTTGCCGCACCGTCTTTCATTATGAGGTCAATTTCACCGCCGCGAACATGCACATTCGCGGCGATGAAACGCAGTCCATTGCTTTCCAGCCAGCGACGCGCTTCGGTTTCCCACGCGTCGCCGGTTTGTTTCCGGCTTAGTTTGCCGGAACCACCTGTCCCTGCTGGTATTTGAGCCATGACAACTTCCTGTTGATCACACAATCCTGGTTGGCGGTCAGATCGCCCGTGTTGCCGTTCAGCTCAAAGCCCGGCACCTGGCGCATCTGTGAGAAATGGTTCGCCAGCGTCCAGGCATCCACACCCATCGCATACAGACGAGCCAGTGAGTAATCGTTACGGACTGCGCCCAACGCCTGCTGCATCAGCGCAGGGTTGCTGCCTGCCAGCATCGGAATTTCACTGTACTGCAGACCATCCATTTCCAGACGGAAATCCGGGCCGGCGGTGCCCTGAGCGCTGCGGGAGCTGGCATACAGTGTCGCGCCGCTCTGGCTGCCATTGCGCATGGCAATCATCGGTTTGATGTACGCGATTTCTTCCGGCGTCGCAACAATATAAGCCGCATCGACTTTGCCACCGCTGGAGATCTGCGCATCGCTCGGCGGAGCCGGGATGGTCAGGCCGCCAATGGTCACGCTTTGCTGCTGTGGCAGGCTGGCACTGACCGGGCTGCCGGAGAGCGCGATACCGCCGCCACCGTTTACACCGCCGCGCAGTTCGTTAACTGAACCAAATTTCTGTTGCAGCACCACGCCACCACCCAGCTTTTGCCATTCCTGAGCAAAGGCGTTAGCCACACGATCGCCCAATGCGCTGCGCGGGATAAGCACGAGTGGAGCCTGTTTGCCCTGATCGTGAATGTGACGCGCGGCATCGCGAGCCTCATCTTCTGGCGACAGCGCGAAATAGCAGATGTTGGCGCGGTTATCGACGCTTTCCGGCTGGTTCAGCGCCAGTACGTTGAGGCTGGTGTTGCTCTTAATCACTGAATCAACATCGTTCTTCAACAGCGGGCCGACCACCAGAGAAACGCCATCCTGCTGCGCCTGATTCAGGATCTGATCAAGTGGAGCAGAGGTGGTGTCGTAGATTTTCAGTTCGGCAGAAGGATTCGCAGACGCAGCCGTAACCGCAGGCTGTGGAGCAGCAGCCGCATCAGGCGTGGTTGCAGCAGGAACCGCAGCAGGCGTTGGCTGAGCAGGAACTGCGTTGTCCTGCTGTGTCGTTACTGGTGTGGACGCTGGAGCTGGCGTGCTGGCCGCCTGAGGTGCTGATGCTGGCGCATTGGTTGGCGCCTGAACAGGGTTTGCCTGAGTGCCTACCGCAGGCTGAGCTGTCGTCAGATCAGTCACTTCTGCTTCAGAAGGGCTCACCACTGTGTTGTCCTGAACCGTAGCCGCCTGTGCGGTTTGTTCCGGAACAGCGCTGCCGCTGATGGTGCCGACAGTGCCATTTTTCGCCGCCTCAAAACCCTGCTGGATGGTGCGACCGAACACGGCAGCCTGGCCATTTAAAGGCAGCAGCAGAGCAATTTTCGCGGTAGAGGCAGGCTTAAAGTTCTGCACGTTCGCTAGCTGCGAAGGCAGCATTTTCGCGCCAGGGTTCTGCGGATAGCGGGTTTTCCAGTCCTGAATACCGGCTTTCATCATGTCCGGATCGTTGCGGTTATCAAACCAGACGCGTTGCAGGTCAAGCCAGCCTTGCAGCACGTTTTCATCGGCGTTGATCACCAGCGCATTCGCCTGCTCTTTATTCATCGAGGCGAGCGCCTGCCAGGTGGCATCGATATTTTTCTGTTTATCCTGCGGTGAGGCCAGCAGTGGCTCCTGAGCAATCAGCGCACGCAGTAACGTCAGAGAAGGCTGGCCATGCTGGGCCGTAATTACATCCTGCCAGTAGCGAGCTTGCTGGTTATTCTCAAAGCTGGTGACATCCATCTTCGCTAACAGTGCACGCGCGGCGGCAAAGTCTTTCTGCGAGAGCTTAATTTCAGCGCCCAGAAGCGATTGTTCCTGACGCTGGGTAGCGGTCAAATCCTGTGGCAACTGGCCGTACAGTTCCAGCGCTTGCTGGTTCTTGCCCTCTTTGAGCAGTGCACGAATGGCGAGTAATTGCCAGTTGGTCTTGCTATCATCTGAACTTTGCTGCATCTGCTGCAGGTAGTATCCAGAATCCGCTTGCGCGCTCCCTTCGAGGTGCGCAGTGCTTTGGTCGGCACTTTGCTGGGTGCCACAGCCGGCAAAAAGAAACGCTGCCAGAACGACAGGCAGACAGCGCGCGGCTTTAGAACGAAGAAATGTTGACGGTACCATAAGTATCCAGTGATATTTTTTAGCTCAATGCTCAATATTAAATCGGCAATACGGACTAAACAATGAAACAACGCGAAACAGCGGACAATTCTCAGGGCAAGCTTTACATTGTGCCTACTCCCATCGGCAATTTGGGTGACATCACTCAACGTGCGCTGGATGTGCTGCAAGCTGTTGATTTGATAGCCGCCGAGGACACCCGTCACACCGGTTTATTGCTGCAACATTTTGCTATCAGCGCCCGTTTATTTGCCCTGCACGATCATAACGAGCAGCAAAAGGCTGAAACACTTCTGGCGAAGTTAAAAGAAGGGCAGAACATCGCGCTGGTATCCGATGCCGGCACGCCGCTGATTAACGATCCTGGCTACCATCTGGTTCGCACCTGCCGTGAAGCTGGCGTACAGGTTGTGCCACTTCCTGGCCCGTGTGCCGCCATCGCGGCACTCAGCGCGGCAGGTTTGCCGTCGGATCGCTTCTGCTATGAAGGTTTCCTCCCGGCAAAATCCAAAGGTCGCAGAGACACCCTTCGTGCGCTGGAAAACGAACCCCGCACGCTGATTTTCTACGAATCAACTCACCGTCTGATTGAAAGCCTTGAAGACATTACGTCCGTGCTGGGCGAATCCCGTTATGTGGTTCTGGCTCGTGAAATCACCAAAACCTGGGAAACCATCACCGGTGCGCCGGTAGGCGAGCTGCTGGCGTGGGTAAAAGAAGACGAAAACCGCCGCAAAGGCGAAATGGTGCTGATCATTGAAGGCTTCAAAGTGCAAAGCGACGACGTGCTGCCCGCTGAAGCCCTGCGCACCCTGGCGCTGTTGCAAACTGAACTGCCGCTGAAAAAAGCCGCCGCTCTCGCCGCCGAAATTCACGGCGTGAAGAAAAACGCGCTGTACAAGCACGCGCTGGAGCAGCAGGGAGAGTGATGCTGTTTTCTTCCGACAGCTTTGTCGGAAGAAATGTCGGTAGAAAATGAACAGCGACAGGCCCGGTAAAAATTGCATAACCGGGCTGAGCTTTTAATCAAACCGTTTTTAACTCCACACCGGTTTTTTCCAGCGCTACGATATCGTGCTTGCTGATACTGTCATCTGTGATAACGCAGTCGATTTTCGCCATCGGCAGTACTTGATTAAAACCCCGACGGTTAAATTTAGTCGCATCCAAAACCGCGATGACTTTGTGTGCCGCTGATGCCATCACGCTGCTGATTGAATAGCCTTCATTGAAGGTGGTGATGCCGTTAGTTGCATCAATGCCATCAGCGCCAACAAACAGAAGGTCTGCGCTGATCCCTTGCAGGGATTGTTCTGCAATCGTGCCGTGCATCGAGTGGGTTTTATGTCTGACGGTACCGCCACAAACCACCAGAGTTATGTCTTTATTTTCTGCCAGCGCGTAGGCGGCAGGAAGACTGTTGGTGATTACAGTGATGTTTGTTTTTCTGACCAGTTCTTCGGCGATAAGCAGTGTGGTGCTCCCGCTATCGAGGATCACGGTCATCCCTTCAGCGATCATCTTTGTGGCTGCCTGCGCAATTCGCTTTTTGGGATCGCTGGCGAGTTTAAAGCGATCTTCCAGCATGACTTCCTGGTTCTCTGATTCCGCGGCCAGATGACTGCCCGGTTTTGCCGCGCCTCCGTGAAAGCGAGTGACCAGGCCTTTCTCTTCCAGCAAACGTAAATCCGCGCGAATCGTTACCTCTGAGATCCCGAAGCTATTTGAAAGATCGAGTACCAGCACACTTCCCTGAGATTGAATCAGCTCGACGATTTTGTTCCTTCGTTCAAATGAGTTCATCTTGATTTGCCTGATAAAAAGTTGCGACTAGTTTAATCGAAGGATTATGAAAGTTGTACGGTTAATTTCGAAAGGACATGTGAGCCAGCACAAGGGCTGGCTCGTGGGATCAGGACAGCTTAAGCAGGATTTTGCCCTGCATTGGGGCACCATCGAGTGCTTTTACCGCGGCTGCAAAGCTTTCGGCATTACCCTGATGTGCGATTAATGGCGCTAACTGTAAGCGCTTTTCGGTTAAGAGTTTTGCCGCCGTTTCCCATTCCACGCCAGGCCACGGGCTGGAATAGTTCATCCAGCTTCCGAGCAGGGTTAACTCCTTTCGCAAAATCTGACCAAAAACGGCTGATGTTATCTGGAGATCTTTGTGTAATGTCCCCACGAGAGCAACCTGAGCTCTTGGTCCGGCGATCTCGATTGAAAGAGAAACGGTCTGCGGCGTCCCGGCTGTTTCTACGATCAATTGGTCGAATCGATATTCTGAGAGTGCAGCCTGTATTTCCTCTGCCTTCATTTCACGGCTGTTCAGGGCATGCGTAGCCTCCAGCTTTCTTGCCAGTTCCAGTTTCTCAGGGTTTATATCAATGGCTGTGATGCTTTTGGCTCCTAACGCTTTGGCGCATTGCATGGCAAGCAGACCAATGGTTCCGGCACCCACTATCACCACGTTTTTATTTTCGCAGCCCTGGGCCAGAGCAAAAGCGTGCAGGCCGACGGTAATGGGTTCGATAAAAGCGCCATCATCGATGGGCATATCCGAAGGCAAGCGGTACAGGTTGGCTCGTTTCACCACAATGTAGTCTGCGTGCCCGCCCTCACTTCGTGAACCGACAAACTGATACTGTTTGCACAGTGAAAAGAAGCCGCGTTTGCACTGTGGACAGTCAAAACAGGGCAGCAAAGGGACGCAGGCCACGGCATCACCGGGTTGCAAATCTTTCACCTCTGGCCCGTAAGATTCCACATAGCCACTGAATTCATGGCCGAGGGTGATGGGGTAGTAATGGGCTCCGTGGGAGAAGACTCGCGGGATATCCGAACCGCATAAGCCTGAGCTGGCAATTTTAACCAACACATCATCTTCACTTTTGAGTTGAGGGACAGGGCGCTCTTCAACGCACACGTCTCCCTCAGCGTAGATAACCACTGATTTCATAATTTTCTCCATTTAGGAACAGGGGAGCTGGGCTCCCCTTGATATCAGGAAAGGCTTTCCGCCTGCTGAACAGAGGCTGCTTTTTCCGCGGCAACGAAATTGCGGGCCCTGCGCCAGGTCAGGAAAACGCCTGTGAGATAAATGGCGGCGATGACGGCAAACCCGACGACGTTTTGCCAGGTGAAAATCTGGATCAACAACCAGGTGACTGGCGAGCCGCCCTGATCCATGGAGGCGACCATACCTCCAGCTTTCAGCGCCCCTGCGTTTTCAGCAAGCTGGGTATGCAGGCCGATGGTTTGGGTGGCAATCCACAGCGTAATGCCCATGATGATCACCCCAGAAATCAGCGTGCGGAACAGGTTGCCCTGATGCACCGCCACGGCCATCGCGACGAAAAAGCCGATGGTTGCAAGGTCACCAAACGGCAGCACCTGATTGCCCGGAACCAGTACAGCAATCAGAATGGTCAGTGGAATGAAAATCAGGCTGGCGGAGACCACGGAGGTGTGACCAAGCAGCAATGCCGGGTCCAGACCAATCAGGAATTCCTGGCCGCCGAATTTGGCCTGCAGGCGCTTACGGGCGTGTTTCGCAATCGGCGTCAAACCATCCATAATCGGTTTGATCACGCGGGGCATCAGCAGCATGACAGCGGCGGTTTTCACGGCCAATTGCAGGACGGCTTTCGCGTCGTAGCCTGCCAACAGCCCAATCACCAGACCCATGACGAAGCCAACGGTGACCGGCTCGCCGAAAGGCCCAAAACGTTTTTGAACATCGTCAGCACTGAAGTGGATGCGGTTCAAACCTGGGATTTTCTCAATGATGGTGTCAACCAGTACCGCGATGGGCCCCAGATAGGCGGACGAGCCATGGGGTATTGCGATGCCTTCGAGGCCGAAAAAGTCTCGTGTGTCTTTGGCAAACCAGTCCCCCAGCTTATAAACGAAGGCGGCATGGAGTACGACGCCAAGGATGCCAATCCAGTAGGAACCCGTAGCCAGATGCAGCATGGCGCCGGTAAACGTCATGTGCCAGATATTCCAGATATCGACGTTAACGACGCGGGTCATGCGCGTCACCAGCATCACAATGTTGACACCGATAGCAATCGGAATGGCGACCAGTGCAATTTGTGAAGCCCAGGTCATAGGAGAAGAGCCTGGCCAACCGATGTCCACGACGTGAAGGTTAATCTGGAACTGTTCGGCCATAGCTTTCGCAGCGGGGCCAATAGAATCCAGCATCAGGCCAATAACGAGCCCAATACCGACAAACCCAATCCCGATGTGCAGCCCCGATTTGAAACAGTCGCCGAGCTTCATTCCCAGTAATTTAGAGAACACGATGATCACCAGCGGCAGCATCACCGTAGGGCCTAAATCCAGGATATAACGCATTATTTCGCTAAACATGACGTTACCCCACAAGAATGGTCAGGATCTTTTGTTGCAGCGCTTCGATACCCACTCCGGACACAAACGGCATGCCGTGAACCACCGGGATATCGCCAAAAGAGCGATCAACGCGAGCTGTTGTACAGATGAGATCCGCACCGTCCATGTAGGTTTCGATCTCAGTGACACGACACTGCACTAAATCGAGAGTGATATTGTTAGCGTCACAAAGCTCTTTAATTTCTTCTGCCGCCATGGTGGAGGTTGCGACTGCACCACCACAGGCCACAATGACTTTACGTTTCATAGGGTATTCCTTTTATTATCAGTATGTTTTAAGCCAACTGGCCGCTTTCTGTTTCCAGAATGGTGTCCTGGAACAGGGCTGCCAGTTCGGCTGCTGGAGCACGAAGCAAGGCTTCCAGCGTGTCAGGGTCCTGAAGCTCACTAAAAAGGCGACGCAGTAACTTCAGCTGGGCCGCAGGGTTCTCAACAATCAGCGCAATAATCAGTGAAACTTCAATCTCACTGTCATCGTCTGCCTGCTGAAATTTCACCGGTGCATCGGGGCGAATCAGATACAGAGCGGGAGATTTGGCATGTATCGCCTCGCAGTGGGGAATGGCCACGGCGTGATGTTCAAGGTTGATGCCGGTCGGGTAAATAGCTTCCCGTTCCAGCAGAGCGGCAGGGTAGGTGTCGTGAACGACACCCTTTGCCAGCATCTCCTCGCCAATATGCTCCAGCGCTTGCTGGCTGGAGCTAAAGTGAATTCCGGTTCGGACAAACAGTTGGCTCATAAGAACTCCGGCTTCAGGCCGCCTGCGGGTGGCAGCCAAAACGATAGGCCCGCAGAACGTCCTGAATTTTGTCGATAATCAGGTTGTGCGGGGTGAGAGTGAGGGTGCCTTCGGAAAGGCGTTCAAACTGAACGGGCATAAATTGGCTGATTAACCCAAGCGGCAAGGCGACGTCATTCAGATTGGTGATCAATTTTTCTACGCTTTGCGTGATGCGAGGGTGCGGCCAGTAATAGCGAATACGATCGGAGAGGCTAAAGTGAATATCCACCATCGCCTGACTCCATGTAGGACGATAATACTTCTTCCAGTAACCCGGTTCGTTGAGCATCACCTCATCAATCACTTCCAGTACCTGACTCCGTTTTTCAGGCACGACGAGCTCATTCTCCATTTGCGCCAGCGCGAAAATGGCTTCTCTCAGGGCGAAGGTGAGCGCTGGGCCAACTTTTAGGATTGCATAATGATCTCGTACCAATGCGTGATAGGCCTGGCGAGTCTGGTAATCGGTGGAGTGGGCCTCATAGACCATGGGGGTTTGCTTAATCCAACCTGAAAGCGCTTCAGCGGCGTGTGGCTGGTAGTGAATTATCTGGGTGTGATCGAATTCAACGCCAGGCTGAACAACGATCGCAATCACGCGTGTCAGCGCCTCTTCCAGACCTAAGGCTTTAAAGGCGATTTGATGGGTTTCCAGCGTACGGGCAGCATCTTCTTCCCGCGTGACGTGAACCGTGCCGATAGTGCCTGCTTCTCCGCCTGGCACGGGAACTTCAGTACCGATGACATAAGTCAGTACTTCTTTTTGCACGTCAGTTGCAGTCTGCTCTGCAGCCTGGCAGAGCAGGGCGGCGCGTTCCGCTACGACCATCGGGTCAAGAGGCGTTGGGTCGTCAGCACATGACATAGATGCATCAAGGTGAATTTTGCTAAACCCGGCTGCCACGTAGGCTTTGATCAGCTCGACAGATTTTTCCATGGCGGCGGCAGCGTTTTCGTTTTGCCAGCAGTTTGGGCCAAGGTGATCTCCGCCAAGAATAAGTCTTTCAAGTGGAAAACCAACTTTCTCGGCAATCTGAAACACGAAGTCCCGAAAATCGGTGGGCTTCATTCCGGTGTACCCGCCAAACTGGTTAACCTGATTTGATGTGGCTTCGATTAACACTTTGTTGTCTGTCTTTAAATCAAATCGTAGTGCAGATTCGATCACAAGTGGGTGAGCGGAGCAGACTGAGCAGATCCCCAAATGTTCACCGAGTTTATGACGTGCGATTATCTCTTTCACTTTATTCTCCGACTCATTTTATTTGGTTTTTTTATTCCAGTGCGTAGTTCTGCTTTACAGTTTTCCTTCGCTACCGCAATCCAGAATCACTTTCCTGACGACTTCTTTCATTGCTGCTTTGGCGGGGATCATGTAATGCCGAGGATCGCTGGCATCAGGA
This sequence comes from Scandinavium sp., assembly GCF_051650185.1. Lineage (GTDB taxonomy): Bacteria > Pseudomonadota > Gammaproteobacteria > Enterobacterales > Enterobacteriaceae > Scandinavium. Next base: position 30,240 of record NZ_JBOFIN010000112.1, read on the forward strand.
TGAGCACTCAAATACCCTTTAAGGGCCTCGGCGAAAGCCAACTTGAGCTCTGTCGCGACATTCACTTTGCAAACGCCGAGTTTAATTGCCTGACGGATGTCAGCAGCAGGAAGCCCTGAAGCCCCATGAAGGACTAATGGGATATCGACGTTAGCCCTGATTTCCTCAAGGCGATCAAAATCCAGCTTTGGCTCTGCGGTGTACAACCCATGAGCCGTACCGATGGCGACAGCCAGTGAGTCAACTCCCGTCCGGCTAACAAATTCGCGGGCCTGGAGGGGATGGGTATAAAGAGCATCCTTCCCATCGACGACCAGATCGTCTTCTACCCCGCCGAGTCGGCCAAGTTCTGCTTCAACGCTGACGTCGTAACGGTGACAGTAGTCGGTTACCTCTTTGACCAAAGAGACATTGTCTTCAAACGCATAGTGTGAACCGTCAATCATCACTGAGCGCACGCCTGACTGAACCTTACGTTCGATATCCGACGAATTCTCATGGTGATCCAAATGGATTGCCAAAGGTTGGTTGTAGGTTCTGGCGAGCTCTGTCGCCATTGCCACAATATTGCTTGTGCCGGCATAGCTAAACGTTCCTGGTGTACCTGCGACGATCAGCGGAGAGCGAAGCTCAGAGGCGGTTTCCACCACGACCTGCAGCGTTTCCAGATTGTGAATATTGAAGGCGGGAACGGCATAACCTTCATATTGAGCCTTTTTGAGCATTGTTTTGGTCGAAATGATAAACATGCTTCCTCCGAAGTCTTTCGTTTGTTTTCTTCGAAAGAAGATATAGGTATTCGGAATGGTTTTATGTGATTTCGATCGAGTAAATGAAAGTTTCGAAAGGATAAGAAGATTTTTGAAAGTATTTGACATCGCCAGAGCTTGCTGCCCGATGGGTGACAAAGCCCTGCGAACCCTCTATACTGCGCGCCGAAGCTGACCAGACAGTCGCCGCTGTGTCGTCGTCCTTTCGGGGAGACGGGCGCAGGGGAGGAAAGTCCGGGCTCCATAGGGCAGGGTGCCAGGTAACGCCTGGGGGGGAAACCCACGACCAGTGCAACAGAGAGCAAACCGCCGATGGCCCACGCAAGTGGGATCAGGTAAGGGTGAAAGGGTGCGGTAAGAGCGCACCGCGCGGCTGGTAACAGTCCGTGGCACGGTAAACTCCACCCGGAGCAAGGCCAAATAGGGGTTCACATGGTACGGCCCGTACTGAACCCGGGTAGGCTGC
>NZ_JBOFIN010000113.1:0-20417 GCF_051650185.1 Scandinavium sp.
AGAACTTCAGCGAACTCAACAGTTTCGCCAGTTGCGATGTCCAGCTTTTCCAGGCGAACGGTCTGACCTTCGCTTACTCGGTGTTGTTTACCACCACTTTGGAAAACCGCGTACATATAAAACTCCGCTTCCGCGCACATCCTCGTGTGATTCAGAGTGCGCTATAAATATTCACAATAGGGCGCGAATATTACGCAAAACGAGAGCCTTTGACAAGAGTGTTTGTCGTTCCATGCAGAAAAAAAATACAACCCGCACGGTAACGTTTATCTGCGTCGTTTTTTCAGTACAATCAGGGCTACAATTGTAAACCAATCTCTTCGTTATCCCTTATGGATAAGCGGTAAACAGGACATTAAGCCCGGCTTTTGCGATGAATTTAGAAAAAATCAATGAGTTAACCGCGCAAGATATGGCGGGAGTGAATGCGGCAATCCTTGAGCAGCTCAATTCTGACGTCCAACTGATCAACCAGTTAGGCTATTACATCGTCAGCGGAGGCGGGAAACGCATTCGTCCAATGATCGCAGTTCTGGCAGCTCGCGCTGTTGGCTATGAGGGAAATGCACACGTCACTATCGCTGCACTGATCGAGTTTATCCACACCGCCACCCTGCTGCATGATGACGTTGTGGATGAATCTGACATGCGTCGAGGTAAAGCCACCGCGAACGCGGCGTTTGGCAATGCTGCCAGCGTTCTGGTGGGCGATTTTATCTATACTCGTGCGTTCCAGATGATGACCAGTCTGGGATCGTTGAAGATCCTTGAAGTGATGTCCGAAGCCGTTAACGTGATTGCAGAGGGTGAAGTACTGCAATTGATGAACGTCAACGATCCGAACATTACGGAAGAGAACTACATGCGGGTTATCTACAGCAAAACCGCACGTCTGTTTGAGGCCGCCGCGCAGTGCTCAGGGCTCCTTGCTGGTTGCACCTCCGAACAAGAGAAAGGGCTGCAGGACTATGGCCGTTATCTTGGCACGGCCTTCCAGTTGATTGACGATCTGCTCGACTACAGCGCAGACGGCGAAACACTGGGTAAAAATGTCGGCGACGACCTTAACGAAGGTAAGCCAACGCTTCCTCTGCTGCATGCCATGCGCAACGGCACACCAGAGCAAGCCGCGATGATCCGCCAGGCTATCGAAGAAGGCAATGGTCGCCATTTACTCGAACCTGTGCTGGAAGCCATGGCCGCTTGCGGTTCTCTGGAATGGACCCGTCAACGTGCTGAAGAGGAAGCAGACAAAGCTATCGACTCTCTGCATTCTCTTCCAGACACGCCATGGCGTGAAGCGCTGATCGCCCTCGCGCACATCGCTGTCCAACGCGACCATTAATCTGTTCCCGCGCTCTGCGCGGGAAAGTTCTGTTAAAACACCCTCTCCTGTTCGCGCCCTGCAACATCTTAATTTAATCCGAATATCCCTTCCCTTTACTTGAACTTTTTAGAACTTCACCGCTTTCGGCGCTATAGTATGACCCCCACCAGAAAGGGGTTATTGGTTTATCAACAGGGAGAAAGTATGGATAAATTTATCGACTGGCATCCTGCAGATATTATTGCCGGACTGCGCAAAAAAGGAACATCGTTAGCGGCTGAATCTCGTAAGAATGGCCTTAGCTCATCAACACTGGCTAATGCGCTTACCCGACCATGGCCGAAAGGGGAGATGATCATTGCGACAGCATTGGGCACGGACCCATGGATCATCTGGCCATCGCGTTACCACGATCCAATCACTCACGAGTTTATCGACAGAACACAGCAGAGAAGACAACTGAAAGAGAAGTGAGTCAATCCAGCAACCCCCACGTCGGCTAAGACGGGGGGATGCCAGACTGAAGAGCGATATTACTCGCCTTTGATACGTTCGATGTTAGCGCCCAGCCCACGAAGTTTATCTTCGATACGCTCGTAGCCACGATCGATATGGTAAATACGTTCTACAACCGTAGTCCCTTCCGCAATGCATCCTGCCAGCACCAGGCTTGCAGAAGCACGCAGATCGGTCGCCATTACCTGAGCACCGGAGAGTTTCTCAACACCATGGCAAATCGCGGTATTACTTTCGATTTCTGCATGAGCACCCATACGGATCAGTTCCGGTAAGTGCATGAAGCGGTTCTCGAAGATGGTTTCCGTTACCACACCCGTTCCTTCCGCCACCAGGTTTAACAGAGTGAACTGTGCCTGCATGTCTGTTGGGAAACCAGGATGTGGCGCGGTGCGCACGTTGACCGCTTTCGGACGTTTACCGTGCATGTCGAGGCTAATCCAGTCTTCACCGACTTCGATATCCGCACCTGCTTCACGCAGTTTCGCCAGTACCGCATCCAGCGTATCTGGCTGAGCATGGCGACAAACGATTTTCCCGCCAGAGATAGCAGCAGCCACCAGGAACGTACCGGTTTCGATACGGTCTGGCAGTACACGATACACACCGCCACCCAGACGCTGTACGCCCTCGATGGTAATACGGTCGGTACCCTGGCCCGTGATTTTCGCGCCCAGCGTGTTGAGGAAGTTAGCCGTATCGACGATTTCCGGCTCGCGCGCGGCGTTCTCGATGATGGTCGTCCCTTCGGCAAGCGTCGCGGCACTCATAATGGTTACGGTGGCGCCTACGCTCACTTTATCCATCACGATGTGGACGCCCTTAAGGCGGCCATTCACGGAAGCTTTAACGTAACCTTCTTCTAGTTTGATTTCCGCGCCCAGTTGCTCAAGACCGGTAATATGCAAATCGACCGGACGTGCGCCAATCGCGCACCCCCCCGGCAGAGAAACCTGGCCCTGACCAAAACGAGCCACCAGCGGCCCCAGTGCCCAGATAGAAGCACGCATGGTTTTCACCAGCTCATACGGAGCACAGAACACGTTCACGTTGCTGGCATCGATCCAGACAGATCCGTTGCGATCAACTTTGGTGCCCAACTGGCTCAGCAGCTTCATGGTGGTGTCGATGTCTTTCAGCTTCGGCACGTTCTGAATTTCTACTGGCTCTTCCGCCAACAGTGCCGCGAAGAGGATCGGCAGCGCAGCATTTTTAGCGCCGGAGATGCTCACTTCGCCCTGAAGACGCGTTGGCCCCTGTACACGAAATTTATCCATTCGTTGATATCTCTTTTAAAATTCACCTGCGCGAAGGGCGACTGCCCGTCGCTCAAAAACCGTTGAGCTTGCGATCGCGTTCCCATTCGGTCGGGGTATACGCCTTGATCGACAGGGCATGAATGCGGTTATCAGCAATGTATTCCATCAGCGGGGCATAAACGGCCTGCTGCTTCTTTACCCGGCTCATACCATCAAACAGACTGCCCACGGCAATAACCTGAAAATGACTGCCATCGCCAGTGACGTGGGCTTCCTGGAGGGAGAGTGCGTTCATGAGCACTGTCTGGATTTCATGATTTTCCATGGGGTAATTTCATCTGATAGTGAAAACAGCCCAATATCTTAGAGGAAAGTGAAGCGGTCTTAAACAAACAAAAAGCCCCGACGCACAAAACGTTGAGGCTTTTAAGAATAATGCATTGAATACGTTAGGGGATCAGGTCGGCGGGCAGGTTGTAAAGTTGCACCAGTGTATTCATCTTTTCGCTTTTACCGACGATATTCACCTGCTTCCCCTGAGCGCGAATGAGCGCCGCCAGATGGATAAGCAGCGCAACACCTGCGGTGTCCACACGGCTGATCTGACTGAGGTCAATCGTATCGACGCCCTGAGTGGCCTCTTCGCGAGCTTCCCAGAGGGGAACCAGAAAATCCTGATCAAGTTCCCCCTGCAGGCGTAATTGCCCTGCTTCCCGCGTCCAGCGAAGTGAATCGGCCATTACTTTTTCTGTTCCAGAGTAATTGGCTGCTTAGAAATGGACTGCAGCTGCGCGGTCAGGCCATCAATGCCTTTGGTACGCAGCAGATCGCTCCACTCATTCTGTTTGGTGGTGATCATGCTGACCCCTTCGGCAATCATGTCAAATGCCTGCCAGTTGCCCGTTTGAGTATTCTTACGCCACTGGAAATCAAGACGTACGGGTGGGCGGCCATTAGGGTCAATGATGGTCACGCGAATCGGTAAAATCGTCGCATCGCCCAGCGGTTGTTCCGGTGCGATTTGGTAAGTTTGCCCATGATACATCGCTAATGCCTGGCCGTAAGCCTGCTTCAGGTATTCGTGGAACGCCGCAAAATAGGCTTCACGCTGTGCTGGCGTCGCATCACGGTAATAGCGGCCTAACACTAAAGCTCCCGCATACTTCACCTGAACGTACGGCAGCAATTCCTGGTCCACAATCTGACGGAGATAATCCGGGTTAGCACGGATTTTTGGCTGCTCGTTCTTGAGGCGGTCAAAAGTTTTCTGTGCCGCTTCGCTCATCAGTTTATAAGGGTTTGACTGATCGGCTGCAGTAGCCGCCGTCAGCGGGGCAATCACCAGCATGGCAATCATGAGTACACGTTTGAACATGAAGTAAGTCTCCTGAAATTAGTGCGTCGTTCCAGCCGGCGCGGCTGTATCACTATGGTCTTCCGCCGGGCTTTGCGCATCGCCTGTCGTCTTAGTGTCGCTACCTTTACTGTTGTAAAGGAACTGGCCAATGAGGTCTTCCAGCACCATGGCTGATTTCGTGTCCTGGATAGTGCTGCCTTCTTTAAGCATAGACGTCCCCATTTCCGGATCGTCAAAACCGACATTCAGCGCCAGATACTGCTCGCCCAGCAAACCTGAAGTGCGAATAGCCAGCGAGCTGGTGTCCGGGATCTGGTTGTATTTCTCTTCGATATCCAGCGTCACGCGAGGCAAGTATGTCTTAGGATCGAGCGTAATATCGGCCACACGTCCTACGACAACGCCCCCAATACGTACCGGTGAACGCGCTTTCAGGCCGCCAATATTATCGAAAGTGGCGTACACCTGATACGTCGGTTCAGTTCGTAAAGAGGTGACGTCTGCCGCTTTCAGGCACACAAAGAGCGCAGCCAGAAATGCAACTAACAGAAATACGCCTACCCAGATTTCACTTTTTTTCGTTTGCATGAACTCAATTCCCAAACATCAGTGCAGTCAGCACAAAATCCAGCCCCAGCACCGCCAGCGACGAGTGCACCACGGTGCGGGTCGTTGCCCGGCTGATCCCGGCGGAAGTGGGGATCGCATCATAACCGTTGAACAACGCAATCCACGTTACGGTGATGGCGAAGACCACGCTTTTAATCACGCAGTTCACCAGGTCCATTCTCCAGCCCACGGCATTTTGCATCGCCGACCAGAAGAACCCCGCATCAATACCTTTCCAGCTCACGCCCACCAGAGAACCACCCCAGATACCAACGGCAACGAAGATGATAGTCAGCAGCGGTAGCGAAATAACACCCGCCCAAAAACGTGGGGCGATCACCCGGCGCAGCGGATCCACCGCCATCATCTCCATGCTGGAGAGCTGCTCGGTGGCGCGCATCAGGCCAATTTCCGCGGTCAGCGCAGACCCTGCGCGCCCCGCAAACAGCAGAGCCGCAACCACAGGCCCCAGTTCGCGCAGCAGCGACAGCGCCACCAGCATGCCAAGGCTGGTTTCTGCGCTGTAGGTCGTCAGCACCAGATAGCCCTGAAGGCCAAGCACCATACCGATAAACACGCCCGAGACGAGAATGATCAACATCGACAGCACGCCGACGTTATATAGCTGACGCACTAGTAACGGCGCATGCTTGCGAAACTCGGGCTTGCCAACGATGGCGTTGAATAACATCAACCCAGCCCGCCCAAAAGTTCTCAGGGTTTTAATCCCCCGATGACCCAGCGAAGCCAGTGCATTTAACAGCATGAGTAACTTAACTCCCTGTTCCAAGAAGATCGTGACGGTATTCTCCCGCCGGATAGCGGAACGGCACCGGGCCATCGGCGATACCATCGAGGAACTGACGCACACGCGGATCGCTGTTTTCCTGCAGCGATTGCGCGCTGCCATGAGCAACGATTTTTTTATCGGCCACGATATAGGCGTAATCCGCGATGCTCAGCACTTCCGGTACATCGTGAGACACCACAATGCATGTGACGCCAAGCGCGCTATTGAGCTCCGAAATCAGTTTTACCAGCACCCCCATGGTGATCGGGTCCTGACCGACAAAGGGCTCGTCGAACATGATGAGATCGGGCTCAAGTGCTATAGCACGAGCCAGTGCGGCGCGGCGAGCCATCCCGCCAGACAGCTCAGAAGGCATCAGTTTAGCTGCACCACGCAATCCGACCGCTTCAAGCTTCATCATCACCGTGCTTTTCAGCAACGCAGCAGGCAGACGCGTGTGTTCGCGCAGCGGATAGGCGACGTTATCGAAAACATTCATATCGGTAAACAACGCGCCGGACTGAAACAGCATGCTCATCCGCTTACGGACTGCATACAGGCGCGAGCGAGACATGTTCGGCACGTCTTCGCCGTCGAAAAGAATTTCACCGCTGTCAGGCGGAATTTGCCCGCCAATGAGACGCAGCAGTGTTGTTTTGCCGATCCCAGACGGCCCCATGATGGCGGTAATCTTCCCACGCGGTACCGACAGAGAGATGTTGTCGAAAATCGTACGCGTACCGCGAGTAAAACTGACACCACGGACATCGACCAAATTATCCGGTTTCTGGTTCATAGGTTATCCCTGGAAAAACCTCATCAGGTTAAGCATGGCGTGTTATGACGCCAATAACCCATCATTTTTACAGAATCTTACCCGCCGTGGTTAGCGAAAGCAGGCATTTGTTTTACTTTTTCAACGCATAAAGTCAAAATTAAGAATTCGTCTACGCCTTGCGTGTGGTGCAAACTGGCTGGCGATTATACCTGAAGAAAGGACTTTAGATGCTTTTAGCGACGGCTCTGTTAATAATTGGTTTACTTCTGGTGGTCTACAGTGCCGATCGTCTGGTCTTCGCAGCTTCGATACTTTGCCGCGCAATGAATCTTCCGCCGCTGATCATTGGCATGACGGTCGTCAGCGTCGGCACCTCATTACCCGAGATTATTGTCTCTGTAACCGCTTCTTTTCACGGACAAATCGATCTTGCCATTGGCACGGCAATCGGCTCGAATATCATTAACATTCTGCTGATCCTGGGCCTGGCGGCGTTGCTGCATTCATTTACCGTCCATTCCGATATCCTGCGCCGCGAATTGCCGCTAATGTTAGTCGTAAGTCTTTTCGCCGGATTTGTGCTGTATGATGGGCGGCTGACCCGAATGGATGGCTGCTTCCTGTTTGCCCTGGCTGCATTGTGGCTGTTTTATATCGTGAAAATTGCCCGGCTCGCCGAGCGACAAGGCAACGACAGCCTGACGCGAGAACAGCTTGCCGAGCTGCCGCGAGAAGGCTCTTTGCCCGTCGCCTGTCTGTGGCTTGGTGTGGCGCTGATTATCATGCCGATGGCGACCCGTATGGTGGTGGATAACGCCACCGTGCTGGCGAACTATTTTGCGATGAGCGAACTGACAATCGGCCTGACCGTTATCGCTATCGGCACCAGCCTGCCGGAGCTTGCGACGGCGATTGCCGGCGCACGGAAAGGAGAAGACGATATCGCCATCGGTAATATCATCGGCTCCAACATTTTTAATATCGCTATCGTGATGGGCATTCCGGCGTTAGTTGCGCCTGGAGAGTTCAACCCGTTGGCGTTTAGCCGTGATTACGGTGTGATGGTGCTGGTCAGCGTGATTTTTGCCCTGCTGTGCTGGCGTCGAAAACCGCAAATTGGTAAAGGCGCAGGCGCGTTGTTGACGGGCTGCTTTATCGTTTGGCTGGCGTTCCTCTGGTGGGGCACGCCGTTTTTCGCAGAGTGAATCGGGATAACATTATGTCGCAAATAGATTTGCAACCGGATTTTGACTTTCAGCAGGCAGGCCTTGAGGTGCTGGAGATTGAACGTGAAGGTCTGGCTCAGCTCGATCAATACATTAATCAGGACTTCGCCCTCGCCTGCGAGAAAATAGCCGATTGCAGCGGCAAAGTTGTCGTCATGGGCATGGGCAAATCCGGCCACATTGGCCGCAAGATGGCTGCGACGTTTGCCAGCACCGGCACGTCCTCTTTCTTTGTGCATCCTGGTGAAGCCGCACACGGCGATCTGGGCATGGTCACGCCACAGGATGTGGTCATTGCCTTATCCAACTCTGGCGAATCTAACGAAATTCTGGCGCTCATCCCGGTACTTAAACGCTTGCAGGTGCCGCTTATCTGCATGACCAGCCGCCCTGAAAGCAGCATGGCGAAAGCCGCCGATATCCATCTTTGTGTCAGCGTCCCCAAAGAAGCCTGCCCGCTCGGGCTTGCCCCAACGTCCAGCACCACGGCGGCGCTGGTGATGGGCGATGCCCTTGCGGTTGCTTTACTGAAAGCCCGGGGTTTCACTGCTGAAGACTTCGCGCTCTCACATCCCGGCGGCGCACTTGGACGCAAATTGCTTTTACGCGTCAATGACATCATGCACACTGGTGACGAAATTCCCCAGGTCAGCAAAGACGCCTCCCTGCGCGATGCGCTGCTGGAGATCACGCGTAAAAATCTGGGCATGACCGTTATCTGCGACGACCAAATGCAAATCGAAGGTATTTTTACCGATGGCGACCTGCGCCGGGTATTCGATATGGGCGTGGATGTGCGAGACCTCAGTATTGCTGATGTCATGACTCACGGTGGCGTTCGCGTTCGCCCGGGCATTCTGGCTGTCGATGCCCTGAACCTGATGCAGTCCCGTCATATCACCTGCGTGATGGTTGCTGATGGCGACCATCTGCTGGGTGTGTTACATATGCATGATCTGCTGCGCGCTGGCGTAGTGTAAGTAAGGAAAAAACAATGAGTAATGCTGGCGCGTCGGTAACGACCTGCTATGGACCGGTCAGTACGCAGGTCATCGAGCGGGCGGCGAAAATCCGTTTGCTGATCCTCGATGTGGATGGCGTTCTGTCTGACGGTTTGATTTATATGGGCAACAACGGTGAAGAGTTGAAAGCCTTTAACGTTCGCGATGGCTACGGGATCCGTTGTGCGCTGACTTCAGGCATAGAAGTTGCAATCATCACCGGACGAAAAGCTAAACTGGTAGAAGACCGCTGCAAAACGCTGGGCATTACCCATCTGTGGCAGGGGCAGTCGGATAAGCTCATCGCTTACCGTGAACTGTTGAGGACGTTATCTTTGCGTCCGGATGAAGTGGCTTATGTCGGTGACGATCTGATTGACTGGCCAGTAATGGCTGACGTTGGCCTGAGTGTTGCCGTCGCAGATGCCCATCCTCTGCTGCCGCCACGCGCGGATTACGTTACCCGCATTGATGGCGGACGTGGCGCGGTGCGTGAAGTCTGCGACCTGCTGCTGCTGGCTCAGGGCAAACTGGATGAAGCCAAAGGGCAATCAATATGAGTAAAACCAGACGTTGGGTTATCATTCTGCTTTCACTGCTGGCGCTGGTGCTGGTTGGCTTTAACCTGGTCGATAAAGACGACACCACGCAGACCGTGGTCAGCAATAACGATCCGACGTACAAAAGTGAGCACACCGATACGGTGGTTTACAGCCCTGAAGGTGCGCTGAACTACCGGTTAATCGCAGAGCATGTCGAGTATTTTTCCGATCAGGCCATTTCCTGGTTCACCCGACCGTTCTTAACCACTTTTGACGTCAATAAAGTGCCGACATGGTCCATCAAGGCCGATAAGGCCAAACTGACGAATGACCGTATGCTGTATCTTTACGGACACGTTGAGATCAACGCGTTGACGCCGGACTCTCAACTTCGCAAAGTCACGACGGACAATGCCATTGTGAATCTGGTCACTCAGGATGTGAGTTCAGACGATCTGGTGACTTTGTACGGTACAACATTTAATTCCAGCGGCCTTAAAATGCGCGGCAACTTACGCAGCAAAAACGCCGAGCTGATTGAAAAGGTGAGAACCTCTTATGAAATTCAAAACAAATAAATTCAGCCTCAAGCTTGCTCTCGCCAGCGCTTTGCTGGCCGCCAGTCTGCCAGCACTGGCTTTGACGGGCGATACCGATCAGCCAATTCACATTGAGTCCGATCAGCAATCCCTCGACATGCAGGGCAACGTGGCAACGTTTACCGGCAACGTCATCGTGACTCAGGGCAGTATCAAAATTAATGCCGATAAAGTCGTGGTGACGCGTCCTGCGGGCGAAAAAGGCAAAGAGACGATTGATGGCTACGGTAATCCCGCCACCTTCTATCAGATGCAGGACAGCGGAAAGCCTGTTAAGGGTCACGCCTCCAAAATGCATTACGAAGTTGCCAGCGATTTGGTCGTCCTTACCGGCAAAGCTTATCTGGAACAGCTCGACAGCAATATCACCGGTGACAAAATTACCTATCTGGTGAAAGAGCAAAAAATGCAGGCGTTTAGCGAAAAAGGTAAGCGCGTAACAACCGTTCTGGTACCGTCGCAGCTGCAGGACAAGAGCGGCGCCAACAAACCGGCTGAGCAAAAGAAGAGTAACTAATACGTTATGGCAACATTAACTGCGAAGAATCTTGCGAAAGCCTATAAGGGACGTCGTGTTGTTGAAGACGTCAGCCTGACGGTCAATTCGGGTGAAATCGTTGGCCTGTTGGGGCCTAACGGTGCAGGCAAAACCACCACCTTCTACATGGTGGTCGGCATTGTGTCCCGCGATGCGGGCAACATCATTATTGATGATGAAGACATCAGCCTGCTGCCGCTGCATGCTCGCGCACGCCGTGGTATCGGCTATTTGCCGCAGGAAGCCTCTATTTTCCGCCGCCTGAGCGTGTTCGATAACCTGATGGCCGTGCTGCAAATTCGTGATGACCTCACCAATGAGCAACGTGTTGATCGCGCAAACGAGCTGATGGAAGAGTTTCACATCGAGCACCTGCGTGACAGCCTCGGTCAGGCGCTGTCCGGGGGCGAACGTCGCCGTGTCGAAATTGCTCGTGCGCTTGCGGCAAATCCGAAATTTATCCTGCTCGATGAACCGTTTGCCGGTGTTGACCCCATCTCGGTCATCGATATCAAACGCATTATTGAACACCTGCGCGACAGCGGTCTTGGCGTGCTCATCACCGACCACAACGTTCGTGAAACGTTAGCGGTCTGTGAACGTGCTTACATCGTAAGCCAGGGGCATCTGATTGCTCACGGCACGCCAGAACAAATCCTGCAAGACGAACATGTTAAGCGTGTGTATCTTGGGGAAGACTTCAGACTCTGATAGGGTAGTGACTACAGACATTTCTGGTCGGAGATATTTGCCCTGATTATGAAGCAAGGTTTGCAATTAAGGCTCAGTCAACAGCTCGCCATGACGCCGCAACTGCAACAAGCCATTCGCTTGTTGCAGCTTTCTACGCTCGAGCTGCAACAGGAACTCCAGCAAGCGCTGGAGAGCAATCCTCTGCTTGAGCAAACCGATCTTCACGAAGAAGTTGATTCGCAAGAAGAAACCGACAGCGAAGCCTTCGACACCGTCGATGCACTCGAACAAAAAGAGATGCCGGATGAGCTGCCGCTCGATGCCAGTTGGGATGAAATTTACACCGCAGGCACCCCTTCCGGCACCGGTACCGATTATCAGGACGACGAATTACCTGTCTATCAGGGTGAAACCACTCAATCCCTTCAGGACTATCTGATGTGGCAGGTGGAGTTGACGCCCTTTTCCGACACCGATCGCGCCATCGCTACCTCTATCGTCAATGCCGTTGATGACACGGGTTATCTCACGGCCACCGTCGAAGAGATCCTCGAAAGCATCGGCAATGAAGAGCTGGAGCTTGATGAAGTGGAAGCGGTGCTCAAGCGCATTCAGCGCTTCGATCCCGTTGGCGTGGCCGCGAAAGATTTACGCGACTGCTTGCTGATCCAGCTTTCTCAGTTTGCCAAAGAGACGCCGTGGCTTGAAGAAGCGCGAAAGATCATCAGCGATCACCTCGATCTGCTGGCGAATCACGACTTCCGTTCTCTGATGCGCGTCACACGCCTCAAAGAAGACGTGCTGAAAGAAGCCGTCACGCTGATACAATCGCTGGATCCGCGCCCTGGTCAGTCTATTCAGACCGGCGAGCCGGAATATGTCATCCCTGATGTTCTGGTCCGTAAAATCAGTGGCCGCTGGTCTGTCGAGCTCAATTCTGACAGCATTCCGCGCCTGCAGATTAATCAGCACTATGCAGGGATGTGCAATACCACCAAAAACGATGCCGACAATCAGTTCATTCGTAGCAATTTGCAGGAAGCTAAATGGCTGATTAAAAGCCTGGAAAGCCGCAATGACACGCTGCTGCGAGTGAGCCGTTGCATCGTTGAACAGCAACAGGCGTTTTTCGAGCAAGGTGAAGAGTTCATGAAACCCATGGTGCTGGCGGATATCGCTCAGGCTGTGGAAATGCATGAATCCACGATTTCACGCGTAACAACGCAAAAGTATCTTCATAGCCCACGAGGCATTTTTGAGCTTAAGTATTTCTTCTCCAGCCATGTGAATACCGAAGGCGGCGGCGAAGCCTCGTCCACGGCCATTCGAGCGCTGGTGAAGAAGTTAATTGCCGCGGAAAATCCCGCGAAACCGCTGAGTGACAGTAAGCTGACCTCCATGCTGTCCGAACAGGGTATCATGGTGGCACGCCGCACCGTTGCAAAGTACCGAGAGTCTTTATCCATTCCGCCGTCCAACCAGCGTAAACAGCTGGTCTGACACAACCGATAAGGAAGACACTATGCAGCTCAATATCACAGGACACAACGTCGAAATCACTGACGCTCTGCGCGAGTTTGTGAATGCGAAATTTGCGAAGCTTGAGCAGTTTTTCGAACGGATCAATCAGGTCTATATTGTGTTAAAAGTGGAAAAAGTGACTCATATCTCGGACGCCACCCTGCATGTGAACGGGGGCGAAATTCATGCCAGTGCGGAAGGGCAGGATATGTATGCCGCCATCGACGGCCTGATTGATAAGCTGGCTCGCCAGCTAACCAAACATAAAGATAAACTGAAACAACACTAATTGTCCGGGCGTACGCCTGTCCCGGTCCTTCGGGTCAGGCGGTACGCAGGTGAAATTATGATGAACAACGATTCGGCTCTGCAACTGAGCAATGTCCTTAACCAGGAATGTACCCGCAGTGCAGTTCACTGCCAAAGTAAGAAGCGCGCGCTGGAAATTATCAGTGAACTGGCCGCAAAACAGCTGAGCTTACCGCCACAGGTGGTATTCGAAGCGATCCTGACCCGTGAAAAAATGGGCAGTACAGGCATTGGTAACGGTATCGCCATTCCTCACGGTAAGCTGGAAGAGGATACGCTACGAGCTGTCGGCGTGTTCGTGCAACTTGAAACGCCTATCGCCTTTGATGCGATTGATAATCAGCCTGTCGATCTGCTGTTTGCCCTGCTGGTACCAGCCGATCAAACCAAAACCCATTTGCATACGCTCTCTCTGGTGGCAAAACGCCTGGCGGATAAGACTATCTGCCGTCGACTGCGCAGTGCGCAAAGCGATCAGGAGCTGTATGAAATTATCACTGGCGAAGAGGTCAGTGATGAGGATGCCTGACGGAAAAGTCGTAATGGTGAGGAGAAACGGCTGATGGTACTGATGATCGTCAGCGGCCGCTCGGGCTCAGGTAAATCTGTTGCCCTGCGCGCGCTGGAAGATATGGGCTTTTACTGCGTGGATAACCTGCCAGTAGTGCTGTTGCCCGAACTGGCGAAAAGCCTTGCCGATCGGCAGATTTCTGCGGCGGTCAGCATTGATGTCCGTAACATGCCGGAATCCCCGGAGATTTTCGAACAGGCGATGCAAAACCTGCCGGAGACGTTCTCTCCGCAGCTGCTTTTCCTTGATGCTGACCGAAACACGCTGATTCGTCGCTACAGCGACACGCGTCGCCTTCATCCGCTTTCAAGCAAGAATTTGTCGCTTGAAAGCGCTATCGATCAGGAAAGTGACCTGCTGGAACCTTTGCGTTCCCGCGCAGACCTGATTGTCGACACCTCGGAAATGTCCGTTCACGAACTGGCAGAAATGCTGCGTACGCGCCTGCTGGGCAAGCGTGAGCGTGAGCTGACGATGGTGTTTGAATCGTTCGGCTTTAAACACGGTATCCCGATTGATGCGGATTATGTGTTTGACGTTCGTTTCCTGCCAAACCCGCACTGGGACCCGAAACTCCGTCCAATGACCGGCCTCGATAAACCGGTGGCGGCGTTCCTCGACAGGCACACAGAAGTTCACAATTTTATCTATCAAACGCGCAGTTATCTTGAGCTATGGTTACCTATGCTGGAAACCAACAACCGTAGCTATCTGACGGTAGCGATTGGTTGTACCGGCGGTAAACATCGTTCGGTGTACATTGCCGAACAGCTTGCTGACTACTTCCGCTCTCGCGGCAAGAACGTTCAGTCACGTCACAGGACGCTGGAAAAACGTAAAACATGAGCGTAAAGCAAACCGTTGAAATCACGAATAAGCTGGGCATGCACGCCCGCCCGGCGATGAAGCTGTTTGAACTGGTGCAGACGTTTGATGCCGAAGTGCTGCTGCGTAATGACGAAGGCACTGAAGCGGAAGCCAGTAGCGTAATAGCGCTGCTAATGCTGGATTCCGCGAAAGGCCGTCAGATTGAGATAGAAGCCAGCGGCCCGCAGGAAGAAGAAGCCCTCGCGGCCGTTATCGCTCTGTTTAATGCCGGGTTTGATGAAGACTGATTGTCCTGCCACCATGTAGGCCCGGCAAACGCAGTGCCGCCGGGCAAGACAATTTGGCGGGTGGCGCTATGCTTACCCGCCCTACACCTTAATACAGCTTGTTATCCCGCATAAACGCTTCCCCGCCCAGCTGACGCATCTGGCGTAAAATCCACGCCTGTCGGCTGCGGATATAGCCTGAAGGCGCATCGGCGCGGAATGTAATCGGGTTAGGCAAGACGGCCGCCAGTAACGCCGCTTCTGACATTGTCAGCTTGCTTGCTGGCTTATGAAAATAGCGCTGCGAGGCCGCCTCAACGCCAAAAGTGCCCTCGCCAAATTCGGCGATGTTCAGGTAGACGGTCAGAATGCGCTTTTTGCTCCAGACGGTTTCAATGCCCACCGTTAAACCCGCTTCCATCCCTTTGCGCAGCCAGCTTCGGCCATCCCAGAGAAACAAGTTTTTAGCCGTTTGCTGTGACAACGTGGAAGCCCCGCGAATGCGGTTTTCGTTACGTTCGTTATGGGCCAACGCTTTCTCTATTGCACCAACATCAAAACCCCAGTGATCCGGAAACTTCTGATCCTCTGCGGCGATGACCGCCAGCCCCATCCACGGCGTCATCTCATCCATGCTCACCCAGTCAGAATGCGCGAGATAGTGGAAATTTCCGCTGAAAATCGCCCCTAATTGACGCTCGACCATCACGGCTGAAAACGGAACCGGCAACACGCTGAAAAGCGCGATACCGCCGCCCCAAAACACCACCAGCACCAACACAACCCTGAGCAATATACGTTTCAGCCAGGCCATCGGGGAACGCCGCCGACTCATTCGCTAAGCGCCAGTACGCGTGATACCAACTTTTCTATTCCTGTGGCCGCTTCGGCAATATCTTGCGCCAGCATATACGCTGGAGTGGTGACGACTTTGTTCTCTTCATCGACCACAATATCGTCCACCGGGCAAGGAACATGTTCTGCGCCCATCGCTTCCAGCACCTCGGCTGTATCGATATCAGTGCCAATAGTAATGCGTAATGGGAAGTCAAAAATCTTCGGCAACATCGCCGGAGCGATGCACATGAAACCGAGCGGTTTACCCGCCTGATGCATCACGAGCGTGAGTGCTTTTAACTCCGCATCGACCTGGCAGTCACTGCCCTGGGAAGCAAAATTGCTGAGGTTTTTGGCCGCGCCAAACCCGCCAGGGACTATCAACGCATCCAAATCGTCCACACGAGCCTGTGATAACGGCTGAATATCGCCGCGAGCAATACGAGCGGCTTCAATCAGCACATTGCGGCTCTCGGCCATTGATTCACCAGCCAAATGGTTAACCACATCAGACTGCCCTTTATCTGGCGCAAAACAGACGGCCTGCGCACCGTTACGAGCGATGGCCAGCAGGGTAATCACCGCTTCATGAATTTCGCTACCGTCATACACACCGCAGCCGCTCAGCACTACGCCAATTTTTTTCATCTCGCGTTTCCTTTAAGGCAACTGTCTGAAGCCCATGAATAATTTTGATTTAACTGCCATGCTTCACACATTTTACTGATTTACGTAACAAATAATTTAAGTTTTGCTATCTTAATGAGCGTGCAATCCATTCTCAGGTTGCGTCTGTTCAACACATGAAAACTCTAAAGGCGCAGCCACGTTTTCCCTGGTGTTGGCGCAGTATTCGCGCACCCCGGCCAGGCCGGGGTCATTTTTTTTATCGGTTCGCTACCCAGGCTTTCAGCGTCGCCACATCCTGTTGCCACTCGGTTTTCATCTCTTCAATCCATTCACCCACGTTATCCCACCATGCGGGTAAATCAGAGGTTTGAATTTGTTGCCCCAACTGCTGGATATGGCGCAGACCAATCGATCCTGCCGCCCCTTTGATTTTATGCCCTTCTTCAACAATGCCTTTCTGGTCACGGGCCGTCAGGTTAGATTCCAGCACCGCCAGATAGCCCGGCATCATCTTCTCAAACACAGCCAGCCCGTCAGTAATCAGTTTAGGTCCTACCAGCTCGAGATATTGTTCAAGCATATCGGTATCAAGTACGGCAGATGATTTGCTGTTGTCAGATGTCGTCACGCGGTTCTCCTCATCGTCACTGGTGTCCCAGAACTTTTTAATCATGGCGGTCAACGCAGGCACCGCCAGCGGTTTGCTGAGCACGTCATCCATGCCCGCATCGAGGTACTCTTTTTTGTCTTTCAGCACGTTGGCCGTCAGCGCCACCAGCGGCGGCAATTCATCGGCGTGATAGCGCTGTTTCAGCTCACGCGAGATATCCAGCCCGGTCATATCCGGCAGCTGAATATCCAGCAGCACCAGGTCATAGTCAGCAGGAGAGAACATCTCCAGCGCCGCGGTGCCGGTCATCGCCACGTCCACGCTGTTACCCAGTTTCTCAAGCACTGAACGCGCCACAATGACGTTGAGCTCAATGTCTTCGACAAGCAGCACGTGAAGCGCAGGCAGCGGCATCTCATCGTCATCCAGCGTATCTTCAACCTCTTCGGCTACAGCAGGCGCATGAACCGTTAAGGTAAAGGTGGAACCCTGGCCTGGCTGGCTGACCACGGTGATATCGCCGCCCATGCTCTTCGCCAGACGCCGTGAAACAGCGAGGCCAATCCCGGTACCCGTCGCAGGTTTTCCGCCCTGGCTGTCTTTCACCTGATAGTACATGGCGAAAATCTTGTCCTGCTCTTCCTGTGGGATGCCCATGCCGGAATCCTCCACCTCGAAGTGCAGCATCTCACCTTCACCATAGCGAATACGGACAGCGACAGTGCCCTGCTGGGTAAACTTGACCGCATTGCTGATCAGGTTCCAGAGGATCTGCCGCAGACGAGTGCCGTCCGTCGTGACCTTATGCGGCAAAGGGAGCGTCGGCTCCATCACGAAGCGCAGACCTTTCTGCTGCGCCTGCAAGCCCGACAGGTTTTCTAAATCCGCAAGGAAACCCGTGAAGTCGACCGGCTGGTTATCCAGCTGGACTTTCCGGCGCTCCATCTTATCCATATCGATGATATCGTTGAAGATGTTCCCCAATGTTACGGCGGAAACATGGATAGTTTTCAGATACTTCTCCTGCTCGGAGGTTAAGTCAGTGTCGAGCAGAATGCGGCTGAGGCCGACAATACCGTTCAGCGGAGTACGCAGTTCGTGGCTGATGGTCGAAATAAACGTGGTCTTATCGCGGCTCGCTCGTTCCAGGGCATCCTGATAGCGCTTACGCTCGGTAATATCACGGCCGAAGCCCATCAGGCCATGGCGTTTGCCGACGCGATCGTAGTACGGCACTTTACGGATTTCGAAGCAGGCTTTGCGCCCGTCCGGGTAATCGAGCCATTGTTCATAGGTGAGCGACACGTTGTGGCGGAAGACTTTCTCATCGGTTTCAATCACTTTTGCCGCCGCTTCCTCGGAATACACATCGGCGGGTCTCAGGTGAATCAGCTGCTTTTCACTTTTCCCGGTGAGCAATTCCATTGCGCGGTTACAGCCGGAGAACTCTTTGTCTTCGTTGCGGTAGAAGACCAAATCCGGGGAAGCATCGAGGAACGAGCGCAGGAAGGAAGACTGCTGTTCGAGTTGGATCTGAGTTTCCTCACGCTCTTTCATCTCAATTTTGAGCTGTTCCAGCGTGGTCTGACGTTCAGCTTCTGCCTTCTCGCGATCGCTGATTTCCTGATTGAGCTGCGCAATGTTGTCTTTGAGCTGTACGTTGAGCTTCAGGTCGCGGTCGCGCATCTCCTCAAGCTTCTCGACCAGCTTTGACAGACGCTGACGGGACTCCTCCAGTTGCTCCACCACTACCGACAGAAAATAGACCGCCCAGGGCGTAATCAACAAACCAAAGAAGATAGAGCGGATGACATCAATGCTTTCAACCTGGCCATGCAGAACCATGGTGACAGCCATCTGCACCACAATCGCCAGCACCACCAGCGCCAGCGCCAGCAGCATTGAGAAGCGTACCAGGCCGAGCTTCATCATCAGGTCGACATAGTACTGCGCAAGCATTCGAATTTGCTTCATAGGGATTTCCTTCACCACAACGTCGCTCAATAATACCCAATTCTGAGCAACGCGTTGAAGGTTGTGCGAAAAATGCGGGGAAGATTGGGGTTAGGTGCTGTCCGATGCCCGCTGCGGTGAAAATCTGCCCGGTCAGATTCCCTCTCCCACGGGGAGAGGGTTAGGGAGAGGGGGCAATCCAACCCTGGCCGAGCGCCGAACCCTGAACGCCGTGCTCGTTAAGGTATTTGTCGAGCTCCACCATGCCCGTCCAGCGGTTCTCACACCACAGCGGTGCCAACAATGTCGGGCGCCGGGCGTTGGCCGAGATTCGGTGATACACGATTTCCGGCGGCGTATGGCGAATCATCTCCCCCGCGGTGACGGTGTACTCATCCAGTTCAATGCCCTGAAGCCGTCCGGCTTCCCACGCTTTCGCCATAATGCTGCCAGCCACGATATGCAAAGGATGCAGCTTGATGCCATCGACGCCGGTATCGACCACTTTATCCAGCGTTTCCAGACAATCTGTTTGTCCCTCGCCAGGCAGACCCACAATCAGGTGCGTGCAAACCTTCAACCCGCGCTCACGCGCTAAACGTGTGGTTGCCTGATAGCAGGCAAAATCGTGACCACGATTGATGCGATGCAGGGTTTTATCCTTTGCGCTTTGCAGCCCCAGTTCAAGCCACACTTCGTAGCCCTGGTCTTTATACTCGCTCAGCAAATCGAGCACAGCTTCCGGCACGCAATCCGGTCTTGTGCCCACACACAGACCGATAATACTGGCCTGACTGACCGCCTGCTGGTACATGGAGCGAAGCACCTGCACTTCCGCAAAGGTGCTGGTGTAGGCCTGAAAATAAGCCAGATAGCGTTTGGCACGATTGACCAGATGTGCCTGATGGGCAAGCTGATCCACAATGGATTTATGCTGCTGAGCTTCGTCAGCAAACGAGGCGACATGACAGAACGTACAGCCGCCACGCCCGATAGTGCCATCGCGGTTTGGGCAGCTAAAACCGCCGTGCAGCGTAAGCTTATGAACCTTTTCGCCATGGCGACGTGAAAGATCCCCACCAAACATGTTGACTAATTTCTGTAACTGCATAATCTGATAGACCGCGCCTTTCAAAGAGGTGCAAAGCCTGCCATTTTTAGTCTCTTTCGGCGATGACCTGGATCAAGCGCCCCGTAGACCTTACATCTATTGCATAAACAATCAAGATAACTGCAATTTCATTCACCCTCAGGGTGATGACTTTTCCTTATATTTCCCCCTCAATTTTCACGATTGCCATCACAGATTAAAAACAGTGTCATCATGGGTATTCATGACCCTTCCCAGAATATTCTACTGCGATAAAAAGACCATTTAGCACAGATCCGAGATTATACCGCTTACTGATAGTGAGAGAGATCACATTCACCTGGGGTATCCCGGCAGGTAAATGCAATGTAAAAAAGCACAAATAATCTTATATATCATCTAATTAACAGCTTAGTAGCACATTTTTGTATCAATAAGATTGCCATTTGACCTGTGTGCGGATTCCCGATAAGTTGAGGATCCGCTGGAAGCTTTCTCGATGAGCGGTCTGCTCATCATATTTATGCAGTAATTGAGATTCCCTCTGAAGCAAGTCCGCAATACTTG
>NZ_JBOFIN010000114.1:0-15964 GCF_051650185.1 Scandinavium sp.
TGATGGCCTGGAGGCCATCATCTTTAATGGAATAACACTTGCGTACTACGACCGCAAAACCCAGAGTGTGGTCCGGATAGACTAAAAAGTGTTACCTATGTTCCCGGTCTGATCTGTCACCTATGTATCCGGTCATACAGCTGTGCCGCCCGGCAGCAAACCATCCACTATTTAAAGCCTTTCTGCTCTTTAATCAGCTCGTAGGCCTTCTGAATTTCCTGCGCTTTTTGCTTCGCCATTTCCATCATTTCTGGCGGTAAACCTTTGGCGACCAGTTTGTCAGGGTGATGCTCGCTCATCAGCTTACGGTACGCGCGTTTGATGGTCGCCGCATCGTCCGTCGACTTCACGCCCAGCACGTTACAGGCATCTTCAAGGGTTGGCCCGCGCTGTGCCTGTTGCCAGCCGCCGCCGGAGTGCGATTGCTGCTGGTATCCACCACCAAACTGTGCGCCGCCCTGCATCATGCGCAGGAACTGATCGAACTGCGCCCGGGAAATGCCCAATTCATCAGCAATGACGAACAGCACTTCACGTTCATTCGGGTGCAGTGAACCATCAGCGAAGGCCGCCTGAATCTGAATTTCCAGAAACATCCGAATTAAATCGAAGCGACCAAAACAGACGCTACGCAGCTGACGCATTTTCTCGCGCAGCGGGTAGTTATCCGCCTTACCCACGCGGAAGGCATGCTGTGCAGCAACACGAGACTCGCCGTGCAGATTCATGCGATCCATCAGGATGCTGGCAACATGAATGTCCGCTTCCGTTACGCGCCCTTTGGATTTGGTCAGGTGCCCCATCACTTCAAAGGTGGTGGCGAAGAACAGCGACTGACGCTCCTGCTGGTTGGCAAAAAAGTTGAGTCTGCGGCTACGCGCTTTGTCAAACATGTGGCCAATGAGCAACCCGAGTACAGCGCCCCAGAATCCGCCGCCCATCATCAGCGCCACGGCCACACCAATCACTTTACCCCAATACTGCATAGACTCCCCGGATAGTCAAAATCATCATGCCGCAGGCATTTTCTTGCGCCTTGATAAAAGGCGAGTTTCCCTGCATTGACCTGATGGTCATTGCAGGACATAACCTATAATTTGCTTTATCATACTCGCCATTCTACACAGTGCCTAACGCCACTGGCTCGAAGCGGCAGGATTAACACTGGCGCGTTAACGATGAGTACGTTAGTCTCTGACCGTTTGCAAGCCGCGAAGCCACAGATGACGGAACAACTAATAAAACGTATGAAAAAACGTATTCCCACCCTTCTGGCTACCCTGATCGCCAGCGCTCTCTACAGTCAGCAGAGTGCGGCGGCCGACCTCGCATCACAATGTATGCTGGGGGTACCAAGCTATAATCGTCCGCTGGTGCAGGGGGATACTAATAACCTGCCTGTCACCATTAATGCCGATCACGCCAAAGGGGATTACCCTGATAATGCCGTATTTACCGGCAATGTCGATATTAATCAGGGCAATAGCCGCTTACAGGCCGATGAAGTGCAGCTGCACCAGAAGCAGGCGCCAGGTCAGGCTGATCCGGTTAGAACCGTCGATGCGCTGGGCAATGTACACTATGACGACAATCAGGTGATCCTGAAAGGTCCGAAAGCCTGGTCAAACCTGAATACCAAAGATACCAACGTCTGGGACGGTAACTACCAGATGGTGGACAGACAGGGTCGCGGTACCGCCGATGTAATGAAACAGCGCGGACAGAACCGCTACACCATTCTTGATAACGGCACCTTTACCTCCTGTCTGCCAGGTTCCAATACGTGGAGCGTTGTCGGCAGCGAAGTGATTCAGGACCGCCAGGAAGAAGTGGCCGAAATCTGGAACGCCCGCTTCAAAATTGGCCCCGTCCCG
This sequence comes from Scandinavium sp., assembly GCF_051650185.1. GTDB lineage: Bacteria > Pseudomonadota > Gammaproteobacteria > Enterobacterales > Enterobacteriaceae > Scandinavium. The sequence continues at coordinate 1,875 of NZ_JBOFIN010000114.1, forward strand.
GTGTTCTACAGCCCTTATCTTCAATTACCGATCGGTGACAAACGCCGCTCGGGCTTCCTGATCCCTAACGCAAAATACAGCAGCAATAACGGCTTTGAATTCTACCTGCCGTACTACTGGAACATTGCGCCAAACTTCGATGCCACCATTACGCCACACTATATGCAAAAGCGTGGCGGCATCATGTGGGAAAACGAATTCCGCTACCTGACTCAGGCCGGTTCGGGTCTCTTTGAATTCGATTATCTGCCGTCTGACAAGGTGTATGAAGACGAGCACCCAAGTGACGATAGCCGCCGCTGGTTGTTCTACTGGAGACACGGCGGTGTAATGGATCAGGTGTGGCGCTTCAACGTCGACTACACCAAAGTCAGCGACCCGTATTACTTTAACGATTTCGACTCGAAATACGGTTCAAGTACCGACGGCTACGCCACGCAGAAATTCAGCGTCGGCTATGCGGTTGAGAACTTTAACGCCACCGTATCCTCCAAGCAGTTCCAGGTCTTCGACACCCAGAGCAACAGCTCGTACGCGTCGCAGCCACAGCTGGATGTGAACTTCTATCAGAACGACGTGGGTCCGTTTGATACCCGTATTTATGGCCAGGTTGCGCACTTCGTTAACACCAACGATGACCTGCCTGAAGCCACGCGTGTCCACATCGAACCGACTATCGACCTGCCGCTGTCCAACGGCTGGGGAAGTATTGATACTGAAGCCAAGCTGATGGCGACTCACTATCAGCAAAGCGATGTCGACTGGTATAACCAACATTACAATGCGGATTTGAAAGAGTCCGTCAGCCGCGTGCTGCCACAGTTCAAAATTGACGGCAAAATGGTCTTCGAGCGTGATATGGACTGGTCTCAGGGCTATATCCAGACGCTGGAGCCGCGCGTTCAGTATTTGTACGTACCGTACAAAGATCAAAGCGATATCATGCAGTACGATTCCACACTGTTGCAGTCGGACTACAGCGGCCTGTTCCGAGACCGCAGCTACAGTGGTCTTGACCGCATTGCCTCAGCCAACCAGGTCACCACCGGCGTCACTTCCCGCGTTTATGATGAAAATGCGGTTGAACGTTTTAACGTGTCCGTGGGTCAAATCTACTATTTCACCCCGACTCGTACGGGTGATGAAAGTGATGACTGGTCCTCCAGCGATCAAAAAGGCTCTCTGGTATGGGCTGGCGATACCTACTGGCGCATAAGCGACTTCTGGGGCCTGCGTGGTGGTGTTCAGTACGATACTCGTCTGGATAACGTCGCCACCGGGAACGGCACCATTGAGTACCGCCGCGATCAGGACCGTTTAGTGCAGTTTAGCTACCGTTATGCAAGCCCTGAGTACATTACGGCCACCCTGCCGTCTTACTCTAATAGCGCTCAGTACAAAGACGGTATTTCTCAGGTCGGTATGACAGCAAGCTGGCCGGTGGTTGATCGCTGGTCGGTTGTCGGCGCGTATTACTACGACACCAACGCCAGTAAACCTGCCGATCAGCTGCTGGGCGTGCAGTACAACTCCTGTTGTTACGCGCTGCGCCTGAGCTATGAACGCAAACTTAACGGTTGGGATAGCCCGAACGCTCAGGGTAAATACGACAATGTTATCGGCTTCAATGTTGAACTGCGTGGCCTGAGCTCTAACTATGGCCTGGGCACTCAGCAGATGCTGCGTACGCCGATCATGCCGTATCAGAGCTCTTTGTAACGCCACAGTTTAAAAACGTAATCCGCCTTTGCGGTTAATTGAAATGGAAAGAGTATGAAGAACTGGAAAACGCTGCTTCTCGGTATCGCCATGGTTGCGAATACCAGTTTCGCTGCCCCACAGGTTGTCGATAAAGTCGCAGCAGTCGTGAATAACGGCGTGGTACTGGAAAGCGACGTCGATGGTATGATGCAGTCCGTGAAAGGCAGTGCAGGCCAGGCAGGTCAACAGCTGCCGGATGACGCCACCCTGCGGCACCAGATTCTGGAACGTCTGATCATGGATCAGATTGTCCTGCAAATGGGCCAGAAGATGGGCGTAAAAGTCTCCGACGACCAGCTTGATGCCGCCATTGCCAACATTGCAAAACAGAACAACATGACCATGGATCAGATGCGTAGCCGTCTGGCCTATGACGGCATGAACTACAACACCTATCGCGCTCAGATCCGCAAAGAGATGATCATCTCTGAAGTGCGTAACAATGAAGTTCGCCGCCGTATTACGGTTCTGCCGCAGGAAGTTGACGCACTGGCATCCCAAATTGGTAACCAGAACGACGCCAGTACCGAACTGAACCTGAGCCACATTCTGATCCCACTGCCAGAAAACCCATCTTCTGATCAGGTCAAAGATGCGGAAAGCCAGGCGCGTTCCATCGTCGATCAGGCCAAAGGTGGCGCTGACTTCGGTAAACTGGCTATCACCTACTCTGCAGACCAGCAGGCGCTGAAAGGCGGCCAGATGGGTTGGGGTCGTATTCAGGAACTGCCTTCTATCTTCGCTCAGGCACTGAGCACCGCGAAGAAAGGCGATGTTATCGGTCCAATTCGTTCTGGCGTGGGCTTCCACATCCTGAAAGTGAACGATCTGCGCGGTCAGACTCAAAGCATTTCTGTGACTGAAGTTCACTCCCGTCACATCCTGCTGAAGCCATCACCAATCATGACGGACGATCAGGCTCGTGCGAAGCTCGAAGAAGTGGCTGCTGATATTAAGAGCGGGAAAACCACCTTCGACAAAGCGGCAAAAGAGCTTTCTCAGGATCCAGGTTCAGCCAACCAGGGCGGTGATTTGGGTTGGGGTACGCCGGATATGTACGATCCTGCGTTCCGTGATGCTCTGCTGAAACTGCAAAAAGGCGAAATCAGCGCACCGGTTCACTCCTCTTTCGGCTGGCACCTGATTCAGTTGCTGGATACCCGCAACGTTGACCGTACCGATGCGGCGCAGAAAGATCGTGCTTACCGCATGCTGATGAACCGCAAGTTCTCTGAAGAAGCGGCAACCTGGATGCAGGAACAGCGTGCCAGCGCGTACGTTAAAATTCTGAGCAACTAATGACGCAGCCCCAACGTGTTGTTCTCACTCCCGGCGAACCCGCCGGGATTGGCCCGGACCTCGTGGTTCAGCTCGCACAGCTGGACTGGCCGGTTGAACTGGTGGTGTGTGCCGACGAAACGCTTTTAACAGACCGGGCAGCAATGCTCGGTTTGCCGTTAACGCTTCTGCCTTACGCGGCATCTCAAAAGCCTGTCCCTCAGCGCGCAGGCACATTGACGCTGCTTCCTGTCTCACTTCACGCTCCCGTCACACCAGGAACGCTTAACGTTCAGAATGGCGCTTATGTGGTGGAGACGCTGGCTCGCGCTTGTGACGGAGCCACCAGCGGTGAATTCGCTGCACTCATCACAGGCCCCGTGCAAAAGAGCATTATCAACGATGCAGGTATCCCGTTTATCGGGCATACCGAATTCTTTGAAGAGCGCTCAGGCACGAAGAAAGTGGTGATGATGCTGGCGACAGAGGAGCTGCGAGTGGCGCTGGCCACCACTCATCTGCCGCTGAAAGCCATTAGCGAGGCCATTACCGGCGATTTATTGCGTGAAGTGATCACTATTCTTCATGACGATCTGCGTATCAAGTTTGGCATCAAAGTCCCCCATATTCTGGTTTGTGGCCTGAATCCCCACGCAGGAGAAGGCGGACACATGGGCATGGAAGAGATCGACACGATCATTCCAGTGCTTGAGGAACTACGCGCGAAGGGCATGAATCTCAGTGGTCCACTGCCCGCAGACACTCTTTTCCAGCCCAAATATCTCGACCATGCCGATGCAGTCCTGGCGATGTACCACGATCAGGGCCTGCCCGTGCTAAAATACCAGGGATTCGGCCGCGCAGTGAACATCACGCTCGGTTTACCCTTTATCCGTACGTCCGTCGATCACGGCACCGCGCTTGAACTGGCGGGCCAGGGAAAAGCGAACGTCGGCAGTTTTATTACGGCGCTTAATCTCGCCATCAAAATGATTGTTAACTCTCAATGAATAATCGAGTCCATCAGGGCCACTTAGCCCGAAAACGCTTCGGGCAAAACTTCCTCAACGATCAATTTGTGATCGACAGCATTGTCTCGGCCATCAATCCTCAAAAAGACCAGGCGATGGTTGAAATCGGCCCGGGTCTTGCGGCGCTGACCGAACCCGTCGGCGAACGCCTTGATAAACTGACCGTTATCGAACTGGACCGCGATCTGGCTGCACGCCTGCAAACGCACCCGTTCCTTGGCCCTAAACTGACGATTTTCCAGCAGGATGCCATGACCATGAACTTCGGCGACTTGTCGAAGGAGATGGGTCAGCCGCTGCGCGTGTTTGGCAACCTGCCGTATAACATTTCGACCCCGCTGATGTTCCACCTGTTTAGCTATACTGATGCCATTGCCGATATGCACTTTATGTTGCAAAAAGAGGTGGTCAATCGTCTGGTTGCAGGACCAAACAGTAAGGCGTATGGTCGTTTAAGCGTGATGGCGCAGTATTACTGCAACGTAATACCTGTGCTGGAAGTGCCGCCAACAGCCTTCACACCACCGCCGAAAGTCGATTCCGCCGTTGTCCGCCTGGTGCCGCACGGCAGCAACAAGCCTTACCCGGTGAAAGACGTGCGAGTCCTGAGTCGTATTACAACCGAAGCGTTTAATCAACGCCGTAAAACGATTCGTAACAGCCTCGGCAACCTCTTCTCTGTTGAGCTTCTGACAGAGCTTGGCGTCGACCCGGCGATGCGTGCAGAAAACATCTCGGTCGCCCAGTATTGCCGTCTGGCGAACTGGCTGTCAGAAAACGCGCCCCCGAAGGAGAGCTAAACCATGATCAATTCGCCCCGCGTCTGTATTCAGGTTCAAAGCGTTTACATTGAGGCTCAGTCCTCACCCGATGATGAACGCTATGTGTTTGCCTATACGGTCACGATTCGCAATCTGGGGCGAGGATCGGTTCAGCTTCTTGGTCGCTATTGGCTGATAACGAACGGCCACGGCCGTGAAACCGAAGTTCAGGGGGAAGGTGTGGTTGGCGTTCAGCCGCACATTGCTCCTGGCGAAGAGTATCAGTACACCAGCGGTGCCGTGCTGGAAACGCCGCTCGGCACGATGCAAGGCCACTATGAAATGATCGATGCTGAAGGCAATCCGTTCAGTATCGATATCCCTGTTTTCCGTCTGGCCGTGCCAGCCCTCATCCATTAATACAACACTACTACAATGAGCACATACCTTATTGGCGACGTTCACGGCTGCTACGATGAACTGATCGCGTTGTTAAAGCAGGTGGAATTTACCCCAGGGCAGGATACCCTTTGGCTGACGGGCGATCTGGTGGCGCGTGGCCCCGCATCGCTTGAAGTGCTGCGTTATGTGAAGTCTCTGGGCGACAGCGTGCGCATCGTGCTCGGTAATCACGATTTGCACCTGCTGGCCGTGTTTGCTGGCATCAGCCGCAACAAGCCAAAAGACAGATTAACCCCGCTGCTGGAAGCGCCGGATGCGGATGAGTTGCTAAACTGGCTACGCCGTCAGCCGCTGTTGCAGGTCGACGAAGAGAAAAAGCTGGTCATGGCGCACGCCGGGATCACCCCGCAATGGGATCTGGAAACCGCCGAACAGTGTGCTCACGATGTGGAAGCCGTTCTGTGCAGTGATTCCTATCCGTTCTTCCTTGATGCGATGTACGGTGACCTGCCAAACCACTGGTCAACTGAACTTTCCGGCCTGGCACGTCTGCGTTTCATCACCAATGCGTTTACCCGCATGCGCTACTGTTTCCCGAACGGCCAACTGGACATGTACACCAAAGAGTCACCGGAAAACGCACCTGCCCCGCTGAAGCCGTGGTTCGCCATTCCGGCACCGGTCACCGACGAATACAGCGTGGTGTTCGGGCACTGGGCATCGCTGGAAGGCAAAGGCACACCAGAAGGCATTTACGGGCTGGATACAGGATGCTGCTGGGGCGGAGAACTCACTTGCCTGCGCTGGGAAGATAAAACTTACTTTGTGCAGCCGTCCAATCGCCATCTGGATTTAGGCGAAGACGAGGCTGTGGCTTCCTGATTCGGCTCTGTTCCCCGGCGGCGCGACGCTTGCCGGGGCTACAAAACAGGTTTTGCAGGCCTGATGAGCGAAGCGCCATCAGGCCTTGCCCCCGGGAAAAATCAATCAACGACGGTCTAAAATCTCAAAGCAATAACTGTGTGAGTTTTGCTCGTCTGCGTCGTGGAACTCGCTGAAGGTTGACTCCCAGTCGTCCGGGTCATAATCCGGGAAGTGAGTATCGCCCTCAACTTCCGCATCAATGTGCGTCAGGTACAGGCGATGCGCTTTTGGCAGGAACTGTTCGTAAACGCGTCCTCCGCCAATCACCATGATCTCTTCAGCGTCGCCACAGGCCGCAATCGCTTCATCGACGGATTTCACCCACTCAACCCGATCGTCAGTGCCAGGCTTACTGCTGATGACGATGTTTTTACGGCCTGGCAAAGGACGACCGATGGATTCCCAGGTCAGACGTCCCATCACCACAGGCTTATTCAGCGTAGTGCGTTTAAACCAGGCGAGATCGGCTGGCAGGTTCCAGGGCATGGCGTTTTCCATGCCGATAACGCGATCCACCGCTAACGCCGCAATCAGACTGATCATTGAAAGTATCCCGGATGCAAAAAATTGCCGCCACTATACGGAAAGCATAATCTTTCGTCGACTGGCGGCAGAGTAAAGAAGACGAAATTTTTTCGTCTTCTGGCTAAGTCACGGTTATACGGAAGGTTTCGTTTCAGGTTCGTCAGCCGGATTTCCGGTATGTTTGCCCTCTTCTGTTCCCTGCCAGCCGTGACGCTGGATAATCGACAGATTACTGCGGTCTTCGTTAATGATATCGGTCAGCATGGCGCTGGTGCGTTTGAACGCTGCGGCAAACGAAGCATCATCTTCATCGGCCATATCCACCATTTCCTCAACCATGCGCACGTTGAATCGACGGAACACATCCGCGCGTTCGCGAGCTTCATAAGGCCCAAGCCCCAAAGCTTCCAGCGCCATGCGGCCTGATTTCAGCGCGCCTTCGAACGTTTCACGCTCCGGCGCGTCAATTCCCGCCTGACGCAGCTGAATGTAATGGTCGATATCACGCGCACGGGCAATAATCCGCAGATTCGGGAAATGCTCTTTCGCAAGCTCGGTCAGCTGCACGCTGGTTTTAGGATCGTCGATGGCGTTGATCAGCACTTCCGCTCTCGCGGCTCCTGCGGATTCCAGCAAATCGACACGCGTCGCGTCACCGAAGAACACTTTCATATCAAATTTGCGCAGGGTATCAACGTGGTCAGGGTCGTGGTCGAGGATCACCATTTTGACGCCGCTGGAAAGCAGTAAGCGCCCGGAAATCTGGCCGAAACGCCCGAACCCGGCGATGATCACCCGTGGCTGCTCTTCATCAATCTCATCGGCTTCGCGTTCCTGCTCACTGCCCGACTTTTCCATCCGCGACAGCAGAACCAGCAAAATCGGCGTCGCCGCCATCGATAAGGCAACGGCGAGGGTTAGCGCTTTCGCCCACTCTGAATCCAGCACATTTGCCATTTGCGCGGCACCAAACACCACAAAGGCAAATTCACTGCCCTGCCCTAACAGCACGGCAAACCAGCGACGTTGGGCTTTTGGTACACCCAGCGGGCGAGCAATCAGCCACAGCATGCCCATTTTAATCAGCAAGAACCCGAGCAGCAGGAGCAAGATCCGCAGCGGGTGTGTGACCAATGTGCCGAAGTCGATAGACATGCCGACGCCGATAAAGAACAGCCCAAGCAGCAGGCCTTTAAACGGCTCAATATCGCTTTCCAGCGCATGACGGTATTCGGAGCTCGCCAGTAATACGCCGGCAAGGAAGGCCCCCATCGCCATCGACAGGCCGACCTCTTCCAGCAACAACCCGAAGCCAAACACCAAAAAGAGCGCCACGGCGCTGAACACTTCACGCAGCCCGGAACGAGCCACAAAACGCAGCACAGGCCGGGTCACATAGCGGCCAAGCAACACCACCAGCACCAGCGCACCCGCCACTTTCAGGGCCGACAGACCGAATACCGCAAGCGTGGTGGAAGCGCCACTGGCGGCCAGCAGCGGGATCATCGCCACCAGCGGGATAGCTGCGATATCCTGGAACAGCAGCACAGCAAAGGCGCTACGCCCAAGCTGCGAGACCGTCAGGTTGCGTTCGTTCATCGCCTGCATCGCGATAGCTGTGGATGAAAGTGCCAGCGTCAAACCGATAAGCTCAGCCACTTTCCAGTCAAGACCGAGCAACATGCAGAACACGCCAATCAGCACGCCGCAGGCAACCATTTGCAATGCGCCTCCGCCGAAGACGGAAGCTCGCAGTTTCCATAAACGCTGCGGATCGAGCTCCAGACCAATCACAAACAGCATCAGCACCACGCCGATTTCAGCGAAATGCAAAATCGCCTCAGCATCCGTCACCAGACGAAAACCCCAGGGGCCTATGATGCAGCCAGCAATCAAATACCCCAGCACAGAACCCAGCCCTAAACGCACCGCAATCGGCACAATCAGCGCGGCGGAGCCGAGGTAAATCAGGGCTTGTATGAGCGTATGACTATCCATGATGCACCTCCTGCCACTCCAGCAGACGTTGTTTGAAGTGACGGGCCTGAGCTACCAGCGTCTCGTCATCACAGATAAAAGTGCAGTGCATTGAAAAAGGCGGGAGCCAGTTCAGACCGCAATACAGCGCGGTAGCCTGCAATGGCTGAGCCAACACGTCAAAGCCAGGGAAGCTGCCAATCGCAAAATGATCTTCGCCGCCGCCCGTGGTGACCGCCCACATCAGGCTTTTACCGTGCAGCGCAGCGCCGCCGTGCCCATAGGCCCAGCCATGTGAGAGGACTTTGTCGATCCAGAGTTTTAGCAGCGGCGGGATGCTGTACCACTGCATCGGATGCTGCCAGATAATCAGATCAGCACGAGAAAGCGCTTCCTGTTCGGCCGCAACATCGATATTGAAATCGGGATAGAGGTGATAGAGCGAACGGATTTCGACGCCGTCGATTTCCCTTGCCTGCTCAAGCATCCTTTTATTCGCATGCGAGTGCTGCGGATAGGGATGTGCATAAATAATCAAAATCATCTGTTAGCCTGCTTGTGCACTTCACTGTGTAATCAGCAGAGTGTAGTCAGATAACCGGCAGGCTAACAGTGAAGATTGGTGATCGCTTCGGTTGAATTTATTGAACTAGTTGTCTAATTCACCCATCGATTTAACCTGATCACGGTTGATCTGTTCGGTTTTACCCGTCTCCGCATTTTTGTAGGAGACCAGACCGGTGTCGCTATCTACCTCGGGTTTACCGTCGGTGACGATGGTTTTGCCATCAGTGGTTTTCACTGCCTGATTAGAGGAACAGCCTGCCACGGTGAAAAGGGCAGCGGCAGTAAAAATAGAGGTCAACAGAAGGTTGGTACGCATGGTGTTCTCCCGTGCTGTGTCATGAATTTATTATCTCGCTAACCATTTTAGGCTAACTGACTGAACACAGTTGGAAAACCAGAACACTCTGAACTGAGGAGAGGCGTAGGCCCGGCAAGCAGAGCGCCGCCGGGCAATGTTGCCGGGTGGCGGCTAGCGCCTGACCCGGCCTACAGCGAGATTACTTATTAATCTGTGCGTGCATTTCCTGCACCGAAATCACCTTCTCGGTGGCATCCGCGTTCAGCGCCATGGCTGTCGCGAAACCGCCGTTCAGGGTGGTGTCGTAATGCACTTTGTACTGCAGCGCGCTGCGGCGAATCAGCTTGGAGTCTTCAATCGCCTGGCGACCTGCGGTGGTGTTGATGATGTAGGTGTACTCGCCATTCTTGATACGGTCCTGAATGTGCGGACGGCCTTCATGCACCTTGTTCACCAGACGCGGGTTGATGCCTGCTTCACCCAGCACGACAGCGGTGCCGTGGGTTGCATCCAGTTCGAAGCCCTGTTTCAGCAGCTTAGCGGCCAGGTCAACCACACGCTCTTTGTCGCCTTCACGCACGGAGAGCAGCGCACGGCCCTGCTTCTTCATGGTGGAGTTGCTGCCGAGCTGCGCTTTAGCGAACGCTTCTGCAAAGGTGCGCCCTACGCCCATCACTTCCCCTGTAGAGCGCATTTCTGGCCCTAACAGCGGGTCAACGCCCGGGAATTTGTTGAACGGCAGCACTACCTCTTTCACCGAGTAATACGGCGGGATGATTTCCTGAGTGTGACCCTGCTGTTTCAGCGTCTGACCGACCATCACACGCGCCGCCACTTTCGCCAGCGGTAAGCCGGTCGCTTTGGAGACAAATGGCACGGTACGCGCCGCACGCGGGTTCACTTCAATCAGGTAGACTTCGTTGTCTTTCACCGCGAACTGGACGTTCATCAGGCCGCGAACCTGAAGTTCGAAGGCCAGCTGCTGGACCTGCTCGCGCATCACGTCCTGAATTTCTTTGCTCAGGGTGTAAGCCGGCAGAGAACACGCGGAGTCACCGGAGTGCACGCCAGCCTGTTCGATGTGTTCCATGATGCCGCCAATCAGCACGCTTTCGCCGTCGCAGATGGCGTCAACGTCCACTTCTACCGCGTCGTCAAGGAAGCGGTCGAGCAGCACCGGCGCGTCGTTAGACACGCTGACCGCAGTCTGGAAGTAGCGGCGCAGGTCGGCTTCGTCATACACGATTTCCATCGCACGGCCGCCCAGCACGTAGGACGGACGCACCACCAGCGGATAACCGATATCTTTCGCTTTTTCGACAGCCATTTCGATAGTAGTCACCGTGGCGTTCGCAGGCTGTTTCAGCTTCAGACGGTCAACCGCCTGCTGGAAACGTTCGCGGTCTTCAGCACGGTCAATCGCATCCGGGCTGGTGCCGATAACCGGCACACCTGCCGCTTCCAGCGCACGCGCCAGTTTCAGCGGAGTCTGTCCGCCGTACTGGACGATAACGCCTTTCGGCTTCTCGATACGCACGATTTCCAGCACGTCTTCGAAGGTCACAGGTTCGAAATACAGGCGGTCAGAGGTGTCGTAGTCGGTCGATACGGTTTCCGGGTTACAGTTGACCATGATGGTCTCGTAACCGTCTTCACGCAGCGCCAGAGAGGCGTGAACGCAGCAGTAGTCGAACTCAATACCCTGACCGATACGGTTCGGGCCGCCGCCAAGCACCATGATTTTATCGCGGTCAACGGACGGGTTCGCTTCACACTCGTCTTCATACGTGGAGTACATGTAAGCGGTATCGGTAGAGAATTCTGCGGCGCAGGTGTCTACACGCTTGTAAACCGGATGCAGGTTGAACTGTTCGCGCAGCTTGCGAATTTCAGACTCGCGCACGCCAGCCAGTTTCGCCAGGCGCGCATCGGCGAAGCCTTTGCGTTTCAGGGTACGCAGGAAATCAGCGTTGAGGCCGGTGATCCCGACTTCCGCCACCTGCTCTTCCAGACGCACCAGCTCTTCAATCTGCACCAGGAACCAGCGGTCGATGTTGGTCAGGTTGAAAACGCCGTCGACGGACAGGCCCGCGCGGAACGCATCGGCGATATACCAGATACGCTCAGCACCGGCATCCTTCAGCTCGCGACGAATTTTGGTCAGCGCTTCCGGATCGTCCAGGCTGACTTTCGGGTCAAAGCCTGTCGCGCCCACTTCCAGGCCACGCAGGGCTTTCTGCATGGATTCCTGCTGAGTGCGGCCAATCGCCATGACTTCACCGACAGATTTCATCTGGGTAGTCAGACGGTCGTTCGCACCCACAAATTTCTCGAAGTTAAAGCGAGGAATTTTGGTGACAACGTAGTCGATGGACGGTTCGAACGAGGCTGGCGTTTTGCCGCCGGTGATATCGTTCATCAGCTCATCAAGGGTGTAACCCACGGCCAGTTTGGCGGCGACTTTCGCAATCGGGAAACCGGTCGCTTTAGAAGCCAGTGCTGAGGAGCGCGATACACGCGGGTTCATTTCGATAACAATCAGACGACCGTTTTTCGGGTTCACGGAGAACTGAACGTTAGAGCCGCCGGTTTCCACGCCGATTTCACGCAGCACCGCCATCGAGGCGTTACGCATGATTTGGTATTCTTTATCGGTCAGCGTCTGGGCAGGTGCCACGGTGATGGAGTCACCGGTGTGGATACCCATCGCATCGAAGTTTTCGATAGAGCAGACGATGATGCAGTTGTCGTTTTTATCACGCACCACTTCCATCTCGTACTCTTTCCAGCCGATCAGGGATTCGTCAATCAGCAGCTCGTTGGTCGGAGAGAGATCCAGACCGCGAGCACAGATTTCTTCGAACTCTTCACGGTTGTAAGCGATACCGCCGCCGGTGCCGCCCATGGTGAAGGAAGGACGGATGATGCACGGATAACCCACGTCAGCGGCAACTGCCAGCGCTTCTTCCATGTTGTGCGCGATACCAGAACGCGCGGTGTCGAGGCCGATTTTCTTCATCGCCACGTCGAAACGGCGGCGGTCTTCAGCTTTATCAATCGCGTCGGCGGTCGCGCCAATCATGGTCACACCGAACTCTTCGAGCACGCCCTGACGCTCCAGCTCCAGCGCGCAGTTCAGCGCAGTCTGGCCGCCCATGGTTGGCAGCACCGCATCCGGGCGCTCTTTCTCGATAATTTTGCGGACCACTTCCCAGTGAATTGGCTCGATGTAGGTTGCATCAGCCATTTCCGGGTCGGTCATGATGGTGGCCGGGTTGGAGTTGACCAGAATGACGCGGTAGCCCTCTTCGCGCAGCGCTTTACACGCCTGGGCACCGGAGTAGTCGAATTCGCAGGCCTGGCCGATAACGATCGGGCCAGCGCCAAGGATCAGGATGCTTTTTATGTCTGTACGTTTTGGCATGGTCTTCTCGGCTCCTGATTATTTAGCGGTCTTACGGTATTGCTCGATAAGTTCGATAAAGTGATCGAACAGCGGCGCGGCATCGTGCGGGCCTGGGCTCGCTTCCGGGTGACCCTGGAAGCTGAACGCTGGTTTGTCTGTGCGATGAATGCCTTGCAGCGTGCCGTCAAACAGTGACTTGTGGGTCACACGCAGGGTGGCAGGCATGGACGCTTCATCGACGGCAAAACCGTGGTTCTGCGCGGTAATCATCACGGTGTTGTTGTCGATATCTTTTACCGGATGGTTGCCGCCGTGGTGGCCGAACTTCATCTTGATGGTTTTCGCACCGCTTGCCAGCGCCAGCAGCTGATGGCCGAGGCAGATGCCAAAGACCGGAATGTCGGTCTGGAGGAATTTCTCAATCGCGGTAATCGCGTAATCGCACGGTGCCGGGTCGCCCGGGCCGTTAGAGAGGAAGATGCCGTCTGGATTCATCTTCAGAACGTCTTCCGCAGACGTCTGCGCCGGCACCACTGTCAAGCGGCAGCCGCGATCCACCAGCATGCGCAGGATGTTGCGCTTCGCGCCGTAGTCATAGGCCACGACGTGGAATGGCAGTTCTTCTTCTTTCTTCGCTTCTGGTAATTCGCCCGCCAGCGTCCAGCTCCCCTGCGTCCAGCTATAGCTTTCAGCGGTGGTCACTTCTTTCGCCAGATCCATACCGTTCAGGCCCGGGAATGCTTTCGCTTTTTCCAGTGCCAGCGCGGCGTCCAGGTTATCGCCCGCGATAATGCAGCCGTTCTGTGCGCCCTTCTCACGCAGGATGCGCGTCAGTTTACGGGTATCGATATCGGCGATGGCCACAATGTTATGGCGCTTGAGGTAAGAGGAGAGATCTTCGGTACTGCGGTAGTTGCTGGCAATCAGCGGTAAATCGCGAATCACGAGGCCTTGGGCGTGTACCTGGGAAGATTCTTCATCAGCGGCGTTGGTGCCGACATTACCGATATGGGGATAAGTGAGAGTGACGATTTGGCGAGAATAGGAAGGATCAGTGAGGATTTCTTGATAACCGGTCATTGAAGTATTGAAAACGACTTCCCCAACCGCCGAACCTGTTGCCCCTATGGCCCGACCGTGAAACTGGGTTCCGTCTTCCA
>NZ_JBOFIN010000115.1:0-12567 GCF_051650185.1 Scandinavium sp.
AGCGGGTTCGGCCCAGGTTTGGGTATCGTCGAGCCAGGAAGAAAGCATAAAAAAGCCCCATCAGAAAATTGATGAGGCTATTGTCGTCTACCCGCCGGATCGTTCAACCGATCATTCTGCTTAACCGATCGGTGTTACGCTTCGGCGGGTTTTTTTATGGCCCATCGAAAAATAGCGTGAACACGTGTGGCATCGATGCTAATGCCGGGTGGCGGCTTCGCCTTACGCCGGCCTGTGGATTGTCCCGTTTTGTAGGCCTGGCAAGCGCAGCGGCTTCAGACAAAAACAAAAATGCCCGCAGAGCGGGCATTTGTCTGACTGAGGAATATTTTTTTAGTTTACCAGCGGCAGGCGGCGATACAGTTCAATCATGTCGCCAGCCAGATCCTGGATGACCATGGCGTTCATCAGGTGGTCCTGAGAATGCACGGTAATCAGGTTAACGGGCAGTTTACCCGTGCCTTCGTCCAGACCGATGAGCTGGGTCTGGATGGTGTGTGCGTGTTTTACAAATTCGCGAGATTCGGCCATGGACTGCTCGGCAGCGGCGAAGTCGCCTTTGCGGGCCAGTTGCAGGGCCGTTAATGCTGAACTACGTGCGGCGCCAGCATTGACCAGTAGCTCCATGATGATTGATTCTAAATCTTCCATTACGACTCCAGCAGTTTGAGGGCTTTCTCAAGAACGACATCACCTTTCATCATGCCGTAATCCATCATATCGATAACCGCAACTTTCTTGCCCAGCGGCTCGGCTTCGGCCTGCAGTTTTGCCTGCTCGTATTTCACCTGTGGCCCCAGCAGCACGATGTCTGCGGTCGCGATGTTGTCTTTGAACTCAGCAACGGGAACGGCTTTGATAGAAACTTCGACGCCTTTTTTCTGAGCTGCGTCTTTCATACGTTGAACCAGCATGCTGGTGGACATGCCTGCTGCACAGCATAAAACGATGTTCTTCATAACTAGCCCTCATGGTCCTTGATAACTCATGTTTATCCCGAGGCGCGGCAATCAACAACCGCTTTGCGGCGATTGTGTGTAAGGCATCACAAAGATCAGCGCAAATTTATGAAACCGGTTACATTTTGCGACTTTTACGGTAGAAGGGCCGTCAGCTCTGGGGAGCGTCATCGCGTAAAATCAAACAACACCGCTACAAACGATCTGGTTTTTCCCTTGCTGCTTCGCCTTATAAAGCGCTTCATCCACGGTGATAACCAACTGGTCCAATGGCTCGCTATTCCATTCACCCAATCCTGCGCTGAATGTTACCTGCATTCCGTCTTCCCGCCAGGTTCTCTGCGCGATGGTTTCACGCCAGCTTTCCAGTAACGACAAGGCTTCGGGCTGGTGCTGATGTTCAAAGACAATGGCAAACTCCTCACCGCCATAGCGATAAAGCGAAATCCCCTTGGGCTGGAAAAGGTTAAGCCCTTCACGCGCCACATTACGCAATACGATGTCGCCGCTGAGGTGTCCCCAGGTATCGTTTATCGATTTGAAGTTATCCACATCAATGAGCGCAAGGGAAAACGCCGCGTTCTCACTCATCAGCGCGGCGACGTCGCTGTCGAAGGCCCGGCGATTTTTGCAGCCGGTGAGGGCATCAATAGTGGCCTGGCGGACATACGTCAGTTCACGTTCCTTATTGGAGATAATGGCTTTGCTGAGCATCGCTTCCAGCCTGGGAGCCTGCTTCACCTCGCCCGTTTTAATGGCATTAATGATGTTCATCAGTACCGTGCGTGAGGCATGACGCAGATAGAGACCGAACAGCACAATGACAATGGCGGCAAGTGAAAAGCCCCATGTCACAATGATGCTTTCATGGCGTGCCAGTGCGCTCAACGTGTCATCAGACACTTTAAACACCACAAACCAGTCAGGATTAGCAAAGGCGTAATAGTAGTACCAGACGTGGCGATTTGAGTCATACACCGCGCCTTCGCCATTGTTCATTTTGTCCATCAACCGGGCAGGGATCAGCTGTTTGAACAATAAGCCGGTGTCCGGGTGCATCACGGCGTACCCCTCGCGGTTCACCACATAGTATTCCCCCTGAACCGGGGATTGCATCTGACGCAAGGTGTAGCCCATGGAGGCCAGATCGAGATGAAACGCCAGCGTGCCCTTTAGTTTTCCATCGGAGGAGACCACTGGCCGATAAAGCGTAATCGCCTGCTGGTGGGTAAAGAAATCGGTGTAGGCTTCGGTGTAATGGCTGTAGTTACTGGAAGAAGCCTGATGGACAAACCAGGGGCGTGTCGTCGGATCAAAAGCCGCGTTGCCGCCTTCGAGCTTGAGTTGAGGCGCACGAAGATAATGTCCCTCGGTATCGACAATCGAGATAGATGACACTCTGGGCATCAGCACCAGCAGCTGCATCATCAGTTCCATTCCCTGTTTAGGATCGAGATTGACCGTTCTGTTTAACGCATCATTGTTCGCGAAATAACGCACCGCCCTGTCGAGGATGTAGTCGTTTTCCTGAAGGATCGACGCAGTGTAGTTCACGGCCAGGTTATGGGTGAAGTTTCGATTTATCTGGTGATAGTCTTCGATAATATCTTTGCGCTGGTTCAGTGTGACCAGCGTGGCGATAAGGAGAAAACCGAGCAAGATCCCGCCGAGGCTTATCACGATGGGGCGAGTGAAAGAGAGATTTTTGCTGATGTGTTTCATGTCGCAAGTTGCATTCCGTTGGGCGAGTAGCAAAAGTATAAGAGGTGAAGCGAGCGCGCGCTGATATCCGTCATTAATGCATTCGCACGATGAATGTTTTGTGCTGTTTAGCAGGAAGCAGGGCGGGGGAGGAAGAACATCGCCGCCCTGGTCAGCATTTCCTGCTGACCGGAGCAGCGTAAGGTGAGGGCATTCACGCAGCAACCTCCAGTGCTACGTATTCCGGGATGGCTTCAGAACCGATTACCTTTCTCTACCGTCGTTGCACATTTATTGCGAGCGCCTTCCCAGCCAGCTATCCCAGTCTTTCCAGACGGGCTGAAGCCCACCGGCAATCAGCGCCTTTGCTACCTCTTCTGGTCGACGTCCATCGTGCGGCGCAAATTGCTCCAGTTCCGGATGATCGTCGGCATAGCCGCCCGGCTGAGTTTTGGAAAAGGCGCTGACATGATTAATGGCGATGGGGATCACCCGGTCGCGAAAATCAGGGGATTCACGCGTCGACAACGACAGCTCTGATTCCGGAGAAAGAAGACGAAATGCGCAAATGGTTTGTACCAGCTGGCGCTCACTCATGATTGCCGCGGGTTCCACGCCACCGGCACAGGGTCGCAGTCTCGGGAAAGAGAGTGAATAACGGCTTTGCCAGTAGTGCTGTTGCAGCCATAAAAGGTGCTCAGCAACCATATAGCAATCCACGCGCCAGCTGTCAGAAAGGCCAATCAGTGCGCCAAGGCCAATCTTATCGATGCCAGCACGCCCAAGCCTGTCTGGTGTTTCCAGCCGCCAGAAGAAATCCTGCTTGTTGCCCTTCAGATGGTGACGCGCATACGTGGCCTGATGATAAGTCTCCTGATAAACCATCACGCCATCGAGCCCCAGCGTTTTGAGTTCTGCATATTCAGCCTGCGATAGCGGCTGCACTTCCATCTGCAACGAAGCGAACTGGCGACGAATCGCGGGTAAATGCTGGCGAAAGTAGTCCATGCCGACCTTCGTCTGATGTTCACCCGTCACCAGCAGCAGATGTTCAAACCCCATTGCGCGAATCGCCTCGCATTCCCGGGCAATTTCCTCTCCATCCAGCGTCTTGCGACGAATGCGATTGCTCATTGAGAAACCACAATAGGTGCAGTCGTTGGCGCAGAGGTTCGAGAGGTAAAGCGGGACGTAAAAGCTGACGGTGTTACCGAAGCGTTGGCGTGTTAGCTGCTGCGCTTTTTGCGCCATCGGCTCCAGGTAGCAGTCTGCCGCAGGCGAAAGTAAGGCCATAAAGTCATCCCGGCTGAGCTGGCGGGATGTCAGTGCCCGCCCAACATCGGCGGCCGTTTTGCTGTGGATACGCAGCCGAATGTCATCCCAGTTCAGCTCCTGCCAGCGTTCGGTGAAAGCCGCCATTAAAGGGCCTCCAGAAAACTCGTCAGTGGGCTGGTGGCCTGTGCGGTCCTGTTTTTCATCCCCGGCCCAGCCAGACGAGCGAGCAGGCCAGCTTCAACCGCCAGGCGAAAAGCTTTTGCCATCTGTACGGGGGAGTCGGCGACGGCAATAGCCGTGTTCACCAGCACCGCGTCCGCGCCCATCTCTATGGCTTGTGCCGCGTGGCTCGGCACACCAATCCCCGCATCGATAACAACCGGAACGGTCGCCTGGGCGATGATGATCTCCAGCATCGCTCGCGTCTCCAGGCCCTGATTCGAACCAATCGGCGCGCCCAATGGCATGACTGCCGCGCAACCGGCTTCTTCCAGTCGCTTGCAGAGAACCGGGTCTGCGCCGCAATAAGGCAGGACGACGAAGCCTTCTTTTACCAGAGTTTCTGCGGCTTTCAGGGTTTCGATGGGATCGGGTAACAGCCAACGGGCATCCGGGTGAATTTCAAGCTTCAGCCAGTTTGTGCCAAGCGCTTCACGCGCAAGCCTTGCGGCAAAAATGGCTTCTTCCGCTGTTTTAGCGCCGGAAGTATTGGGCAACAACGTCACTCCCGCCTCCCGCAGAGGTTGCAGAATGGCATCGTTCCGCTGGCGCAAATCCACACGTTTCATCGCCAGCGTCACCAGCTGACTGCCGGAAGCGCGAATAGCGTCCACCATCAGCGTTGACGTCGCGAATTTCCCGGTGCCTGTAAACAGATGAGAATCAAACGTTTTATCCGCAATACGTAACATGTCAGCCTCCGGCAATCACCTGAAAAAGCACCAGCTCGTCGCCCTCTCGCAAGGGCTGACGATCCCATTTTGCGCGCGGCAGAATGTGCTGATTCAGCGCCAGCGCGACACCCGGTTTGTCCTGATCTAACGTTGCCATCAGTTCGGCAACGCTCAGGCCATCGGTGCAGTGAGTTTGTTCATCGTTAACGAGAATGTGCATGCTGCCCTCCACATACCGGGCAGCTCACTGACCGCGATCGGGTCAGCGAGCGCCAGTTTCCGGAGCGGGCATCGAAGAGACGCAGTGAATCCTGAGCAATGCTCATGCCACTGAGCAACTTAATGGCTTCGAGCGCCTGTAAAGTGCCCATCACGCCAACCACCGGGCCGACAATGCCTGCGGTTCGGCAATTACGTTCTGGCTCCTGCGTATCTGGCCACAGGCAGCGGTAACAGCCGTGTGTCCAGGGCGGAGCCACTACCATCAGTTGCCCGCCGAAACCCACGGCGCTGGCTGTGATCAACGGTGTGGAGTGTTTTACGCAGGCGGCATTGATCGCCTGACGCGTCGCCATGTTATCGGTGCAATCAAGCACGACATCGGCCTGCATGACCTGCTGCTCTAAAGAGCGTCCTGCCATCCGTTCATTCAGAGCGATGAGCGTGATCTCAGGGTTAAGCTGCGCAAGGCGTTGCTGCGTCGCTTGCGCTTTCGGCTGGCTGATATCGTCGGCAGTAAACAGGATCTGGCGCTGTAAGTTACTGAGATGCACGGTGTCGTCATCGGCCAGCACCAAAGTGCCAATGCCTGCGCCAGCCAGATACAGCGCGGCAGGCGAGCCGAGCCCGCCGAGCCCAACAATAAGCACCCGGCTGGCGAGTAACTTTTGCTGGCCTTCTGCCGCAATGTCTTCCAGCAGGATTTGACGGCTGTAACGCATGAACTCGCGGTCATTCATCGCCTGCTCCCGCCATTTCAAGGAGCTGCGCGGTAGCAAGTTGCCAGTCCGGAGCCTGGGTAATGGCGCTGACCACGGCGATACTCCCCACGCCCGTTGCCAGAACCGCAGGGGCGCGGTCAATGCTGATCCCACCGATCGCGACTGTCGGGTAATCTTTCAGACGTTCAGCGTGCGTGCCGAGTTGCGCCAGCCCCTGTGGGGCCGACGGCATCTGCTTGGTTTGTGTTGGAAAAACATGGCCGAGTGCGATGTAAGAGGGCTTCACGGCGAGCGCCACCTCGATTTCCATATCGTCGTGAGTGGACACACCAAGGCGTAGCCCGGCCTCACGAATGGCTGTCAGGTCGGTGATTTCCAGGTCTTCCTGACCCAGATGCACGCCGTAAGCCCGGTGCTTAATCGCCAGCCGCCAGTAATCATTGATAAACAGACGTGCGTTGTATCTGCGGCCAAGCTTAATGGCGGCAATCACATCGGCCTCCACCTCCTCGTCGCGTTTGTCTTTTATGCGCAACTGAAGGGTGCGCACGCCGGCTTCGAGCAGACGCTCAAGCCAGACAACGCTGTCAACCACCGGGTAGAGGCCAAGCCGGAACGGCACTGGCGGGAAATCTGGCTGATACATCAGGCTTCCTCCTTGCGCAGATAAATTTCACCACCTTTGGCGCGGAAGCTGTTCGACATATCGCTCATACCTGCGTCGATGGCCTGGTTTGCCGCGTAGTCGCGGATTTCCTGGGTAATTTTCATCGAGCAGAATTTTGGGCCGCACATCGAACAGAAGTGAGCGACTTTGCCTGATTCCTGCGGCAGCGTTTCATCGTGGTAAGCGCGGGCGGTAAACGGATCGAGCGCCAGATTGAACTGGTCTTCCCAGCGGAATTCGAAGCGTGCTTTTGACATGGCGTTATCGCGGATTTGTGCGCCAGGGTGACCTTTTGCCAAATCCGCAGCGTGCGCGGCGATTTTGTAGGTAATCAGCCCCTGTTTCACATCTTCTTTGTTAGGTAAGCCGAGATGCTCTTTGGGGGTGACATAGCAAAGCATCGCGCAGCCAAACCAGCCGATCATTGCTGCGCCAATACCAGAAGTGAAATGGTCGTAGCCCGGAGCGATATCAGTGGTCAATGGGCCAAGGGTGTAGAACGGCGCTTCGTGACAATGTTCCAGCTCTTCGGTCATGTTGCGGCGAATCATCTGCATCGGCACATGGCCCGGGCCTTCAATCATCACCTGCACGTCGTATTCCCAGGCGATTTTGGTCAGCTCGCCCAGAGTATGAAGTTCGGCAAACTGGGCCTCGTCGTTGGCATCCTGAATAGATCCCGGACGCAGACCATCACCCAGCGACAGTGACACGTCATAGGCGGCGCAGATTTCGCAAATCTCGCGGAAGTGTTCGTAAAGGAAGTTTTCCTGATGATGAGAGAGGCACCATTTCGCCATGATCGAGCCGCCGCGCGAGACAATCCCCGTCAGGCGTTTCGCGGTCATGGGAACGTAACGCAGCAGCACGCCTGCGTGAATGGTGAAGTAATCCACGCCTTGTTCAGCTTGTTCCAGCAGCGTGTCGCGGAAGGCTTCCCATGTCAGATCTTCGGCGATCCCGTTTACTTTCTCCAGCGCCTGGTAGATCGGAACTGTACCGATCGGCACCGGGCTGTTACGTAAGATCCACTCGCGCGTTTCGTGGATATAGCGCCCGGTGGAAAGGTCCATGACGGTGTCTGCGCCCCAGCGCGTGGACCACACCAGTTTTTCCACTTCTTCTTCGATGGAGGAGGTGACCGCCGAGTTGCCGATGTTGGCGTTGACCTTCACGAGGAAGTTACGGCCGATGATCATCGGTTCAGATTCAGGGTGGTTGATATTGGCCGGAATAATCGCTCGCCCGGCGGCGACTTCGTCACGTACAAATTCAGGCGTGATGTTCTCTGGCAGGCGCGCGCCGAATCCTTCGCCTGGGTGCTGGTGGCGAAGCACTTCGCTACGAATGCGTTCGCGCCCCATGTTTTCACGAATCGCGATAAATTCCATTTCTGGGGTGACGATCCCCTGGCGGGCATAGTGTAGCTGGGTTACGCGCTTTCCTGATTTGGCACGCTTTGGCGTTAACAGCCCGGTGAAGCGCAGCTCATCAAGTCCATCATCAGCAAGGCGCTCTTTGGTATAAGCGGAACTGCGTTCGTCAAGCTCCTTGCTATCAGCACGGGCGTCAATCCATGGCTGGCGGAGTTTTGCCAGACCCTGCTGCACGTTAATTGCAATAGCAGGATCGCCATAAGGGCCGGAGGTGTCATAGACCGGCACGGCTTCGTTTTCTTCGAATTGAGGTTGCTCTTTGGTGCCGCCGATCAGCGTCGGGCTGAGCTGAATTTCACGCAGGGGGACGCGAATATCTTCACGGGAACCGTGGATATAAATTCGCTGAGAATTCGGGAAGGCGGTGCCTTCGAGGGTATCGATAAAGTGTTGAGCTTGCGCGCGTTGTTCGCGGCGGGACAGTTTGAGTGTAGACATAGCACATTCCAGTAAAGTAAGGATATGGCTTGTCAGACGACGGATGAAGCAAGAGAAGATCGCCAAAAAGGCGATACAACAGCAGATTGACTCTTGTTCCCTTCGCAGGTATTAGCCTGATCAGGTTCCGCGGATCCCGAATTAACGGTCTCAGCCCAAAAGGGCACTCCGACAAGATAAACCCTCGTCAACCGACGAGGTGAAGGTTGTAAATTACTCGTTAACGCTTAAGAACTCAAGCCGGGCGCGCAATCTGATTTTCATCATTGGCGCTGCCGTTGAGTTTGTTATCCAGCGCCAGCGCAATCAGGCTGTCTTCCAGCGTGAAGCGGGCGGCCAGGGCTTCGCCCAGCGTCGATAACGCCTGCTGGAACTCCATGCAGTTGTCGTCATCAATGGCGGTTTCCAGACTTGAATCATACAGATCCATAATCTGTTGCGTGTTGCCTTCCAGCTGCGGATACAGTTTTGTGGCGGCTAAAAGTGGGTTTTCACCTTCCAATTCGCCAACAATCCGTTCATAAATACTGAAGTGACCGGCTGAGAGGTAATCCACCAGACGCTGACAAAAATCGTCCAGTGCTTTCTCATTGAGACGCATATACGATCCTTTGCCAGGCTTAATGCCAACCAGATTGTAGTAAGCGACGAGTAACTGCTTACGAACCTGTAGCCACTGATCGACCAGATGATGGCTGCCGCCAACGCGCTCTGTCAGGCTTTCTAACTGGTTTAGCATGATTGACTCCGCAAGTTGAAAAAGTAGAACGGCTCACCCACAAAAATGTAAAGACACTGTTAACAAAGTGCCAGTGAAGCGAAGGTAGTGCAATAGATATGGATCGTATAATTGAAAAATTAGACCGCGGCTGGTGGATAGTCAGCCACGAACAGAAATTATGGCTGCCGGGCGGGGAAATTCCGCATGGCGAGGCGGAAAATTTCGATCTTACCGGCAAGCACGCAATGCAAATCGGCGAATGGCAGGGCGAGCCCGTCTGGCTGGTGCAGGAGGCGCGCCGCCAGGAGTTGGGCACCGTTCGGCAGGTGCTCGATCGGGATGTCGGCTTGTTCCAGCTTGCGGGCCGTGGTGTGCAGTTAGCGGAGTTTTATCGTTCGCATAAATTCTGCGGCTACTGCGGACACACCATGCACCCGAGTAAAACCGAATGGGCCATGCTTTGCAGCCATTGCCGTGAGCGTTACTACCCGCAGATAGCGCCATGCATCATTGTGGCGATTCGTCGTGATGACTCGATCCTGCTGGCGCAGCACACTCGCCATCGCAACGGTGTGCATACCGTGTTGGCAGGCTTTGTTGAGGTTGGGGAAACCCTTGAACAGGCGGTAGCCCGCGAAGTGATGGAAGAGAGCGGGATTCGGGTTAAAAACCTGTGCTATGTGACCTCGCAACCGTGGCCCTTCCCGCAATCTCTGATGACCGCATTTATGGCCGACTATGACAGCGGTGATATCGTTATCGATCCGAAAGAACTTCTGGAAGCGAACTGGTATCGCTATGACTCGCTGCCGCTGTTACCGCCGCCGGGTACCGTGGCGCGCCGCCTGATTGAAGATACGGTCGCGATGTGTCGGGCAGACCATGAGTGATGGTACACTGAGCGCCTGACGCATTAAGGAACTGCAACCATGACCGAACTGAAGAACGATCGTTATCTGCGTGCGCTGCTGCGCCAGCCTGTTGATGTCACCCCCGTCTGGATGATGAGGCAAGCAGGCCGCTATTTGCCGGAGTACAAAGCCACCCGCGCTGAGGCTGGCGATTTTATGTCGCTGTGCAAAAATGCCGAGCTGGCCTGTGAAGTGACCCTCCAGCCGCTGCGCCGTTACCCGCTGGATGCGGCGATCCTCTTCTCGGACATTCTGACCATCCCGGATGCTATGGGGCTTGGCCTCTATTTTGAAGCCGGTGAAGGCCCGCGCTTTACCTCGCCGCTGAAAACCAAAGCCGATATCGAAAAACTGCCTGTTCCCGATCCTGAACAGGAGCTGGGCTATGTGATGAATGCTGTGCGCACCATTCGCCGTGAGTTAAAAGGCGAAGTGCCGCTGATTGGCTTCTCCGGTAGCCCATGGACGCTTGCGACCTATATGGTGGAAGGCGGCAGCAGCAAGGCGTTTACCGTCATCAAAAAGATGATGTACGCCGATCCGCAGGCGCTGCATCTTCTGCTTGATAAGCTGGCGAAGAGCGTCACGCTTTACCTGAACGCGCAAATTCGTGCGGGCGCGCAGTCTGTCATGATTTTCGATACCTGGGGCGGTGTGCTCACCGGGCGCGATTATCAGCAGTTCTCGCTCTACTACATGCATAAAATCATCGACGGCCTGCTGCGTGAAAACGAAGGTCGCCGGGTGCCTGTGACGCTGTTTACTAAAGGCGGTGGGCAATGGCTGGAAGCGATGGCCGAAACGGGCTGTGATGCGCTGGGCCTGGACTGGACAACCGACATCACCGATGCGCGTCGCCGCGTAGGCCATAAAGTGGCACTTCAGGGCAACATGGACCCGTCAATGCTTTATGCGCAGCCAGCCCGTATTGAGGAAGAGGTTGCCACCATCCTGGCCGGATTTGGTGAGGGAGAAGGCCATGTCTTCAACCTCGGTCACGGCATTCACCAGGATGTGCCGCCAGCACACGCGGGGGCGTTTGTAGAAGCCGTTCACCGTCTGTCGGCGCAGTATCACAAGTAAGGACACGGTATGGATCTGGCAGATCTTCGGGAGCAACAGCGGGCGTTAGCGTCTTCAGTGATCCGCGAAGATCGCCTGATTCAGGATCCGCCGCTGCTGATCGGTGGCGCGGATGTCGGGTTTGAAAACGAGGGCGAAATCACCCGTGCGGCGATAGTGCTGCTTGAATACCCGAGCCTCAAATTGGTGGAGTACCAAATCGCCCGCATTCCCACCACCATGCCGTATATCCCCGGTTTTCTCTCTTTTCGCGAATATCCTGCGTTGCTTGCGGCGTGGGATAAACTCTCCCGTAAACCCGACTTGCTGTTCGTGGACGGGCACGGCATTTCTCATCCGCGTCGCCTGGGTGTAGCCAGCCATTTTGGTTTGCTGGTGGACGTGCCGACGATTGGCGTGGCAAAAAAACGGTTGTGCGGCAAGTTCGAACCGCTTTCTGCTGAAGCAGGCGCGCTGGCACCGCTCATGGATAAAGACGAGCAGCTAGGCTGGGTCTGGCGCAGCAAAGTGCGTTGTAATCCCCTGTTTATTGCCACTGGGCATCGCGTGAGCGCGGACAGTGCGCTGGCCTGGGTTCAGCGCTGCACGCAAGGCTACCGATTGCCGGAACCGACTCGCTGGGCCGATGCGGTGGCTTCAGGGCGGCCTGCTTTCCAGCGTTGGCAAGCAATTCAGCCTTGATTCAGGTAAACTTCCGCTCATTCACGTATCTGAGAACTGATCATGTTACAAAACCCGATTCATCTGCGCCTTGAGAAGCTGGAAAGCTGGCAGCACGTGACCTTCATGGCCTGCCTGTGCGAACGCATGTACCCAAACTATGCCGTGTTCTGTCAGCAGACAGAATTCGCCGACGGCCAGCTCTATCGCCGAATTCTCGATCTTATCTGGGAAACCCTGGCCGTGAAGGACGCGAAGGTGAATTTCGACAGCCAGCTAGAAAAACTGGAAGAAGCGATTCCGGTGGCCGATGACTTCGATATGTACGGTGTTTATCCGGCTATCGATGCTTGTGTGGCGTTAAGCGAGTTGCTTCATTCGCGCCTGAGTGGTGAAACGCTCGAGCATGCGATTGAAGTCAGCAAAGCCTCGATCACCACCGTCGCGATGCTGGAAATGACCCAGGCGGGTCGGGAAATGACAGACGAAGAGCTCAAAGAAAACCCGGCGGTTGAGCAGGAATGGGACATTCAATGGGAGATTTTCCGACTCCTTGCTGAGTGCGAAGAGCGTGACATTGAGCTTATCAAAGGGCTGCGGGCGGACCTTCGCGAGGCCGGTGAGAGCAATATCGGTATAAATTTTCAGCAATGAAGCCACAAAACGTGACATTCAGTCTGAATTGTCGTGCCTGAAGGCTTCACATCTGCCCCCCGTCTGGTCTACATTTGGTAGGCGAAAATAAGTGGCTATCGGTGCGTGTATGCAGGAGAGTGCTCTTCAGGCATTTTCGTCGCACTCGATGCTTAGCAAGCGATAAACACATTGTAAGGATAACATATGAACAAGACTCAACTGATTGATGTAATTGCGGACAAGGCT
>NZ_JBOFIN010000116.1:0-24724 GCF_051650185.1 Scandinavium sp.
AGAACAAACTCGGTACGTAATGACATGGTATCTCTCGCATCCCAGGGCATAAGCGACTCCATAAACGGGTTCTTATGCCTTAGTTGTAAGTGTCTACCATGTCCCCGAACAAGTGTTCATGATGTCTCCGGACCGTACATGGGGAGAGGGCCGGGGTGAGGGGGATGTCTCACTTCGCCATCACCTTCTCATTCTTCGCTCTCAGCTTCTTCGCGCGGCTTTCCAGCCCCAGATAACACACTGTCGCTAACGCCAGCGGAATAAAGAAATAGAGCACCCGATAGGCCAGCAGCGCGGCGATGATCGTGCCTTGCGAGGCATGTCCTCCTGCAAGCAGGGCAATGAACACCGCTTCGAGTACGCCAATGCCCGCCGGAATATGCACAATAACGCCCGCGATACTGCTCACCAGCAGCACGCCCAGCACGAAGAAATAGTTCACCTCTTGCCCCAACAGCAGCCAGATGATCGCCCCCATGGCCATCCAGTTAGCGCTGGAAATCCCCATTTGGACGAGGGCGAAGCGCCACGAAGGCAACACCAGCTTTTGGCCTCTGACCGTCAGGTGACGTCGTCTGGCAAAGGCGCAAGCCCAGAGATAAACCGCAATCATCAGCAACAACGCCGCACCGATGATGCGCAGCGTGGTGTCGCTGATATACCAGTGTGCGGGCAAATCAACGACGCCAATACTGAAGATGACCCCGCCGAGCAGAATGTACCCCAGCCAGTTGGTCGTAATACTTAAAGAGAAGATGCGGGTGATGGTGGCTCCGGGTAAACCCAGCCGTGAATACAGGCGGTAGCGCATGCCGATCCCGCCGACCCAGGTGCTCAGCGTCAGGTTAAAGGCATAGCAGATGAACGACACCAGCATCACCTGACGTTTCGCCAGCTTATGACCGCAATAAGCGCGTCCCAGCAAATCGTAACAGCCATAAATCAGGTAGCTGAAAATGACCAGCGCCACGGCACTCAGCAGGGCGGTGCGGTTATAGTCACGAATAACATTCCACACTTCCTGCCAGTCGACTTTGCGTGCATACACCACCAGCAGCACAGCCACGGCGATGAAAAACAGCCACGTCAGGATCTTCTTTGCCAGCCGCCAGCGCGGGTGTGAATGACTCATCAGGGTTTTACCCCCGGATTCTCTGGCTCAATACGATCCTGTGTTTCAAGGGTGGTTTGCACTGGTGGCGCCACCTGCGCCAGCTTTGGCGTGTGGGCTGGCAACCAGCCGACCATCGCCGGGAAATGGCGTAAGAAGTGGAACGCCAGCACGCTTTTACTCAGGTTCCACCAGGTGCGTTTCGGGATCATCGAGGCGTCAACCTGCTGGCTGTCCTGCCCGATAAGCTGGTTGAGGTTGTCGCGTAACGTCTGATTAAACGCTCTGTCGTGAACGATCAGATTCGCCTCCAGATTGAGTGACAGGCTGAGCGGGTCCAGATTGCTGGAGCCGACTGTCGCCCAGTGATCGTCCATCAGCGCCACTTTGCCGTGCAGCGGGCGGCGCTGATATTCGAAGATCTGCACGCCGCCTTTCACCAGATAGTTGTAAAGCAGCCGCGCGCCGACTTTCACGATCGGCATGTCTGGTTCGCCCTGAACCACCAGTTTGACCGTTACACCCCGTCGCGCGGCATTACGCATCGCGTGCAGCAGACGATAGCCCGGGAAGAAATAGGCATTGGCGATAATCACTTCCCGGCGGGCGTTAGCGAGCATCTTCAGATAATGCCGTTCGATGTCATCGCGATGCTCTTCGTTATCCCGCCAGACAAACAGGGTTTGCGCCTCGCCCGGCGTGCGGTTTTCCTCTGGTCGATGACGGCGTCGCCAGAAGCGGCGCGCGTTGGCATTACCGGGCAAGTTTTCCAGTTCAAACTGCAAAATGTCCTGTACCACCGGGCCTTCCACGCGTACGGCATAATCCTGTTTTGCTTCCGGGCCGTAGTCGGACATATGTTCTGCGGAATAGTTAATGCCGCCGACAAAAGCCACTGCGCCATCGACCACCACAATTTTGCGATGCATTCGACGAAAGAGATTGGTGCGCAGGCCAAACAGGCGAGGGCGCGGATCGTAATAGCGGAACACCACGCCCGCGGCGGTTAACTCGCCGACAAAACGATCGCTCAGATCGGGCGAACCGTAGCCGTCCAGCAGCACTTCAATATGCACGCCGCGCTGCGCGGCTTTCAGTAATACGTCGTGTAATTGCCAGCCAATGTTATCTTCAAACCAGATAAACGTTTCCAGAATGATTTTGCTTTCAGCGTGCTCAATGGCGCTGAACACCGCGGGATAATACTGGTCGCCGTTCTCCAGAAGCTGGATTTGATTGCCTTCTCGCCAGCTGCATTTCATAAATGGATCTCCGCGCTCAAGGGCGCATGGTCGGAAAGATGTCGCCACTGGCTCAGGGTCAACGCCGTCGGATGGCTGGCGTGAGCGTTTTTGACATAGATTCTGTCCAGCCGTAATAAGGGAAAACGTACCGGGAAGGTTCGCACCGGGCGGCCCAGCGCGCGGGTGAAAATCTCTTCCAGCCCCGCCTGGGTTTTTAACGGCGCGTTAGCCCGCAGACGCCAGTCGTTAAAGTCGCCTGCCACGATCACCGGCTCATTTTCCGGCAAGCCGTTTACCCACTCGCTCAGCATCGTAAGCTGTGCCTGGCGATGTGCCTCGCGTAACCCGAGGTGTACGCAGATAACGTGAAGGGGCGTTGATAACTGCGGCGGCACAATCCGGCAATAGAGCAGGCCGCGCTTTTCGCTCTCGCCCACTGAGATGTCCCGGTTTTCGTAGTGCTCAATCGGGAAGCGCGACAGCACCGCATTTCCGTGATGGCCTTCGGGATAAACGGCGTTACGCCCGTAGGCATAGTCACTCCACATGGTATCGGCGAGAAATTCATAATGGCTGGTGTCCGGCCAGTTCTCAACGTGCAGCGGGTGAACCTCATGGGCGCCAAGGACTTCCTGAAGGCAAACAATGTCAGCACCCACGGTGCGCACGGCATCGCGCAGCTCCGGCAACATAAAGCGTCGGTTAAACGCGGCGAAGCCCTTATGGGTGTTGATCGTCAAAATTTTTAGGGAAAAAGGGGCTGAAATCGGGGTCATCATTCTCCTGCTAACATCACTGTCCTGAATAAAATAGTGTAGTAGCCGTCACAAAAAGGTGCGGTGTTACGGAATTTTCCGTAAAGTCCGGTACTCTGAATAACAGTTGAAAATGCTTCGGGAGAGAAGACATGAAGTGGCAACAACGAATTCGTGTCGCAACTGGCCTGAGCTGCTGGCAGATTGTTTTGCATCTGCTGGTTGTTGCAGTTCTGGTACTGGGATGGATGAGCGGGGCGCTGGTACGGGTAGGGCTGGGGCTCTGCGTGCTTTATGGCGTCACGGTGCTGTTGATGTTAATGCTCCAGCGCCACCACGAAGAGCGCTGGCGTGACGTGGGCGATTTTCTGGAGGAGCTGACCACCACCTGGTATTTCGGTGCGGCGGTGATCGTCCTGTGGTTGCTTTCACGCGTGCTGCAAAACAACCTGCTGCTGGCGCTGGCCGGCGTGGTCATTCTGGCAGGCCCGGCGATTGTGTCGCTGCTGGCGAAAGACAAAAAGTTACGCAACGTTACGGCGAAACATCGCGTACGCCACTGAGCCTGTTGTGGTCGCTATCACCACTAGCGGCCACAAGCTCTGCCAGACGATATCAAAGCTGGCATCCTTCAAATAAATCTGCTTGGTAATATCCGTAAAGTGACGAATCGGGTTAATCCACGTCGCGTTCTGTAACCACACTGGCATGTTCTCAACCGGGGAAACATATCCCGAAAGCAGGATTGCCGGCATCATAAACACAAACACGCCGATAAACGCCTGCTGCTGCGTTGAGCACAGCGACGAAATCAACAAGCCAAACCCCACCAGCGACAGGCCATACACAATCATGGTGAAGTAAAACAGCGCCAGCGAGCCCGAGAACGGTATCTGATAGGCGAAGATCCCAATCGCCAGCACGATACTGGCCTGGAAGGTGGCGACGATCAGCGCCGGCACCGCTTTGCCGACGAAAATCTGCCAGGTGGCGAGCGGTGAAACCAGAAGCTGATCCAGCGTGCCCTGCTCACGTTCACGTGCGACGGAAAGCGAGGTGACAATCATCACCCCGATAGTGGTGATCATCGCAATCAATGACGGCACCACGAACCATTTGTAATCCAGATTCGGGTTGTACCAGTTACGCACCACCAGCTTGCTGTTGTTTGGCTTCGGCTTGCCGTCGAGCAGTTCCTGTTGGTAATCCTCCACAATCTGTTGCAGGTAGTTCGCCGCTATCTGGGCGCTGTTGGAGTTGCGTCCATCCAGAATGAGCTGCATCGGTGCGGTTTGCAGGCTGTCGATATTGCGAGAGAAATCGGCCGGGAAGCGCACCAGCAGCAGGGCTTTTTGGGTGTCGATGGTTGGCTGGATCTCCTGCGGACTTTTCAGCAGCAGAATATGGGTAAAGGCTTTAGCCCGGGCAAAGCGCTGAGTCAGTTCTACCGCATGTTTGCCATTGTCTTCGTTGTAGATGGCAATCGTGGCGTTGGTGACTTCCAGCGTGGCGGCGAACGGGAACAGGAATACCTGAATCAGCACCGGCATGATCAGGATCGCCCGCGTCTGCGGTTCGCGCAGCAGCGATTGCAGTTCTTTACGAATCAGTGTCCATAAGCGATGAAACATGGCTTCTCCTTAATCCAGCCGACGTTTGGTTTTCAGCCGCGTCAGGCCGATAAACATCACCGCCGAGGCAATCAAAAACAGCACGTTAATCACCAGCACCACCGGGATGTTGCCCGCCAGAAACAGGCTTTGCAGGGTGCTGACGAAGTAACGCGCCGGAATGATGTACGTCACCACGCGAATAGCTGCTGGCATACTGTCTATCTGGAAAATAAACCCGGACAGCATAATCGACGGTAAAAACGCAGCGTTGAGCGCCACCTGAGCGGCGTTAAACTGATTGCGGGTAATGGTGGAAATCAGCAGCCCCATGCCGAGCGTGCTGAGCAGAAACAGGCTGGTAATGAAAAATAAAATCAGCAGCGAGCCGCGATAGGGCACGCCGAGAATAAACACCGACACCAGCATACAAAGCAGCATCGCCAGCATCCCGAGGAAATAGTAGGGGATGAGCTTGCACAGCAGCAGTTCAGCGCGGGTGACTTCGGTGGAGAGCAGCGCCTCCATGGTGCCGCGCTCCCACTCGCGGGCCACCACCAGCGAAGTAAGGATCGCGCCAATCACCGTCATGATGATGGTCACCGCCCCTGGAATAATAAAGTGCTGGCTGATGGCCGCCGGGTTAAACCAGTAGCGCGTCTGGACGTCGATAAGCGGCTCAAATTTATCACCCCTGTCTTCCGCCCGCTGCATCTGCCAGATTTGCCAGATCCCTTGCACGTAGCCCTGCACAAAGTTGGCGGTATTGGGTTCGCTGCCGTCGGTGATCACCTGAATCGGCGCTTCGTCACCGTCGCGCGCCATAAGGGCTGCGAAGTTCACCGGGATAACCACCAGTCCGCGAATTTTGCCCGCCTGCATTTTCTGGATAAGCTGCTGGCGGTTATCGCTGATGGTGGCGTCAATGTAGGGCGAGCCGGTCATCGTGTGGGCGAAGTCGAGCGCTTCCTCGCTTCGCTGTTCCAGTAAAATACCTACTCGCAGCTTGCTGGAATCGAGGTTGATGCCGTAGCCGAAGATAAAGAGCAGCATCAGCGGGATCACCACGGCAATCAGCCAGCTGCTGGGATCGCGAATAATCTGCCGGGTTTCTTTCACGCACAGGGCGCGAACCCGCCGCCAGGAGAGAACGCTACTGGACATCGGCATGCTCCTTATCCCAGTCATGAATAAGCGTAATAAACGCCTGTTCCATGGTCGGGTCAGTCGTTTCCTCATCTGCCGCTTTGGCTTTCAAATCATCCGGCGTGCCGCTGGCAATCAGCTTGCCGCGATACACCAGGCCAATGCGGTCGCAGTATTCCGCTTCATCCATAAAGTGTGTTGTCACCATCACGGTGACGCCTTTTTCCACCATGCTGTTGATATGCAGCCAGAACTCGCGGCGGGTGATGGGGTCGACACCGGAGGTCGGCTCATCGAGAAACAGAATATCCGGCTCGTGCATCAGCGAGCAGGCCAGCGCCAGGCGCTGTTTAAACCCGAGCGGCAAATCGTCCGTGGCGTGGTTACTGATACTTTTCAGGCCGAAGGCGTCGCTCATCTTGTCGATTTTTTCCGTCTGCGCTTTGCCCCGCAGGCCGTACACGCCAGAGAAGAAGCGCATGTTCTGTTCGACGGTCAGGTTGCCGTACAGCGAAAACTTCTGCGCCATATAGCCAAGATGCTGACGAGCCTTGCCTGAGCTGACTTTCAAATCCATATCCAGCACCAGCGCTTTGCCGGAAGTGGGCACCAGCAGGCCGCACATCATTTTAAAGGTGGTGGATTTACCCGCCCCGTTGGGGCCGAGCAGGCCGAAAATCTCGCCGCGTTTAACGGCAAAATTGACATGATCGGTGGCGGCAAAATCGCCGAATTTCTTGGTGAGTTCTTTAGCCTCAATCACTGTTTCGCCGGGCTTGCCTTCCACGGTGTGAAGGATCGCGGCGAGCGGGGATTCTGATGTGCCAGCGCCGCCCAGCAGGTCGATAAAGGCATCTTCAAAACGCGGGTCGGTTTCAGCAATCTCAATCTCTGGCATGCCTTCTGCCTGGCGAATATCGTCGGCGGTAGCCTCTTTTTTGAGGATCAGCCGTACGGAGCGGCCCTGAATCATGCCGTCGCTGACCTGCGGTAATTTCAGCGTGCGTTGCAGCAGCTTGCGGTTGTTCTCTTGCGGGCTGTTCAGCAGAAAACTGCGCCCACGCATGGTGTCCGTCAGCGCTTTCGGTTCACCCTGATACAGCAGCTCGCCTTCGTTCATCAACAGCACGTCGCGGCACTGTTCGGCCTCATCCAGATAAGAGGTGCTCCAGAGGATCAGCATCCCGTCACCAGCCAGCTCATGCACCATTTGCCATAGTTCGCGGCGTGAAATCGGGTCTACACCCACGCCTGGCTCATCAAGCAGCAGAACTTTCGGCTCGCCCACCAGAGTACAGGCCAGGCCTAATTTCTGCTTCATCCCACCGGAAAGCTTGCCCGCCAGACGTTCGGTAAACGGGCCAAGCGACGTGAATTCCAGCAGGCGGGCGAAGGTTTTCTCGCGAACGTCGCCGGTGACGCTGCGCAAATCGGCATACAGCGTCAGGTTTTCCATGACAGTCAAATCTTCATACAGGCCGAATTTTTGCGGCATGTAGCCGAGCGCGGCGTGCAGGGCGCTGCTGTCGTTAATCGGGTCGTAGCCGATCACGCACACGCTGCCCTCATCGGGTTTCAGCAACCCCGCCAGCATCCGCATCAGCGTGGTTTTGCCCGCGCCATCAGGGCCGACGAGCCCGGTGACATAGCCTGATTGTATTGTGCAATCCAGCTTTGCGACCGCAGGCTTATCCATGCCGGTGAAGCGTTTGATAAGCCCGTTAAGCTTAATCACCGCTTCACTCATGAGCGTCTCCCTGCTGGAATTTTACCGTCACCGGCATGCCCTGACGCAGGGCATCATCGGCATCGGTCACGATAATGCGTAAGCGATACACGAGGTCGGTACGCAGGTCCGGGGTTTCGACCGTTTTTGGGGTGAATTCTGCCGTTGGGGATACAAAGCCAATTTTGCCGTGATAAGGCTTGTTCGGGCGGCCGTCCGTGTAGAGAAGCAGTTCGCGCCCTGGCTGAGCATGATTCAGGCTGCTTTCATCGACATAAGCTCGCACCCAAACCGGGCGCGTGAGGGAAAGGGTCAACACGGTGCTTCCGGCGTTGAGCATGCTGCCGGGCTCTACGGCGCGAGTCAGGATGGTGCCGTCAGACGGGGCGAGCAGGGTGGTGTCCTGCAAATCGAGCTGTGATTGAGCCAGCTGTGCCTGCGCCTGTTCGAGGCTGGCTTTGGCCTGAGCAATTTCCTGAGGACGGTTACCGGCGTGATACTGGTTCAGTTTGTCCTGGGCAGATTTCAGCGTCGCCAATGCCTGATCGCGGGATGAGCGGGCATTTTCCAGGTCGTTGGCAGAAATCGTGCGGCTTTTCCACAAGCCCTGCTGG
Source organism: Scandinavium sp. (assembly GCF_051650185.1). Lineage (GTDB taxonomy): Bacteria > Pseudomonadota > Gammaproteobacteria > Enterobacterales > Enterobacteriaceae > Scandinavium. Next base: position 8,207 of record NZ_JBOFIN010000116.1, read on the forward strand.
CGCTGATAAAAGTTCTGCGCGTAATCAGAGGCGGCTTTTGCCTGGCGCACAGCCGCAGCGGCCTGCGCGATTTCCTCATCGCGATAACCGGCCACCAGTAAATCGTATTTCGCCTGGGCTGCGGCCACGTTGGCTTTGGCCTGCATCAGCGCATTTTCATAAGGGGCATGATCCAGCTCGCCCAGTGTTTGCCCGGCTTTAATGGCATCCCCTTCATCCACCTGCAGGGCCTGCAAGCGTCCTCCGACGCGGAAGCTCATATTGACGGTGCGAATATCCACGTTGCCATAGAGGGTCAGGCCGTTGTCTTTTTTGCTCTGATACCAGAAAGCCCCTGCGGCAATGGCCGCGACGATGAGTGCCACCGTCAGACCGAGGATAATGGGTTTTTTCATGACTTCAGCTCCTTTGCGAGAGTCCTTGCAGTAAGAGATCAATATGGGTGGCGATCACCTGGAAAATGATCCCGGCTTTTTCCTCATCAAACTTCGCCCAGCCGGTGCGCAGCAAAATGGTTTCCTGACCTAAACGGAAGGCGAGGATTTGGCCAAGCAGCGCGTGGGTGTGCAGAATGGTTTGGGTGTCGTTGGGATCAAGCCCTGTCCAGGCAGCAATCAGCCGCGTCAAATGCCCGTGCAGTGGGGCAATCACCTGGTCGTGAATTAATTGATAGGCGGGTGAGGGCGAAAGTTGCTCACGGGAGATAAACTTACTGAGATTGACTGTTTCATCCTGAGTCAGCAGCAGGATCATATTTTTGCTGGCGCTAAGGATAAGCTCGCGAATCGCCGCTTTGTCCGGGTTCGGCTGGCTTAACAGTTGCTCACCGTGTTCGGCAAGCGGGCGAAAATTGCTGCCAATGAAATCGGCAATCCACTGGGCGCAGGCCAGATAGAGATCTTCTTTCGAGCCGAAATAGTAGGGAATGGCGGCGATGTTTTGCCCGGCCAGTGCGGCAATATCGCGGGTGGTGGCGTGAAGGCCATATTCGCCAAACTGGGCGATGGCTGCACGGATGAGCTGGTTTTTGGCTTGTTCGCCTTTGCTGGTGATGGGCGTGGTATTCATCGCGCCTCACAAAATTAATCAATCGATTGATTAAGATTATGACTGTTTTTTCACCTTGTCCACACTCGATGGCAATTTATTTCGCAGATGAAGAGAAGAGGGATATTTTATGCGGTGTGTCACAAAAACTGCTACACTCCGCCCCTTGCTGACATTATCGTTTTTGTCTTACCGCACTATCACTATCACCCTGAAAACGATACCTGTCATGGTCGGGGCGGTTCGGAGTTGTTATGTCTTTTGAAACCCTTGGCCTGAATGCTGAGATCCTGCGCGCGATTGCGGAGCAGGGCTACAGCCAGCCTACCCCTATTCAGCAGCAGGCTATTCCTTGCGTTTTGCAAGGCCGCGACCTGATGGCGAGCGCCCAGACCGGTACCGGCAAAACCGCGGGCTTTACCCTGCCGCTGTTACAGCAGCTGGTGCAGAACGAGCCGCACGCGAAAGGCCGTCGTCCGGTTCGTGCGCTGATCCTTACCCCAACTCGTGAACTGGCCGCTCAGGTCGGCGAGAACGTTCGCGAGTACAGCAAATACCTCAATATTCGTTCGATGGTTGTTTTCGGCGGAGTGAGTATTAACCCGCAGATGATGAAACTGCGCGGCGGCGTTGACGTGCTGGTGGCAACGCCGGGTCGTCTGCTGGACCTCGAGCATCAGAACGCAGTGAGCCTCGATAAAGTCGAAATTCTGGTGCTGGACGAAGCCGACCGCATGCTGGATATGGGCTTCATCCATGATATCCGTCGCGTACTGGCGAAATTGCCAGCCAGGCGTCAGAACCTGCTGTTCTCCGCCACTTTCTCAGATGAGATCAAAGCGCTGGCATCCAAGCTGCTGCATAACCCGCTGGAAGTGGAAGTCGCTCGTCGTAACACCGCTTCTGAGCAGGTGACTCAGCACGTGCATTTCGTGGATAAGAAACGCAAGCGGGAGCTGCTGTCGCAGATGATTGGCGAAGGCGACTGGAAACAGGTGCTGGTGTTTACCCGTACCAAGCATGGCGCAAACCATCTGGCTGAACAGCTGAATAAAGACGGCATTCGCAGCGCTGCCATCCACGGCAACAAAAGCCAGGGCGCACGTACTCGTGCTCTGGCAGAGTTTAAATCCGGCGATCTGCGCGTGCTGGTCGCCACGGATATTGCGGCCCGTGGCCTGGATATCGAAGAGCTGCCGCACGTGGTGAACTACGAGCTGCCGAACGTACCTGAAGATTACGTCCACCGTATCGGTCGTACAGGGCGTGCCGCAGCGACGGGTGAAGCGCTGTCACTGGTTTGTGTCGATGAGCACAAACTGCTGCGCGACATCGAGCGCCTGCTGAAAAAAGAGATCCCACGCATCGCGCTGCCGGGCTATGACGTCGATCCGTCTATCCAGGCAGAGCCGATTCAGAACGGTCGTCAAAGCCGTGGCGGCGGTGGTCGTGGTCAGCCACGTCGTAACGACGGTGGTCAGGCACGCCGCAGCGATAAACCTGCTGGCAACGGTCAGGCTCGTCGTGCTGAAGGCGATCAGCCGCGCAGAGAAGGTGCCGCGCCGCGTCGTCGTCGCCCGCGTAAGCCTGCTGCAGCGCAGTAAGTGTGAAACTGAACAATGGTCGCTTCGGCGGCCATTTTTTTTGCCCCCACGCTGATAAGGTGTCAGAATAGTGGCTGTTTATACAGTATTCGGACTTCTTCAATGGCACTTACCGCCGCGCTGAAGGCGCAAATCGCGTCCTGGTATAAGGCGCTTCAGGAACAGATCCCCGATTTCATTCCCCGGGCACCGCAACGGCAAATGATTGCCGATGTGGCGAAAACGCTCACCGGTGAAGAGGGCAGGCACCTGGCTATCGAAGCGCCAACGGGCGTCGGTAAAACGCTGTCTTACCTGATTCCTGGCATTGCCATTGCCCGTGAAGACGAAAAAACGCTGGTCATCAGCACCGCCAACGTGGCCCTTCAGGATCAGATCTTCAGCAAAGACCTGCCGTTGCTGAAAAAAATCATTCCCGACCTGCGTTTCACCGCCGCCTTTGGTCGTGGACGCTATGTTTGTCCGCGAAATCTCGCCGGGCTTTCCAGCACCGAACCTACCCAGCAGGATTTGCTGGCGTTTCTGGATGACGACCTCACGCCCAACAGTAAAGAAGAACAAAAACGCTGCGCAAAGCTGAAAGCCGATCTCGACAGCTATAAGTGGGATGGCCTGCGCGATCACACCGATCAGGCCATTGACGATGCGCTGTGGAGCCGTTTAAGCACGGACAAAGCCAGCTGCCTCAACCGAAACTGTTTCTACTATCGCGAATGCCCGTTCTTTGTGGCTCGCCGTGAAATTCAGGAAGCGGAAGTGGTGGTCGCTAACCATGCGCTGGTGATGGCGGCGATGGAGAGCGAAGCGGTATTGCCGGAGCCGAAAAACCTGCTGTTGGTGCTGGATGAGGGCCATCACCTGCCGGACGTTGCCCGAGATGCGCTGGAGATGAGTGCGGAAATTACTGCCCCATGGTTCCGTTTACAGCTCGATTTGTTCAGCAAGCTGGTGGCGACCTGCATGGAGCAGTTCCGCCCGAAAACCACTCCGCCTTTAGCGGCACCGGAACGACTGAAAGAGCACTGTGACGAGCTCTGCGAACACATCGTTTCGCTCAACAATATCCTTAATTTATATATGCCTTCCGGGCCGGAAGCGGAACACCGCTTTGCCATGGGTGAGCTGCCGGACGAGGTGATGGCGCTCTGCCAGCGGCTGGCGAAACTGACCGAAATGCTGCGTGGCCTGTCGGAATTGTTCCTCAACGATTTGAGTGAGCGCACCGGTTCTCACGATATTGTGCGTTTGCACCGCGTGTTGCTACAGATGAACCGCGCGCTCGGCATGTTTGAATCGCAGAGCAAACTCTGGCGTCTGGCTTCACTCGCTCAGGCTTCGGGGGCGCCAGTCAGCAAATGGGCCACGCGGGATACGCGTGACGGGCAGCCGCACGTCTGGTTCCACTGCGTGGGTATCCGCGTGAGCGATCAGCTGGAAAAGCTGCTGTGGCGCAGCGTGCCTCACATCGTAGTGACGTCCGCGACGCTGCGTTCGCTGAACAGTTTTTCTCGTTTGCAGGAAATGAGCGGTCTGAAGGAGAAAGCCGGGGATCGCTTTGTGGCGCTGGATTCGCCGTTTAACCACGTCGAACAGGGCAAAATCATCATTCCGCAGATGCACTTTGAACCGTTGATGGAACACGAAGAGCAGCACATTGCAGAGATGGCCGCCTTCTTCCGCGAGCAAGTTGAAAGCAAAAAGCACCTCGGAATGTTAGTGCTGTTCGCCAGCGGGCGTGCAATGCAGCGCTTCTTAGAGTGCGTGCCGGATTTGCGCTTACTCCTGCTGGTGCAGGGCGATCAGCCGCGTTATCGCTTAGTGGAGTTGCATCGCAAGCGGGTAGAAGGCGGTGAGCGAAGCGTGCTGGTCGGGCTGCAATCCTTTGCGGAAGGTCTGGATCTGAAAGGCGAACTGCTCAGCCAGGTGCATATCCACAAGATTGCGTTTCCGCCAATAGACAGCCCGGTGGTGATCACCGAAGGTGAATGGTTGAAGAGTCTCAACCGCTATCCGTTCGAAGTACAAAGCCTGCCCGCGGCGTCGTTCAATTTGATTCAGCAGGTCGGGCGACTGATTCGTAGCCACGGCTGCTGGGGTGAGATAGTCATTTATGATAAGCGCCTGCTGACCAAAAATTATGGCCCGCGTTTGCTCAACGCGTTGCCCGTCTTCCCGATTGAGCGCCCCGAAGTGCCTGAAGGTATAATAAAAAGTAAACCTCAACCGACTCGTCGTAAACGACGCTGAATTGGCAGGAGTCCGCAGTGGATTATCGTAAAATTATCAAAGAAGTAGGGCGCGGTAAAAATCACGCCCGCGACCTGGACACCGAAACCGCACGCGGCCTTTATGCGCAAATGCTGAAAGGCGAAGTGCCGGAGCTGGAGCTGGGCGGCATTCTGATTGCCCTGCGTATCAAAGGAGAAGGCGAGGCGGAGATGCTCGGCTTCTATCAGGCGATGCAGCAACATACGATTACGCTGACGCCGCCCGTCGGCAAGCCGATGCCGATAGTGATCCCCAGCTATAACGGCGCGCGCAAACAGGCCAACCTGACGCCGCTGCTGGCGATGTTGCTGCATAAGCTGGGTTTTCCGGTGCTGGTGCACGGCGTGAGTCACGATCCGACTCGTGTATTGACCGAGACGATTTTCACCCTGCTGGGCATTGAACCGACGCTACACGCAGGCCAGGCGCAGGCCAGACTCGACAGCCATCAGCCGGTGTATATGCCGATCGGCGCATTTTGCCCACCGCTCGAAAATCAACTGGGGATGCGCTGGCGGATGGGCGTGCGTAACAGTGCGCATACGCTGGCAAAACTGGCCACGCCGTTTGCCGAAGACGCAGCACTACGCCTCTCCAGCGTTTCTCACCCGGAATATGTGCCGCGAGTGGGCAAGTTTTTTGCTGATATCGGCGGTCGTGCTTTGTTAATGCACGGCACCGAAGGCGAAGTGTACGCCAATCCGCAGCGCTGCCCGCAGATCAGCCTGATCGACAGTGCCGGAACGCGCGTGGTGGTCGAACGTGAAGATGCTCAGCGTGAAGTGCAGTTGCCCGAATCAAAAGATCCGGAAGTGACGGCGAAATGGATTGAGCGCTGTGTCGCGGGTGTGGAGCCTGTGCCTGAAGTGCTGAAAATTCAGATGGCTGCCTGCCTGCTGGCAACCGGTGAAGTGTCCAGCCTTGAAGAGGGGATGCAGCGGGTCAATGCCTGCTGGTGATCGGCAGACAAAAAAAAGCCCGTCCAGTGGCAGGACGGGCAAAATTAAGGGTTAAACAGGGTACTGCGGCAATGGTCAATGAGGGGTAATTCAGTTCAGGCTGTTATTTGTAGATAACAGCGGTACCGCTAATTTTGTTGTTGGTGTTAGCAGAAGTAATGCTGTAACCCGTGGCACCTGCTGCCGCAGCCTTCTCAGCCAGTTTGGCTTCCAGACCGTCCAGGGTGCTTGCACCGTCTACAGACACGGTACCGATTTTGTTCAGGCTCTGCGCTTCAGTCGGAGAAACCGGCTGGGCCGCGAAAGCGCCAAAAGAAAGAGCAGAAAGAGCGATAGCAATAGCAGCAGTTTTGATGGTTTTCATGATTAATCTCTCGCAGGTTATTCTTTAAAAGGGACGTTGTTCCGTCGATGTGATGAGTATCACGCTTTTTTGCGAAAGATAAAATCGAACAACCTTGACAGACTCAATCGAAAAAATTGAACGATAAATAATTTACTGATTATTAATAAATTATTGTCCATTCTGGAGTGAAACAGCCGGAGAGAAATTTTCAGGGCACATTTTGCGACTTCTTTCACCAAAAACCGTGCGTGTAAAGACAACCGCTTACACTGTGTTTTAAGCTGTAGTTTTGTCAATGAGGCTGCTTAATCCGTGATTTCCTGAAACTATACACTGAGTATTGTCAGTTTTTAAAGTGTTTATTCCAGGGTTTTGTCAGGGCGGATTTATAGCGTTAAAAAGAAATGCGCCCGTGAAAAGAGGCGCATTTTGGGCTGAAAAACTTAGACAGATTATTTGTAGATGGTGGCGGTACCGAACATTTTGTTGTCACCGCTGGCTGAATTGACCACAAACCCTTTCGCGCCTTCCTGCTGCGCTTTTTCACCCAGCTTCGTTTGCAAATCCTGGAAATCATCGGCACCGGAGACCGACACTGTGCCGGACGGGCGCAGTTGCCCGGTGTCACCTTGTCTTAGCTGTTGAGGTTCGGCGGTCGCCGAAAACGAGAGCAGCGACAACGCACCAGCAGCGATCAGAATCAACGTTCTCTTCATGTGCACATCCTCTCTGTTACCACGGGGTTAGTTAAAGTGTAGGTGGTGGTGAAGTGTGACATGCCGCAAAAAATTGATGATCATCTGTTTATTTTTTGAACGACATTAATTGACAATCAACTGACAAATCAGCCACATACAAGTGGCTGATAGAATGAGGGTTTATCGGGCGTCCGGGCGGATCAGGTCAAAACGCTGGCTTTCATCAATGCTGTAATAAGCGGTCGGGCCGCCTGCGCGCAACACAGGTCTGGCTTTTGCCGTCTGATAAATACCGTTTTCCAGCAGCGATTCATCGATATGCACGGCCACCACTTCGCCCAATACCAGCCAGGTGTCCACGGCGGTGCCGTCTGCGCCCGTCAGCTGGATGCATTGCGAAAGCCGACACTCGAAGTTCACCGGGCTTTCTGCGACTCGCGGCGCACGAATGATTCGGCTTTCTGCGGCCGTAAGCCCGCCGCGAGTAAATTCGTCTTCACCGTGCGCCAGGCTGGCTGAGGTTTCATTCATTGCTTTTGCCAAATCAACGGTGGTGAGGTTCCAGACGAATTCTTTGGTCTCAATAATGTTGCGGACGCTGTCTTTCCAGCCGTTGCTGGAAAAACCAATGATCGGTGGGCGATAGTTAAAGCAGTTAAAGAAGCTGTACGGCGCAAGGTTGCGGCGGCCCTCAGCATCCTGTGAGGAAATCCAGCCAATCGGGCGTGGGCCGATAATGGCGTTGAGCGGGTCGTGAGGCAGTCCATGTCCGTTCGACGGTTGATAAAAATACATAGCGCACCAGGGAAGTTAACGGATTATCCAGACTCACTTATTTACGCCACCCGCGTCAACGGGTATCTTACGCAGCCGTCCACAGGAGGAAGCCATGAAAGCCCAAAAGCCGGGATTACACCCGCGTAACCGCCACCACGATCGCTACGATTTACCCACACTGTGCCAGGAAACGCCTGCGCTGTCGGCGTTTATCGTCACGACGCCTGCGGGTGAGCAGAGCATTAATTTTGCCGATCCTGATGCCGTGAAAACCCTCAACAAAGCGCTGTTGGCCCATTTTTACCAGGTCAAGGCGTGGGATATTCCGGAAGGTTTCCTGTGCCCGCCAGTGCCGGGTCGTGCCGATTATCTGCATCATTTAGCCGATTTGCTGGCTGAAACGACAGGAAGTGTACCCACCAATGCCAGCGTGCTGGATATCGGGACGGGTGCAAACCTGATTTATCCGCTGATCGGCTGCCACGAATACGGCTGGCGCTTTACTGGCACTGAAGTGAATGCCGAAGCGCTTGCCAGCGCACAGGCGATCATCGATGCCAATCCTGGGATGAGCCGTCAAATTCGTTTGCGTCGCCAGAAAGACGCGCAGGCCATTCTGGCTGGCATGATCCATAAAAATGAATACTTCGACGCGATGGTGTGTAACCCGCCATTCCATGATTCTGCCGCCAGCGCACGTGAAGGCAGCGAGCGTAAGCGCCGCAATCTGGGGCAAGGGAAAGATGAAGCCCTGAACTTCGGCGGGCAGCAGCAGGAGCTGTGGTGCGAAGGGGGCGAAGTGGCGTTTATCCGCAAGATGATTGAGGAAAGTCGTCAGTTTGGGCGTCAGGTGATGTGGTTTACCTCGCTGGTTTCGCGTGGCGACAATCTGCCATTCCTCTACCCGGCGCTGACCGAAGCGGGCGCGGTGAAAGTGGTGAAAAAAGAGATGGCGCAAGGGCAGAAGCAAAGCCGCTTCATTGCCTGGACTTTCCTCGACGACGATAAGCGTCGTCGTTTTGCCGCTCGCGCCCGATAAACACCGGGTTGCGCTAACGGATTGCCGGGTGGCGCTTCGCTAACCCGGCCTACAAACCCGGCCTACAAACCCTGCCTACAAAATTGATGCGGTTGTTGTAGGCCGGGCAAACACAGTGCCGCCCGGGAATATGCGCTACAGCGTGGGTTCGCCCGGCGCGGGTGGCAGAGCCGGTTGTGTGGCAACCGGTGCAGGCAGCATCTGATAAGTCTGCACCGGGGCGCGAACGCCCGCCGCATCGAAATGTTTCTTCACCTGAGTATCCAGGGCAAAACGCACTGTCCACTGCTTCAGCGGCAGGGTGGTGAAGGAGACGCGTAAGGTAAAGGCGGTATTGGTCAGCCCAACCAGCCCGGCAAACGACGGCTCGCCAATCACCAGCCCGCGAATCTCTTCCTGCTCCATCAGCTCTGCCACGGCGGCTTTTAGCGCATCGTTGGCTTTGTCCAGGTCTTCCGCCCGATCCACGTCGTAATTCGCCACCACGGAACCAATGCCGCGCACAAAGTTGGCAAAGGTCGTTATCGATGACCACGGAATGATGTGATAGGCCCCGGTATCCTGGCGCACGCCAACCGAGCGAATCGACATACGCTCGACGGTGCCGGTCAGCGGCCCGATGGTCACCAGGTCACCCGTGTTCATCCCATTTTCAAACTGAATGAAAATCCCGGTGATGATGTCTTTCACCAGCGTTTGCGCACCGAAGGAAATCGCCAGCCCTAACGCGCCCGCACCGGCCAGCAGTGGGGCGATATTCACGCCAATTTCAGAGAGCAGAATCATCACCGTGATGGTGCTTATTACTACCGCCAGTGCGTTGCGAAACAGCGTCAGCAGCGTTCTGGCACGCGCACTGGGAAGTGGGCGTCCGTGAATATCCGAGGCCAGCCGGTTCTCGATTAGGCTCGCCAGAATCGTCCAGCCAATGGCAGAGAAAAACAGGATCAGGGCTATGCGAATCAACACGTCGACGGTCTTCTGCCCCGTGTCGTTGTGCAGCCACTCCCGGAAATCAAACAGCCCCCAGGCACTCAGAAGAAGCATCACCGCGACGCACACAGTCAGGATGCGTGCAGCCTTTAACGAGGCTGACACCCAGCCATTCAGGCGTTTTTGCAGCTCCGGATAGTTCCGCTGCGTTTCGGGCGACAGGGTGATGGTTTTGGCAATCCAGCGCGACAGGATGCCCGACACAAACGCTGCAATGCCGATGATCGCCAGGCTTTTCACCGACGCACCCATCATAAATTTCAGGCTGTTGCCCGGGTCAAACAACGAGAAGAAGAACAGCACGATAAAGTAGGCGCTGGCGAGCCAATGCCACACCAGCGCAAAGGCGCGAATAAACAAACTGAAGAACGCCAGAGAGCGGTCTGCCAGTTGGATCAGGCTTTGAGTAATCGCTTCCTTGTTACGATAAATCAGGTACAGCGCCCAGACGGTGATACACAGCATGATGGCCACGTTGGCGAGCGCCCCGGTCTGCACGTTGACCTGATTAGAAATAATCGGCACCGCCACAATCAGCCCGTAGCCAATCAGCCCGCTCAGCAGGCTGAGCCGCAGACTCCAGTAGCGTGCGGTGTCGTCCTGTACGTTGAACGGGCGCAGTTCCGGCACGCGTGGGCAAAAGATCAGGCGCAGGATGGCTTTGAAAAACTCAATGAGGGCGAAGGCGTTGAGGAACAGGCTTTGCTGGAAGGCGATGGTTGGATTGCCTGCATTGAGGTTATCGCTCAGCATTTGCCCGACGAACAGCGTCAGTCCGAGCAGCAGCAAATCAATCACCATCGCCAGAGCGATCATCGCCGGGAGATGCACCCAGTTGCTGCGGTCGCGGTTCTTTTTACGTCCCCATTTACCCATTTTACGGTACAGCGGCAGGGCGCAAAGGCGAAGCAGGGAGTAGAACGCGAACACCAGCACAGCCAGCAGCAGGAAGTGCGTAGCGGCGTTGCTGAAGGTTTGCAAGTTAAAGGATTTATGCGGCGCGGTGGAGATGTTGCGCCAAAGCTGTGCGAAACGTTCCGAAAGCGCCGTGCCATAGTGTCGGCTGACGTCAGTGACGCTCTCCAGCACGGTTTTCTCATCAGCAACCGGCGGTGGGTTCAGTTTTGGCGTCGGATCTTGTGGCGGTGTCGCGGCGGCGGTTCTGAGTTGGGTGATTAATTCTTTGCGCGCGGCTTCGTTTTCCAGCACATCGGCAAGCGCTGCGTAAGCGGCTTTCTTTTGCGCGGCATCGGGTTCGGCGGTGGCGCTCTGGTTGGCGGTTGGGGATGTTGTCACACCGGGTATTGTCACCGCCTGTAATGGCGCGCAAAACAGCGCAGCAATCAGCAGCAAAAAACGCAGCACAGGCTTCTCCCTTTCAAATCATTAGCAAAATGCTAAGTATAGCGGGTGGAAACGAGCGGTTAATTTTTGCGGGATTATCTGAAGAAAGCCCTCTCCGGTGAAGGAGAGGGGGAGAGATCACGACACGTGCTGGAGAAATTCCTGCAGGCGCTGGCTTGGCGGATTGTCGATAAGCTGCTGCGGGTTGCCGTCTTCGGCAATGCGGCCTTTGTCGATGAAGATCAGGCGGGAAGCCACTTTTTCGGCAAAGCCGATTTCGTGGGTCACGATGACCATGGTCATGCCTTCTTCAGCCAGATCCTGCATCACTTTCAGCACTTCATGGCGAAGCTCTGGATCAAGCGCTGAGGTTGGCTCATCAAACAGCATCATTTTCGGTTTTACCGCCAGCGCGCGGGCAATCGCCACACGCTGCTGTTGGCCGCCAGAAAGTTCAGAAGGGTAGTGGTGACCGCGCTCAGCGAGGCCCACTTTCGCCAGCAAGTCTTTCGCCAGCTTTTCTGCTTCAGCTTTCGACGCACCGCGCACGCGCTGTGGGCCAAACATCACGTTTTCCAGCGCGGTCAGGTGTGGGAACAGATAAAACTGCTGGAACACCATGCCCGCTTCCTGACGAATCAGGCGCTCGTCCACTTTCGGGTCGTTCACCTTCAGACCATCAACGATCAGGTCGCCGCTGGTGATTTCTTCCAGCTTGTTGATGCAGCGCAGCAGGGTCGATTTACCGGAGCCGGACGGCCCGATAATCACCACCACTTCGCCTTTCGTAATGTTCAAATCGATATTGTGCAGCACCTGGGTTTGCCCGAAGTGCTTGGAAACATTTTTAAATTCAATCACAGGATTTTCATCCTTCTTTCAAGACGGCGCAGAACAAAGCTCAGAACCAGGGTGATGATGAGGTAAATCACGGCCACGGCGCTCCAGATTTCCAGCGCGCGGAAGTTGCCTGCAATGATTTCCTGGCCCTGACGCGTCAGTTCGGCCACGCCGATAACGATAAACAGCGAGGTGTCTTTGATACTGATGATCCACTGGTTACCCAGCGGGGGCAGCATACGACGCAGCGCCAGCGGCAGGATCACGTGGCGAATGGTTTCGCGACGGGAAAGCCCCAGTGCCAGGCCTGCTTCGCTGAACCCTTTGTGAATCGACAGCACGGCACCACGGGTGATTTCCGCAATGTAGGCGCCGGAGTTGATCATGATGGTGACGACGGCGGCGGAGAACGGATCGATACGCAGATCGTTAAAGGCCATCGGCAGGGCGAAGTAGATAAACATCACCTGCACCACAATAGGCGTGCCGCGGATAACTTCGATAAACACAAGGGCGATGTGATTGGCAATCCAGCCGCCATAAGTACGGGCAAAACCGGCGACTAAACCGATGATTAACCCGCCGACTAACCCAAGGACCGAAATCCACAGGGTCATTTTGGCGCCTTCAAGCAAGATGGGAATGGCAGGCCAGATGGCGCTCCAGTCAAACTGCATGATGATATCCTGTTACCGTGTTAATACTCGGGTGAAAGACACCCTCTAAAAAACAGGCCCGGTCACGAGGCGCAACCGGGCATGACTCGTCAGACTGACATTATTATTTTGGTTCAGTACCGAACCATTTTTTGTAAATTTCGTTGTACTGGCCGTTCTCGTGCAGTTTTTTCAGCGCGCCGTTCACTTTCTCACGCAGCTCGTCGCTGCCTTTCGGGAACGCGATACCGTACTGCTGCGCTTCCAGAGACTCGCCTACAGCCTTGAACTGACCGTGACCGGCGGTTTTGATGAAGTACAGAATGTTTGGCGTGTCGTGCAGCACGGCGTCAGCGCGGTTAGTACCCAGTTCCATATAGGCGTTATCGATGTTCGGGAACTGACGCAGGTCTTTGGTTTTGATGTTGGCTTTCGCGTAGTCAACAGACCCGGTGCCGCCTTTTACTGCCACTACTTTGCCATCGAGATCTTTCACGCTCTTGATGTCGTTGTTGTTGGCTTTCACCATCACCAGCAGACCACTTTTGTAGTAGCCGTCAGAGAAGTCGATGGCTTTTTTACGTTCGTCAGTGATGGTGATCCCTGCCAGCGCCAGGTCGATGTTTTTGGTTTGCAGGGCAGGGATGATGCCGCTGAAATCCATTGGCTTCAGGGTGTAGTTGAGCTTCAGCTCTTTCGCAATCGCGGCCCACAGGTCAACGTCGAAACCAACGTATTTATCGCCTTGTTTGAATTCGAAGGGAACGAACGCTGTGTCAGTCGCAACAACCAGTTGTTTTTCCGCAGCCTGAGAAGACACCGCAAAAGCCAGGGTCAGTGCAGCCAGTGAAACTTTAAATACAGACTTCATAGCATTTCCTTTTATAACCACGGGGTAATCCCCTGCGTGAACAATTCGCCTATGAAAGAATCGTGCCAGTTTTACAACTTATTGTTTTGCAACGAGGCGGAAGCCATCGGTTGCACAAAAAGTGTAGCAAAGCACCGTCTTTGCACCACAATGAGGCACCAAAACGGTGCGCACTTTGTGATGTGCAGGAGAAGGGGTTATTTAGCGCAAATTACGCTGATAAAACAATCTTTCGTTAACGGTTTTGTGAAGTGATAGTTACAAGTAGTTTACTTTTGCGAGGGCTAAGCGGGGAGTATTGCACCATAAATGTGCAAAACCCCTCCGGAGAGGGGTGAGATAAATCAGACAACACGAAGCTTATTCGATGTTCGATTCGATGAACCACAGGAACTTATCCAGGTCGCGCGAGGCGGCGGTAAAGATATCTGCGGTGTCTTCATCTTTGGCTTCGCCAATCGCCTTACGTACATCATTTGCCACGATGGCATAACGATCGGCCAGCTCTTTCAGGTGTTCCTGAACGGTGTGAATGTCGAGTGGGTAGCTTTTCAGCGGTGTTTTGCTGTTGATGACCTGAGTGGTACCCAGCGCCACGCCACCCAACTGCACGGCACGTTCTGCCATGGTATCCAGATGATCGGTCAGGGCTGTGCGGAAGCCATCCAGCATTTCGTGGACGGCAATAAAATTGGCACCGCGCATATTCCAGTGGGCTTGCTTGGTGATCAACGACAGATCAATGAACTGGATAACCTGGCGATTGAGCAACTCAATGGTCGCTTTCTTTTCGCTGTCCGATACATCGTTACGGGTATAGTGAAGAGTAGATGTTTTGGTTTTGACCAGTTTAGCGGTACTCATAATCTCATATCCTCTTGATGTGACTGTCCAATGAATTTCCGGGATTAAGTATAGCACTGGATTTTCAGGCTGCCGGGATGGTGCTGCCTATCGGTTTAATAGTGAGGCTAAATTGAAATCTTATAAATCAATATAAAACAGTTGGTTACGATATTTTTATCGACGCGAGAGGTAATTATCCAGGAAAGGTCTGTTTGTCAGGGCGATATTTTCAATCAGAAATGATTATTACAATAAATATAAGCAGACTGCCGCAGGATTTTTATCACCCTGCGGGATAAGATCACTCTTTAAAAACAACTTCTTCAATTTTACTTTCACGACGCAGGGTGAGCGTAGAGCCCATTGAAGCGGCGATGATCGCCAGAAGCGCCAGTGTCTGTGTGCCTGTTAGCGTTTCGCCAAGGAAAATCATTCCGGACACGGCGGCAAGCGCAGGTTCGAGGCTCATTAATGTGCCGAAGGTGCGCGTCGGCAGGCGGGTGAGGGCAATCATTTCCAGAGAGTAAGGCAGCGCGGTCGAGAGAATGGCGATCCCTAATCCCAGAGGCAGAATAGACCACTGCCACAGCACGTCACCGGCTTGCAGAGCGCCAATCGGCACGAAAACCACGGCCGCAATCAGCGAGCCCATTGCCACCGTCGCCGGGCCATGTTCTTCACCTGCACGTTGCCCGGTGAGGATATAAACCGCCCAGCACGTCCCAGCACCCAACGCCAACGCTGCACCCGTTAAATCGACGTGTGCAATGTTTTGCCCAAGCGGCAGCAGGAACCAGAGGCCGAGCACAGCCAGTGCGACCCATAAAAAGTCGACAGGGCGACGGGAGCCGAACAGCGCAACCGCCAGTGGCCCGGTGAATTCCAGGGCGACAGCAACACCGAGCGGGATGCGCTGGATGGAAAGATAAAAAAGGTAGTTCATTGCGCCAAGCGACAGGCCGTACAACAGCAGTGGGACACGCTGTTCCGCAGTAAACCGTAAACGCCAGGGTTTAAAGACGCAGACCAGAATCAGCGTGCCCAGCGCCAGACGCAGCGCGGTAACACCCGGCGCACCGACCAAAGGAAAAAGAGATTTCGCCAGCGCCGCGCCGCTCTGAATCGAACACATGGCAATGAGGATTACAACGATCGGCAGCCAGACCGGCATCTTACGGGATGACCCAGGCATCCTTTCTCCTGTCAATTTTTGTCAAAGGAAGTAAAAGAGGCAGTGTAAATGAATTACCCCTGTGCGGTTTAGGTATTGTTGAAAAAAAGCAACAAAAAGGGCCGTACAATAAAGTTCAGTCGACGGAGAAAAATTCTGTCTGTTTAGGATTAATCTGGATGAATGCGCCACGCTCTGAGCGCAATAATGACCAAATATGCGAGGAAACTGCTGATTTTCAAAAGGGACTGTCAACGATGGAAACGTTTAGTTACATGAAGACCCCCTTAGACAACGTTAATCGCAAAGAGTTTGTTAATAATTTTTGATATATTTAAAACTTACGGATTTACTTGAAGCACATTTGAGGTGGTTATGAAAAAAATTGCATGTCTTTCAGCACTGGCCCTGGTTCTGGCCGCATCCGCAGGTACTGCAGTCGCTGCAACCTCTACCGTTACTGGCGGTTACGCACAGAGCGATATGCAGGGCGAAGCGAACAAAGCGGGCGGTTTCAACCTGAAATACCGTTACGAGCAGGATAACAACCCACTGGGTGTTATCGGTTCCTTCACTTACACAGAGAAAAACCGTAGTGAAGATGGCGTGTATAACAAAAGTCAGTACTACGGTATCACTGCTGGTCCTGCTTACCGCATCAACGACTGGGCAAGCATCTACGGTGTAGTGGGTGTTGGCTATGGTAAATTCCAGGCGAACGACCTCCCAGGCAGCAAATCCGACATGAGCGACTACGGTTTCTCTTACGGTGCTGGTATGCAGTTCAACCCAATCGAAAACGTAGCACTGGACTTCTCCTACGAGCAGTCTCGCATTCGTAACGTTGACGTTGGCACCTGGATCGCCGGTGTTGGTTACCGTTTCTAATCACTTCGGTGATAATAAAAAATCCGCCTGAGGGCTAACACCGTTCACTTAAGATGCTTTGAGTGAACGGGATACTGGGTTTTTGAGATACGAACGGTCCTTTCTTTGGGCCGTTTTCTTTTCTCAGGCAGGATAAATTGTTTCACGTTTTCCCGCATTCTTCTCAGTTTT
>NZ_JBOFIN010000117.1:0-15834 GCF_051650185.1 Scandinavium sp.
ATAACCCGAAACCATCAGTGCCGGACAATGTGGCAGCTGCTGAGAAAAGTTCACCATTTTATGGAAACAGTCAGCCCATTCCCCGGAGGAAAACATGGTCAGGCAAAAGTGTAGCGGTATTAGGCGCAGCTATTTAGTCGTTTACGCCGCCAGCTGATTTGAAAGCAAACCAGGAATATTACGTCCAGGTTTCTTTGCAGGATCCTGGCTCGAAAGATGAAATTATTTCATTACCTTACCACTTTTATACCACCGAGCCGGGCCAGGATGGTGGCACCGGCACGGCACCGGCAACTGATATTCAGGTGCTGGACGATGAAGGTGCGGCTATTACTTACATTCACAATGGTGATACCACTCACGACCATACGCCAACGATTCAGGGTCATGCCAGCGCCAATAGCATAGTGAAGATCTTCGATCAGGGCACGTTGCTCGGCGTTACCCTGGTTGACGCTAACGGCAACTGGTCCTATACACCAGCCGCACTGAATGACGGTCAGCACAGTTTCAGTACCGTGGTGGTGGATACGTCGACCGGTGAGGAGAGTGTGCAGAGCGCGGCCACGACCTTCACCATTGAAACCTCTGTTTTGGTGTCCGGTAGCGAAAACTTTGAAGACGTAACATCATTCCCTAGCAATTCATACATGGCTTTTGCTTCAGGGTTGACGATGACCGCCGTGGGAACGGATCAGGCATGTGTGGTCAGTTCAGCTATATCAGCTGCTGATCCAGATCATCCGGGTCATAAACTGTATGCTGATAATCACGCCAAAGGAATTTCCAACCAGTCTGGTGACGGCGAGCTGATCTTCACCCTTCCTGGTGCGGCGCAGTCGGTCTCGTTTGATTATGTTGTTGCGCAGGAAATCACGGTTTATGACACTGATCATAACGTCATCGATCATGTTTACCCTGACGAATCTTCCTACCTCTCTAAGGAGTGGCTGCACTATGAGTACACCGCACCGCAGGGTACTGAAATTGGTTCGTTCTCTGTGGGCAGCGGATATTGCTGGATGGATAATGTGCAGTGGAGTGATACCGCGACTACCATGCCATCGCAGGCTTCGGACATCCACAATTCAGCCTATGACCTTACTAATCATGCCCACAGCACCATGACCCTGACCGAGTCAGATGTGCTCGCCCATTCGCAGCAGAATCTCTATATCGAGGATGGCAAAGAGCAGATGGCCATCAAAGGGGATGCCGGTGATGTGGTTGAAGTGAATATCACGAACTTCGACACGCAGAACTGGAGTGAGACAGGCCAGATGACAGCCGGTGGTGTCACTTATGATATCTATCAGCACGCGACAAACGACCATGAGCTGCTGATCCAGCATGGTGTCGAACTGCATCAATATCATTAATCTGCTGATATAACCCTCGACGGCCTTTCTCTTTGTTTCCGGAAAGGCCGTTTTTACTCACTTTTACACCCGGAATCAGTCACTTCTGATCGTAATTATTTATTTTCCGGTTTGTTCGGATTTTGCACCGCCAGCAATTGGATTATCCGCCGTTTTTGTCTAGAGTGGGCGCATCTTAGCGAAGTCGATCATCATAGAAGGACGCTGACTCAGGCATGAACCGCAGACACTTTATCAAATCCTCAATGGCTGTAGCCGCGGTGAGCGCTACATCCGGACTCGCCACTCTCTTTTCGAAAGCCGCGATGGCCGACGACTCGGCGATTGCCGATGGTCAGACCCGCCGTTTTGATTACTCCGTCCTGCAATCCATGGCGCATGATTTATCCCGCCAGCCGTGGGGGGGCGCACCCAAAGATCTGCCGAAAACCCTGGCAGAACTGACGCCGCAGGCTTACAACGCCATTCAGTACGATGCGTCACAGTCGCTGTGGAGCAACATTCCCGATCGTCAGCTCGATATTCAGTTTTTCCACGTGGGCATGGGCTTCCGCCGTCGCGTGCGTATGTTCTCGCTCGATTCATCGTCACAGCAGGCGCGTGAAATTCACTTCCGCCCGGAGCTGTTTAAATACAACGACGCGGGCGTCGACACCAAACAGCTGGAAGGCCAGACCGATCTCGGCTTTGCAGGCTTCCGCGCATTCAAAGCACCAGAGCTGGCGCGCCGCGATATCGTCTCTTTCCTCGGCGCGAGCTACTTCCGCGCAGTAGACAGCACGTATCAGTACGGCTTATCTGCACGTGGCCTGGCGGTGGACACCTTTACCGACACCCCGGAAGAGTTCCCGGACTTCACCTCGTTCTGGTTTGAAACCGTCAAACCAGGTGCGACGGTATTTACTGTTTACGCTTTGCTGGACAGCCGCAGCGTGACAGGCGCGTACAAATTCACCATCAACTGCCAGGAAACACAGGTGATCATGGATGTGGAAAATCACATCTATGCCCGTGAAGACGTCAAACAGCTGGGCATCGCACCGATGACCAGCATGTTCAGCTGTGGCAATAATGAACGCCGCATGTGCGACACCATTCACCCGCAAATCCATGACTCCGATCGCCTTGCGATGTGGCGTGGCAACGGGGAGTGGATCTGCCGTCCGCTGAATAACCCGCAAAAACTGCAGTTCAACGCTTTCCAGGATAAAAACCCACGCGGCTTTGGCCTGCTGCAACTGGACCGCGATTTCAGCCACTATCAGGACGTGATGGGCTGGTACAACAAACGCCCAAGCCTGTGGGTTGAGCCGCGTAACCAGTGGGGCGAAGGGGCGGTGTCGCTGATGGAAATCCCGACAACCGGTGAAACGCTGGATAACATCGTCTGCTTCTGGGAACCTAAGAAAGCGGTGAAAGCGGGCGATCAGCTCGACTTTAAATATCGTCTGTACTGGGCCGCGCAGCCGCCAGTGCGCTCGCCGTTGGCTCGCGTGATGGCAACCCGCACCGGTATGGGCG
The DNA here is from genome assembly GCF_051650185.1 of Scandinavium sp. Classification (GTDB taxonomy): domain Bacteria; phylum Pseudomonadota; class Gammaproteobacteria; order Enterobacterales; family Enterobacteriaceae; genus Scandinavium. The sequence continues at coordinate 2,901 of NZ_JBOFIN010000117.1, forward strand.
GCTTCCCTGAAGGTTGGGCTCCGGGCGAGCATTACCCTGAGAAATGGGCGCGTCGTTTTGCTATTGATTTCGTGGGTGGCGATCTGAAAGCTGCTGCACCGAAGGGCATCGAGCCGGTGATCACCCTTTCTAATGGCGAAGCGAAGCAGGTCGAAATCCTGTACGTTGAACCGTTTGACGGCTACCGCATCCTGTTTGACTGGTACCCGACCAATGACTCCACCGATCCTGTGGAAATGCGCATGTTCCTGCGCTGCCAGGGCGATGCAATCAGTGAAACATGGCTGTACCAGTACTTCCCGCCAGCGCCAGACAAACGTAATTACGTTGATGACCGTGTGATGAAATAAGTCTCTTGTTGCCGGGTGGCACTGTGCTAACCCGGCTTTTCACTTTTCTCCCTGGTTACCCCAAAGGCCCGCCCACAATGGTTTCGCGCATGCCAGCCAGAATGCGGTCCCCGGTTTCGTGATACAGCTCGTCATACCACGCTTTGGTTTCGCGCATGTCCTTGCCGTGGGTGACATCGCAGCGCTTGCGAGCTTTGAGTACCAGGTCTTTCACTCGCCAGGCGCGCTTTTCCTGATAGCGAAGCAGGGCGTCTTCAATGCCGAGAGAATGCGTCTGCAAGGTCATTGCCAGCACCACCGCATCCTCCATTGCCGCACACCCTCCCTGGCCGATATCCGGCGTGGTGCTGTGTCCTGCATCACCCAGCAGCGCGACACGCCCACGAACCAAAGTTTCCAGCGGTTCGATATCGTGAATTTCAATTCGGTTGGTGGATTGCGGATCGATCTGAGCAATCAGCGTTTGTACCGGTTCCGCCCAGCCGCTGAAATAGCGCTGTAAATCGTCTTTTAGCGTGGTGCGATCTTCCGCCAGGCCTTTTGGCAGCGGAACATCGAAGAAGAAATAGAAACGGTTCCCGGCGACGGGCATCAACGAGACGCGTTTCCCTTCGCCGACCCAGGTTGTCCACTGATTGGCCGGCGCTAAGGACTCATCGATGGTCACCAGACCGTTCCAGTTTACATACCCGGCATAGCGGCGCTCCGTCTGATAGCCCAACACCCAGGATCGCACGGCGGAGTGCGTGCCGTCGGCGGCAATGAGCAGGTCGGCTTCGGCGGTATGCCCGTCTTCAAAGGTTGCGCGAACGCCATCGGCGAAGGACTCCACGCTGACCACTCGCTGCCCAAAACGGACGGCATCGCGACCGTAAGTGTCCAGTAACATCTCCTGTAACCCTGCGCGAGCCACCGGCCAGGGGCGTTCCCCCACGCTTTGAATCAGCGGGTCGAGGCTAAAGCGGGTCATGGTCTGGTTATGACGGAAGTCGCGGTAGGACATGTACTCCATCGGCCCCCCTAAATTTCGCAGTTGCTCTTTCATTCCTAACCAGTTCAGGCACTTAACGCCATTTGGCCAGATTGAAATGGCCGCCCCAACCGGTTTAATCTCTTTGACAGCCTCATAAACCTCGGTCTGGATCCCGCACTGCTTCAGGGCGATAGCCGCAGAGAGGCCACCAATGCCACCACCAATCACGATTGCTTTCATCATCACTCTCCTTTGGGTTACAAAGGAGTCAAGCAAGATGTGTACCAACGCCCTCACGGCGTATTACAGCCGTCCGGGCATTAAGAGAAGGTTTCTGTCGCACAAAACAGGGGCCGAATGCTTTATTTTAGTGCGAGTCAATGAGAGTGGGAGCACATATGACCGACGACAAACCGCTACAGGACGAGACAATCAGTGTGTCTGAGGCAGTCACCTTGCATGCGGCTGATGAACGTTTTGTTTCAGCGTTGCATCAGTTGATTCTTAAGAATCGTCACTGGTTACAGGAATCGCTGAACTGGCCGCAGTTTGTTGGCGGCGAAAGCGACACCCGACAAAATATGCTGAGCAATCGGCTGCTGCATCAGCGGGGTTACGCCAAAATGTTCCTGATTGTTGAGCAGGGCGACGTTGTCGGCGTGCTGTCATTTAACTCAATTGAGCCGCTCAATAAAGCAGGCTATATCGGCTACTGGCTGGATGAAGACAAGCAGGGCAAGGGCATTCTGACCTCTGCGTTGCAGGCGTTTATGCAGTATTACGCCGATCAGGGGGAGGTCAGGCGCTTTGTGATCAAGTGTCGGGTCGCCAATGAGCGCAGCAACCAGGTGGCGCTGCGTAATGGTTTTACCCTGGAAGGGTGTTTGCGGCAGGCGGAATACCTGAACGGGCAGTATCACGATCAGAATATCTACGCCCGTATTATTGATTTGGGATCAGAGTGAGCCGAGCAGCGGCGTGCGGGTAATGCGCTCCTCGCCGTTAATCACTTTGCGCCCGCGAACGTGAATGGAATCGCCGTCGTAGGCTTCGATCACCGCATTGCCACTGATTTCTACGCGATGTTCGATAACCACATCGCCGCTGATACGTGCATGGCCTTCAACCAGCACTTTGTCATCGAGTAAAAGAGGGCCGCCACGCAGCCAGGCGTGACCGCCGACCAGCACGTGATGTTTCAGCACGCAGTTGCCTTCGACGACGGCGTTTTCCGCCACCTGAGAGCTGTAGCGGAGCGTCGGGATCGCGTCTTCACCGCTTCCGGCCACTACGCGAGCGTTGCCATACACTTTGGCGCAGTCACAAATCCAGACGTTGTTCTCTTCGTTACCCTGAACCAGCGCCGCCTCAAACACTTCCGCCCGATGCTCAATAAAAGCCTGGTCGACGATGGCATCCCCGTAAATCTGCGCCTGATGCACAATGCGCGAGCGGCTGACGGTCGCGCGATCGTAGATTTGCAGAATTTGGGTCGCGTCCCTGGTCAGCCCAATGGCGGCAATAATGTCGCTTTCATTAAGCACGCGCGCCTCGCCGAACAGATGACATTCACCGCGCACGCGTGAGCATTGCACGGTGACGTTGTCACTTATTCGCGCCTGATGCGTGACCACGGCGTTATCGAGCCAGGCATTGCCTTCGACCATAGCCCCATGTGAAAGCGTGCAGGGCTGGGTCATCCTGGCATTGTCTTTTACACAAGCGTCAGCAAACACCACGCTGTTTTCATCATATATCCAGCAGTCGCCTTGTTGGCTTAACGCGGCTTCGCTGTCGACCCAACCGCCTGCACTCCCCGCTTTGACATCAGCGAAATCACGCAGGGCGACGATTTGCCACAGCGTGACGCTTTTCTTCTCGTTTTCGTCCTGCCAGGTATGGTTGTGGGAAGCCTCACTCAGACGGTACTTGTTCATCGGGATTCTCGTTACGGGGGATTAACATAAACGTAGCAAAGAATCTCCGTGACGCAGGGGGAAAGGTTCCTTTAAAATACACCTTCAAATTAAGTTGAACGATTAAACAAAATGAATACAGCAGATCGCCAACGCACAGTCTTACATCTGCCCGCAGGCTATTTTGGGATGGTTCTGGGGATCATTGGAATGGGCTTCGCCTGGCGTTACGCCAGCACGATCTGGTCTGTGCCGCGTGCAATTGGCGACGGGCTGGTTGTGCTGGCGATCATCGTCTGGGCGCTGTTGACGCTGGCTTTTGTGGTACGAGCCTTTCGCTTTCCGCACAGCGTGGTGGATGAAATGCGTCATCCCGTTGCCAGCAGTTTTGTCAGCCTGTTCCCTGCCACCACAATGCTGGTTGCCATCGGCGTAACGCCATGGTGCAGGGCGCTGGCATTAGCGCTGTTTGGCCTGGGTGTGACGCTTCAGCTTTGTTATGCGGCCTGGCAGAGTGCCGGGCTGTGGCGCGGTAAACACCCGCAAGAAGCCACCACTCCGGGCCTGTATTTACCGACGGTGGCGAATAACTTTATCAGCGCGATGGCCTGCGGAGCGTTTGGGTTTCACGATGCCGGGCTGGTGTTTCTGGGTGCGGGCGTCTTTTCGTGGTTAAGCCTGGAGCCGGTTATCCTTCAGCGATTGCGCAGCGCCGGTGAATTGCCGATGGCGTTGCGTACTTCCCTGGGCATCCAGCTTGCACCAGCCTTAGTGGCCTGTAGCGCCTGGTTTTCCGTTAACGGCGGGCAGGCAGATGTGTTCGCCAAAATGCTGTTTGGCTATGGGCTATTGCAACTGTTATTTATGCTGCGTCTGATGCCATGGTACCTGAAACAGCCGTTCAATGCCTCTTTCTGGAGCTTCTCGTTCGGTATTTCCGCGCTGGCAACCACAGGCCTGCATCTCGGGCACGCCAGCGCTTCAGGATTTTTTGCAACGCTTGCCGTGCCGCTGTTTATCTTCACCAACGTGGTTATCGCGCTGCTGTTGATTCGCACGCTGCATTTGCTGATTTGTGGCAAATTGCTGCTTCGCGTTGAACGTCAAACCCTTTCACGACACAAGGATCCTTCATGACACGCCGTGATGAAAATTATTTCACTGAACAGTATGGCCTGACCCGTACGCACTCCGAAGTGCTGCACGCGGCAACCAAAGTTACGCCGGGCAAAACCCTGGATTTAGGCTGCGGGAATGGCCGAAATAGCCTGTATCTGGCCGCTAACGGCTTCGATGTGACGGCCTGGGATAAAAATCCCATGAGCATCAGCACGCTTGAGTCTATCCGGCAGAAAGAGGGGCTGGAAAACCTGCAAACGGCAGAGAAAGATCTCAACACGCTGAGCTTTGACGGCGAGTATGATTTTATCCTGTCCACCGTGGTGATGATGTTCCTGCAAGCTGACACCATTCCGGGCCTGATTGCCAACATGCAGCGCTGCACCAAACCGGGCGGCTGGAACCTGATTGTTGCGGCGATGGACACCGAAGATTACCCGTGTAACGTGGGTTTCCCGTTTGCCTTTAAAGAGGGGGAACTGAAAAACTACTACGCGGGTTGGGCATTCGATCGCTATAACGAAGACGTCGGTGAGCTACACCGCACCGACGCCGAAGGCAATCGCATTAAGCTGCGCTTTGCCACGATGCTTGCCCGTAAACCGGCTTAACGGGCATGACAGCACTCAATATTTGCTCAATATAAACCGTAGTGAATAAGGGGGGAGCTTTTCGGCAAAGCTCTTTGCTGTCAGGTTCATATTGAGAAGTAATATTCGGCACCCGCGGATAACGTGGGTGCGCTTTTGAGTATTATGAATAATGCATTCGATATTCTGCGATTAATTTAGGATTTTCTTTAGTCTCAGTTTTTCAGGTATTCATTAAGATAAATGGCAGTTAACAGGATGCTATTTAATCAATGGATAATGCCATATGAAAAAAACATTTAAAAACAAACTAAAATCGGCAAAAAGAACGCTTTCAAATTTCACAACAAAGATCCGTCATCGGGCTAACTTCAGCGCGGATGTGCTGTGGCTTTCGATTGGTGAAAACTGTTTGACCGATGACATTCTCCGACGCCATCATCGCAAATCGTACAGTCATGTTTTTTCCTCCTCTCGCTCGAATATCGAGTATGTGCTGCAAATGGAGCAGGACAACTATCGGTATTTATTGCCAAAAGAACATTTAGTCCACTGCATTATTGATAGTCATGAGGTTATTCGATCCGGTTGGTATAAAACCTGCGCGAATATTTATAGCCCACGGCACATGGAAGGGTTCGAGTTCTCACATCACAATCCGCTGGATGTGGAAGAGGACAGGCGGGCTTTTAAACGGCGAATTGCAAGGACACTGGAAATCCGTGGTAAGAAAAACGTGGTATTTGCTTACCATCATCGACTCAACGAACGTTCCGATCTTGCTTTTATCAGAGAGAAATTAAACACACTGATCGACCTCTACAATAATGATGATGTGAATTGTCAGATCGTCTTTTTTTACCAACAACTGATCAATGAAAGTGAGCAAAGCCGGTTGGCCTTTTTCCCGTCTCAGAGTGGGTTGCTTGAGTTTGTCTGCCATAGCAAGGTGCTCTGGGGCGGAGAGGACCAGACGGCGTTTTGGGCAAAAAGTGACGATGACTTGTTTGCTGAAATGTTCGCTACCGTGGATGCGTGGCGACGCTTTCACCAGAGACACAATGAAGCTGATATTACGCCATCGTAAGTCAGGGCTGTTGCATTATGCAAAGTGGTACAACCGCTTTTTTTCCACAAAAACAGAAAGGACTCTCTGCTATAACAGCCGCGCATTTGTACTTTGACAAGGACTCACTTATGCGTAGCAAAACTTTTTTAAAAATGGCCGCCATTGCGGGCATGTTAGCGTTAACGGGATGTGCTTCCAAAATCGCAGAACCTGAGAAATATTCGGGCTTCCTCAAGAAATATTCAGACCTGAAAGAAACCACGTCGGCTTCTGGTAAAGCAGAACTGCGGTGGGTCGATCCTGACTATAATCCGGCCGATTATGACAACGTGGTGTATAACCCGATTATTTATTATCCGGTTCCAAAGCCGACAACCCAGGTGGGACAACAGGCACTCGATCAAATTCTGAACTACACCAATCAGCAAATGAAAAAAGCCATTGCTGAAAGAAAACCGCTCGTCACCACGGCAGGCCCGCGCAGCCTGATTTTCCGTGGGGCTATTACCGCAGTGGATTCCAGCAAAGAAGGGTTGCAGTTCTATGAAGTCGTGCCCGTGGCGCTGATTGTGGCTGGCACAGAGATGGCAACAGGTCACCGGACCATGAATACCAACCTCTATTTTGAAGGTGAGTTGATTGATCCGAAAACGAATAAACCGGTGGTGAAGGTGGTGCGTAAAGGTGAGGGTAAAAACCTCTCTAACGAAAACACGCCGCTGACCGCCGAGACGCTGAAAGCCGTGATTGATGAAATGGCGATTGACGCAGTGAAATTTGACCCTCGTCAGAAGTCATAAAAAAACCGGCGGTTTTGGCCGCCGGTTGTTGTCAGGCTGCGCTTTTACGCAACGCCATCCGCTTGAACCATGTTTCTGGTTTGGCAAACATCACCAGGTTACCCACCAGAATTAACGCCAGCCCGAATACCGCATTGGCGTGCCAGACATACCCTTCATAAAACGTCGAAATCGTCAGCGCCACTAGTGGGAACAGCAGGGTGCTATAAGCCGCGTTAGCCGGGCCGATGCGTCCGACAAGCGTAAAGTAGGCACCAAAGGCAATCACCGAGCCGAACAGCGCCAGATACAACAGCGCGCCCATGTAGCTGAAGGTGAACTCAGGCATAAAATTGTCCCCACGGAACAGCGCAATCAGGCCCATCACCATCGTGCCGTACAGCATCGCCCAACTGTTGGTGGTCAGCGTTTCCAGCCCACGGCGCTGGTGACGAATGCTCAGCATGTTCCCCAAAGAGAAACCATACGTCCCCAGGGCGCTGAGCCCAATGCCCATCAGCAGTTCACCGCTCAGGCCGCTGGCCTGCAAATCGTCCCAGAACAGAGTGACGATGCCAATCAGCCCCAGCAGGGCTGCGAGATAAAAACGGCCCGGCGGCTGCTGGCGATAAAACAGGAAGCTGTTGATGGCATTAAACAGCACCGCCATCGAGAAAATCACCGATTCCAGCCCGGTGTTGATCCATTTGGCGGCGGTATAAAAACACCAGAAGTTGAAGCAGAACACGCAGCAACCCTGAATGATGCAGAACAGGTGGTCGCGAAGCTCAAGCTTGCGCAGGCGTCCCATCAGCTTCAGCACCAGCATCAGCGTGATGCTGGCGACGGCAAAGCGCCAGAAAATGGACACCGGCGCAGGAACCGGGCCCTGTTGCAGAAAAATGGCAATCCAGGTTGTGCCCCAAATCACCACGACCAGACAATATAAAAGTACGTTCATCGTTAATCTCAGTTTTGCTGACAATAACGCGAAGTGTGCATGCCCCCAGCGTTTCGCGCTTGCAGGGGATTGCGGTGCAGTTGCATATTCTTGCGCATTTTTTTGTGACGCAGGTGGAGTAATGCTGGAAAGGGGGGATAACAATTCATACACTATTTGACCGAACCTTTGCTACAGCGAACACGATGTCCCGAACCTACGGTACTTTTGAAACCCTGCGCCAACAAAACGCCGTCCTGCGGGACACGGTGGCGTTAAACTCCGGCATTCAGCTGGCGGCCTGGTTTAATCAAAACGATACCGTGACGGTACAAAGTGACCACCACACGCTCAGTTTGTATGTGGCGGACGGCTACGAGAGCTACCACAAAACGCCGCACGGCTGGAAAAACGGCGGTGGCCCTGACCGTTTTTGCCTGATGCCGAAAGAGAGTGAATCCAGCTGGGATATCCGCGATAACCTCTCGTTTGTGCACCTCTATTGCACCGATGAGCATCTGCGTGACATCGGCGAAAAAATCTGGGATCGCAGCCCGGCCTCGTTCCGCCTGGACGAAAAGACGTTCGCCAGCGACGACAAGATTACCGCGCTGTATCGCCATTTTTTGCTCGACTGCGACTGGCAGCAGCAGGCCAATCAGCTGGCGTTAAGCTCCGCCAGCACGCTGTTGATGACGCATCTCATCCAGCATTACACCAACGTTCAGTGGCAACTGCCGAAAGTCACTGGCGGCCTCGCGCCGTTCGTGCTGCGGAATGTGCTCGCGTTTGTCGAAGAGAATCTCGCCCAACCGCTGACGCTGGCTGATTTGGCTCAACAGGCTGCGCTAAGCGAATATCACTTTGCCAGAATGTTTAGCCAGTCGATGAACATGGCGCCGCACCAGTATGTGATGCAGCGGCGAATGGAGAAGGCGCAGCAGCTGGTGCGCCATACCGCAATGTCGCTGACGGACATCGCGCTGTCCTGCGGATTTAGCTCGGCAAGCCACTTCAGCAACCGTTTTAAAAGCAGCGTCGGTATGACTCCCTCGCAGCTACGTGCGGCGAGCCAGTGACAGCACGCTAAAGCACACGCCGCCCGCCACCAGTCCCCAAAATGCTGAACCCACACCCATAAGCATTACGCCGCTGGCGGTAACCAGAAAGGTTACAATCGCCGCATCCCGTTCTTTGTCGTTTGCCAGCGCCTGTACCAGGCTACCGCTGATCGTCCCCAACAAAGCCAGCCCGGCCAACATCTGAACCCAGGCCGCAGGCAGAGCCGCCATCAGCGAGGTTATCGACCCGCCAAATATGCCCGCCAGCACGTAAAATCCTCCGGCTGAGACAGCAGCTTTCCAGCGTTCACTGGGATCGGGATGAGCCTCCGGGCTTTGGCAAATCGCCGCAGTGATCGCCGCAATGCAAATTGAGAAGACACCGAACGGTGAAAACAGCAGGGCGATTCCGCCCGTCACCACCATCAGCATTGAAACCGACGCGGAATAACCAGAGGCTTTCATCGTCGCAATGCCCGGCGCATTTTGCGACGCCATGGTCACCAGAAAGAAGGGAATACCGACGCTGATCAGTAAGGGCAGGTTAAATTCCGGCGCGATAAAGCGCGGAGTAACAAAGGCAAAGTGCAGCGTGTCGCTGTGAAGTTCTCCGGTGAGAGCAGCGGTCAGGCTGCCTGCGACAAGTGCCGCCACCACGGCGTAGCGCGGCGCAATGGCTTTCACTATCAACCAGGCGACCAGCATGCTGCCGCAGAGCAACAGATCGCTTTGCAGGCTGGCAAAGGCCTGTAAACCAAAACGCAGCAGAATACCTGCGAGCATCGCCGCAGCGAGTGAATGGGGAATGATTTTCATCAGGCGCGCAAACAGGCCGGTAAGGCCACTGAATACAATTAAGGCATTCGCAAAGATGAAAACGCCAATGGCCTGATTCAGCGTCGCTCCATGCAGCCCTGTAACCAGCAAAGCCGCACCCGGCGTTGACCAGGCGGTAAGCAGAGGCACTTTTCGCCATAGCGTGAGCAGTAGCGTGCTCGCTCCCATCGCCAGCCCTAATGCCGTCATCCAGGCGGAGATAGTTTGCTCGTCAGCCCCGGCGGCTGCGGCCGCTTGCCAGATGATCGCTGCGGAACTGGCATAACCGACCAGCACAGCCACAAAGCCAGCCAGCAGGGTGGAAAAGGGAAACAGGCGCATAAAATCCTCTTGTGCGTTATAGCGTCCGGAGAAAGGTAACATTGAGCGTTATAGCGCACAAGTGATAAACTCGGGGCAAAGAGGAGCACCTATGAACATTACGGATCATCTGTCATCAACCCTGAAAACATTACGCCAGCAGCGTGAATGGAGCCTGTCCAGACTGGCGGAAGAGACGGGCGTTTCCAAAGCGATGCTGGGGCAAATCGAACGTAACGAATCAAGCCCGACCATTGCGACGCTGTGGAAAATCGCGACCGGGCTGAATGTCCCGTTCTCGGTATTTATCACGCCGCCGGAAAGCACGAGCGAGGCTTATGATCCGCAGCAGCAGGCGATGGTGGTGAAACCGGTGTTTCCGTGGGACCCGGTTTTGCATTTTCATCATTTCGCCATCACGCTCGCGCCGGGTGCGTTAAGTGAATCAACACCGCATGAATCAGGGGTGATTGAGCATGTAGTTGCCATTCGCGGTACGCTTGAGATGTGCATCGACGGGCTCTGGCAGGCGGTGAAAGAGGGGGAAGGGTTACGCTTTCACGGCGACAAACAGCACGCCTATCGCAACAGCTCTGATGAAACCATCCTGTTTCACTCCCTCATCCACTATCCAAAAGAAAAAGCCGCAGGCTAAGCTGCGGCAAAATACGACGACTTAATAACAATTCATAACGTGACGAGGAAAAATCCGGAATACGCAGTGACTGTAAACGACCGCCGCTTCGCCCGGAAATATCAAATTCATCAATGCTTTGCCGGAAAGCAGAAAATGCGCGTTGGCGCGGCGTGGAAAATGATTTCGCCGCGCTGCAGTTCTGACTACAATAGCCGCCATTTTGACCCAACGGATAATAACGATGCGCCTGCAAAACCATCATCTTGAACTCCTGAGCCCGGCTCGCGATGCCAGCATTGCCCGTGAAGCCATCCTTCACGGCGCGGATGCGGTCTACATCGGCGGCCCGGGCTTTGGTGCCCGCCATAATGCCAGCAACAGCCTGAGTGATATTGGCAGCCTGGTGCCGTTCGCTCACCGCTACGGCGCGAAGGTGTTCGTGACCCTGAACACCATTCTTCATGATGATGAGCTGGAGCCTGCGCAAAAGCTGATTACCGACCTGTATCAGACCGGCGTGGATGCGCTGATCGTCCAGGACATGGGCATTCTTGAGCTGGATTTACCGCCGATTGAGCTGCACGCCAGTACCCAGTGCGATATTCGCAGCGTCGAAAAAGCCAGATTCCTGTCGGATGTGGGCTTCACACAGATTGTTCTCGCCCGCGAGCTCAATCTGGATCAAATCAAAGCGATCCATGAAACCACCGATGCCACCATTGAATTCTTTATTCATGGTGCGCTGTGCGTGGCGTATTCCGGTCAGTGCTATATCTCGCACGCGCAAACCGGCCGCAGCGCGAACCGCGGTGACTGCTCACAGGCGTGTCGCTTGCCGTACACCCTGAAAGACGATCAGGGCCGCGTCGTGGCTTATGAAAAACACCTGCTGTCGATGAAAGATAACGATCAGACCGCAAACCTGGCGGCGCTGATTGATGCGGGCGTGCGCTCCTTCAAAATTGAAGGGCGCTACAAAGACATGAGCTACGTGAAAAACATCACCGCGCACTATCGCCAGATGCTCGATCGCATTATTGAAGATCGCGGCGACCTGGCGCGCTCGTCAGCCGGGCGCACCGAGCATTTCTTTGTTCCCTCCACCGACAAAACCTTCCATCGCGGCAGCACCGATTACTTCGTGAATGCGCGTAAAGGGGATATTGGCGCGTTTGATTCACCGAAATTCATCGGTCTGCCGGTTGGTGAAGTGCTGAAAGTCAGCAAAGATCACCTCGACGTCGAAGTGACCGAGCCACTGGCGAACGGCGATGGCCTGAACGTGATGATCAAGCGTGAAGTTGTCGGCTTCCGCGCCAATACCGTGGAAAAAACGGGCGAAAATCGCTATCGCGTATGGCCGAATGAAATGCCTGCCGATTTGTATAAAGCCCGCCCGCATGCGGCGCTGAACCGTAACCTCGACCACAACTGGTCACAGGCGCTGACCAAAACCTCCAGCGAACGCCGCATTGCAGTCGACGTCGAAATTGGCGGCTGGCAGGAACAGCTGATCCTGACCATGACCTGTGAAGACGGCGTCAGCGTGACTCACACCCTGGACGGCAATTTCGAGGAAGCGTCCAATCCGGAAAAAGCGCTGAGCAATTTGCAGGACGGGGTCGCTAAGCTGGGGCAAACCATTTACTACCCGCGCGACGTCAAAGTGACTTTGCCAGGGGCGTTGTTTGTGCCAAACAGCGTGCTGAATCAGCTGCGCCGTGAAACCGTTGAGATGCTTGATAACGCGCGTATGGCGGCCTACCAGCGTGGCAGCCGCAAACCAGTGGCGGTTCCGGCTCCGGTCTACCCGGAAACGCATCTGACATTTTTATCCAACGTTTATAACAACAAAGCGCGCGAATTCTACCATCGCTATGGGGTGCAGCTGATTGATGCCGCCTATGAAGCCCATGAAGAGAAGGGCGATGTGCCGGTGATGATCACCAAACATTGTCTGCGCTTTGCGTTTAACCTCTGCCCGAAACAGGCGAAAGGCAACATCAAGAGCTGGAAAGCGACACCGATGCAGTTGATGCACGGTGATGAAGTGTTGACGCTGAAGTTTGACTGCCGTCCGTGTGAAATGCACGTGGTGGGCAAAATCAAAAATCACATTCTGAAGATGCCTCATGCGGGAAGCATCGTCGCTTCTGTGAGCCCGGATGAGTTGTTGAAGACTTTGCCGAAACGCAAATAAGAGATTGCCGGGTGGCGGCGACGCCTGACCTGACCTTGTATTATCCCCCACGTGCAGAAAGAGCCGGCCAGTTCTTTCTGCCTGCAGTCCGGACGCCGTACCTGACCTTAGATTCTCAAATCTGTGGCGTAGATAATTCGCGCCGGACTGCACTTCTCCACAT
>NZ_JBOFIN010000118.1:0-36729 GCF_051650185.1 Scandinavium sp.
CCAGCGGCAGCTCGAGGGTGGTATCCTCGATGAAATCGCCCAGATGTGAATCTTCATCGTCACCGATTGGGGTTTCCATGGAGATTGGCTCTTTGGCAATTTTCAGCACTTTGCGGATCTTGTCTTCCGGCATCAGCATGCGTTCTGCCAGTTCTTCCGGCGTTGGCTCGCGACCCATTTCCTGCAGCATCTGGCGGGAGATACGGTTGAGCTTGTTAATGGTCTCAATCATATGCACCGGAATACGGATGGTGCGCGCCTGATCCGCGATCGAACGGGTGATCGCCTGACGGATCCACCAGGTCGCGTAGGTGGAGAACTTGTAACCACGACGGTATTCAAACTTGTCTACCGCTTTCATCAGGCCGATGTTGCCTTCCTGAATCAGGTCGAGGAACTGCAGACCACGGTTGGTGTATTTCTTGGCGATAGAAATAACCAGACGTAAGTTCGCTTCAACCATCTCTTTCTTCGCACGGCGGGCTTTCGCTTCACCGATGGACATGCGACGGTTGATGTCTTTGACCTGCTCGATGGTCAGGCCGGTTTCTTCTTCAATCTGCTGCAATTTCTGCAGGCCGCGCTGAACGTCTTCTTTTACGTCGTTCAGTTTTTCAGACCACGGCTTGTTCATTGCGACGGCTGCGTTGAACCAGGTTTCGCTGGTTTCGTTACCGGTGAACAGGGTGATGAAGTTTTTCTTCGGCATTTTGCACTGTTCAACGCACAGCTTCATGATGATACGTTCCTGAACGCGAACGCGCTCCATCATGGTACGCATGCTGTTGACCAGATAATCGAACTGTTTTGGCACCAGGCGGAACTGTTTGAAGACTTCAGACAGTTTCAGGATCTCTTCCTGAGCCTTAGCATGGCTGCGGCCTTTCGCTTTGATGGTGTCACGCGCCAGTTCGTACTGAGTACGCAGTTCGCCGAATTTTTCGCGAGCCAGTTCCGGGTCGATGCTGTTGTCATCGTCGCTGGAATCGTCGTCTTCTTCTTCGTCTTCCTCTTCGTCGTCATCCATCTCTTCCTGAGAGAGTTCAGACCCGACGTGAGTGGCGGTTGGGGCCAGATCTTCTTCGGCGTTAGGATCGACGAAACCGGTGATCAGGTCGGACAGACGAGCTTCTGCCGCTTCGACGCGATCGTACTGCTCAAGCAGGTAGGTGATCGCTTCAGGGTATTCAGCAACGGAGCACTGCACCTGGTTGATGCCGTCTTCGATACGCTTGGCAATGTCGATTTCGCCTTCGCGGGTCAGCAGTTCAACGGTACCCATTTCGCGCATGTACATGCGCACCGGGTCGGTGGTACGTCCGATTTCAGACTCAACGCTCGACAGCACCTGTGCGGCAGCTTCTTCCGCATCTTCGTCGGTGTTGTTTGAGTTTTCAGCAAGCAACAGATCATCGGCATCCGGTGCTTCTTCCATCACCTGAATGCCCATGTCGTTGATCATTTGGATGATGTCTTCGATCTGATCGGAGTCGACGATATCTTCCGGCAGATGGTCATTGACCTCGGCATAGGTCAGATAGCCTTGCTCCTTGCCCTTGGTAACAAGAAGTTTAAGCTGTGACTGCGGGTTTTGCTCCATAAGACGGTATCCACACTTAATTCATTGATTGGTGTCGGTCGGCGAAAACAAGTTACCGACTTTTAAAGCGAGGGCCTGCTTATATTATTGCCGCTGCGCCTCGGTGCGGCCTTCGGGATCGTCCCGATTGATATTCGGCACTTAAGCCGTTGAATTCATTTTTTTGCCAGTTCCTGGTTCAGTGTCCAGAGTTCCCGGCGTTCTTCACTGCTTAACCCGTGTGTGCGGTCTCGAGCTATCAACTCTTCTTGCCGCTGGACCAGCAGTGAATCGAACATATGGTTCAGTGAGTCGGTGAACGTTTTCTCAGCGATTTCCTTATCTGCTATATCGTCCCACATCGACAGTTTTTCAAGGGTTGCGGCTTCATTTGTGCCGCGATACTGCTCCAGAAGCTGGCCGGTTGTCAGCCCGGGTTGTGACAGACAAGTGTTGACCAGTTCAGAAAATAAGCCAAGTCCGGGCAGCTTTTTCGGATCAAGCCCGGTCAGGGGTGGAACCAGAGCGCCAAGCTCAGGGTTTTGCACCAGTAACCCTATCAGTATACGCATGGTCGTGCGTTTTAGCTGTGGAGCAGGGCGGGCGGTGCCATTTTCTGCCTGTTTTGGCATTAAACGCTCAAGCTGGGCGTCATCAAGAATGCCGAGCTTTTTCCCTAACTCCTGACGCAAATAGATGCGCAGCGTTTCGCCAGGAACCTGAGTAATCAGCGGCAGCGCCAGCGTACTGAGCTGCGCTCGCCCGTCCGGGCTACTCAAATCGACCTGCGGCATCAGACTGTTAAACAGGAAAGTGGAGAGCGGTTGCGCGTCATCCATTCTTGCTTCAAAAGCCGTTTTGCCTTCTTTACGCACCAGCGTATCCGGATCTTCACCATCCGGCAGAAACATAAAGCGCAGCTGACGACCGTCTGTCATGTACGGCAGCGCGGTTTCCAGGGCGCGCCATGCGGCGTCTCGTCCTGCGCGGTCTCCGTCGTAACAACAGATAACGTTATTGGTCACCCGAAACAGCAGCTGAATGTGATCGGCGGTGGTTGAGGTACCCAGCGACGCAACGGCATAGTTGATGTCGTATTGCGCCAGCGCCACCACATCCATATAGCCTTCGACCACCAGCAGACGCTGCGGTTCAGCTTCGGTTTGTTGCGCTTCATAAAGACCGTACAGCTGGCGGCCTTTATGGAAAATATCGGTTTCCGGGGAGTTGAGGTACTTTGGCAGGGCATCGCCCAGCACACGGCCTCCAAACCCAATCACCCGGCCACGTTTATCGCGAATGGGGAACATCACTCGTTCGCGGAAACGATCGTAACTGCGTCCCTGATCGTTCGTGACTAACATGCCTGCGTCGGTCAGCGATTGCTGGTTTTCGCGGTTGTTGCCAAAACGTTTTAATACGTTGTCCCAGCCTGGCGGCGCATAGCCAATCGCAAAACGGGCGATGACTTCGCTGCTCAAACCGCGTTTCGTCAGATACTGACGCGCAGGGTCTGCGGTGGGTTGATTCAGGGATTGCTGATAAAACGTGCTCAGGCCTTCCATTAACTGATAGAGACTTTGCCGCTGGTGGCGTTCTATCTGGGTTGGGCCGGAGCCTGCTTCGTACGGCACTTCAAGGTTGTGCATGGCCGCCAGTTCCTCGACGGTTTCCACAAACTCGAGCTTGTCGTAGTTCATCAGAAAGTCGACGGCGTTACCGTGTGCACCACAGCCGAAGCAGTGGTAAAACTGTTTCTCACCATTGACGGTGAACGAAGGCGTTTTTTCGTTATGGAAGGGACAGCACGCGTGATAATTTTTGCCCTGCTTTTTCAGCTTCACCCGGGCGTCGATGAGATCGACAATGTCCGTGCGAGCCAGCAAGTCATTGATAAAGACACGTGGGATACGTCCAGCCATAAGCCTCGTTATTTATCGGTTTTATAAACGAAAATAAGCCGCGCATTCCTTCCGGAAGCACGGCCTTTACAGCTTAAACTCGGTCTGGATTGAGAGCGTGCGCCCTCAACAGATTAGTACAGACGAGTGCGGCGTGCGTTTTCGCGAGCCAGTTTCTTCGCGTGACGTTTCACAGCAGAAGCTTTAGCGCGCTTACGTTCGGTCGTTGGTTTTTCATAGAACTCACGACGACGAACTTCCGCCAGAACACCTGCTTTTTCACAGGAACGCTTGAAGCGACGCAGTGCTACGTCGAACGGCTCGTTTTCACGTACTTTAATTACCGGCATGTAACTCTCACCTTTGATAAATTCGGTTTGCCGCTGGCATCAACGCCAGCTTATTTCAAAATGGTGCGGAATTTTACTGCAACTCCTGCTGCTTTGTAAAGCACCAATGCCGTTTTTGAACGGGACTTTTGTAAGGGGGAAGAGTATACACGAAGTCGCCCCTCAGGGTATACATCGACCCGCATTCGCCCTACACTGCGCGGTATTGAAACGAGGTAAAAGCAACCATGCGCGTACTGGGAATCGAAACATCCTGTGATGAAACTGGCATCGCCATTTACGACGATGTAAACGGATTGTTAGCCAACCAATTGTATAGTCAGGTGAAACTGCACGCTGACTACGGCGGCGTTGTGCCAGAACTGGCCTCACGCGACCATGTGCGGAAAACCGTTCCGCTGATTCAGGCTGCCCTGAAAGAAGCAAATTTAACGGCACAAGATATTGATGCCGTCGCCTACACCGCAGGCCCTGGCCTGGTTGGTGCGCTGCTGGTCGGCGCAACGGTCGGGCGTTCTCTTGCGTTCGCCTGGAACGTGCCTGCTATTCCGGTTCACCATATGGAAGGCCATCTGCTGGCCCCGATGCTGGAAGATAACCCACCTGCATTCCCGTTCGTGGCGCTGTTGGTCTCTGGCGGTCACACCCAGCTTATTAGCGTAACGGGTATTGGTGAATATGAACTCCTGGGCGAGTCTATCGACGATGCTGCCGGTGAAGCGTTCGATAAAACAGCGAAGCTGCTGGGGCTTGATTACCCCGGCGGGCCAATGCTGTCGAAAATGGCTTCACAAGGGACGGAAGGGCGCTTTGTCTTCCCACGTCCGATGACGGACCGTCCTGGTCTGGACTTCAGTTTCTCCGGCCTGAAAACCTTCGCAGCCAATACCATTCGTTCGAATGGCACAGACGATCAGACTCGCGCTGATATCGCGCGTGCGTTTGAAGATGCCGTGGTCGATACGCTGATGATCAAGTGCCGTCGTGCGCTAGATCAGACAGGCTTTAAGCGTCTGGTGATGGCCGGTGGCGTGAGCGCTAACCGCACGCTGCGCGCAAAACTCGCCGAGATGATGCAAAAACGTAAAGGCGAAGTGTTTTATGCGCGTCCGGAATTCTGTACCGATAACGGCGCGATGATTGCCTACGCGGGCATGGTTCGCCTCAAAACGGGCGAAAACGCGGGCCTCGGCGTAACCGTGCGTCCTCGCTGGCCGCTGGCTGAACTGCCTGCTGCGTAACGATTGCCGGGCGGCACTTCGTTTGCACCGGTCTACGGTTTTGTAGACCGGCGCAAACGAAGCGCCACCGGATAAGTTCGATATTACCCCTTCAGTGCCTGAACCCACGCCACGATTTTATCTGCCCCCTGCGACTCCGCCAGGCTTTCAACAGTATTTCCTCGCCCGTCCTTAATGTTCAGGTCCGCGCCCTGCTGAACCAGATATTCCAGTATGTCCTGTTGTCCGAAAAGCGAGGCGTACATTGCTGCGGTTTGCCCGGCATGATTTTGCAGATTGACGTTGGTGCGAGGATCGGCAACCAGCACTTTTACCGCATCTATGTCCCCTTTGAAGGCCGCTCCCATCAATGCCGTTCGGCCGTGACCGTCTGATAAATTTGGGTCCGCGCCTTGGTGCAGGAGCCAATCAGCCGTGGTTATCTGGTGATGATATACAGCGAGAATGAGCAGTGAATAGCCATCGTCATCTTTGTCGTTGATTTGGCTGCCTGGGGTCAGTGCTGCCTTGAGTACTTCCAGATTGCCTTCACGTGCGGCATTCGTTTCAATCGTACTGAGCTCAGCAAAAGCCGAAGCCGAAGTCAGCCCTAAACTAACTAAGAAAATCATGAGTATGCGCATTGTAAAACTGCCTGACGGGCAGGCAGCCTCCGTTTAGGTTAGTCCTTCAGCATTTCAGCCATTTTTTTAACCTGACTGAAATCGTCATGAGTCATCTTTGCGAGCGCTTCACCGTAGTTTTCATCGGCTTTGTAGAAGTGGCTGAGCATCTTCAGGCGAATATCGGCGCTTTTCACTTTTGCTAAATCGGATCCCAGCGCAAAGATGAGATCCTTCCTCTGTGCATCAGTGAGCGAGCGGTAAAACAGGCCTGCCTGCTCATAGTTATCTGTTTTGGCGATAATTTCCTGTTGCAACGTGCCGTTCAGCGGCGTGCGCGGGGCCTGGTAGGCGGGATCTTCGACCAGGCTATTTTCAGCGGCAGAAGGCTGATAGTTGACCTCACCTTTTGTGGCACCCTGATGGCCTGCACCATCCTGATTGTAGTTACGCACTACTACGCGAGGGCGATTGATGGGGATACTTTGATAATTGGCTCCCAGCCGGTACATGTGAGTGTCGGCGTAGGAGAACAACCTTCCCTGCAACATTCTGTCTTCGGACGGCGCGATACCCGGTACCAGATTCGAGGGATCCAATGCCACTTGCTCGGTCGATTCGAAGAAGTTCTCCGGCACCTTATTCAGTGTCAGTGTCCCGACTTTCGTTTCGGGTAAGCCGACCCACTCTTTGGTGTCATCCAGTGGGTTATAGCGGTAGTTGTTCAGTTGATCGGGCTTCATGGTCTGAATGTAGAGATCCCAGACGGGATACTTGCCCGCGCCGATATTCTCATAAAGGTCGTGGGTCAGATTGTTAAAATCTTTTCCTTGAGCTTCTGTGGCCTGCTGAGCATTATAACCTTCAATTCCCTGGCGGCTTTTAAAATGGAACTTAACATAGGTGACCTCCCCTTTTTGGTTCACAAATTTGAAAGCATGAACGCCAAAGCCATCCATTTTGCGGTACGACGATGGAATGCCGTGGAAAGAGAAAACACGCGTCAGCATATGGGTGCTTTCTGGCTGGTGGCTGAAGAAGTCGTAATAGCGATTAGGATCCTGAATATTGGTTACCGGCGAAGGTTTTAACGAGTGGATCATATCCGGGAACTTCATGGCATCACGGATAAAGAAGACCGGTTCGCTTAATCCCAATAAGTCCCAGTTGCCTTCGGCGGTGTAAAACTTAATCGCAAAGCCGTGGGGGTCGCGCAACTCTTCAGGTGAGCCTTTCGGGTGAATAACCGTAGAGAAGCGAAGAAAAACGGGGGTCTTACTCCCCGGGGTGAAGACTTTGGCAACGGTTAGCGCGCTGATGTCTTTGTCTGCGACAAACTCGCCAAATGCCCCGGTTCCACGAGCATGAACCACCCTTTCCGGGATGCGCTCCCGGTCAAAGCGCTGAAGCTTCTGGATGAGGTGACCATCCTGCAATACCGTGGGGCCATTGGGGCCTGCCGTCTGGGAATTTTGGTTATCACCCACCGGTGAACCGTTATCGTCAGTCATCTGCAGGGCGGCAATCGCCATCAGCGGTGAAAATAATGCGATGATACCCGTGACGAGCACTCGTTTATTCATACCCTATACCTCATGTATGTTGAATGATGAAAAACAGAACTGCTACTTATTAAAAGAAAAGAGAGTTTGAACGCTTTTATTTTTTAACATGCAATGACCGGGGTGTAAAAAAGAGTCAAAATCTGAGTTAATTAAAATATAATGACGTTGCTTTTTTAAGAATTAAAGAAAGTGGCGGTGACGGTGCTTGCAGGATGAATATTAAAATTAAATTTGTAATTTTTTTGTGGGGTGGGTGTTAATAGATATATTTAACCTATTTCAGCCATAGTGCTCACCTTTTAAAATGGCCTGAAAAAGGGAATTAATCAGAGGGCTATCACAAAACGGAACATCAGGGCAGCATTACTGCCCTGGCAATTAAAATTACTGGTTTTTCAGCATCCCCTTATCTTCCAGAAACGCAATAATCGCAGGTAAGCCTTCACCCGTTTTCAGGTTGCTGAAAGTCCAGGGTTTGTCGCCACGCATGCGATTTGTGTCGCGTTCCATTACTTCAAGCGAAGCTCCCACATAAGGTGCCAGATCGGTTTTGTTGATCACCAGAAAATCGGATTTGGTGATCCCCGGACCGCCTTTGCGCGGGATCTTTTCCCCTTCGGCAACGTCGATCACGTAAATCGTCAGGTCCGCCAGTTCCGGGCTGAAGGTCGCACTCAGGTTGTCGCCGCCACTTTCCACGAAGATCAGATCCAGATTGCCAAATTTCTCACTTAATGCTTCGACCGCCGCCAGGTTCATCGAGGCATCTTCACGAATAGCGGTGTGAGGACAGCCACCCGTTTCGACGCCGACAATTCGTTCTGGTGCCAGCGCACCCGCTTCGGTCAGAATGCGCTGATCTTCTTTGGTGTAGATATCGTTAGTCACGACCGCCAGATGGTATGTATCGCGCATTGCTTTACACAGCGCTTCCAGCAGAGCGGTTTTACCGGAGCCCACCGGGCCGCCTACGCCCACGCGCAGGGGATGTTTATAGCTTGCCATACCTTCTCCTCAGGAACGGAACAGTCGGGAATATTGGGTTTCGTGACGCGCGGAAGCGATAGCCGCCAGCGGCGTCGCGGAACCAATGTGTTCATCGGGGCAATTCAGCCCTCGTTCGATACCAGCGGCGTAATGCTCGCAGAGCGTCATAATCAGTTTTTGCGCGGCCTGTTGCCCAAAGGGCACCAGCTTGACGCCAGCCATCACCGCACTTTCAATCCAGCTGTAGCCGAGCGTTAATGCCAGCTCGGGTAAATCAATTTTCCAGCGCACGCCAAGCCACGCCATGCCGCACAGCTGGCTTTGGTTAAACAAAGATCGCCACTCCGGAGGGCATACCGGATGCCAGTCATACAGCAGGCGGGTGAAAGCCTGCCCGCGATTGCGTTCCTCTTCGCGCAGTTCGCGGGTTTCGCGACAGGCCAGCAGCCATGCTGTCCAGCGCTGAGCGGCTTCCGCGTCATCTTTCTCCCACGCGTGGTACAGCCTGGAAAACAACGGCAGATCCACATGGAAAAAGCTGTGTTCCATCTGCTGCATCTGCCAGTGGGAAAACGCCTCAGCATTTTTGACCCAGCCTGCTTCAACCGCCCATTCCAGCCCTTGTGACCAGCTATACCCCCCAACAGGCAGATTGCTGCTGGCGAGCTGCAACAAACGCAGTTTTTGCGTGGTGCTGATCATCAGTGGCTGTGCGAATGATCGTGTGAATGATAAGAGTGATGCCCCTGCGCTTCGCTGGTATAAGCCCCGGCTTCAGGCTCGAAAGGCAGCTGCGCGAAGCTCACCTCCAGCCCGAACTGGCGCAGCATATCGTCCAGCACATGGTCGTGGTGATAGCGAAGCTCGCCCGGCATGATTTGCAACGGCACGTGGCGATTACCGAGGTGGTAACAGGCTTTGGCTAGCTGGAACGGATCGTCACAGCGCACCACGGAAACGCCCTCATCAGCGGCAATCACCGCAATGAACTCGCTGCCGTCTTCGCTGCAAAGCACATCGCCGCCGCGCAGCAGCAGGCCGCGTGGAAGCATAAGGCCTGCTTCACGACCATCGCTCAGCGTGACTTTGGCCCGGCTTTTTACCCGTATGTCGATGGGGAGCGTCACGCTGGCCGTGAAGTGATGGGCGCTATCCACCCGTTGAGTCAGATACAGCATTGTCGCTCCTTAAAACAGAAAATAGCGTTGCGCCATCGGCAGCACATTCGCGGGTTCGCTGGTGATGAGTTTTCCGTCGACGCGTACTTCATAGGTTTGCGCATCGACAGTGATATCAGGCTGCAGGCTGTTGTGGATCATGTCGGCTTTCTTGACCGTCCGGCAGCCTTTCACCATCGCTATCTGGCTCTTCAGCCCCAGCTGCTGCGGGGCGTTATTGTCGATGGCGGCCTGAGAAAGAAACGTCAGTCGGCAGTGATGCCGCGCCGCGCCTAGTGCGCCAAACATGGGGCGATAGTGCACCGGCTGCGGCGTCGGAATGGAGGCGTTGATGTCGCCCATTGGCGCCATGGCGATCATCCCGCCTTTGACGATCGCCGCAGGTTTCACTCCAAAAAAGGCCGGCGACCAGAGCACCAAATCAGCCAGTTTTCCCGCTTCTACCGACCCGACTTCATGGGCGATGCCGTGCGTCAGCGCCGGGTTGATGGTGTATTTGGCGATATAGCGCTTCACGCGGAAGTTATCGTTCTCGCCTTGCTCTTCCTCCAGCGCGCCGCGCTGAACTTTCATGCGGTGGGCCACTTGCCATGTGCGAAGAATGACTTCCCCGACGCGGCCCATGGCCTGGGAATCCGACGAGGTCAGCGAGAACGCGCCGATGTCATGCAACACGTCCTCTGCGGCGATGGTTTCACGGCGAATACGCGATTCGGCAAAGGCGACATCTTCAGCGATATCCGGCGACAGGTGGTGGCAAACCATCAGCATATCCAGATGCTCATCGATGGTATTCACGGTGTACGGCAGCGTCGGGTTGGTGGAAGAGGGCAGAATATTCGGCCGTGAACAGGCGGTGATAATATCCGGTGCGTGGCCGCCACCCGCGCCTTCCGTGTGGAAAGTGTGAATGGTGCGGTCGCCAATCGCGGCCAGCGTGTCTTCCACAAAGCCGGATTCATTGAGCGTGTCGCTGTGCAGCGCGACCTGAATATCCATTTCCTCCGCGACTGTCAGCGAGCAGTCGATAGCCGCAGGTGTCGCGCCCCAGTCTTCATGAATTTTCAAACCCACCACGCCTGCTGAGACTTGTTCACGTAAAGCATCCGGGTTCGAACCGTTACCTTTACCGAGCAGGCCGATATTGACGGGTAACGAATCAATTGCCTGAAGCATTCGGCTGATATACCACGGGCCGGGCGTGCAGGTGGTTGCGTTGGTGCCTGCCGCCGGGCCAGTGCCACCCCCGATCATGGTGGTGATCCCGGAAACTAAAGCTTCTTCGGCTTGCTGCGGGCAGATCCAGTGAATGTGGGTGTCGATCCCACCTGCGGTGACGATCTTCCCTTCGGCGGCGATCACTTCTGTGCCTGCGCCAATCGGGATCGTTACGTTGGGTTGAATATCCGGGTTGCCTGCTTTGCCAACGGCGAAGATCCTGCCGTCTTTCACGCCGATGTCGGCTTTAACGATCCCCCAGTGATCGACAATCAGCGCGTTGGTCAGCACCAGATCCACGCAGGCATCGGCCGTCATCTGGCCCTGACCCATCCCGTCGCGGATAACCTTGCCACCGCCGAATTTCACCTCTTCGCCGTAAGTGGTCAGATCGTCTTCCACTTCAATCCATAGCTCGGTATCGGCAAGCCGCACTTTATCGCCCGTTGTCGGGCCGAACATGTCCGCATAGGCCTGGCGGGAAATTTCGCTCATGGTTTTGCCTCCAGCTCGCCCATCACGTCGCCACGAAAGCCGAAAATACGTTTATTGCCCGCTACCGCGACCAGCTCGACTTCTCGCTTTTGCCCTGGTTCGAAGCGCACGGCGGTGCCCGCCGGAATATTCAGGCGGTAGCCTTTGCAGGCTTCACGATCGAATTTCAGCGCCGGGTTGACCTCATAAAAGTGATAGTGCGATCCCACCTGAATCGGTCTGTCGCCGTGGTTTTCGACGATCGTTTTGCGCGTTTCCCGCCCTGAGTTAATGACTATCGTACCGCTCTGGATCTTGTATTCGCCGGGGATCATGAGCGTCTCCTCAGAGTATCGGGTTATGCACGGTGACAAGTTTCGAGCCATCCGGAAAGGTGGCTTCAACCTGAATATCCGGGATCATCTCCGGTACGCCTTCCATCACCTGATCGCGGGTTAATACATGGCGGCCGTCTTCCATCAGCGAAGCCACGCTTTTCCCGTCACGGGCACCTTCCATAATGAAGGCACTGATCAGTGCTACGGACTCGGGATAGTTAAGCCGCAGGCCACGGGCCAGGCGGCGCTCGGCAACAAGCGCGGCGGTAAACAACAGCAATTTATCTTTTTCTCTTGGCGTCAGTTCCATAGCGGTCTCTCAGGTCTGCCAGATTCGGGGTAATACAGGGGATTTGTTGAGTAACTGCGGGCGCAGGTACTGCCAGATTTCTCGCATCGCGCGCTGGCAGAGGAGGTTGTCATGCGACAAAAAGCGCACCGTCAGCAGGTCGTCCGTCAACGTTGCCCCGGCATAGAAATTCAGCGGGACTAACAAATCGCGAACGCCTTCCAGCATGTTTTCAGTTGCCGGGTAGAACAGCAGGTTGCCGACCCAGGGCTGTTCCGCCACTGCGCTAAGATCGCCATCGGCAAGGTGCAGGCGTTCGATCAGCAGCGGCATGCCGTTTTTCCAGACTTCAAGCCGGCTGGAAATCTCACCCTGCACAAAAGCCTCACCGATAACTGGCCGCCCGAGGCAGAATAATTCCCAGGCCAGCAGCTGCGAACGCTCATGTAAATGGAATACGGCGTGAAGCTGTGCGCGGGCGGCGGGGAAGAAAATCGTGTCCTGC
Source organism: Scandinavium sp. (assembly GCF_051650185.1). Classification (GTDB taxonomy): domain Bacteria; phylum Pseudomonadota; class Gammaproteobacteria; order Enterobacterales; family Enterobacteriaceae; genus Scandinavium. The sequence continues at coordinate 12,228 of NZ_JBOFIN010000118.1, forward strand.
GGCAGCCATTCGAGAATCGCCTTTTCGGCGAGTTCAAAACGCTGGCTGAGCCGCGCCTGCGGGCCGTGGCTGCGGTAAAACTTAGTTGCGCCGGGCATGGTAATCAGCGCGTGGCTGCCGGGTTGCAGGGTGACGTTAATATCCAGCTCATCGCCACCCACAATACCGCCAGGAGGATGCAGCAGATAAAGGTGGCAGGTGTCTTCTTCAGGATAAAAAGGGCGCTGAACGGTTAACGGGCCCGTATGGCGAGCCGAGGCCAGCACCGTTTTTTTCCGGCGTACGGCGAAACTGCAAGGCGAGCGTGGCGTGCCAGCCTTTTTTTGCACTCTCCAGTCCTGCGCCAGACAAAGCGGCACCTCTGCAATTGCGTGATGAATCAGACGCTAATGAGTATGGATCAGCAGAGGAAGTTGCAGGTCATAGGAAAGGCTTATGATGTTAAGGAAATGTAATGATTGATGTCGCCGCCCGGATGGCGGCGAGGAGAAGGGGTCAGTCCTGCGATTTTTTCTTTCTCAGGCGGGTCCAGATTTTGGTTTCCTGCCGACGCCACAGGCGCTGAATGTTGTCGTGGTGGCGCAGTAAGATAAGACAGGAAAGCATCGACACCGGGAAGGTGTACTGCGGCATAAACCACCAGACATAGAACGGCGCAACCAGTGCGCTGACGATTGCGCCAAGCGAGGAGTAGCCGCTCAGCAATATAGTCAAAAGCCAGGTGCCAGCCATCACGCCGGTGAGATCCCAGCCAATCGGTGCGATGGCACCAAAAGCAGTGGCAACACCTTTACCGCCGCGAAAACCAAAGAAGACTGGCCAGATGTGACCGAGACAAGCGGCGATGGCGACCATCCCGAGCCAGAACGGGGTAAACCCCAAAGCCCAGGCGCCCCACGTCGGCAACATGCCTTTGAGGATGTCGAAGATCAGTACAGCTACGGCTGCTCCCTTGCCGCCAATTCGTAAAACGTTGGTCGCTCCGGGGTTACCAGAGCCGCTTTCACGGGGATCAGGCAGACCCGCGAGGCGACAGACCAGAATGGCGCTGGAAATTGAGCCGCAAAGGTAGGCGAGGATAACCATTCCAGGCGCGATTGCACTCATAACGCTGTTCCGTTTTGAAAATGTATCGGTATTCTCTTCATCTGTGGATAATACGCATATTTTGCCGGAAGTGGTATCCGGCGCGGGCAAAAAGCAGGCAGGGCGTGATGGATATTGTATTTATAGAGCAACTTTCGACAATCACCACCATTGGTGTTTATGACTGGGAACAGACCATCGAACAGAAGCTGGTGTTCGATATCGAAATGGCGTGGGACAACCGGAAATCGGCGGTCAGCGACAACGTGGATGATTGCCTGAGCTACGCTGATATCAGTGAAGCGGTGATCGCTCATGTAGAAGGCGGAAAATTCGCTCTGGTGGAGCGTGTGGCGGAAGAAGTCGCTCAGCTCTTGCTGACGCGTTTTAACTCACCGTGGGTGCGCATCAAATTGAGCAAACCTGGTGCCGTCGCGCGAGCGGCAAATGTGGGTGTGATCATCGAGCGTGGCACAAATCCGAAAGGATAAATTTAGATTCATCATCGTTAAACGAAATGCCGATTGATATGTCTTAATGCAGGCTTCGTTTTTTATCGTTTTACTTTTTTCGTTTTTCTTTAATTTAAGGGCTTATTTGATGAGCGATATGCACTCGCTGCTGGTAGCGGCTATCCTGGGTGTTGTCGAAGGACTGACAGAATTCCTGCCTGTGTCGAGCACCGGCCACATGATCATCGTGGGCCATCTGCTCGGCTTTGAGGGCGATACGGCAAAAACCTTCGAGGTAGTCATCCAACTGGGGTCGATTCTGGCAGTGGTAGTGATGTTCTGGCGCCGTCTGTTTGGTCTCCTTGGCATTCATTTCGGCCGCCCTCCTGTCCATGAGGGGATGGGAAAGGGGCGTCTGTCGCTGATCCACGTCCTGCTGGCGATGATCCCGGCGGTGGTACTCGGCCTGGTTTTACACGATGCCATCAAAGCGTTGTTTAACCCGGTGAACGTGATGTACGCGCTGGTTGTTGGCGGCGTATTGCTGATTGCAGCAGAGGTGTTCAAACCAAAACAGCCGCGTGCGGTGGGTCTGGATGACATGACCTACGCTCAGGCATTTGCGATTGGCTGCTTCCAGTGTCTGGCGCTGTGGCCGGGCTTCTCCCGCTCCGGAGCAACCATCGCGGGCGGGATGCTGATTGGCGTGAGCCGCTATGCCGCTGCGGAATTCTCCTTCCTGCTGGCGGTACCGATGATGATGGGCGCTACCGCGCTTGATCTCTACAAAAGCATGGGCTTCCTGACCACGGCCGATATCCCGATGTTTGCAGTCGGCTTTATCACCGCGTTTGTCGTGGCGCTGTTTGCGATTAAAACCTTCCTGCACATCATCAAACGCATCACCTTTATCCCGTTTGCCATCTATCGCTTCATCGTGGCGGCAGCGGTTTTTGCGGTGTTCATGTAACCTGCGGGCAGCGTTTTTCTTTCCACTGCGCGACGGCTTCGATACGGCGTCGCGTCAGTTCTTCCCTGACTTCTGGCCCTTTAAATCCTGCCTCAATCACCGGTTTGGTCGGCACGGATTTTGCCACTTCCCACGCTTCACGCAGTAAACGCCCCTGCGTATAATCACAGGCTTCAAAAGTGGTGCGCCCGCGCACGTCTGCTTCACTGGTGAGGGCGATTTGCTCTACGCGCTGCGGCTTGCGCCACGCATCAATAGAATCAAACAGTTTCACAATGGTCGCCGGTTTGAGAATAGGCATGGTGTGGATGAGGTCGTGAAATTCCGCGACCAGCTTTGCCAGGTCTCGCATTTCATTTGGCACGCGTAAGCGAGCGCACAATTGTTCCACGAGTTTCACACCCGCCGGGCCGTGACCGTGATGGCGAGGCCAGAACTCTTTCGGCGTCAGCCCTTTGCCCAAATCGTGGCAAAGCGTCGCGAAGCGCACATCCAGCGCGGGTGAAAGCATGGCAGCCATCGTCAGCGTCATCAGCGTATGCACGCCAGTGTCGATTTCAGGGTGCCACTTCGCAGGAGCAGGCACGCCGTACAGCGCGTCAATTTCCGGGAAGAGGACCTTCAGCGCGCCACAGTCGCGCAGCGTCTGGAAATAGACCTGGGGATTGCGTGTGCCAAGTGCGTTCTCGGTTTCCTTCCAGACGCGTTCCGGCGTGAGGTGCTCAAGCTCGCCAGCGGCCGTCATTTCACGCATTAACGCCATAGTTTCATCAGCAATGCGGAAGCTCAGGTGAGCGTAACGAGCGGCAAAGCGCGCCACGCGCAGCACGCGTAAAGGATCTTCACTAAAGGCAGGGGAAACATGGCGAAGCAGACGATTTTTCAGATCGTTCTGACCGTTGTAGGGATCGATAATCGTGCCGTCTTCACTTTGCGCCAGCGCGTTAACCGTCAGGTCACGACGCAGTAAATCCTGTTCAAGGGTGACGTCCGGGGCGGCATAACAGGTAAAGCCTGTATAACCGGAGCCAGATTTTCGCTCGGTGCGCGCGAGGGCATACTCTTCGTGGCTTTTAGGATGGAGAAAAACAGGAAAATCGCGGCCTACCTGCTGGTAGCCCGCGTCGAGCATTTGCTGGGGTGTGGCACCGACAACCACCCAATCTTTGTCTTTGACCGGCAGGCCTAACAACGCATCACGAACCGCACCACCGACCAGATATGTCTTCACGCCACACAACCCCTCTCACTTTGATTATCGGAAGATAATACGTAAGTGTAGAGGCGTTTGCGAATCGGACGGTCAGTTCATCCAGCGATCTTTGCGCTTGCGGCTTGGCACCAGCAGCGGCAGAACCAGACCGAGGATCAGGCCCACACCCAGCACGCCGCCACCGTACATGAACCACTGCATGATGATAGTGCGCTGTTTGTCATCGAGTTGCAGATTGGCGGCATTCACCTTTTTCTGCGCCACGATGAGTTCGTTTTTAAGCTTTTGATTCTCTTCTTTCAGCCCGTTAATGACGCTGTCGCTACCCGCGACTTTCTTCTGCATGTCTGCAGTGCGCTCATTCCAGGTGCCGTCAATGTTGTTCAGCTTGTCGGTGAGCGTTTTCACCTGGTTTTCCAGGTCCGGAACGCGAGTTTTGAAGCTCGGTTCGCTCTTCAGCTCTTTGAGTGGGATCCAGGCGGTACGGCCGTTGCTGTCACGCACCTGTCCATATTGAGTGCTGTCATTGGTTTGCAGAAGGGTGACCGCTTCTCCTGCGGTGACGGTGCCAGCCAGACGATAGTTGTCGCCTGGTCCGCTGCGGACCCAGGTGTTCAGTTCATCTGAAACGTAACGGGTTTCTTCCGCGTGAACGGCAGCAGTTGCGCTAAGCGCTAATAAAGTTAATCCAATCAGGCGTAATTTAGGCATCAGGTCATTCGTTATTGTCATAAAGTGGAATGATAGTAATGGCATCAGTCTGACGATGCCAGGCATTCTGCCGCAATCAGAATCCTCCAGGAGGAGATTGCATGGCAAAGTACCGCGAAATACACTCTACTGACAAAAAAGATGCGCGTAAGTTCGGCGTAACGTTCAATCAAGGCTTCGCAACCATAAGAAATCAGTCATGGATCAGGAAATCGAATTGAAGTTCATCGTTGAGCCGCAGGGTGTCGACACCTTGCGTCAGCAGCTCAACAGCCTCTCTGCGGAACACGTTCCGGCCGCGCAATTACTCAATATTTACTATGAAACGCCAGACAACTGGCTGCGCAAACACGACATGGGCCTGCGCATCCGCGGCCACAATGGTCGCTATGAAATGACGATGAAAATCGCGGGTCGTGTGGTGGGCGGTTTGCATCAGCGTCCTGAATACAATATCGATCTGGATAAGCCTGAACTGGCGCTGGAAAAGCTGCCTGCGGAAGTGTGGCCGGAGGGCAACTTACCCGGTTCGCTGGCCTCTCAGGTGAAGCCGTTGTTCAGCACTGATTTTTACCGTGAAAAATGGCTGATTAACCACAATCAGAGCCGTATCGAACTGGCGCTGGATTTGGGCGAAGTCGCTGCTGGCGGGCATCAGGAAGCTATCTGCGAGCTGGAGCTTGAACTGCTGCACGGCGAAGTTGACGATATTCTGGACATCGCTGAGCAGCTGCTTTCTGCGGGCGTTTTGCGTCAGGGAAGTCTCAGTAAAGCTGCGCGGGGATACCATCTGGCGCAGGGGAATGCTGAGCGAGCCCTGAAAACTGCGGAATTTACTGCCGAGGGTAATGCCGCGCTGGAAGCGGCGCTGGCGCACTGGCAGTATCACGAAGAGCTCTGGTTACGGGGCAATAATGCGGCAAGAGCGGAAGTGCTGAAAGCGGTCGCCTTTATCCGCGCGGCGCTGGCAAATGATCATGAAATGGCTTCTGAACAGATGGCACAAATCGCGGATGCGATTGCCGTGTCGGATAACGCTCACGACGCCGTTTTCCAGCCGCAAATCGCCAGAGCCAAATTAATGCTGACGGCTTTTTTAGTCACCGGACGATAAGCAAGAAACGAGGGCAGTCATGACGCCGTTTTCTATGCAGTTACAGCTTCACTGGCAGACGGTCGTCGACAGACTGCCGCCAGAATTCCCTTCCTCTGAATTAAGCCCGCAGGCTCAGGCGGCGATGACGTTTAGCGATTTCATCGCCCAGAGTCTGACATCCCATCCGGGCTGGATAAGCGAGCTGGAAAGTTCGCCGCCGCAGGCCGACGAATGGCAGCATTACGCAGCCTGGTTACAGGATGCGCTTGCTGATGTAAGCGATGAAAACAGCCTGATGCGAGAACTGCGCCTGTTTCGTCGCCGGGTTATGGTTCGCATCGCGTGGGCGCAAGCGCTCTCCCTTGTCAGCACCGAAAGCAGTTTGCAGCAGCTCAGCCACCTGGCCGAAACGCTGATTGTTGCCGCGCGAGACTGGCTGTATGACGCCTGTTGCCGTGAATGGGGCACACCCTGCAACGCCGAAGGAAAACCGCAGCCACTGCTGATTTTAGGCATGGGAAAACTGGGCGGTGGTGAGCTTAACTTCTCCTCTGATATCGACCTTATTTTTGCCTGGCCTGAGCACGGTTCGACCCAGGGCGGCCGTCGTGAGCTGGATAACGCCCAGTTCTTTACCCGCATGGGGCAGCGTCTGATTAAAGCGCTGGATCAGGCGACGATGGACGGCTTTGTCTATCGCGTTGACATGCGTCTGCGTCCGTTTGGCGACAGCGGTCCGCTGGTACTGAGCTTTGCCGCGCTGGAAGATTATTACCAGGAGCAAGGGCGCGACTGGGAACGTTATGCGATGGTCAAAGCCCGGATCATGGGCGATCGCGAAGGGCTGTACGTGGAAGAATTGCGTGCCATGCTGCGCCCGTTCGTTTTCCGTCGTTATATCGATTTCAGCGTGATCCAGTCGCTGCGTAACATGAAAGGGATGATTTCTCGCGAAGTACGTCGCCGCGGCCTGAAAGACAACATCAAGCTGGGCGCGGGCGGCATTCGCGAAATTGAATTTATCGTTCAGGTCTTCCAGCTGATTCGCGGCGGGCGTGAGCCTGCGCTGCAAGGCCGTTCTCTGCTCCCAACGCTTGAAGCCATCGATAATCTGCATCTTCTTCCTGAAGGTGAAGCGGCGCAGCTGCGCGAGGCGTATCTTTTCCTTCGCCGCCTGGAAAACCTGCTGCAAAGCATCAACGACGAACAGACTCAGACGCTGCCGGAAGATGACCTTAATCGGGCGCGTCTGGCGTGGGGCATGGGCTTTGCCAACTGGGATGCGCTGTCCGCCGAGCTTGGCGGGCATATGGCGCAAGTCCGACAGATTTTTAACGAGCTGATTGGCGATGACGAAGAAACCTCCGCCGATGAACTGCTTTCTGAGAATTGGCGTGAACTCTGGCAGGATGCTTTGCAGGAAGACGACACCACGCCGGTGCTGGCGCATCTTAGCGACCACGATCGCCATCAGGTGCTGGCGCAAATTGCCGATTTCCGCAAAGAGCTTGATAAGCGCACCATCGGCCCACGCGGGCGTCAGGTGCTGGATTCTCTGATGCCGCACTTGCTGAGCGAAGTGTGCAGCCGTGAAGATGCGCCTGTGCCGCTCGGTCGGATCATGCCTTTGCTGACGGGCATCGTCACCCGCACGACGTACCTCGAACTGCTTAGCGAGTTCCCGGGTGCGCTCAAACATCTGATTCGCCTGTGCGCGGCCTCGCCGATGATTGCCAGCCAGTTGGCGCGCTATCCACTGCTGCTGGATGAGCTGCTCGATCCGAACACGCTCTACCAGCCCACGGCGACAGACGCCTATCGCGACGAGCTGCGCCAGTATTTACTGCGCGTGCCGGAAGAGGACGAAGAGCAGCAACTGGAAGCATTACGCCAGTTTAAACAGGCGCAGTTGCTGCGCGTGGCGGCGGCAGACATTGCCGGAACGCTGCCAGTAATGAAAGTGAGCGATCACTTAACCTGGCTTGCGGAAGCGATGATTGATGCCGTGGTGCAGCAGGCGTGGACGCAGATGGTGGCCCGTTACGGGCAGCCGAAACATCTGGCTGAACGCCAGGGACGCGGATTTGCTGTTGTCGGTTACGGCAAGTTAGGCGGTTGGGAACTGGGTTACAGCTCTGACCTTGATCTCGTGTTTCTGCATGATTGTCCGGTGGAAGTGATGACCGATGGCGAGCGTGAAATTGACGGCCGCCAGTTCTATCTGCGTCTGGCGCAGCGCATCATGCATCTGTTCAGCACCCGAACGTCCTCGGGCATTCTGTACGAAGTGGACGCTCGCTTACGTCCTTCTGGTGCGGCGGGCATGCTGGTGACCACCACCGAGGCTTTTGCCGATTATCAGCGCACCGAAGCCTGGACGTGGGAGCATCAGGCGCTGGTTCGTGCTCGCGTCGTATATGGCGATCCCCAACTGCAAACTCAGTTCGATGCCATTCGCCGAGATATTCTGACTACGCCACGTGAAGGTGAAAAGCTGCAAACGGAAGTGCGTGAAATGCGCGAAAAAATGCGAGCGCACCTGGGCGGAAAGCACCGCGATCGCTTCGATATCAAAGCAGATGAGGGCGGTATCACCGATATTGAGTTCATTACGCAATATCTGGTATTGCGCTATGCCCATGACAAACCGAAGCTGACCCGCTGGTCTGACAATGTGCGCATTCTCGAACTACTGGCGCAAAACGACATTATGGAAGAACAGGAAGCGCTGGCGTTGAGCCGTGCTTACACCACGCTTCGTGACGCCTTGCACCATCTGGCGTTGCAGGAAGAAGCCGGGCACGTCGCGCCGGAGGCGTTCAGTACGGAACGCGCGCTGGTCACCGCCAGTTGGCGGAAGTGGCTGGTTGTGCCATGAATTATGCTATTATCGCGCGCAATTGATGAATATTTCAGGAGTCTGGAATGAAAGTAACGCTGCCAGAATTTGAACGTGCTGGTGTGATGGTTGTCGGTGATGTGATGCTGGACCGCTACTGGTATGGCCCGACAAGCCGCATCTCCCCGGAAGCTCCGGTTCCCGTGGTCAAAGTCGATACCATTGAAGAACGCCCTGGCGGCGCGGCTAACGTGGCGATGAACATTGCTTCTCTGGGCGCCTCTTCTCGCCTGGTCGGCCTGACCGGCATTGATGACGCGGCGCGTGCCCTGAGCAAAGCGCTGGCGGATGTGAACGTGAAGTGCGATTTCGTCTCTGTGCCAACGCATCCCACCATCACCAAGCTGCGCGTGTTGTCGCGCAACCAACAGCTGATTCGTCTGGACTTTGAAGAAGGCTTCGCGGGCGTTGATCCGCAGCCAATGCACGAACGCATCCAGCAGGCGCTGGGGCATATCGGTGCGCTGGTGCTGTCTGATTACGCCAAGGGCGCGCTGGAAAGCGTGCAGAGCATGATCCAACTGGCGAGAAAAGGCGGTGTGCCGGTGCTTATCGATCCGAAAGGGACCGATTTCGAACGCTATCGTGGTGCAACGCTGCTGACCCCAAATCTCTCAGAATTTGAAGCGGTGGCGGGGAAATGCAAGACCGAAGCCGAAATCGTGGAACGCGGCATGAAAGTGATCGCTGACTATGAGCTTTCCGCGCTGCTGGTGACGCGTTCAGAACAGGGTATGACTCTGCTGCAACCGGGCAAAGCGCCGCTGCATATGCCAACTCAGGCGCAGGAAGTTTACGACGTGACCGGTGCCGGTGACACGGTGATTGGCGTGCTGGCGGCAACGCTGGCTGCGGGTAACTCTCTGGAAGAAGCATGCTTCTTTGCTAACGCTGCGGCAGGTGTCGTGGTCGGCAAACTGGGGACTTCAACCGTTTCGCCTATCGAGTTGGAAAACGCGGTGCGCGGGCGTGCGGACACCGGCTTCGGCGTGATGAGCGAAGAGGAACTGAAACAGGCGGTTCTGGCTGCGCGTAAGCGTGGTGAGAAAGTCGTAATGACCAACGGCGTGTTCGACATTCTGCACGCGGGCCATGTGTCTTATCTTTCGAACGCCCGCAAGCTTGGCGATCGCCTGATCGTGGCGGTTAACAGCGATGCGTCCACTAAGCGTCTGAAGGGCGAAACCCGTCCGGTGAACCCACTTGAACAGCGCATGATTGTGCTGGGTGCGCTGGAATCCGTTGACTGGGTGGTCTCCTTCGAAGAAGACACGCCGCAGCGCCTGATTGCCGGTATCCTGCCTGATTTGCTGGTGAAAGGCGGCGATTACAAGCCGGATGAAATCGCAGGTAGCGAGGAGGTCTGGGCGAACGGTGGCGAAGTGATGGTGCTGAATTTTGAAGATGGCTGTTCTACCACCAACATCATTAAGCGTATTCAGAAAGACAGCGGGAAGTAAAATTCCATGCCCGGTGGCGCTACGCTTACCGGGCCTACGCGTAGGCCGGGTCAGGCGTAGCCGCCACCCGGCAATATATTACGAGCACTCAGGCATTATCATCCACTGGCGGAATAGCAGGGATCGCTGAGCGATTTTCCAGCTCGCTAATGCGCTGTTCCAGCAGTGCCAGCTTTTCGCGAGTGCGCAGCAACACTTGCGTCTGCACGTCAAACTCTTCGCGACTCACCAAATCCAGACGGGTCAGCTGAGATTGCAGAACCTGACGGATTTTCTTCTCAACGTCATCACCAAAGTCACGCAGGCCTTTCGGCATGGACTCATGAACCTGGCGGGCAATCTGTTCAATTTTCTTCGGATCAATCATTACGGTTTCCCTGAGTCTGGTCGGTTTTGCAGAGTATTGTAGTGCCTTATGGCGGGGCTATAAACCAGAAATGTTTGAAGCTTATGCAAACCCGACCATTGCCGCCAATAATCATTAGCGTTATAGTTATCTCGCTTATTCTCAGGGCGGGGCGAAATTCCCCACCGGCGGTAAATCAACTCAGGTTGAAAGCCCGCGAGCGCTTCAGATTTCGGTCTGAAGGACAGCAGATCCGGTGAAATTCCGGGGCCGACGGTTAAAGTCCGGATGGGAGAGAGTAACGATCTACGGGCTCGGCCCGCTCACGTTATTTTTTTGCCGCTTAGCCGGTACTCCTAAGACTGCCCTGATTCTGGTAACCATAATTTTAATGAGGTCTTTTACCATGAATCAGACGCTACTTTCCTCTTTTGGTACTGCTTTTGAACGTGTGGAACACGCGTTAGCTGCGCTGCGCGAAGGTCGCGGCGTGATGGTGCTTGATGACGAAAACCGCGAGAACGAAGGCGACATGATTTTTGCCGCCGAAACCATGACCGTTGAGCAAATGGCGCTGACCATTCGCCACGGCAGCGGCATTGTGTGCCTTTGCATCAATGAAGATCGTCGCAAGCAGCTCGATTTGCCGATGATGGTCGAAAACAACACCAGCGCATTCGGCACCGGTTTTACCGTAACTATCGAAGCGGCGCACGGTGTCACCACCGGCGTTTCAGCAGCAGACCGCGTAACAACCGTTCGTGCTGCTATCGCTGATAATGCGAAGCCATCTGATCTGCATCGCCCCGGTCACGTTTTCCCACTGCGTGCGCAGCCGGGTGGCGTGTTAACCCGCGGCGGTCACACTGAAGCGACCATCGACCTGGTTTCACTGGCTGGCTTCAAGCCTGCTGGCGTTTTGTGTGAGTTGACTAATGATGATGGCACCATGGCGCGCGCGCCGGAGTGCATCAAGTTCGCAGCCGAACACAACATGCCTGTTGTGACCATCGAAGATCTGGTGGAATACCGCCAAAAGCACGAACGTAAGGCCAGCTGATTCAGTCTGAGCCTGAAAAGAACAACGCCGGGATTATCCCGGCGTTTTGTTATGAATGAGTGTTTTTGTAGGCCGGGTCAGCGTAGCGCCACCCGGCGTTTGTGTCAGGCAAAATCCATTGTTTGCAACAGCACCAGACTCAAGCCCATCACTGACATGCCGCACAGCACCCCGTAACTAGGGTTGTTATGTGGGTCGATTTCTTTGGCGAGCGGCATTAACTCATCAACAGACAGCGCCACCATAATTCCTGCGACCGCTGCCATGATGGCCGCCATCACCACTGGGGAAACCAGTGAACCCAGAATCAGCCACGCCAGCACACCGCCCAGAATTTCAGCCATCCCGGAAATGCCCGCCCAGAAGACCGCTTTACGTTTTGAGCCCGTCACCGCATAGACCGGCCCAGCCACGGCCAGACCTTCAGGAATATTGTGCAACGCAACGGCTAACGCGATACCAAAGCCCAGTTCCAGATTACTGCTGGCGGTAACGTAGGTCGCTACGCCTTCCGGGAAGTTGTGCAGGCTGATACCCAGCGTCAGTAAAATGGCGGTGCGACGCAGGTTGCGAGGCATGACAGCTTTATCACCCTGCATGAGATCTTGCGGATGCGCGTGCGGTAAGGCCCTGTCGAGCGCGAAATACCCAAGCAGGCCGATAACAAACATGCCGTAACCGAGTACTGGCGACATGCCTTCCGTGCCGAGCGCGGCGGGCAGCATTTCCATCAGTGAGATCAGCAGCATAATCCCGGCGGCAAAGCCCAGAGAGAACGCCAGCACACGGTTGGAGGGCTTCTGCCCGATAACACCCAGCACCGCGCCAATGAAGGTGGCCCCACCAGCCAGCAAGGTCAGGATCAAGGGAACTGACATGGAATCTCCTTTATGATAATGATTATCATTTATAGTAAGGTGAGCACGGCCAGAAAGCGAGTGCGCCGTGACGCTTTTACGTGTCCTTACATTCAAATTTCCTGATGATCATCATCATGCTTATCTGAGTTCATCCCTGACAGAAAACACGTAATGTAGAACCATCAAATTGACTGTTCCTGTAAGGATATCATTATGTCTTCTTCCCGTATGCCAGCACTGTTTTTAGGTCACGGTAGCCCGATGAACGTGCTGGAAGATAACGTGTACACTCGTGCCTGGCAGACGTTGGGAGAAACACTGCCGCGCCCTAAAGCGATTGTCGCGATTTCCGCGCACTGGTTTACTCGCGGGACTGGCGTGACGGCGATGGAAGCCCCGAAAACGATTCATGACTTCGGTGGTTTCCCGCAGGCGCTTTACGATACGCATTACCCGGCACCAGGGTCTCCTGAACTGGCACAGCGGCTGGTTGAGCTGCTTGCACCAGTACCTGTGGCGTTGGATAAAGAGGCGTGGGGTTTTGACCATGGCTCATGGGGCGTGCTGATCAAGATGTATCCGAATGCCGACATTCCGATGGTTCAACTCAGTATCGACAGCACAAAACCCGCCGTCTGGCATCTCGAAATGGGACGCAAGCTGGCGGCCCTGCGTGATGAAGGCATTATGCTGGTGGCAAGTGGCAACGTAGTCCATAACCTGCGTACCGCACGCTGGCATGGTGAAAACACGCCGTACCCGTGGGCGACATCGTTCAATGAATTTGTGAAAGACAACCTGACGTGGCAAGGCCCGGCGGAAGAGCATCCGTTAGTGAATTACCTTGATCACGAAGGCGGTTCGCTCTCCAACCCAACGGCCGATCATTATCTCCCACTGCTGTATGCACTGGGCGCATGGGATGGCGAAGAGCCGATTACGCTGCCGACTGACGGCATTGAAATGGGCAGTTTGAGTATGTTGTCGGTTCTGGTGGGCTAATCGTTAAATTGCCCGGTGACGCTGCGCTTACCGGGCCTACAAAATCATTCCGTAGGCCCGGCAAACAACGTGCCGCCGGGCAGTCTTGAAATATCACTCCACAAAAACATGCGGATAAAAGCGTGACAGATCCTGCGTGATCAGCGCGCGGTCTTCGCGAATCCCGATCCCGGCGGGTTGATCATTGATAAGCCAGCTGCCGATCAGCGTATAGCTGTCGCCAAACTTCGGCAGTTCGCAGAACTGCTGGACGATCATCCCTTCTTCGCCGTATGGCCCTTCCACGGCTTCCAGCACTTTTCCGTTCTCAACAATTGAGACGTTAGCGCCTTCGCGAGAGAAGATCGGCTTCATCACGTACTTTTCCATTTCCGGATAGCTGTCTTCGGCAAAATAAGCCGGCAGCAGATTGTGGTGATCCGGGAACATTTCCCACAGCATCGGCAACAGCGCTTTGTTGGAGATGATGCTTTTCCACGCGGGTTCCAGCCAGCGTACGCCAGCGTCTTCCAGTTTGGTGGAGAACATTTCACGCAGCATGTACTCCCACGGATAGAGCTTGAACAGATTACTGATAACCTGATCCTGCAAATCGGTGAACTGACCTTTTTCGCCTAGCCCGATGTCTTCCATATAGAGGAACTCGCTGGCGACACCTGCTTCATTGGCGCAGTCCTGCAGATATTGCACAGTACCACGATCTTCCACGGTGTCCCGACAGCAGGCAAAGTGCAGCAGGTTGAAACCGTGCTGTTCGCGCAGCTCGGCAAAACGCTCGATCAGTTTTTCCTGCAGGCTGTTGAACTGGTCGCTGTTGGCCGGAAGCTGGCCCGCATTTTGCTGATCTTCAAGCCAAATCCACTGGAAGAAGGCCGCTTCATACAGTGACGTTGGCGTATCGGCATTATTTTCCAGCAGCTTAGGTTCACCTTTACCATCCCACGCCAGGTCGAGACGGGAGTAGAGCGAAGGCTGATGGCTGGCCCATGACTGACGTACAAAGCCCCATGTGTGCTTTGGAATACGGAATTTGGCCATCAGCTCATCGCTGGCGACCACACGTTCCACCACTTTGAGGCACATCTGATGCAGCTCTGCTGTGACCTCTTCGAGCTTATCAACCTGAGCAAGCGTGAGCTGGTAGTAGGCATCTTCACACCAGTACGGTTCGCCGTACATGGTGTGGAAGTTGAAGCCATACTCTGTTGCTTTTTCGCGCCAGTCAGGGCGCTCAACAATACTGACTCTTTCCATGGTTGTTAGCCGCCCATGGAACGAGAAGAGGTACCAGAAGTGCTGCGCTGCATGGTGGATTGCTTAGCCACTGACTCACCAAAACCGCCGCGGGTGACGGTGCTGGTGGTAGCAGGTTTAGGTGCCATCGCGGTTTTCGGTACGTTCATGGTACGGCCAGGCTGGGCTGCGCCATACCCTTTGCCGCTGGCATCGGTGTACTGCCCGTAAGCCGGGCTTGCCGGATTCTTCGAGCTGAACAACGGCTGCTGCTGCATACCACCGCTCATCATGCGGCCCATCATGTAGCCCGCCATCAGCGGCATCCAGAAGCTACCGCCGCCGTTTTGCGCTTGCGCCTGGTTTTCAGGGGCCATGCCTGCCTGAGCTGGTGCCTGCTGGCACTGGCCTTCACCGAATTCTGCGACGCAGTCTTCACGGCTGGCGTATTTTGGAGCTGTGCGCTCAGCTTCTTTCAGCGCGTTATTGTAGGAGGCAGTACATTCGGCACTTTTGCCTGGGTTTGCGCTGGAGCAGTCGTCGGCGTTTTGATACATCGACACCGTTTCATCGGTTTTTTCACAGCCCGCGAGCATAAAAACGGCGGTCACAGCCAGTGCAACCGGCGTCAAATGGCGTGCGCCCCAGTTCTTGCGGAACGAAGCGTGATTAATGGATTTTGTCCGTTTCATTGTTTTTCATCCTGGACCCAGTGGTAGCGCTCAGAATAGTGGATGAGTGGTTGAAATTGAAGCGACGTGAGGCAGGAGGGGGAGATCTTTACGTTGCCTTACGTTTACAGCGTCAATGCAAATGGAGCGGGAAGAGATATCCGGCGGACAGTGCCGCCGGATAAGCCCGAATCAGTTTTTGAACGGGTTGGAGCCTTTGCTGCTGGTGCCGGAAGGGGTACGTGCAGACGCTGGCTGTGCCGCAGGGGTACTGTTGTAGCCATCAGCACTTGCGTCCTGCTGCGCGTTTTCTGGCGCAACAGTTTCAGGTGAGGTTGGCACTTCTTTTCCAAGCGCACCGTTGAGAGCCATCAGATCGTTCTCGTTCAGAGTGCCCAGCGCTGACTTGATGTTCAGCTGGTTGATCAGATAGCTGTAGCGAGCGTTAGAGAGGCTCTGTTTTGCCTGATACAGCGTTGAAGTCGCATCCAACACATCAACGATAGTACGGGTACCGACCTGGTAACCGGCTTCAGACGCATCCAAAGAGCTCTGCGCAGACACAACCGCTTGTTTATAAGCGTTGATGCTGCTGATAGAGGCGTTGATGTTATTAAAGGAAGAACGCACGGTCTGAACGACGCTGCGGTGCGCACTTTCCAGCTGTTCGCTTGCGCCAACAAAGTTGTACTGAGCTTGTTTCACCTGAGAGGTAACAGAACCACCGCTGTACAGCGGCAGGCTGAAGTTCAGGCCAATCTGATTCTGCCCGATGTTGCGGTCAGTATATTGGCTGCTGGTTGCGTTGCTGCCGTCATACTTGGTGTCGGTAACGCCAGTAGAGGCGGTCAGGCCGACGGTTGGCATGTGGCCGGTTTCCGCATAACGGATCTGCTCACGTGCCAGATCCTGGCTCAGACGAGCCTGCAACAATGCCAGGTTACGATTTTCTGCTTCTTTCAGCAGTGAGTTTACCGCTTGCGGTTTGTCAGTTTTAAAGGTGCCGACGTTCAGCGAAGCCAGTTGCGGGTAGAAGTTGCCGGTAATCTGACGCAGTTGCTCAACGGCGTTATCGAGGTTGTTACGGGCAGTGACTTCATTCGCCAGCACGGTGTCGTACTGTGAACGGGCGTTTTGTACGTCGGTGATGGCCACCAGGCCCACATTAAAGCGCTGAGTGGTTTGATCCAGTTGACGGTAAACAGCCTGTTTCTGCGCTTCGGTGAAGGAAAGCGAGTCGATGGCGTTCAGCACGTTGAAGTACGCGGTAGCGGTATTCAGGATCAGCGTCTGCTGATCGGTCTGATAGCTGACGTCCTGGATGCCGGCGGTTTTTTCCTGCAGCGTCAGGGCGCGCCATTTCGACATATCGAAAATAGTCTGCGTTAAGGTCAGCGCGGCGCTGGTGGCGTTAGAATTCACACCATTCTGATCTTTATAGCCGTTAGTGTAGGTATAATCTGCACCTAAGCCGAGCTGTGGCAGCAATGGACTGCGTGCTTCGTTAATTTTCTCGAATGCAGCATCACGATCGGCGGCGGACTTACGCAGGTCCGGGTTACTCAAACGTGCCTGCTGATAAACCTGCAACAGGTTTTCCGCCTGGCTCACAGCACTGAACCCTGCGAGGCTCAAGCCGATAAGGATGGGGAGCAATTTCTTCATTTGCATTCCTTGTTGTGAAGCATTTAGCGCTGATCTAATTCAAAAAGATTCGTCGATTGTACCAGAGTCCGACCGCGTAAAAAGTTGGCGTAACGTGCCATCTGGCGTTAATTTGCACCAATCTACCACAGCATAACTAAAACAGTAGTCAAACTGACCCGAAATCCCTAATTTCATCACCCAAACATCAGGAAAACGATGATGACCAGGAAGAACTCGTCTGGCGTAACCTACGCCAAAAATGATGTAGAAATTATTGCACGTGAAACGCTTTATAGCGGTTTTTTTTCGATAGATCTGTACCGTTTTCGTCACCGTTTGTTTAACGGTGAAATGAGCGGTGAAGTGCGTCGTGAAATTTTTGAGCGCGGGCATGCCGCAGTCTTGCTACCCTTTGACCCAGTGCGTGATGAAGTGGTGCTGGTTGAACAGATTCGCATCGCGGCGTATGACTCAAGCGAAAGCCCGTGGTTGCTGGAAATGGTCGCCGGGATGATAGAAGAGGGCGAAAGCCCGGAAGATGTGGCTCGCCGGGAAGCGGTTGAAGAGGCCGGGCTCAACGTTGGACGAGTCAAAAACATGCTGAGCTATCTGGCAAGCCCGGGTGGCACCAGCGAGCGCTTAACCATTCTGGTGGGTGAAGTGGACGCCACGACCGCACACGGCATTCACGGTCTGGCTGAAGAACTCGAAGACATTCGGGTTCACGTGGTAAGCAGAGAACAGGCTTATCAATGGGTAGAAGAGGGGAAAATCGATAACGCAGCCTCTGTCATCGCCCTGCAATGGCTGCAATTGCATTATCAGGCATTACGAAACGAGTGGATAAAATGAAGCGCTATACACCTGACTTCCCTGAAATGATGCGGCTGTGCGAAACCAACTTTGCGCAGCTACGCCGCCTGTTGCCTCGCACTGACGCACCCGGCGAAACAGTGAGCTATCAGGTGGCCAACGCACAATACCGGTTAACGATAAGCGAATCGACCCGCTACACTACCCTGGTGGAGATTGAGCAGACGGTTCCGGCCATCAGCTACTGGAGCCTGCCGTCAATGTCGGTGCGGCTTTACCACGATGCGATGGTCGCTGAAGTGTGTTCGAGCCAGCAGATCTTTCGCTTTAAAGCACGGTATGATTACCCGAATAAAAAGTTGCATCAACGCGACGAAAAGCATCAAATTAACCAGTTTTTAGCCGACTGGCTGAGGTACTGTTTAGCACATGGAGCGATGGCGATTCCGGTTTGTTAGCGTCGTGAAACCTAAGGACACCATTTGGAAAGCCTGTTAAATCTCTCACTGGCTGGTGGGGCCAGGGTCAGAGTCTTACAAATTACTGATACTCACCTGTTTGCTGAAAAACATGAAACGTTGTTAGGGGTGAACACCTGGGAAAGCTATCAGGCAGTTCTGGCGGCCATCCGCGCCTCGCAACGTGAGTGCGATCTCGTTGTCGCCACAGGGGATTTAGCACAGGATCATTCGTCCGCGGCTTATCAGCATTTTGCTGAAGGCATCGCGGGCTTCGCTGCGCCCTGCGTCTGGTTGCCCGGCAACCACGATTTCCAGCCTGCGATGTACAGCGCATTACAGGATGCAGGCATTTCGCCAGCCAAACAGGTTATTGCCGGTGAGCACTGGCAAATTCTGATGCTCGACAGCCAGGTGTTTGGTGTCCCCCACGGCGAGCTAAGCGACTTTCAGCTCGACTGGCTGGAACAAAGGCTGGCAGAGTCTCCGGAGCGCAACACGCTGTTACTGTTGCATCATCATCCTCTTCCGGCGGGATGCAGCTGGCTGGATCAACACAGCTTGCGTAACGCTGGGGCGCTGGATCGTGTGCTGATGCGTTTCCCGCGGGTGAAAAATCTGCTTTGCGGTCATATCCATCAGGAGATGGATGTCGACTGGAATGGCCGTCGAATGATGGCGACCCCGTCTACCTGCGTTCAGTTTAAACCACACTGTGCGAACTTTACGCTAGATACTATTGCGCCAGGTTGGCGCTGGCTGGAACTGCATGCTGATGGCACCTTGACCACCGAGGTGTGTCGCCTTGATGGCTCGCAGTTCCGCCCGGATACCGCTTCAGAAGGATACTGATGTCTACGCTTCTTTATCTCCACGGATTTAACAGCTCGCCGCGTTCCGCAAAGGCCACGGCTATGAAAACGTGGCTTGCGGAACACCATCCCGGCATCGAGATGGTCATTCCGCAGCTTCCGGCATTTCCGGCGGAAGCTGCAGAGCTGCTGGAGAAACTGGTCCTGCAACACGGCGGCGAACCGCTGGGGATTGTGGGGTCATCGCTGGGGGGTTATTACGCCACCTGGCTGTCACAATGCTTTATGCTGCCAGCCGTGGTTGTCAACCCTGCGGTGCGTCCGTTTGAGCTACTAACAGGCTACCTCGGGCATAACGAGAATCCCTACACCGGGCAGCAATATGTGCTAGAGTCACGCCATATTTACGATCTGAAAGTGATGCAAATCGACCCGCTCGAAGCGCCGGATCTTATCTGGTTATTGCAACAGACGGGTGATGAAGTGCTTGATTACCGCCAGGCTGTGGACTACTTCGCCTCCTGCCGCCAGACGGTCGAGGAAGGCGGTAATCACGCATTTATCGGCTTTGAAGATCATTTCACACAGATTATCAATTTCTTAGGGCTGCGTTAAACAGCCCGTACAATTCGTGAACATACCATGACGCAATCTTCTTATAATGCTGATGCCATTGAGGTACTCACCGGGCTTGAGCCAGTTCGCCGCCGCCCGGGGATGTACACCGATACCACACGTCCTAACCACTTAGGTCAGGAAGTGATTGATAACAGTGTGGATGAGGCGCTGGCAGGCCATGCTAAACGCGTGGAAGTTATCTTACATGCCGACCAGTCGCTGGAAGTTATCGACGACGGGCGCGGCATGCCTGTGGACATTCACCCGGAAGAGGGCGTCCCGGCCATAGAGCTGATCCTCTGTCGGCTGCATGCGGGCGGTAAATTCTCCAACAAAAACTACCAGTTCTCCGGCGGCTTGCACGGCGTGGGGATTTCGGTCGTTAACGCCTTGTCAAAACGCGTGGAAGTTAACGTGCGTCGCGACGGCCAGATTTACACCATGGCGTTTGAAAACGGCGACAAGGTGGAAGATTTACACGTCACCGGCACCGTCGGTAAACGCAACACCGGCACCAGCGTTCACTTCTGGCCTGATGAAAGCTTCTTCGACAGTCCGCGTTTCTCCGTTTCACGCCTGACACACCTGCTGAAAGCCAAAGCTGTTTTGTGCCCGGGCGTAGAAATCGTCTTTAAAGACAAGGTCAATAACAGCGAGCAAACCTGGTGCTACGCGGACGGTCTGAATGACTATCTGTGCGAAGCCGTCAACGGCCTGCCGTTGCTGCCAGAAAAACCGTTTGTCGGCAGCTTTGCCGGTGATACCGAAGCGGTAGACTGGGCGCTGCTGTGGCTGCCGGAAGGCGGGGAGCTGCTGACGGAAAGCTACGTCAACCTGATCCCAACCATGCAGGGCGGCACCCACGTCAACGGCCTGCGTCAGGGCTTGCTTGATGCGATGCGTGAGTTCTGCGAATACCGCAACATTTTGCCGCGTGGTGTGAAGCTGTCGGCGGAAGACATCTGGGATCGCTGTGCCTACGTGCTGTCGGTGAAAATGCAGGATCCGCAGTTTGCCGGGCAGACCAAAGAACGTCTCTCTTCGCGCCAGTGCGCGGCGTTCGTTTCTGGTGTGGTAAAAGACGCCTTCAGCCTGTGGCTGAACCAGAACGTGCAGGCCGCAGAAATGCTCGCCGAAATGGCCATTTCCAGCGCTCAGCGCCGTTTACGCGCCGCCAAGAAAGTGGTGCGTAAGAAGCTGACTAGTGGCCCGGCACTGCCAGGTAAACTGGCAGACTGCACCGCGCAGGATCTCAACCGCACTGAACTTTTCCTGGTGGAAGGGGACTCGGCGGGCGGCTCCGCCAAACAGGCGCGCGATCGTGAATATCAGGCGATCATGCCGCTGAAAGGGAAGATCCTGAACACCTGGGAAGTCTCTTCTGACGAAGTGCTGGCCTCGCAGGAAGTGCACGATATCTCCGTGGCGATCGGTATCGATCCGGACAGCGACGATCTGAGTCAGCTCCGTTACGGCAAAATCTGTATCCTCGCGGATGCGGACTCCGATGGTCTGCACATCGCCACGCTGCTGTGCGCCCTGTTCGTCAAACATTTCCGTCACGTGGTGAAAGCCGGACACGTCTACGTCGCCATGCCGCCGCTGTACCGTATCGATCTCGGCAAAGAGGTTTATTACGCACTCGACGAGCAGGAAAAAGAAGGCGTGCTGGATCAGCTCAAGCGTAAGAAAGGCAAACCGAACGTGCAGCGCTTTAAAGGTCTGGGCGAAATGAACCCGCTGCAGCTGCGTGAAACGACGCTCGATCCGAATACCCGCCGCCTGGTTCAGCTGTTTATCGATGATGAGGCAGACCAGCAGACGGACGCAGTGATGGACATGCTGCTTGCCAAGAAACGTTCTGAAGACCGCCGTAACTGGCTACAGGAAAAAGGCGATATGGCGGATCTGGAAGCCTGATCGGGTTCAAAAGAGATACTGAAGTGAACTCCGAAAGTTGGGCATCCAACGAGTAGGGGTCCATCCTCAATAAGCCATGCCTGGCGGGAGCGGCGGCAATGTGAAAAGCGCCCGAAGGCGCTTAACAGAAGCTTCAGGATGCGGATTTTTTACTCATCACTTTTTGTTTAATGCGAGCCCCAATACCGGCATCGATCTGTGTCCAGTAGTCGAATGCTCGTGAAAGAACCGGCTCTTCAACGCCATTGAGAAGGTGTCCGGCAACATTATCGACAAGCCTTTCACGCGCGGCCTCGTCCATGACCTTATTGACTAGCGTATTTGCCTGCCCAAAGTCATCATCATCCTTACGAAGCGTGTAAGCGGCGCGAACCATTTCTCCCTGAACAGGCCAGGTTGAATCTTCCGGAAGCGTGTTACCTTCGGCCGACGGTCCCCTTTTCGAATTAGGCGCATAAACCGGGTCGCTGACAGGTGTGATGCGCATAGCGCCATCTTTACTGTAGCTGTTGACGGGGGAATGAGGGGCATTCACCGGGATCTGCTTGTAGTTCACGCCCAAACGCGCCCGGTGAGCATCCGCGTAGGCAAAAATACGACCAATCAGCATTTTGTCAGGGCTCAGACCGGTGCCGGGCACTAGGTTGTTAGGCTCAAAGGCGGCCTGTTCAATTTGCGCGTGATTGTCTGTTGGATTGCGGTCGAGCGTGAGTTTGCCCACTTTAATCAAGGGGTAATCTCCATGAGGCCAGACCTTGGTTAAGTCGAAGGGATTGAAGCGGTAGTGTTCTGCCTCTGCCATTGGCATGATCTGCATGTACAGGGTCCAGCTTGGGAAATCCCCTTTTTTGATGGCGCTAAACAGGTCGCGGACGTGATAGTCGCCGTCCTGTCCGGCCAGCTTGTCAGCTTCATCCTGCGTGAGGAAATCAACGCCCTGATCGGACTCAAAATGGTATTTGACCCAGAACTTTTCTCCCTCGGCGTTTACCCACATATAGGTATGGCTGGAGTAGCCGTTCATATGACGCCAGCTTTTGGGGATCCCCCTGTCACCCATCAGGTAGGTAACCTGATGCGCTGACTCCGGCGATAATGTCCAGAAATCCCACTGCATATCATGATCGCGAAGATTGTTATCAGCGCGACGCTTTTGCGAACGGATGAAATGTTGAAACTTCATGGGATCCCTGACAAAGAATACCGGCGTGTTGTTCCCTACCAAATCAAAGTTGCCTTCTTTGGTGTAAAACTTAATGGCGAATCCGCGTGGGTCGCGCCAGGTATCAGGGCTGCCGCGCTCGCCCGCCACCGTTGAGAAGCGAACCACCACCTCCGTTTTCTCACCCGGCTGGAATACACTGGCTCGCGTGTACTGGCTGACATCTTCTGTAACATCAAAATGCCCAAAAGCGCCGCTGCCTTTGGCATGAGGCTGGCGTTCAGGAATGCGCTCCCGGTTGAAGGCCGCCATTTGCTCAATAAGGTAATGATCGTGAAGCAGAATAGGGCCATCGGCTCCGACGGTGAGAGAGTGCTCATCGCTGGCAACCGGGATCCCAGCGTCGTTAGTCGTGTGCTTATCGGTATGCTTGCTCATCAAAGGCTCCTCAGGGTTTCTTATCGGTGTGATACAGCATCAGCTTAGTTCACCTACAGCATTCGCAATGAAAGAACCGCGATGAAATTATTGCCCCAAGTAACCTTAATAAAAAAACAGCGTGAAATTAACAGTCCGACAAACCACATTCTGCTAAAGAACAATCCTAAAAATTCATTTTAAGCGTCATGCACCCCAAAATTAATCGGCGTTAAAAAGGAAAAGCTGGGAAGACAGCAATAAGTACAAATGGAAATAATGAGAGGCCTGTAAAATGCAGGTCTTTACAAACGGTTACCTGCTACGATCGTGTTTAACCCAAATGAGTTTATTTATTGGGAAACCGTATGCTTTGGCAATCTCAAGGTATTTAATTTTTACACTTACCGGAATATCTGGCGTTCGGGATAATATCCAAAGATACTCCCGATTCTGACCACTCACCAGCGCATATTTGTAATCATTGTCGACTGCGATCACATTATATCCAGCGTAAAATGGGCCAAAGAAAGAGACTTTGAGCGCAGCGACGTTTTTCGCCTCGACAAATACGGCTTTCCCTTCACTTTCTTTCCACTTCATTTTTTCTGGATCATATCCCCGATTCACAACCCGTATCGTGCCATCTTTTTTTAATGCGTATTCAGCCGTAACATTATCGAGCCCGCGTTCAAAATAATAATCGAGGCGAGCGATTTCATACCATTTCCCCAGATAATTTTCGGCTTCGAAATTGTCTACGGGTTTTACACCTTTTGGTGGCGTAGGTGATTTACAGGCAACAAGCGTTAACGCAACGGTAAGCCCTGTAACCGCATGCCATAATTTCATCACGATCTCCTTTCTGTCAGCCTGATATAAGTGTAGAGGCAAATCGATAAATTTCGTGGCGGGGAAAACGAATCAGATTCTTCAACAATCGTCAGCGCCTTGCGGGCATCCTCACTTGCTTTTCACTCCTGAGTATCACAAACGGTCACATCCCTCGCAGGTTGCAAGATCTCTATTTACAGATGGCTGAACGTCTTACCCAACAGAACGCGGTGTACCAGACTGCAAGACTTCAGGATGATAACGCTTCGGCGTTATGTTTTGCTCTTCTTCCTTGTTAGTCTCGACGTTGCGGTTCTGTCCGAATGGCATTTTTTATCTAAAGAAACGGTTTCATCTTCTGTTTCCCACACGTAAAAGGGGAGATAAGGGGTGGCGAAAAAACCTGAATACCTTTACCGGTATTCAGGTTAAGTAAGGTTAGCGATTTATTTTAAAGCGCTATGCCTGTTGTACCGATCAATGGACAAACAAGGCAATCAGAATAATGATCGGAATGGGTACACCTAAAAAGAAAAGGAGTAATGAGCGCATAGTAACCTCCTGCGTTATCAAACATTATAAGTCGCGTTGACGACCGCCAAAGGTCGCACACAAGCTGGCAAAGGCTTTGTTGAATAAATCGAACTTTTGCTGAGTTGAAGGATCAGATCACGCATCCTCCCGATAACGAAGACCGTTCCGTGGCAAAGCAAAAGTTCAAAATTACCAACTGGCCCACCTACAACAAAGCTCTCATCAACC
>NZ_JBOFIN010000119.1:0-2471 GCF_051650185.1 Scandinavium sp.
ATCAGCCTTGGCGCTGTTTATGCTTCGGCTCGGCACTGCAAATCACACGGATGACACCATCACGCTTAACGATTTTGCAGTTACGGCATAATTTCTTGACGGAAGCACGAACTTTCATTTTTACTCTCCGTAACTTCTCGGGCGCCCTGTTAGCGGCCGTAGCCTTTCAGGTTCGCCTTCTTCAATGCAGACTCATACTGACTTGACATCATCAGAGTTTGCACTTGAGCCATAAAGTCCATAATCACGACAACAACGATGAGCAGTGATGTTCCACCGAAGTAGAACGGCACTTTCATTGCATCACGCATGAACTCCGGGATCAGGCAGATAAAAGTGATGTACAACGCACCAACCAAAGTCAGGCGGGTCATTACTTTATCGATATACTTCGCCGTTTGTTCTCCCGGACGAATTCCTGGTACGAATGCACCGGACTTCTTCAGGTTATCTGCTGTTTCACGTGGGTTGAAAACCAACGCTGTGTAGAAGAAACAGAAGAAGATGATTGCAGACGCATAGAGTAACACATAAAGCGGTTGTCCAGGCTGCAAATACAGCGAAATTGTTGTCAGCCAGTTCCAACCAGTACCGCCCCCGAACCATGACGCGATGGTCGCCGGGAACAGGATAATACTGGAAGCGAAAATTGCCGGGATTACCCCCGCCATATTCACTTTCAGCGGTAAATGTGTGCTCTGTGCAGCATAGACACGACGACCCTGTTGACGTTTCGCGTAGTTTACCACAATGCGGCGTTGACCACGTTCAACAAAGACAACAAAGAAGGTCACTGCAAATACTAATACTGCAACCAACAGCAACAGGAGGAAGTGCAGGTCGCCTTGACGCGCTTGCTCGATAGTATGGGCGATGGCTGGCGGGAGTCCCGCAACAATACCGGCGAAGATAATGATTGAGATACCGTTACCGATACCACGCTCAGTAATCTGTTCGCCGAGCCACATCAGGAACATTGTTCCAGTGACCAGACTTACAACAGCGGTGAAATAGAATGCAAAGCCGGGATTAATCACCAGACCTTGCATACCAGGCATATTCGGCAGACCGGTAGCAATACCGGTTGCCTGGAATATTGCCAGCACCAGAGTGCCGTAGCGGGTGTACTGGCTAATCTTACGACGTCCAGATTCCCCTTCCTTCTTGATCTCCGCCAACGTTGGATGAACCACCGTCAGAAGCTGGATAATGATCGATGCCGAAATATACGGCATGATCCCCAGCGCGAAGATAGAAGCACGGCTGAGTGCACCACCAGAGAACATGTTAAACATTTCAATGATGGTGCCTCGCTGTTGCTCAAGCAGTTTGGCAAGTACAGCGGCATCAATACCAGGGATTGGAATAAAAGAGCCAATACGGAACACAATCAGCGCGCCGATAACAAACAGCAGTCTGCGTTTCAGCTCACCTAAGCCACCTTTGGCACTTTGAAAATCTAATCCCGGTTGTTTAGCCATCTGCTACTTATTCCTCGATTTTACCGCCAGCAGCTTCGATAGCAGCACGAGCGCCTTTAGTCACGCGCAGGCCGTTAACAGTTACCGGACGGGTTACTTCACCAGCCAGAATCACTTTCGCGAATTCGATCTGGATGCCGATAATGTTAGCTGCTTTCAGCGTGTTCAGGTCAACTACGTCGCCTTCTACTTTAGCCAGATCAGACAGACGAACTTCAGCTGTGATCATTGCTTTGCGTGAAGTGAAACCGAACTTCGGCAGACGACGGTACAGAGGCATCTGACCACCCTCGAAACCGCGACGTACGCCACCGCCAGAACGAGAGTTCTGACCTTTGTGACCACGACCACCGGTTTTACCGAGGCCAGAACCGATACCACGACCCAGGCGTTTACCCGCCTTTTTAGAGCCTTCGGCCGGAGACAGAGTATTTAAACGCATCTCTTACTCCTCAACTTTAACCATGTAGGAAACCGCGTTGACCATACCGCGTACAGCAGGAGTATCCTCGCGCTCTACGGTGTGGCCAATACGACGCAGACCCAGGCCAAGCAGCGTTGCCTTGTGTTTCGGCAGACGACCGATTGCACTGCGGGTTTGAGTAATTTTAATAGTCTTTGCCATGGTTTATTTCCCCAGAATTTCTTCAACGGATTTACCACGCTTGGCAGCGACCATTTCCGGAGATTTCATATTTTCCAGGCCATCGATAGTTGCACGCACCACGTTAATCGGGTTAGTGGAACCATACGCTTTAGCCAGAACGTTACGAACTCCAGCGACTTCCAGAACGGCGCGCATTGCACCACCGGCGATGATACCGGTACCTTCGGAAGCCGGCTGCATGAATACACGAGAACCCGTGTGAACACCTTTAACTGGGTGTTGCAGGGTGCCGTGGTTCAGCGCGACGTTAATCATATTGCGACGGGCTTTTTCCATCGCTTTCTGGATCGCTGCTGGAACTTCACGCGCTTTACCGTAACCAA